>NZ_JAJNAG010000046.1 GCF_021010575.1 Limnobaculum eriocheiris | reverse complement strand
TTGCGACACTCTCCGCTAATTTTAAGACGAACAGTACTCAGTACTGTTCTTAATCATCTCGCCAAAACCTACCAGAGTATGGTGTTGGTTTATTAGCGCTGATTTTGTGGGGATCCCTCAGCGCATTTGTGGTGTTTATTTTGTTAGGCTTTCCGCTATTTAAATATAAACATGGAATAAAGTGTAATGACTGCGGAGCGTTTACCCAAAAATAATGCCAGCAGTGTTAGTTGCTGGCATATTCAAACCTAAAGTTACAATGGTAACTTATTTGGGATCGTGCAATGTCTCGTCTTTACGACAATCACCCGAGCTGCATTTACCATACAGATATAAGCTATGGTTGGTTAACTTGATATTGTATCTCTCTGAAATTTCACGCTGACGTTGTTCAATAAATTCATCGCTAAATTCAATAACTCGTCCACAATCCAGACAAATTAAGTGATCGTGGTGATGTTTTTGCGTCAATTCAAATACTGATTTACCGCCTTCAAAACTATGGCGGGTTACGATGCCAGCATCATCAAATTGGTTCAGTACACGATATACGGTAGCCAGACCAATCTCTTCGCCCATATCAATCAGTCTTTTATATAAATCTTCCGCGCTAACGTGATGGTTATCTGGCTCCTGAAGTATTTCCAGAATCTTAAGCCGTGGGAGCGTAACTTTCAGTCCAGCCTTCTTCAGTGCGATATTATTATCAGTCATGCAGATTTGTTCCTAAATTCGGGGCGCCGTGAATCGCTAGCGAATGATTAACATAATTATAATATACCATTATAGAGCCAGACGTATGAAATGAAAACCTCAGGGAGTCGGTTCAAATTCGATAGAATCGATAGGCAGAATCCTAATTCTGACAATATTCAACCGTTACCCGATATGTTATTAGCTAACGGTGTTTGAAACTGCCGTAGCTAAAAATTCATTTCTTAATGCCTCAACCGGTAAATTACGCCCAATAATAACTAACAGCGTTTTACGGGGTTCTTCTTCAGTCCATTCAGTTCCGTAATCAAAACCAACAACCCGGTGAATACCCTGAACGATCAGGCGGCGAGGTTCACCCTCAATGGCCAGAATACCTTTATAGCGTAGCATGTTATTGCCATATTTTTCGATGGCAGTTTCCATAAATGCGCCAATAAGCTTGATATCCACCTCTCCGGTTTCAAAAACCTGCGAAGTTATATCATCATTCCAGGAGCGAGCGAGGGGCTTTGCGGTTTGATTTAAAGGGCGAAAGTTTGTTGGCGCCTGAGCAGGCGCGGTGGAAGCAACAAAGGTTCCATTAAGATCAAAAGAGTCATCCAGATTAAATGCCTGAATGCCGATCCAGGCCGCTTTCTCCAGCTTGCCGTGTTGAGCCTCGCATACCAACGCTCTGGCGTTGATGTTACGCAGCCGCTCCAGTAGCAGCGTTTTTGCTTCGCGATCGATGCGATCTAATTTGGTTAAAATCAGTCTGTCAGCAAAACCGACCTGAGAAACGGCAACCCGATGCTCGGTTAGCTGCTTCTGCGCGTGTTCGCTGTCTACCAAAGTAATAATGGCATCTAACTGAAGGCGTTCACGCAGAACGTCATCAACAAAGAAGGTTTGGATTACCGGGGCTGGATCGGCTAATCCGGTCGTCTCTAACAGGAGGCGGTAAAAATTAAGCTGACCGGCATCCCGCTGCGCCAGCAGGCTTTTTAAGGCTTCAGTCAGTTCTCCGCGAACGCTGCAACATACGCAACCGTTGGTTAATTCAATAACCTCAATACCACTATGTTGTCCTAATAGTCCGCCGTCTACACCAACTGCACCAAATTCGTTTTCAATGATAGCGATGCGTTCGCCGGGGTAGTTTTCCAGCAGATGGTTAATGAGAGTGGTTTTGCCTGCGCCGAGAAAACCGGTCAATACCGTTACCGGTAGCTGAAGTGGGGTGGTCATAACATATGCCTTTTTTGCTTTAACCTTACGCATTATTGCGTTGGTTAAATATCTTGTGTGTCACAAAATCAGAGTTAATGTTTAGCAGCAGGAACCCTTACCGCTACCGTAGCGGGCTTGCTGACGCTCACGAAAGAACTCTTCATAAGTCATCGCTTCCTGATCCGGATGGGTAATACGCATATGCTGAACATAGTTATCATAATCAGGGACGCCCACCATCAGACGAGCCGCCTGACCAAGATAGCGGCCAACTTTTGCTAAATCTTCAAACATAAGTGACTTCCCTTAATCAGGATGGCAGTAACAGGGAATCAATAACCTGATACTGCCATCTTTTTACTATTAATGTCTATTCAACATCAGAGATTACTTTGCCGTTGCTGATTCAGGCATTGGCTGATAAGGAACCTCATTTGCAGTTGGAACCGGGTTCGAGCGTGCTTTAAATGCAGTTCGTAAACCAAACACCACGACACTAATCATGACTAACATAAACATTATAGTCAGACCTGCGTCCAGCTGGTTGTTAAATATCAGCGTACTCATTTGATCCAGAGACTTAGCCGGAGCCAAAATCTGTCCCTGATCCAGAGATGCCTGATACTTCTTAGCCAGCGCCAGGAAACCAACGCGTGGGTTAGCATCAAACACTTTTTGCCAGCCGGCGGTCAGAGTACAGACTAACAGGAAGATAGTTGGTACAACGGCAACCCAGGCATATCTTTCGCGCTTCATTTTGAACAGCACTACGGCACACAGGGTAAGCGCAATGGCTGCCAGCATTTGGTTAGCAATACCAAACAGAGGCCATAGCGTATTGATACCGCCCAGTGGGTCAACCACGCCCTGATACAGGAAGTAACCCCATGCTGCAACGCATAATCCCGTTGCCGTAATGTTGGCAACAAAAGAGTCAGTACGCTTCATTGATGGAACGAAAGTACCCATTAAATCTTGCAGCATAAAGCGGCCTGCACGGGTACCGGCATCAACGGCGGTCAGGATAAACAGTGCTTCAAACAGAATGGCAAAGTGATACCAGAAGGCCATCATGGTTGGGCCAGTCAACTGACTCAGAATATGTGCCATACCAACAGCCAGAGTAGGGGCACCACCTGCGCGCGATACAATGGTGGTTTCACCAACGTCTTTTGCGTATTGGACCAGTACTTCAGGCGTTACGGTAAAGCCCCATGAGCTGACAACGCTGGCGGCTGATTCAACGGTTGGACCAAGAATAGCCAGAGGACTGTTCATAGCGAAGTACACACCCGGGTCGATAACCGAGGCAGCGATTAACGCCATAATGGCAACGAATGATTCCATTAACATACCGCCGTAACCGATAAAGCGGGCATGGGTTTCATTCTCCAGCATTTTAGGTGTGGTACCGGAAGAGATCAGCGCGTGGAAGCCAGAAATCGCACCACAGGCAATAGTAATAAACAGGAATGGGAACAGATTGCCCGCCCAAACCGGACCCGTTCCATCAATAAACTGAGTGGTCGCCGGCATTTCCAGACTAGGGGCAATGATGACAATACCAATAGCCAGACCAACGATGGTACCAATTTTCAGGAAGGTCGACAGGTAGTCGCGTGGCGCCAACAGCAACCATACCGGCAGAACAGAAGCGATACCGCCGTAAATAATCAGTGCCCAGGTCAGCTGTACGCCATCCAGAGTGAAGATCGGTGCCAGGCTTTCGCTTTTAGCGACTTCGCCACCGTAGATAATAGCCAGCATCAGTAAAATGAAACCAATAACGGAGATTTCACCGATTTTCCCCGGACGAATATAGCGAGTATAAACCCCCATAAACAATGCGATAGGAATGGTTACACCAACGGTAAAGGCACCCCACGGGCTGTTAATCAGTGCTTTAACCACGATTAATGCCAGTACTGCCAGAATGATGATCATGATCATAAAGGCGCCAAACAGGGCAATAATACCCGGTACGGTACCCAGTTCACCTTTCACCAGATCGCCCAAAGAACGGCCATCGCGGCGGGTGGAAACAAACAGAACCATAAAGTCCTGAACGGCACCGGCAAGAACTACCCCCGCCAGAATCCAGATCATACCCGGCAGATACCCCATCTGTGCTGCCAGTACCGGACCAACTAAAGGTCCTGCGCCGGCAATAGCGGCAAAATGGTGACCATAAAGGACGTATTTGTTGGTAGGAACATAATCCAGACCATCATTATGACGATAGGCTGGTGTCATTCGGGTAGAATCAAGGCTCAGAACTTTATTCGCAATAAATTTACTGTAATAACGATAGGCGATCAGATATACCGATACGGCAACCACAACGATCCAAAGTGCGTTAACTTTTTCACCATTGTTTAAGGCAATGATGGCGAGCCCACAGGCGCCAAGAATAGCGACAGCGAACCATATAATATAGGACGCTATGCTGCGCATAAGCGTTCCTCCTCTTTATTAGAAGATAAATATTAAATAGGGAATTATTATCGGGCACCCTAAAAAAGACATTTATATGATGAATCAATAAAGTCAATATAAGCATTGTGATTAGACAATGCAGGGCTCTATTTTAAATAATATGGCGTATCAGTTTATCCCCTCTTTTTATTATGGTTATGTGTTGCATATAACCTTATTTCGTTATATTTCAGTATTCGTTGCATGAGATATTTTATGTTTATATCAATGAGTTAGAGATAAATTTGGGTGTATATAAATGGTGTCATCAAATATTTTTATCTCTGATGATGACAAGCATAATTATAGTAATGGATATGTGAAGTTTTCCAATCCATTTAACAAATTGAGTTTGCACTCGATCACAGGTTGATGAAATATTTATTTTAATATGTGATTTATATCTACATTAATTTTGTGCAAGTTGATTTTATTTAATTATTAGTCAGTTAATTTTATGGTGGGACATAATAACCACCGGTAAATTTTGGTGGCTATTATGTATTTGATTATTCAGTAATATGTATGACTTATTTTATTAAGTCATACAAAACAGCGATGACACAAAATTAAGCAAGATTCATTTCAGCAGAGATCTGTTTAACCCAGGCAGAAACGCGTTCGGCGGTTAATTCTGGCTGACGATCTTCATCAATCGCTAAACCAATAAAGTGTTTGTCATCGGCTAAACCTTTAGAGGCTTCAAAATGATAACCGGCAGTTGGCCAGTTGCCTACAATGGTTGCACCATGAGGTTCAATAATATCGCGAACGGTACCCATTGCGTCGCAGAAGTACTCAGCATAGTCTTCCTGATCGCCACAGCCAAAAATAGCCACCAGCTTACCTTCAAAGTCGATCTCTTCCAGCGTAGGGAAGAAGTCATCCCAATCGCACTGAGCTTCGCCGTAATACCAGGTTGGAATACCTAACAGCAGCGTATCAAAACGCTCAATATCTTCTTTACTGCTTTTCGCAATGTCGTGAATTTCTGCGACATCTTTACCAAGCTGTTTTTGAATCATTTTGGCAATGTTTTCAGTATTGCCAGTGTCGCTACCAAAGAAAATACCTACGGTTGCCATAACGAGTTACACCTTTAATAAATATTAATACGTCGTATTCAATAATATACCATTGTTGATGCTGGTTGGCATCGTTAATCTGTGCTGTGTAGCGCAAGGGCCGGATGGCAAATCATCGATTTTATGACGGTCTGATACGCTATTTCTTATTCTCATTTAACAACAAAATTTCGATTAATTCGCTGCGGTTGATTCCTTGCCGATCGGCCAACTGATCCAGAACATCAACCGCATCCTGCGATAGTTTCAATTCCACACGCTTCAACCCACGAACCCTGTCACGTCGTAGCTGATTGCGTTTATTAATGCGTAATTGTTGATCGCGGGATAGCATGCTGGTTTTAGGACGGCCCGGACGGCGCTCATCAGCGAAAAGATCCAGCGTGGTACGATCTAATTGTTCTTTTGCCATAAAATCAGAATACGAAACCAGATAAAAATAAGTTTAATCATTCAGTTTAGGTGACAGCGGTTGTTACAGCAAAATTCACTTCCTGCAATGTCACGTCGCCGCGGATGATAACGCAGTAGAATCAGTCAGCCAATGGCTAACCTTGTTAATTCGGCAAATAATTACCTTTCTAACCTTCAGTTATCTTCATCCCTGCAAAAATTTACGCACAATACGAATAACCTGTTGTGGCTTTTCTGCATGAACCCAGTGACCGCTACCGGCTACAACATAGGCCCGGGCGGATGGAAACTGGCGCGCAATGGCCTGACGATAACTGTCCTGAATATAAGGAGAAAGTTCACCCCGAATAAAGATCATCGGATGCTCCCAGGCCGGAACCTCATGCCAACCAATAATGTCCGCATAGCGTTGTTGCAGCACCGGAACATTGAAGCGCCATTCGCCCTGATGAAAAGATTTCAACAGAAACTGAATAACCCCTTCATGTAAGCCCTGAGTCCGCATAATTTCTGCTGCTTCGCTTCTCTGGTTAACGCCTGATTGCGTTACGGCATTCAGAGCAGCAAAAACATCATCATAATGATTTTGCTGATAAGCGACAGGGGCGATATCAATAACAACTAACCGGGAAATTCGTTCAGGCGCAATTTCCGTCAGTTTCATTGCTACTTTGCCTCCCATAGAGTGGCCAATCAGAATGATTTGCCGCATGTTGAGTTCATCAAGTAAAGCCAGCACATCTTCAGCCATCGCCCGATAACTCATTTCATCGCTGCGGGGCGATAATCCATGATTGCGCAGATCAATTTGTAGGGTTTGATAATCCTGCTGAAGGTCGCGGGCCAGTATGCCAAGATTATCCAGGCTGCCAAACAGGCCGTGTATCAGCACGATGGTTTGACCATTTCCCTGAAGGCGGTAGTTTAATTTCATCACAATTGTCACATATTGGGTTGCTTTGCGTTAGAGTATCATGAGATGAACTTGTATAATTCCCCACGAATAACTAGCAAAGAATTATAGGACAAAGATGAAAACTATCGAAGTTGATGAAGCGCTTTATCGTTATATTGCCAGCCACACATTACATATTGGCGAAAGCGCTTCTGAAATTTTACGTCGGATGCTTAATTTATCTCCGGCAGTGGCCGCTTCAGAACAGGAAGCAGAAACCGTCATCCCGGTAGCGGTAACTGTACAGGCCGATCGTGTTCATGATGTTCAAGAATTACTTGATTCCGGAAAGCTGATGGCTCAGAAGAAGGCCGTGGATCGTTTTTTACTGATATTGTCTACGCTATATCGTGTCGACCGAACCAGTTTTGCTGAAGCAACTGAATTATTGCATGGTCGTACCCGCGTCTATTTCTCTCATTCACAGCAAACACTGTTAAAAAATGGCAGACATACTAAACCGAAAAACATACCGGATACGCCATATTGGGTGATTACGAATACCAATACTGAACGTAAGCGCAGTATGGTTGAACAGATTATGTTATCAATGCAGTTTTCGGCTGAACTGACGGCCGCTATCTGCCTAACTATTTAATGTCTACTGAACTTCAGGGAGAGTGTGATGGGTAACCATTTAAGAGCAGGGCAATTAGCCCGTCAAAGCGATCTGATAAATGTTTCGCAGTTGGTTTCTGAATATTATGTTCTGCAACCAGACAGCAGTAATCCTGCGCACTCAGTGAAGTTTGGGACTTCCGGACATCGCGGTAGCGCCTGCCGTCAGAGTTTTAATGAAGCGCATATCTTAGCCATTGCGCAGGCAATCGCAGAAAATAGGGCGGCTAACGGTATTACCGGGCCTTGTTATGTGGGTAAAGATACCCATGGTTTATCTGAACCCGCTTTTGTTTCAGTACTGGAAGTATTAACTGCCAACGGTATTGATGTGATAGTGCAGCAAAATAATGGCTTTACTCCAACACCGGCTATTTCCCACGCTATTCTCTGTTATAACCGTACAGGAAAAGCGCAGGCCGACGGTGTTGTTATTACGCCATCACATAACCCGCCTGAAGATGGCGGTATCAAATATAACCCGCCAAACGGTGGACCAGCGGATACCAATCTCACTCAGTGGATTGAAAACCGGGCTAATGAACTGCTGAAAAATGGTTTGCAGGGCATTAAGCGCCAAACGTTGACGGCTGCGAATAACAGCGGCCATATTCACGCTCAGGATTTGATTCAACCCTATGTTGAACAGCTGGTGCACGTTGTCGATATGCCAGCCATTCAGAATGCCGGATTGGCCATTGGCGTTGACCCACTGGGGGGCGCCGGTATTGAGTACTGGCAGCGTATCGCCGATGTATACAAACTTAATCTGAAACTGGTTAATGACGCGATAGATCCTTCTTTCCGTTTTATGCACCTTGACCATGATGGTGCCATTCGTATGGATTGCTCATCGGAATATGCGATGGCGGGACTGTTAGCGCTTCGGGACAAGTTTGACTTAGCTTTTGCTAATGATCCTGACTATGACCGCCACGGTATTGTGACACCGAAAGGATTAATGAATCCTAACCACTACCTGGCCGTTGCTATTAACTATCTGTATCAGCACCGCCCACAGTGGAGTAAGGATATGGGGGTTGGTAAAACACTGGTTTCCAGCGCGATGATTGACCGGGTGGTTGCCAGTATCGATCGCAAACTGGTTGAAGTACCGGTTGGCTTTAAGTGGTTTGTTGATGGGTTATTTGACGGTACGCTGGGTTTTGGCGGCGAAGAGAGTGCGGGCGCCTCTTTCCTGCGTTTTGATGGTAAGCCCTGGTCAACGGATAAAGATGGCATCATTATGTGCCTGTTAGCGGCTGAAATTACGGCGGTAACCGGTAAAAATCCACAGGACCATTACGAGCAATTAGCGCAACGTTTTGGTGCTCCTAGCTATAACCGTATTCAGGCACCGGCAACCCACGCTCAAAAAGCCATTCTTTCACGCCTGTCTCCGGAAATGGTGACTGCCGATACGCTGGCGGGTGACAAGATTACAGCACGACTGACAAAAGCACCGGGTAATGGCGCTTCAATTGGCGGTCTGAAGATCATGACCGATAACGGCTGGTTTGCCGCGCGCCCTTCCGGAACTGAAGAAGCTTACAAAATCTATTGTGAAAGCTTCCTTGGTAAAGAGCACCGCGAAAAGATTGAGCGTGAAGCGGTCGACATTGTCAGTGAGGTTTTAGCAAAAGCGGAATAATTAAAGCCTGACAGAATGGCTGAAAAAGGGCGCGATAAATTAATTACCGCGTCCTTTTTGCTATCTGATAATCAGATATTACAGCGGAAGTTATTATGTTGGCTGCTATCCCAGCGCGACCAGCAGCGCTCCGACAGAAATTAACCCAATTCCGATACCGGTATATAATGTGACCTTCTCACCAAACAGGATCACCGCCAGAATAACGGCAAATACCACACTGAGTTTATCTATCGGCGCAACCTGAGAGACGGTGCCATTCTTAATCGCCATAAAATAGAACAGCCATGATAGGGCACCCGCAATACCGCTAAGTACAATAAAAAAGAGCGCTTTGCGATCGGCCATAATTTCACCAATCATCTCCAGTTTTCCCTGAACAACCACGACACCAATCAGAAACAGCGCCATAACAATGGAACGGATAGCGGTTGCAGTATTGGCATCCAAATGTTGTAAACCGATTTTGCCAAAAATTGCCACCAGCGCGGCGGTGATGGCCGATAACAGAGCGTAGATTAGCCAGGTACTCATTATTAATCCTTCAATTTCATACGGAGCAGGCGGAAATAGTTGGGAGATATTACGATTAATTCTCAATAACACACAAGCTTCTGAACAATAAAACCAATGCCGATTACCATTATCTGAATGTGTTACGCAATTTTGTTAACCGTCTCTGGTGAAGCGTAAATTAGCGCATTATGTTACTCGTACCAGTAAATGACATCGGAGATTGTTATGGATAAGGAACAGGACATGAATCATCAAATGCGGTTTATTCAGCATCATTTTTACCAGAGCTTACACCATTCTGCATTACAGGCTGCGCTGAAAGGGATGGATGATATTAGCGCTTCCAGAGTCGTGTTACAGAAAAAGTTACGGAGTCGGGTTATTAAGCGATAACCGGGAGAGTCATCATGTCTCAGGGATACCAATTGCATTTTACCCATCAGTTTATCGATATGCTGACCGAGGCTGTCAATCAATCAACGATGAACGTTCACTGGATGCAGCGTTATGTACTGCCCGGTATTGCCCGATATCCCTGTCAGGGGCGTCTGTTGCTTAATCGCCTGGCAACCAACAGTGATAATCAGCGGTTAAGGTGGCAGTTGGCGAGGCGCTTTAATTGTAATGAGCTGAGAGAGTGGAGTGAAAATGGCTGGTTGATTATCTATTTGAATAAATTACCACAGGTTTATTTTTTAGCGTTGATTCCGTTACCTGTAACAGGGAGTAATAACATGGAAGAAGTCTGGCAGACGGCAAATTAATAGCTAACTAATCGGACTAGTTGAAAGTGTAGCTATTATCGCGTAATATAAATGACAGTTAATCGGTGATTTTTCACCACGGGTAATTTGCTGTCACTAAATAAGGGGAGGGGCAAATAATGATGTATCAGAGGTATCCACTCTACCGTATTTTATTACGCCGCACTGGTGTGGTGTTATTAACCATTATCACGCTGCCGTTTATGGTATTTCGTAGTGATAAAAGCCGTTATTACAGCTATTTACATCGAGTGTGGAGTAAAACCAGCACTAAGCCCGTCTGGCTGTCACTGGCTGAGAGAGCACCTAAAGATTTTTATTAAATCAAGCTGGTAACTATCTTATTATTGAAATAATGCCCTGATAAACTATCGGGGCATTATTTTTTCATCGCTCATCTAAATTATTTTCTGCTGAGGCAGGTTTCTTTATTGGATGTGAAAAATCATTTCAGGTATTGAAATACAAAATCTTTTGATCGAAGGTTGTGATAAAAAATTAAAATAAAACACATTTAAATCAGGTGACTCGTTTCACTATTGGATTAAGGGAGAGAACAGCAATAAAATTATTCACCACCTTAACACTTTTGATTTTCAGAGTTTGCTATCGTGAAGAATAATGAACATTATCTCCCTATTTCACTCCGACCATGCAGATATGATTAATATTGCTCTGATTGATGACCATATTGTAGTGCGTTCCGGATTTGCACAACTGCTCTCACTGGAAGAGGACACTCGCATTGTTGGTGAATACAATTCCGCGGCACAGGTGTGGCGAAGAATGATTTTAATGTTTCGGCATCCCGTACTACCGAAACACCTTAGTAAACCAAAATGACAAGTTGTATGGCTATTTCGTCATCTGAAAACAACACAAGGATCTACATAATGAAAAAAAGTACCCTGTCTGTTCTTATTGCAACTGGTCTGGCCGTAGCGACTCTGGCTACTGGTGCTATGGCTAAAGGTCGTCTGGTAATTTATTGCAGTGCCATGAACTCTATGTGTGAAGAAGAGGCTAAGGCGTTTGGCGAAAAATATGATGTAAAAACCTCTTTTATTCGTAACGGTTCCGGCAGTACGCTGGCGAAAATCGAAGCGGAAAAGAAGAACCCTCAGGCAGATGTTTGGTATGGCGGTACAATGGATCCTCATTCACAAGCGGGTGAAATGGACCTTTTACAACCGTATAAATCGCCAAATCTGGAACAACTGATGCCGCAGTTCCGCGATCCGGCCACCCGCAAAGGTAATTACTCTTCGGCCATCTATATCGGTATTCTCGGCTATGGTGTAAATACCGATCGCCTGAAAGAGAAAAACCTGCCGGAACCAAAATGCTGGAGCGACTTGACCAATCCTGCCTATAAAGGCGAGATTCAGGTTGCCGATCCGCAAAGTTCCGGTACTGCTTATACCGCACTGGCAACATTCACCCAACTATGGGGTGAGGATAAAGCCTTTGATTACCTGAAACAGCTGAATAACAATATTTCACAATACACCAAATCCGGTATTGCTCCGGCGCGTAACGCTGCACGCGGTGAAGCCACTATTGGTATTGGTTTCCTCCACGACTATGCTTTGGAAATTGAGAAGGGTGCACCCATTAAACTGGTAGCCCCTTGTGAAGGTACCGGTTATGAAATTGGTGGCGTCAGTATTATCAAAAATGCCCGTAACCTGGAAAACGCCAAACTGTTCGTTGACTGGTCTCTGTCTAAAGAGGCTCAGGAACTGTCATGGAAGAAAGGGCAGTCTTATCAGATCCTGACTAACCTGACGGCGGCTCCTGCACCAAACTCACTAAAATTAAGCGAACTGAACCTTATCAAATATGACATGGATAAGTATGGTGCTTCAGATATGCGTAAAACGCTGATCTCGAAGTGGCTGAATGAAGTGAAAATGGGGCAATAAACCTCATTACGTCTTAATGGCTGTAGCAGCGGCTACAGCCTTTTCACCGCTACTGAGGTCGTGTTATGTCACAATCGCTAACTCTGCACGCTCGTCGTGTATGGGATCCCATATTCTATTGGTTGCTGCTGATAGTCGCCTCTTTTGCGCTATTACCGGCGTACACGCTGGATTATGGTCTGTTTGAATCAACATCTGATGAACTTTTGGCCAGTTATGCCTGGTACGGTAACGGCATCGGTTGGTTATGGTTTTTATCACCATTGTTGTTGTTTATTCGTCCAGTCTCACCGTTATCTCAGGCGCATCGGGGCCGTCATCTGTTTGATGCGGGCTATGCGCTGTTTTGCGTTCTGTTAACCGTAGCCACTTCCTGGTGGACACAGCAAGGGTTAGGCTGGGCCACGGTACCGCTATTTTTTGCACTGGGTGCCATCATTACCTTAGCCTGTGTGCGTATGGAGTGGATGGGGGGCGATCGCTTTGTGATGGGCTCGCTGGTGGCCATCGTAGCACTGATTACCGTATTTATACTGTTTCCGAGCATCGCTATTTTTGTACCGATGTTCAAAGATGATAGTGGTGCTTTTGCACCGTTAAACTTTATTCAATTACTGACGCAGTCCCATACGGTAGAAGTGATTATCAACTCTATCGGACTGGCCGCCGCCGTTGGTGCGGGTTGTACTTTCTTTGGTCTGGTGTGTGCTATTTACACCACGCGTATTGCCAAACGCTCTGCCTTTGTCAGTCGTATCTTCTCTATTTTACCTATTGTTACTCCGCCGTTTGTGGTTGGGCTGGGAGTTACCCTGATGATGGGGCGCTCCGGCTATGTGACCAACTGGATGGTGACTTATATGGGGCTGGAGAATACCAACTGGTTGTATGGATTTACCGGGATTTGGATTGCACAGGTACTGGCGTTTACCCCAATGTCATTTATGATTCTTGATGGTGCCATCAAGACCATTCACCCATCGTTAGAGGAAGCGTCTTACACGCTGCGTGCTAACCGTTATCAAACCTTTTATCGGGTATTTTTACCACTGCTGAAACCCGCGCTGGCAAACTCATTCCTGATTGTTATTGTGCAGTCACTGGCGGACTTTAGTAACCCGTTAGTTCTGGGGGGTAACTTCGACGTACTGGCAACGCAGATTTACTTCTATATTACCGGTGCTCAGTTGGATTATCCGGCAGCCAGTACTCTTGGTGCTATCTTGCTGCTGTTCTCCCTGTTTGTTTTTTGCATTCAGTACATGTGGATTGGTAAACGTTCTTACGTCACCATTTCCGGGAAGTTCTCCCGTGGTGATGTACAGCCGCTGCCGCCAACGCTGCAATGGGGAATTTCTCTGACGTTGTACCTGTGGATTGCTTTTAACGTTCTGTTATACGGTAGCATTTTTTACGGTAGCTTTACGGTTAACTGGGGTGTGGATTACACGCTGACGCTGGAGAACTTCGTTAAGCTGTTTGGACAAGGCTTCAGTGACGGCGCATGGCCATCATTAATTGATACCCTGATTTTCGCCGGTGTTGCTGCGCCAATTACTGCCTTCTTTGGCTTGCTGATTGCCTATATTGTGGTGCGCCAGCAGTTCCACGGTAAGAAGACCATCGAGTTTATTACCATGCTGTGTTTTGCCGTGCCGGGAACCGTTGCAGGTGTCTCCTATATTCTGGCTTTTAATAGTGCGCCAGTTTATCTGACGGGAACTGCCGTGATTGTCATTATCTCGATGGTGATGCGTAACGTTCCGGTTGGTATCCGTGCCGGTATTGCCGGGCTGGGGCAGTTGGATAAATCACTGGATGAAGCCTCCCTTAGCCTGCGGGCCGGGTCACTGCGTACCATTATCTATATTCTGCTGCCGCTATTACGTCCGGCGATTTTGTCGGCGCTGATATATAGCTTTGTACGCGCCATGACAACCGTTAGCGCCATCATTTTCCTGGTCACACCGGATACCCGGGTAGCAACGTCCTACATTCTTAACCGGGTCGAGGATGGTGAATACGGGATTGCTATTGCCTATGGTTCTATTTTGATTGTGGTTATGTTGGCTATCATCCTGATATTTGACTATCTGGTTGGTGAAGCCCGCATCGCTCGTTCAAAAGCCAAGAACGCCGATTAATCACGGAATGGATACATTGAATATGACCAATCAACAGTCTAAAACCAACTTTGTAGAACTGAAGAACATCAATAAGAGCTTTGGTAAGAACACCGTGATTGATGAGCTAAACCTGTCAATTCCGCAGGGAAATCTGGTAACACTGCTCGGGCCTTCCGGTTGTGGTAAAACCACCATTCTTCGTCTGGTGGCCGGATTGGAAAAGCCAACGGCAGGGCAGATCCTTATCGACGGTGAAGATGTGACGGACAGAGCCATTCAGCAGCGGGACATTTGTATGGTGTTCCAGTCTTATGCGCTATTCCCTCATTTATCGTTGGGGGACAATATTGGCTATGGACTGAAAATGCTGCGTTTGCCTGCGGATGAAATTCGCCAGCGGGTTAAAGAAGCATTGACGCTGGTCGATCTGGAAGGGTTTGAGGATCGCTTTGTTGATCAGATCTCCGGTGGTCAGCAACAGCGTGTCGCTTTAGCCCGGGCGCTGATTCTCAAACCTAAAGTGCTGCTATTTGATGAACCGCTAAGTAACCTTGATGCCAACCTGCGCCGCAGTATGCGGGATAAAATTCGGGAACTTCAGCAACAGTTCAATATTACCTCGTTGTATGTAACCCATGACCAGAGCGAAGCTTTTGCCGTATCGGATACCGTGCTGGTCATGAATAAAGGTAAGATTATGCAGCTTGGAGAGCCAAAGCAGCTTTATCGTCAACCCGCTTCGCGCTTTATGGCTAACTTTATGGGCGATGCCAACATTTTTCCGGCAACTCTGATGGCAGAAGGCGTAGATGTGTTTGGCTATGTAGTCCCGAAACCAAAAGAGTTTGGTCAGGCGACCGGTAATTACACCCTGGGTGTCAGACCGGAAGCGATTGCGCTGGTGAGAGAAGGGCTGGACAGCCAAAAGTGCCAGGTGGTGAGCGTGGCCTATATGGGGCCGCAGTATGAGGTCACGGTTAACTGGCACGGGCAAACGCTATTATTACAGGTAAATGCAACACAGCTTGAACCCTCCGCCGGCGACCATTACTATCTGCATATTCACCCTCACGGTATGTTTATCCTGCCGGAGGAGTGATTTTCCAAGATTATCTGTTCAGGCCCTGCGGGGCCTGAATAATTTTCAGCGCATTAAAATCGTTTAAAAACGGATATACTTTGGAAAATCATACGGGGCTATTGCTGCCGGTAAAATTATTTTTGCTTTAAGGAGGTCATTATGCTGAACAGAGAATTAGAACGATTACTGAACGATGAGCTAAAAATCAGACAGTTTCGCGATTATGCCCCGAATGGATTGCAGGTAGAAGGGCGTGCTCAGGTTAAGCGCATAGTGACCGGAGTGACCGCCTGTCAGGCATTACTGGATGCGGCCGTTGAACTTAACGCCGATACCGTGCTGGTTCACCATGGTTATTTCTGGAAAAATGATGAGCCGGTGATTACCGGTATGATGCATAAACGCATAAAGACTTTACTGAAACACGATATTAACCTGTTTGGTTATCATCTTCCGCTGGATGGTCACTCAACACTAGGCAATAACGCATTACTGGGTGAGGTATTAGGTTTTCATCACACCAGTTCGTTAGATCCCCTGAGCCCTGATTGTCTCATCTGGCAGTGTAAATTGGATACCCCAATGACCAGCAGTGAGCTGACTGAACGAATCACCCATCGTTTAGGTCGTAAGCCCCTGCATTGTGGTGATAATGCGCCGACTGAAATTCGTCGCATAGCCTGGTGTACCGGTGGTGCTCAGGACTATATTAAGCAGGCGACAGAACACGGGTTTGATGCCTATATTACCGGCGAAGTTTCTGAGCGCACTATCCACATCGCCAGAGAGATGGGTATTCATTTTTATTCGGCGGGTCATCACGCGACTGAACGTTACGGCATTAAAGCCCTTGGTGAGTGGCTGGCAGAGCAGCACCAATTGGATGTGACCTTTATTGATATTGATAACCCGGTTTAAGCAATATCAGGCATAGGTTAACGATGCTCTGCACTATTTATGCAGGGCATCTTTGTTTTGAGGAGTAGATATGCCGGAAGGACCTGAAATTCGTCGGGCAGCAGACAAATTGGTAGAGGCGGTTGAAGGTAAAGTGCTGACTTCCGCCTGGTTTGCTTTTCCTGAGTTAAAAGTATTTGAACAGCAATTAACAGGACAGACGGTGACTGCGATTGAAACCAGAGGAAAAGCGTTATTAACCCATTTTTCCTCTGGCTTGTGTATGTACAGCCATAATCAGCTATACGGTATATGGAAAGTGACAGAACCGGGCAAACGGCCTGAAACTAAACGTGACTTGCGGGTAGCACTGGAAACCGCCGATAAAGCCATTTTACTGTACAGCGCTTCAGACATTGAACTGGCTCCGCTTGAGATTATTCTTCAGCATCCATTTTTACAGCGTATTGGCCCTGACGTATTGGATATGAAGTTAACCGAAGCCGATATTCAAACTCGTCTGTTGAATAAAGCCTTTCGTCGCAGGCAACTGGGCGGTATGTTACTGGATCAGACTTTTCTTGCCGGATTAGGTAATTATCTGCGTACGGAAATTCTGTGGGCGGCGGAACTTCTTCCCCACCATAAACCGGAATCACTCTCCGAATTACAGCTGGATAAGCTGGCACATGCCCTGATATCCATTCCACGACTTTCTTATCAGACACGGGGAGAGATGAATCCTGACCATCATCACGGAGCGCTGTTTAAGTTTCATGTGTTTGCCAGAGAAGGCAAGGCATGTGAGAGATGCGGTACGATAATTCAGAAAACAATGTTGTCGTCGAGGCCGTTTTATTATTGTGGTGGATGTCAGGAGTGATGGGGTTATACCCGAAAAGCTATTTATGTAGCCAGGTGTAACCATAGATGTGGTAGGTAGAACCGAATAGGGTATTGAGAAAGTTTCGTCCGCTAATGATGTCGAGTCTGGTTTTATTATCGTGCGGCGGCCGAGCAGAGGGCATTAGGGCGAATGCCCTCTGCACTCCCGCGCCTTCGCACACGAATCCAGGTCGCCTGACGGCGACTACCCTCCGCCTTCGTTCGGGCTTACGCACCGGCACTGATTCGGTTTATTCGCCTCATCCATGAGGCTCACCCCTACGGGGCCAGCACGCTGTGCTGTTCAAAGTTGCTCCTGCAATTTTGTCCGGCGAAGCAGTGCCTCGCCAAACATCCATGTTTGGCGTGCTACCCTCTCTCAGTTGTCGGCTGAATTCCAGTGCTCTTAAAGGTCAAAAGAAACAGGTCGAAAGATTGTTTAGTATTCAGGGCGTTGTCTTGAGTCTTTTTTTGTTTTTAGATCTTTTAATTGAAATTAATCGGAGGGAGAGGGTGCCGTGGGGGTCGACTTGGCGTCAGCCAACGACAAACAGGCAAAGCCTGTTTGAACAGCGCTAGCGCTGGCCCGAAGGGCAAAACACCGAAGGTGTTTTGTAACAGCCCGTAGGCAGCCTAGGCCCGACGCACTCTGTAGCTGAGTACAGATTGTTTACCGACCATTATCGGTGCCGATATAAGCACAGTGTTTTTACGACCGGAATATTCTCAGAACCAGATTATGCAAACGTACCCACTAATCCTGAGTCAATGGTCTTTCGATCAAAAACAACATAGCCCCAAACAAAAACCCCAAGGAATGGAATTACCTCGGGGTTTTCAATCCAACTAAAAAGTCTTAAAAAACGTTACGACTTATCCTGACGCTTAGGAATCTGAGAGTGGAACTCTCTCTCGGTGTAACCGTTATACAACTGACGCGGACGGGCAATACGGATGCCGTCAGTGTACATTTCGTTCCAGTGAGCAATCCAACCAATGGTACGGGCGATAGCAAAGATCACGGTAAACATACTGGTCGGGATACCAATGGCTTTCAGAATAATACCGGAGTAGAAATCGACGTTCGGATACAGTTTCTTCTCGATAAAGTACGGATCGTTCAGAGCGATGTGCTCCAGCTCCATAGCGATATCTAACAGTTCATCGCTAAGGTTCAGCTCTTTCAGCACTTCATGGCAGCTTTCACGCATTACGGTAGCGCGAGGATCGTGGTTTTTATACACACGGTGACCAAAGCCCATCAGACGGAAAGGATCGTCTTTATTTTTTGCTCTCTCAATAAACTCAGGGATACGATCAACGCTGCCGATCTCTTCTAACATCTTCAGACAGGCTTCGTTAGCACCACCATGCGCAGGCCCCCACAGAGAAGCGATACCCGCAGCGATACAGGCAAATGGGTTAGCGCCGGATGAACCTGCGGTTCTCACCGTTGATGTTGATGCGTTTTGTTCATGGTCCGCGTGCAGAATCAAAATACGGTCCATAGCTCGTTCAATAACCGGATTTACCACATACTCTTCGCATGGCGTAGCAAACATCATATGCAGGAAGTTACCGGCATAAGAAAGATCGTTACGCGGATAAATAAATGGCTGACCAACAGAGTACTTGTAACACATGGCCGCGACGGTTGGCATTTTGGATAACAGACGGAACGCTGTGATTTCACGGTGGCGCTCATTATGTACATCCAGCGAGTCATGATAGAAAGCAGCCAGCGCACCGGTTACCCCACAAAGTACCGCCATAGGGTGAGAGTCACGACGAAAACCCTGGAACAAACGGGTGATTTGCTCGTGAATCATAGTATGACGCGTCACAATCTCTTTAAAGGTAGCAAACTGTTCTGGCGTTGGCGTCTCGCCATACATCAGAATGTAGCAAACCTCTAAATAAGTTGAATTTTTTGCCAACTGGGCAATAGGATAACCACGGTGTAAAAGAACGCCTTCATTACCATCAATAAAGGTGATTTGTGATTCACAGGACGCGGTGGATAGGTAACCCGGATCATAGGTAAACAGTCCTTTTGAACCCAATGTTCTTACGTCTAAAACGTCTTCGCCCAGGGTACCTGATAATATGGGTAGCTCAATACTTCTGCCATCATCAAAGACTAACGTCGCTTTTTTTTCTACAGCCATGATTGTCTCCATAATTAATTCAGGTTAAGGGATTTCTGGCAATTTATTCGCGGTGAAACCGTTGATTGCCTTTCCTATAAACAACTTGCTAATACAGTTGCATAAATTTAGACCATCGTGAAGAGTAATTTTACTTTTTTTTTACAATTTAATGTTATGTTAGCATTTATTTAACATATTAAATGATGCCTTTCACATAAACTTATTGTTTTTAATGGTTTTTTTATGATTGTGATCGTTGTCACTATTTGGGTAAATTGTTATCAATCTGTTTTTATTTGAATTGTATTTGTAAAATGAGGCTTCTATACTCATGGACACTTCCCGGGCGGGGTGTGCAACCTTTAGTCAGAAAAAGTAGGTTGTACCTCGTTAGTTGGATATCGGGCAAAGAGTGCTTTTTTGAACATAACAATTGATATCACAAAGGGTTATGTTCAGAGAAATAATCTGTTTTAATAGGAAGGCGTGGTTGTCATGAAGTGTCAAATTTCATTGCAGCACGTGCTAATAGTAAGCAGCAATAATTGTTTTATCAGTGCTGGATAAAAGCGGATCGAACAACTCTCTTTTAACAGTTCATTAAAATAAGCTTGTAAGCTTTTAGTAACAACCTGTTATAGAAGAGAGTGGCGGGTTCATGTCGCAACACATACTGAAGCATGAAGCTTAAGAGGTCATAATGCAGAACGGCGCAATAAAGACTTGGTTAGACTCATCCTATCTTGCTGGTGCAAACCAGTCTTACATAGAGCAGCTCTACGAGGATTATCTGACGGATCCTGATTCTATCGACGAGAGCTGGAGAAAAATTTTTGATAAACTGCCTACTGATGTATTAAGCCCGGATCAATTCCATTCAACCACCCGTGACTATTTCCGTCGGCTAGCGAAAGATGCTAAACGTTATACCTCTAACGTTAGTGACCCGGAGAATGATGCTAAACAAGTTAAAGTCTTACAGCTTATCAACGCATTCCGTTTCCGTGGTCATCAGAATGCCAATCTTGACCCGATTAAACTACGTTATAAAGAGCCAGTGCTTGAGCTTGACCCTGCCTACCATAATTTAACCGAAGAAGATATGCAGGAAACCTTTAACGTTGGCTCCTTTGCCATCGGTAAAGAGACCATGAAGCTCAGTGACCTTTATCAGGCTCTGAAACAAACTTATTGTGACTCTATCGGTGCAGAGTACATGCACATTACTAACACAGAAGAAAAACGCTGGATTCAACAGCGTCTCGAATCTGTTGTGGGGCGCGGTACTTACAATAAAGAAGAAAAGAAATGTTTTCTGCAAGAGCTGACCGCAGCAGAAGGGCTGGAGCGTTATCTGGGTGCTAAATACCCGGGCGCCAAGCGTTTCTCACTGGAAGGTGGCGATGCACTGATTCCAATGTTAAAAGAGATGGTGCGCCACGCCGCCAGAAATGATGCCAAAGAAGTGGTACTGGGCATGGCTCACCGTGGTCGTCTTAACGTCCTGATTAACCTGCTGGGTAAACGCCCGGGGGATCTGTTTGATGAATTTGCCGGTATCCATAAAGAGCATCTTGGTACCGGTGATGTGAAATACCATCAGGGTTTCTCATCGGATTTCGAAACCGAAGGTAACCGGGTTCACCTGACGCTGGCATTTAACCCGTCGCATCTGGAAATTGTTAGCCCGGTGGTTATCGGCTCTGTTCGCGCCCGTCGCGATCGGCTGAATGCCACAGGCAGCAGCAATCAGGTTCTGCCAATTACCATCCACGGTGACGCGGCAGTGATTGGACAGGGGATTGTACAGGAAACGCTGAATATGTCCCAGGTTCGCGCCTATGAAGTCGGTGGAACCGTGCGTATTGTGATTAACAACCAAATTGGCTTTACCACCTCATTCCCGCAGGATGTACGTTCAACAGAATACTGTACCGACATCGCGAAGATGATTCAGGCGCCGATTTTCCACGTTAATGCTGACGATCCTGAGGCGGTGGCGTTTGTCACACGTCTGGCACTGGATTACCGCAATACCTTTAAGCGTGATGTGATGATCGATCTGCTGTGTTATCGCCGTCATGGTCATAACGAAGCGGATGAGCCAAGTGCGACCCAACCAATGATGTACACCAAAATCAGAAAACAGCCTACACCGCGTAAAGTGTATGCCGATCGTCTGATTGAAAATAATGTGGTTACCGCTGAAGAAGTCACCGAGATGGTGAACCTCTATCGTGATGCGCTGGACCGGGGTGAGTGTGTGGTTGAAGAATGGCGTCCATTAAGCACCCATTCTATGACCTGGGCGCCTTATCTGAATCATGAATGGGATGAAGAGTATGCCAATACCGTTGAAGTGAAACGTTTACAGGATCTGGCTCGTCGTATCAGCCAGGTTCCTGAAAGCGTTGAACTGCATCCCCGGGTTGCCAAAATTTATGAAGATCGTGCCCTGATGGCAGAAGGCGAAAAGCCATTTGACTGGGGCTCAGCAGAAAACCTGGCTTATGCAACTCTGGTTGATGAGAGTACGCCGGTACGTATTTCTGGTGAAGACTCTGGCCGCGGCACCTTCTTCCATCGCCATGCGGTAGTACATAATCAAAAAGATGGCTCCTACTATATTCCTTTGGCTAATATCCATAACGGTCAGAGCGAATTTCAGGTATGGGACTCGGTGTTGAGTGAGGCTGGCGTTCTGGCGTTCGAATATGGTTATGCCAGTGCAGATCCTCGCACTCTGACTATTTGGGAAGCGCAGTTTGGTGATTTCGCCAATGGTGCTCAAGTGGTTATTGACCAGTTCATCAGCTCCGGTGAACAGAAATGGGGCCGTATGTGCGGTCTGGTGATGTTGCTGCCGCACGGATATGAAGGTCAGGGCCCTGAGCACTCCTCCGCGCGACTGGAGCGTTACCTGCAACTTTGCGCTGAACAAAATATTCAGGTTTGTATTCCTTCCACTCCGGCTCAGGTTTATCACATGTTACGCCGTCAGGCGCTGCGCGGTATGCGTCGTCCGCTGGTAGTGATGTCACCGAAGTCGTTGCTGCGTCATCCACTGGCGATCTCTTCGCTGGATGAGCTGGCAAATGGTTCGTTCCAACCGGCTATTGGTGAAATAGATAATCTGAATCCGAAGCAGGTTAAACGCGTGGTAATGTGTTCTGGTAAGGTTTATTTCGACCTGCTGGAGCAGCGCCGGGCGAGTGGAAAAAGCGATGTGGCGATCATTCGTATCGAACAGCTGTATCCATTCCCTCATCAGGCTATGCAAAATGCTTTACGCGATTATGCCCACGTCAAAGATTTTATCTGGTGTCAGGAAGAGCCATTAAATCAGGGGGCCTGGTACTGTAGCCAGCATAATATTCGTGATGTGATCCCTGAAGGTACAACGCTGAAGTATGCCGGACGCCCTGCATCTGCTTCTCCGGCAGTGGGCTATATGTCCGTGCATCAGGAACAGCAAAAGAAACTGGTTGAAGACGCGCTTAACGTAAAATGAATAAGGATAAATAATGAGTAACATAGACATTCTCGTTCCAGACCTTCCTGAATCCGTTGCTGATGCCACTGTTGCGACGTGGCACAAAAAACCAGGCGACAGCGTTGAGCGTGATGAAGTACTGGTTGAGATTGAAACAGATAAGGTTGTTCTGGAAGTACCTGCTCTGGAATCCGGTGTGCTTGATACCATCGTTGAAGAAGAGGGGGCTACCGTCACCTCTCGTCAAATGCTGGGGCGTTTGCGTCCGGGAGATATTACCGGTCAACAGGTTACCGCGACACCACAGGCGACAGAAGCTACCCCGGCCCAGCGTCAGACAGCCAGTCTGGAAGAGGGCAGTAATGATGCGCTGAGTCCGGCAGTTCGCCGCCTGATTGCCGAGCATGGTCTGGATGCTAACAGCATTAAAGGTTCCGGTGTGGGTGGTCGTATCAGCCGTGAAGATGTCACCCTGCATATCGCCCAACAGAAAGCCGGTGCTGCTAAACCAGCGGCTGTTGTTGAAGCGAAGAAAGTGGAAACCAGCGCAGCCTTGTCGCACCGCAGTGAAAAACGCGTGCCAATGACCCGTTTACGTAAGCGCATTGCGGAACGCCTGCTGGAAGCGAAAAACAATACCGCTATGTTGACCACGTTCAACGAAGTGAATATGAAACCTATTATGGACCTGCGTAAGCAGTACGGTGATGATTTTGAAAAACGTCACGGTGTACGTTTAGGTTTTATGTCCTTCTATCTGAAAGCAGTGGTTGAAGCACTGAAGCGCTTCCCTGAAGTCAACGCCTCTATTGACGGTGAAGATGTGGTGTATCACAACTACTTCGACATCAGTATCGCAGTATCAACTCCGCGCGGTCTGGTTACTCCGGTACTGCGTGATGTTGACTCGCTGGGTATGGCTGATATTGAGAAAAGTATTAAGGATCTCGCGGTTAAAGGCCGTGATGGTAAGCTGACCGTAGAAGACTTAACCGGAGGTAATTTCACCATTACTAACGGCGGTGTTTTCGGGTCATTAATGTCTACACCAATTATTAACCCTCCTCAGAGTGCTATTTTAGGTATGCACGCTATCAAAGATCGCCCTATGGCGGTTAATGGTCAGGTTGTGATTTTACCAATGATGTACTTAGCCCTCTCTTATGACCATCGTCTGATTGATGGTCGTGAGTCGGTGAGTTTCCTGGTGGCAATCAAAGATATGCTGGAAGATCCTACTCGTCTGCTGTTAGACGTTTAGGTCTTATACCGGTTTAAGCGTTAGTTGACACATATGTAGCCACGGGATCTGTGGCTACATAGCTACACTAAGTTAAGGGCGATAGGTACCTATTCTCTGAAGTGTAATGAGAGTACATATCAGAATGAGTGTGTTTTCGAACTTAGTATTCGCCCAGCAAGCGGTATCTTTAGTGTCGAGAGGCGCAGTTCTTTAATCCCTACAAGAATGGATAGAACATCATGAACCTACATGAGTATCAGGCAAAACAGCTTTTTGCTCGGTATCGCTTACCGGTACCAACAGGCTATGCCTGTAGCACGGCACAGGAAACGGTCGAAGCAGCAGAAAAGATCGGTCAGGGTCCTTGGGTAGTTAAGTGTCAGGTACATACCGGCGGTCGCGGCAAGTCCGGTGGTGTAAAGCTGGCTAAGACAAAAGAAGAAGTTCGTGAGTTTGCCGACCGTTGGTTAGGCCAGCGTCTGGCAACTTATCAAACGGATGCTGCGGGTTTACCGGTTAACCAAATTCTGGTTGAAACGGCGACAGATATTGCTCGCGAGCTCTATTTAGGTGCGGTTATCGATCGTAGTTCTCGTCGCGTAGTTTTCATGGCTTCAACGGAAGGTGGTGTTGAAATCGAGAAAGTTGCGGAAGAGACCCCTCATCTGATCCACAAAATGGTGCTGGACCCATTAACCGGCCCGATGCCTTATCAGGGCAGAGAGCTGGCATTTAAACTGGGTTTAAGCGGTAAACAGGTTAATCAATTTACCAATATTTTTGTTGGGTTAGGTAATCTGTTCCTGCAATGCGACCTGTCTCTGGTGGAGATTAACCCTCTGGTGGTTACCGGTTCCGGCGAACTAATCTGTCTGGATGGTAAACTGGATGTGGATAGCAATGCGCTTTACCGTCAACCAGAGCTGCGTGAAATGCGCGATCCAAGCCAGGAAGATGAGCGCGAAGCGCATGCAGCGGAGTGGGAGTTAAACTACGTTGCACTGGACGGTAATATTGGCTGTATGGTCAATGGTGCTGGCCTGGCAATGGGCACTATGGATATCGTTAAACTTCACGGTGGCGAACCGGCTAACTTCCTTGATGTAGGCGGTGGCGCGACCAAAGAACGCGTTAGCGAAGCATTTAAAATCATTCTGTCAGATGAGAAAGTGAAAGCGGTATTCGTTAATATCTTTGGCGGTATTGTTCGCTGCGATCTGATTGCAGACGGTATTATCAGCGCCGTTGAAGACGTTGGCGTTAACGTACCGGTGGTTGTTCGTCTGGAAGGTAATAATGCTGAACTGGGTGTTAAAAAACTCAGCGCCAGTGGCCTGAATATTATTGGCGCCGCCAGCCTGACCGATGCCGCTCAGCGCGTGGTTAGCGTAGCCGCCGGGGAGGTTAGATAATGTCTATTCTGATTGATAAAGATACCAAAGTCATTTGTCAGGGTTTTACCGGCAGTCAGGGCACATTCCATTCTGAACAGGCATTGGAATACGGTACTAAGCTGGTTGGCGGTGTGACCCCGGGTAAAGGCGGCACCACCCATTTAGGCTTACCGGTATTTAATACCGTGCGCGAAGCGGTTGAAGCTACAGGCGCGACCGCATCCGTCATCTATGTACCAGCGCCATTCTGCAAAGACTCTATTCTTGAAGCCGCTGAAGCTGGCATTAAGCTGATCATTTGCATTACCGAAGGTATTCCGGTTCTGGATATGCTGACGGTAAAAGTCAAAGTCGATCAGTTAGGTGTACGGATGATCGGCCCTAACTGTCCGGGTGTGATTACCCCGGGAGCCTGTAAGATTGGCATTATGCCGGGTCATATTCATAAGCCAGGTAATGTGGGTATTGTATCCCGTTCCGGTACATTGACGTATGAAGCGGTGAAGCAAACTACCGATGCAGGCTTTGGTCAGTCGAGCTGTGTCGGTATTGGTGGCGATCCAATTCCAGGGTCTAACTTTATTGATATTCTGAAGCTGTTTGAGCAAGACCCACAAACTGAAGCTATTGTCATGATTGGCGAGATTGGTGGATCGGCTGAAGAAGAAGCAGCGCACTATATCAAGCATCATGTGACCAAGCCGGTTATTGGCTATATTGCAGGCGTAACCGCTCCTAAAGGTAAGCGTATGGGGCATGCCGGTGCTATTATTGCTGGTGGTAAGGGTACTGCTGATGAGAAATTTGCTGCTCTGGAGGCCGCAGGCGTTCGTACTGTGCGCAGTCTGGCAGATATTGGCGAAGCGGTTAAAGCTTCGCTGGGAGCTCATGCAGCAAAAAAGATCTCTGCTGAAGTGAACTGATCGTAAAGCCACTTGAGCTTCAGTTTGTAAAAAAAGCCCGCATTCGCGCTGAGGAATCCCCAGTAATGAGCAGGTAAAAAAAGACAGGCATAGAGTTTTGTGATCTACTGATTGTGCTATCAATTCAATGAGATCACCTCTATGCCTGTTTACCAAGT
>NZ_JAJNAG010000045.1 GCF_021010575.1 Limnobaculum eriocheiris | reverse complement strand
TCTTGCGACACTCTCCGCTAATTTTAAGACGAACAGTACTCAGTACTGTTCTTAATCATCTCGCCAAAACCTACCAGAGTATGGTGTTGGTTTATTAGCGCTGATTTTGTGGGGATCCCTCAGCGCTCACGCGGCATTTTTATTGGGAGCAATATCTTTAGATCAGAAAGAATATCACTGTCAGTATCAGGAACAGCGGTACCAGAATACCAAACGACCACTTCATATAACCAAAGAAGCTGGGCATCGCGATGCCGCTTTGGGTAGCAATACTCTTCACCATAAAGTTTGGAGCATTACCGATATAGGTCAGGGCGCCCATAAATACCGAACCCATTGAGATAGCCAGCAGCGTCTGCTGTAGCGGCCCCATCAGTGTTGCGGCATCACCGGCTGCCAGATTAAAGAACACCAGATAGGTTGGGGCGTTATCCAGGAATCCGGACAGCGCACCAGACAGCCAGAAATACATAGCGTTGATTGGCGCACCTTCGGAATCAGAAACCATGGCAACCAGCCCGGCCATATGCCCATCCTGTCCTGCACGCAGAATAGCTAATACCGGTCCGATGGTAATAAAAATACCAGCAAACAGCTTACCCACTTCCAGAATCGGCTCCCAGCTAAACTGGTTGACGGAGCGGACCTGCTTCGCAGTTAATATCATCGACAGGGCGGCAATCACCAACAGCAGAATGTCACGAATAATGTTCTGCAACTCCATATGAACACCCAATATGCTGAACTCTACGCCAGACTTCCAGAAGCCGGAGAGTAAAACGCTGCCAACTACCGCCAATAGCAGAATAAAATTAAATTTACCGTACAGGCGTAATTTAGAGTCAGGGGTAGGGTCGTGAGCTTCAATTTCATCTTCACGCTTGTAATAGTAGCTGTCCACCACATAGAACAGGGTAAGTAATACCAAAGTACTTATTACAACCGGCAGCAGCATGTGCTTAGCGGTCCAGAAAAAGTCGACGCCTTTCAGAAAGCCAATAAACAGCGGCGGATCGCCTAATGGTGTAAGGCCACCGCCAATATTAGCCACCAGAAAGATAAAGAAAATAATCACATGTACCTGATGCTTACGATTATCGTTTGCCCGGATAAGCGGGCGAATCAGCAGCATTGCTGCACCGGTCGTTCCCATCAGTGAGGCAAGAATCGCTCCAATGGCCAACAGCGCGGTATTTAGCTTAGGCGAACCGTGCAGGTTACCTTTAACTAAAATGCCGCCAGATACGGTAAACAGGGCGAATAACAGGATAATAAAAGGAATGTATTCCGCCAGAATGGCATGAGTGACTAACCCGATGCTGGTATCCATACCAAAAGTGATGGTAAATGGAATCAAAAACAGCGCCGACCATAAGGCGGTGATTTTGCCAAAATGATGATGCCAGATAGTAGGGATCAGCAATGGACAAAGTGCAATCGACAACAGAATACCAACAAATGGAATACCCCATCCCAGACTCAGTGTTGAACCATCAATATCCGCTGCAAAACTGACGGCAGGCATCATCAAGCCAGACAAAAGGCATAATAGTTTTAATAATAGTGGACGGGACATTAGCGGTTGCTCCGGTAACCAACGTATAAGATTGAAAAAACGTTTCAGTATTTGAGCAAAAATCAGGTACTCCTGTCAAAGTACAGGCTACATCCGGGTTTTATTGGAGGAGGATATAGTTCGTTAGTAATAACAATCTGTAAAACATATGACTTGATGGAATAAACGCTTTGGAATAGTCCGATAGGTGTCTGTCGGCTATGATATTTTTTCAACTCGTTACTGTAGATATTGATATATTTAAAGCAACGAGTTAATGGTATATCTCGCCGGATTTGTATCAATCAAGAATATTGATATCAACGGTGCTATAGGAACCATCAGGCAACATCATCAGGGTCATATCCGCCTGCTGACTATTACTTAACACGCGTTGAACGTTAAGCGCATCTGAAGTTTCATAGAAGTGTTCTGCATCCTGATGGCTTAATCCGCCTTTCATTTTTCGCTCAATCAGACGCTGTTTCAGATTTTCTATTGGGCTACCAATAAAAATACTGTAATCGCACAGAGTAATCAGCTCCTGCCAGCCCGGTTCTTTCAGTAATAACCAGTTACCTTCAATAACCAGAATAGGAGATGTCACTTCAATGGCGTTATGCACCGGATCGTGAAGATTCCGGTCATAAGCAGGCCAGCGGGCATCCGATTGTTGCAATGTTGCGATATAGTCTTTGAGCAGCGCCAAATCGAAGGTTTCTGGTGCGCCTTTACGGGCCCGAAGGTTATGCTCATCCAGATAGCTGTTATAACGATGGAAGCCGTCCATCGGTAGCCCTTGCAGATCTTTTAGCGCCATATCCTGACGGGACAGAATTTGCCAAAAGCTGGTCAGGGTTGATTTACCAACGCCGGGAGGCGCGGCAAGAAAGACTACCAGACGCTGTTTTTTACGCCGCTGGAATTCAGTTAACATCCGCAGTAAAGGCAGATGGAGATCCCGTATATCCTTATCCGGAAATGTGGCGATATAGCTAAGGCCATTAACATCCAATTCCACATTCATCAGTATATTCCTTTAATACTGTGGTGACGGAGAGCCTTCTGACGTCACGGTTTGGTTGTTGAGTGATGGATAAAAGCTTAAACCAAATAATATCAGGTTTTGCAAAATTGCCTATGGTGGCACGAAGCTATTAAAAAACCGGCGATATCTGTTATTCGCCGGTTTTATGCAAAATTGTGCTATAGCCTGAGGTTATTCCAGGCTGTTTTTTTGCTTATTTTCTAACTCTTGCTGTTGTGCCACCATTTTTTCACGCTGGCGCTTTTGCCAGAAGATAACGAGCGCAACGGCGACAACGATGCCAATAATCTGCGGTAAGCTGATTCCACCCATAACAGGATTCCTTATTGTTGAATTTATGCCGCTGACAGCCTTTACTGACAGCGGCATGAGCGGATTATCTCCGGTAGTTCTTCTGAGCCGTATTCACTTTATTCAGATAATTACGTGATTCAGCCGATGGATGCTTAGTGGTCAGTGTTTCATACACATCACCCGGCGACATCCGGTTAATCACATCCGGCGCTTTATTACGATCGCTGGAGAATACGCGCAATACGCTACCTGCGCCACCGTTATAGGCGGTAATCACGGCATAGCGGCGTGAGGTTGGGTTAGTAATGCCACCCAAATAGCTGTTTTGCAGAATCGACAGGTAGGCCGTACCGGTATCAATATTGTTCTCCGGGTCGAACAGGAAGTTACGGCTTGGTTGCCCTGATTTGCCTTGCATTTTAAATACATCACGACCGGCAGTATGCTGCATCACCTGCATCAGACCCAGCGCGTCGGAACGGCTGACAGCATAAGGGTTAAAGCTGGATTCGGTTTGCATAATGGCCAGAATCAGTGACTCTTCAACATTATATTTATGGGCAGCTTTACGTACCAAAGGCAGGTATTTATGGGCACGTTTATCCAGATGGTTTGCTACCAGTGGAATATCCACTGACCAAATGACCCGCAGTCCGGATGAACGCCGCTTTAGCTTAGTCTGGATAATATAGTCAGCAAAATGCGTGGCGCGCCATTGCCAGCGAATGGTATTGCCATCCTGATCCAGTACCTGACCATACAGGAAAGGCTCTTTACTAATCTGAATATCATTAGCGTCCGAATAGAGATCGGTGGTTTGTGGGTCTTCGCCCATCAATAGCGTCGTAATAATCGCCTGACGCAGGCTGGCTTCCGGATTTTCTGTCGCCAGCGTTTCCACCGTGATGACACCGGCATCAAAGTTAATATGGCTACGAGTGCGGTATTGATCGGTATATTTCACATAGTCTTTAGGACCGGCGATCAGGACTTCATGCATACCCCAGATGTTTTCGACGTTATGGGCAAACTGGCCCATCAGAATATCGAACGCATTGGTGTCTTTAATATATTTATCGTCATCCTGAGTTTTTTTCTCACTGCCGCCTCCGCACGAGACCAGCAAAGGCGCTATCAGCAGCAGCGCGCAGATTTTTTTTAAATTAATGATCATTTTTGGCGCATTATTCAAAACAAAGATTATTGGCTTGGTGGTGTATAACCATCGATATGGACATCTTTACCCTCAAACAGAAAATTCACCATTTCCTGCTCCAGTAATTTGCGGTGTTCCGGGTCCATCATATTTAATTTCTTTTCATTGATTAACATGGTTTGTTTACTCATCCATAGCGCCCATGCTTCTTTCGAAATCTCGTTAAAAATCCGTTTGCCTAATTCACCAGGATAAAGCTGGAAGTCTTGCCCATCGGCTTCTTTTTGCAGGTAAGTACAAAAAATGGTTCTGCTCATGCTAATCCTCGTGTTCATTTTTAAGCTGATTAAGTAATCGTTCAACTGGCGTTGCCAGCCCGACGGATGGCGGTTGGGTCAGGTTGTACCATAACCCCTGACGCTCTTCCTGACAGCGTTGACCTGGCACCATATTAAGCAACATCGGCGTAATATCCAGATGGAAATGGCTGAAGGTATGGCGAAAAGCCGTCTGCTGTTTTAGGTTATCAGCAGACATTCCCCGCTGTTCCAACCAGTGGTTCAGTGAAGCTGGATCGCTAAACTGAGGAAAGCAGTAAAGTCCTCCCCAGAGCCCGACATCCGGTCGTTGTTCCAGCCAGACTTTATCATTGTTCTTAAGTAACAGGAACCATGCGTTTTTCTCCGGTATTCTTTGTTTTGTTTTTTTTCCCGGATAGTCGGCCCAGCTCTGATTGGCATAGGCGATACAGCCTGAATTAAGCGGGCACAGCTCGCATTTAGGACGCGAGCGGGTGCAAACCAGTGCACCAAGGTCCATCATCGCCTGATTGAATTGAGCCACACCCTCCGCCGGGGTGACCTCTGTACTGAGATCCCAAAGGCGTTTTTCTACCTCTTTCTTACCCGGCCAGCCCTCTACGGCATAACAACGGGCGATTACCCGTTTTACATTGCCATCAAGAATCGGATAGTGCTGATTCAGCGAGAGGGAGAGAATGGCACCAGCGGTAGAGCGGCCAATGCCCGGCAGGTCGTTTACCGTATTAAAATCTGTCGGGAAAACCCCGTGATGCTGGAGGGCCATGGTTTTTGCTGCTTTATGCAGATTACGTGCTCTGGCGTAATAACCAAGACCGGTCCAGAGGTGTAATACCTCATCCGTTGGTGCCGCAGCCAGTGTGTTAATATCCGGGAATTGGGTAATAAACCGTTGAAAATAGGGAATAACGGTCGTGACCTGCGTTTGTTGCAGCATGACCTCAGAAAGCCAGACGTGATAAGGCGTTTTTTCAATTTGCCAGGGAAGGGTCTTACGGCCAAACTTTTGGTACCAGTTCAAAACGGCCTGCGCAAATGGCTTTGCTTGCATCATATAAATGTGACATTTCCCGAGAATAAAACAGATGGCGTGATTCGAGCACAGACATCAGCCAGAGTAAACCTTAACCTGAGATAATCGCGCAGAATAACCTGAACGGTTTGTCGCGGATTGTTTAAGGATTAGGGCAATATAGGGTATGATGCCAGCCTGAAATTTTTATTTTCGTCATTAACTGCGGCCGGTATAAACAGAATTTTTTATGATTAACGATGTTATTTCCCCTGAATTTAATGAAGACGGCCGCGCAATGCGCCGCATTCGTAGTTTTGTTCGCCGTCAGGGGCGGCTGACAAAAGGCCAGCAATATGCGCTGGATAACTACTGGCCGGTAATGGGAGTAGAGTTTCAACCGGAACCGCTAAACCTGTCGGCGATATTTGGTCGGGAAGCACCGGTTACTCTGGAAATCGGTTTTGGTATGGGTATGTCGCTGGTTAAGATGGCACAGGATAACCCACAGCAGGACTTTTTGGGGATTGAAGTTCATAGTCCTGGCGTAGGAGCCTGCCTCTCTTCGGCTCATGAAGCCGGAGTAGGGAACCTGCGGGTGATGTGCCATGATGCGGTTGAAGTGTTGGATAAGATGATCCCTGATGCTTCTCTGGATATGGTTCAGCTGTTCTTCCCCGATCCCTGGCATAAAGCGCGCCATCATAAGCGCCGAATTCTTCAGACGCCGTTTGCTATGGCGATCCTGAAAAAATTAAAAGTGGGTGGTGTTTTTCATATGGCCACTGACTGGGAAAATTATGCAGAGCATATGTTAGAAGTGATGAACGCGATTCCGACATATCGTAATTTGTCGGTTGATGGTACTTATGTGCCACGTCCTGATTCCCGGCCGTTAACCAAGTTTGAGTTACGCGGCCATCGTTTAGGACATGGCGTATGGGATTTGATGTTTGAGAGGAGTGAATAATGGCACATCAACGTAGTCGTCGTTTACGTAAAAAAATGCGTATCGATGAGTTTCAGGAAATCGGATTTTTAATCAGTTGGGCATTTCCTGAAGGAACCGCAGTTGAGAAGATCGACGCAACAATTGATAACTTTATCAACGAAGTGTTTGAAGCCCACGACCTCTCTTTTGAGGGCGGTGGCTATCTGAAGTGGGATGGTCTGGTATGCCTGCAAAAGATCGGTAAATGTACCGAAGAACATCGCGGTATCGTGACCAACTGGCTGGAAGACAAAGGCATGCTGGATGTAAAAGCCAGTGAGCTGATGGATATTAACTATTACGAAGAGTAATGGCTAAATCGGGGGGATAATTTCCTCCCGATCGTTTTTAGTTTTGGGTCATATTGAACAGCTTTAACTAATCCTGCCATTTTTCAGTTAATCCCCTTAAGTGATGAACACCTGACGGACTCCGATGTCTATAGTCTGGTTGACCCAACAAAAGTACGATTTCGCATTAACCATTGAGGAATAATTATGTTACGAAAAACCGGCGCGGCCCTTTTGCTATTGATGGCCTGGCAGGCGCAAGCGGCTTATGAATGTAATGTAAAACCACAGGATGATATTTTTATTAATAAGGATACGGTTAAAATTGCTGGTGCCAGCGGTGAGCTGGTAATTGGTAAGAATGGTGATGTGACCCGTAATGGTAAAGTATTAACCCTTTCTGATGCAGCTCGCGCTCAGGCGGTGAGCTATCAAACCAATTTACGTACCGATTTGCCTTATATTAACGACGGTGTTCGTTCACGCCTGAAAACCGCTCAGGGTGCGTTGGATAACGTGATTGTTAAGCAATTGGGTAGCGAGAGTAATGTGCGTAAGCGTTTAGTCACTTTAAGTTCAGAGCTGACTAAAGAGATGGAAAAAGTACTGGAGCCTCGCGCAGAGGGTTTAGCCTTCCATCATCAGGCTGTTTCACAAGTTGAAGCTAATGGTCAGGTAATTATGCAAAATACCCTGGGCGGGGTGCTACAGGACAGCATTAACGAACTGGGTATTCAGCAAGTGGCTAAAGCCGGTAAGTCCGGTAACCCGTTGCAGGCGGTATTAGGCAGCCTGGGCGGCTTACAGCAGCAAATTAAAGACGAATGGAAGAAGCAGGAGAAAGACTTCAACCAGTTCGGTAAAGAAGCCTGTGGGAAGGTTACGGTGCTGGAGCAGCAGCGGGCCGATTTATTGAAGGCATTACCGCAGTAATTTCATAGCAATTTCTATAATAAAACCCGCATTAATGCGGGTTTTATGTTTTTTTAAGTATAGCTCTGAGTTAACAACATCTTATTCAAAGATTTTTTGTCTTTTGTCTTTTGTCTTTTGTCTTTTGTTTGTTCTATTGAGCACTGGAATTCAACTGACGACTGAGAGAGGGTAGCACGACTGACATGGATGTCAGTCGAGGCGCAGCGACGTCGGGAGCGGCTCTGCGTCGGTGCGTAAGCCCGAACGAAGGAGGAAGGTAGTCGCCGGAGGCGACCTGGATTCGTGTGCGAAGGCGCGGAGGTGCAGGAGGCGTTCGCCTTAACGCCTCTTGCTCGGCCATGCACAATAGCTTATTTGTACACAATACTGTTTATGGTCGAAATGGATACAATACTTAATATTGCCCTTTTTCTCTGGTTACAAGAACAGTTCTAACAGCGAGTTCAGGAATAATTTCCCTTTCTCTGTAATCTGCCAGTGCTCACTGGTCTCCGTCAGGTACCCCAACTTCAACGCACTATCAATATTCTGCCGAATAACACTTTCGTCTAATCCGGTAAGGCGACTGAAGTCTGCTCTTGGTGCGGCTTCCAGCAGGCGGAAGCGGTTCATAAAGAACTCAAAAGGGCGTTCGTCGGTTTCAACGTTGTACTGCTTATCCAGATATTTACCATTCATATAACCACGGGGATGGCGGGTTTTTACCGTGCGTATAATTCGCCCGTCGCTAAAACTCAGCTTACCGTGAGCGCCACAGCCAATACCCAGATAGTCACCAAAACGCCAGTAGTTCAGGTTGTGCTGACATTGATAACCCGGTTTGGCATAGGCCGAGGTTTCATACTGTTGATAACCAGCAGCGCTGAGTAATTCATGACCACGTTGATAGATGTCCCACAGCGCATCGTCGTCTGGCAACACCGGAGGGCGTGAACCAAACAGGGTGTTAGGCTCGATGGTGAGTTGATACCAGGATAAATGGGGAGGATCTAACTCAATCGCCTGTTGCAGATCGTCCAGCGCCTCTTCCAGCGACTGATCGGGCAAACCGTGCATTAAATCCAGATTGAAACTGCGTAATCCAAGACCCTGTGCGAGATGTGCCGCACGCTTTGCCTCTTCCGGGCCGTGTATCCGCCCCAGCCGCTCCAGTTTGGGCTGGCTAAAGCTCTGCACGCCAATAGAGATACGGTTAACACCGGCCTGCTGATAGGCCCTAAATCGATCCGCTTCAACCGTGCCCGGGTTGGCTTCCATGGTAATTTCAGCGTTATCTTCCAGCGCCAGACGACTACGAACGCCATCCAGCAGCCGCTGCATGGCCTCTGCACCCAACAGACTTGGTGTGCCACCGCCAATAAACAGCGTGTTGACGGATCTGCCACTGGTAAGCGGTAAATCGTTATCCAGATCGGTAAGTAAATGCTGCACATAATCCATATCGGGAATATCACCCTTCAGGGCATGTGAATTAAAGTCGCAATAGGGGCACTTTTGCACACACCAGGGGATATGAATATAGAGGCTCAGCGGCGGAGGATTAAGCATTACGCAGTGCATCCAATAGCATGGTTAATGCCTGACCGCGGTGAGATATCTTGCTTTTATGCTCTCTGCTTAATTCCGCAGCGGTACATCCCAGTTCAGGAATATAGAATATAGGGTCATAACCAAAACCCCCTTCTCCGGCAGGGCTGAACAGAACTTCACCCGGCCAACTGGCGTGAAAAACTAATGGGATAGGATCGTTAGCATGGCGCATATACACCAGTACACAGTGAAACTGTGCCTGACGCTGCTCCTTTGGAACATCTTTTAATGTTTCCAGCAGCTTGTCCAGATTTGCCCGATCGCTGGCATCAACTCCGGCATAGCGGGCGGAATAGATACCGGGTGCGCCACCCAGAACATCAACAGCAATACCTGAGTCATCAGCAATGGCTGGCAGGCCAGTAACCTGAGCAGCATGACGTGCCTTAATGATGGCATTCTCAATAAAGGTTAATCCGGTTTCTTCAGCCGAATCAACGCCGAGATCGGTTTGGGCAATGACTTCAAAACCAAAATCAGCCAAAAGATTTGCCAGCTCACGCACTTTACCGGGGTTACCGGTTGCAAGCACCAGTTTCTGCATTGTGGAATCCACCTGTTATTTCGAGTTTTAATCAGGGCAGGTATACCTGCAATAGAATAGCGTTTTATTTTCCAATACTTCATTGCCCCATAGCATAACTCAAACTACAGCAGGTGAATGAGCGAAAATGGTAAGGGAGCGTGATTCTTTGGCTGCCTAATGAGTAGGTTTTTATTTTTTATTCAATATTATCAATAAGTTTTATTTAATTGTTAACCGGAAACATAATTTATTGAATTAAAATCAACTGTTACATCTGTGTTATAATTGACGGGAGAAACTATCAATTAACACTCCGAAGATGAGAATGAAACGAAAAAAACGATTGCCTAAATTACTGAAATGGCTGGTCGCGATTGTTGTTATATCGCTGGTAATTTTAGCTATCTGGTGGGGGTGGGTACGTAGTCACTCAAATGAATTATGGAAGATTGTTAGTGAACAATGTATTCCTCATCAGCAATTAAGCGCATCAACCGCTTCTCCTTGTATTAACGTGGTTCTGGCTCCGGATACCAAACGAGGATACGTCATATTTAAAGATCGTAGCGGTCCTTTGCATTTTCTGTTAATTCCTACGGCCAAAATTGATGGCATTGAGAGTAAAGCGCTACAGCAGTCGGACGCTACCGATTATCTCTATCAGGCGTGGATGGCGCGCCACTATTTGGCACAACAGGCAGGTAAACCTATTTCCCGGGAAATGGTTTCATTAGCCGTTAATTCAGCTTATGGGCGTAGTCAGGAACAACTGCACATTCATATTGCCTGCATTAAACCGGAAATTCAGGCACAGTTGGGAAGCCAGATAGATAAGTTCAGCGAAAAGTGGTCGTCGGTACCTTATGGTATTAATGGCCATCACTATGTTGTCCGCACATTAACTGAATCCCAACTGCGTGAAATCAATCCGTTTCAGCGCCTAGCGACAGAAGTTTCGGATGCAGCAGACAATATGGAGAAATATGGTTTAGCGTTGGTGGCTTATATCGACCATAGCAACCGGCCAATGTATTTATTGCTGGTAAACCGACTGGACGTTTTTGGCCTGAATGCAGGGCATACGGGTGATATACAAGACTATCAGTGTGACTTACTGAAAACCGAAAATTTATTTTAGCAATTGATTATCAAATAGAAATACGAAAGGATGCCTGAGTGTTCAGACATCCGGTAACAGAAGCTTGATTTCAGCAGGAACCTGCTGTGGATTATCGATTCTTACCTGCTTATGACGCCCCAGCTCCCCTTTTTCAATCGTCACCAGACCTTTGGCAACGCGAAATTGTTTAGCCAGAAATTTAATTAAATGAGCATTTGCCTGACCATCAACCGGTGGGGCAGTGATGGCCACTTTTAACTCTTCTCCATGCAGGCCAACAATTTGATCGCGGCTGGCCTTCGGCTGAATATACAGCCGAAGGATAATCGCATCAGAATGTTGTTCTACGGCGCTCATTACAGAATCAGAGCCAGAATATCTGCTTTCAGGTAGTTCAGCGCATAAAGGATCAGGATCAACACCATAGGTGACAGATCGATACCTCCCATTGAAGGCAACAGGCGGCGAATCGGTGACAGTAGTGGCTCAGTTAATTGGATAAGTAATTGATCCACCGGGTTACGGCCCTGACTAATCCAGCTCATCAGCGCACGAATAATGATAATCCAGAACACCAGTTTACCGGCGGCGGTTAGCAGCTCCAGCAGAGATAGCGGCAGGTAAACCGGGAAGAATAATAGCACCTGGTTAATCAGCCACAGTCCGATGACATATTTCAGCAGGATAAGGACATAGGCAACCAGTAGTGAAGCGGTATCAATAGGCCCAATAGACGGGATAACGCGACGTAATGGCCCAATAATCGGCTGGGTGATTTTCACCACAAACTGGGAGAATGGATTATAAAAATCGGCTCTTGCCCATTGCATCCATACCCGCAGCAGTAACACCGATACGTATAGATCGAGCACGGTTACAATAAGAAAAGATAAAAATTGCATGGTTAACCCTTGGTTATTGTCTGCCCGGACTTAGCCAGACTGGAATCTGAAAAACAGTATTATGCTATAACGACACCAATATATTTGGGGATTAGCATATAGTAAATCAAGGAAAAATGGCAATGAACCCGTGAATTCATTGCCGGGTCGCTATTTTAAAGTGATTTTTCCATTTCATCTGCACGTCTGATGGCGGCCTGCATGGCCGAAGCCACCGTTTCACTTAAGCCATGTTCATTAAAGACGCGTAGCGCTTCAGCGGTGGTACCGCCCTTTGAAGTGACCTGCTGGCGTAGTGTGGCAATATCTAACTGCGGGTTATTAACCACCATTTTCGCGGCGCCTAAAGCGGCCTGCTGAACCAGTAAACGGGCGGTTTCCGGCTCAAATCCAAGACGTTCAGACTCATTTTGCATCGCTTCCATAAACAGGAAGAAATAGGCCGGGGCGCTACCGGCGGCGGCAATAACGCTATTTATGCCACTTTCCTCATTTACCCAGCAGATTTCCCCAACGGATTGCATCAGCTGTGCGGTAAATTCTCTATCCTGCGGACTAATTTGCGGTGGCGCGTACAGGCCGCTCATGCCCAAACCAATTAATGATGGGGTATTGGGCATAATGCGAATAAGGTTAACCGGCCCCAGCAGTTGGGTAAAACGGGCCACGCTAACACCGGCGGCAATAGATAAAATCAATTTTCCGCGCAGATCCACCTGCTGATGTAAAGGGGTACAAACTTCAGCCATCATCTGTGGTTTAACGGACAACACCACCACATCGGCCTGACGGGCGCTTTCGACATTATCATTACTACAGTGAATGCCATATTGAGCCTGTAGCGGACTATCCTGTTTCATTGATGGAGAGGTTGCGGTAATCAAATCCGCCGGGTAACCGCCATTGACCAATCCGGCAATAATCGCTTTTGCCATATTACCGGCACCAATAAACGTAATTTTACGGTGTTGCATGATAAGTCTCACTTTGTCGGTTTAAGCTCAGGTAGTAGGAGAAATGCCCGGGTACCTGACAGATTACAGGGTATAGTCGCGGGCACCAAAAATAGCGGTACCAATACGCACCATAGTACTACCTGCACAAATAGCATTATCCATATCGTCCGTCATTCCCATGGAAAGGGTGTCGATTTGTGGATAGGCGGTTTTAAGCTGATTAAAAGCCTGTGTCATTTTTTGAAATACTGCAAGTTGACGGGCAGGATCGCTTTCCGGTGCGGGAATAGTCATCAGCCCACGCAGTTTAAGATGGGGGAGATTGTGGATTTGCGCTGCCAGTTCGGTTAGCTCCTCCAGTTTAATACCTGACTTACTCTGTTCATCGCTGATATTAATCTGGATGAGTACATTCAGCGGCGGCATGGTTGCTGGCCGTTGTTCACTTAAGCGCCGGGCAATTTTCTCCCTGTCCAGGGTATGCATCCAGTGGAAGTGTTCCGCAACCAGTCGGCTTTTATTGGATTGCAGTGGGCCAATAAAGTGCCACTCCAGACCCCCCGTTTCAGGGAGGCTGCTAAAGTGTCGAATTTTGTCCACGCCTTCCTGTACATAGTTTTCACCAAACAGACGCTGACCTGCGTCGATTGCTTCCTGAATCGCCTCCACAGGTTTTGTTTTACTGACTGCAAGTAACTGAACTTCTTTGGGAGAACGGCCGCATTGTTGCGCTGCTTTAGCGATACGGTGCCTGACTGTTTCCAGATTCTGTTGGATAGTTGTCATAAGTCTATTCAGGGAGCCTGTTATGAATGTATGCCAATTAATAACCGATAGTGTAAAGCAAAATGCGTCCGATCTGCACCTTTCTGCCGGCCATTTACCCGTATTGCGCGTGAACGGGGATTTACACTACTTTGGAGAAAGTTTACTGCAACCCGAATGGCTGTCAGAACAACTGCTAGCCTGCCTGACCAGTGAACAACTGGGACAATTTCAACAGTCAGGGCAGTTAGATTTTGCTTTAACCATTGAAGGGATACGCCTGCGGGTAAATCTGTTCCAACAGTGCGACGGCATATCTGCCGCTTTTCGCTTTATTCAAAACCAGATACCTCCGCCGGAGTCGTTGGGTATTCCTGATTCGTTAATCGCAATGAGCCGCTGTCTTGATGGTTTAGTTATCATTGCCGGAGCAACAGGGAGCGGTAAGTCGACCACGCTGGCAGCGCTGATAGCTATGATTAACCGGCAGTCAGCTCGTCACATTATTACGCTGGAAGATCCCATTGAGTTTATACATCACAGCGATCGTTGCCTGATTCAACAGCGTGAAGTTGGCAGGCATGTGGAGAGTTTTTCTCAGGGGCTACGGGCGGCATTGCGACAGGATCCCGATATTATTTTGTTAGGTGAGTTAAGGGATGTGGAAACCATCCATATGGCATTAACCGCAGCAGAGACCGGACATCTGGTGTTTGCCACCCTACATACCCGCTCTGCGGTGCAGTCTATTGAACGCATTATTGATGTGTTCCCGGCCGAAGAGAAGCGCTTTGTGAGTACCCAATTGGCAAATAGTTTACAGGCGGTAGTCTGTCAGCAGCTTCTGCCCTGTACTAAAGGTGGGCGTATTGCGGCTTATGAAGTGCTGGTGAATACGCCTGCGGTAAGCAATATGATTCGGGAAGGCAAACATCATCAACTGCTAACGCTGTTACAAACCGGGGCGGTTAACGGTATGCAAACCATGGCGCAGTGCCGAAGTCGTTTATTATTGAACGGACTGATTAATGGATAATAAACGTAAAGGTTTTGCTAAATCGCTTTTCTATTTCTCCCAAGTATGGTGAACTGCTTTTTGTTTAACGACTTGTATTGTAAACAGAAAGGAAAAGAAAACCTTGAGCGTATTTAAGTGGCTTTTAGCGGTTATTTTATTGGTCATCATTGGTGGTGGCGGCTATTGGTACTATAAAAATACATTGCCAAAACCTATGGTTCTGAAGGAACATTTGAGATTACGGTAGGGTTGTTAGAACCAAAGACCAATCAACCTATGGCCGATACACCCTTCTATCTGGTGGTAACCAAGGATACAGAGACCGATCCGGCATTTAAGAAGCCGCTGTTTGGTGTTACTGACTCAACCGGTCGGGCGGCAATGATCGTCAGTAAAACGCAATTGAATGCCAACGATTATGTATTAGTGCAAAAAGTCGGTCAGGGGGAGTACGGCAAGTATTTCGCTCTGCTGGGAACGGGCAATGCGATTCCATTGCCAAATACGGATTATGTGATTACCGGATGCGGAGAGATTCCTGAGTATAAAGGTACATCAAATCGTCAGGGATATACCGTTTACTATGCGGCAACTCAGGCCTGCAATATCAAAATGAGTATTAACTGGGGAAGTACGCTGGACAATCTGTTGCATTAGTTTAACCAAGCTGTTGCTCAAACCAGCTTTCCAGAATAATCACCGCAGAGGCCGCGTCTACACTGCCTTTATCCAGTGCGCGAAAACCGCCACGGGAAAACAGATCGGCTTTCGCTTCTACCGTACTTAAACGTTCGTCATGTAATTGGATTTGCACTCCAAATCGGCCATGCAGGCGATTAGCAAATTTTTTTGCCTGAGCGGTAACCGGTTGCTCTGTTCCATCCATATTTAATGGAAGCCCAACCACCACTAAATCAGGTTGCCATTCTTTCAGTAATTTTTCGATTTGCTGCCAGTCGGGGCTGCCATCTTTAGCCTTAAATGAAGCAAGAGGGCGAGCAGTACCGGTAATTTCCTGGCCGATAGCTGCACCAATACTCTTGGTGCCAAAATCAAATCCTAATACAGTACGGTTAGACATTTATGCGTGACCTGCCTGTGTTGCAATAGTATGAATGTTTACACCCAGCTTCCTCGCCGCGCTCTGCCAGCGCTGATTGACCGGAACATGAAATAAAATGTCGGTATCTGCTTCAACGGTTAGCCAGCTGTTTTCCAGCAGCTCCTGTTCCAACTGACCGGCATCCCAACCGGCATACCCCAAAGCCACCAGCGCTTCAGATGGTTGAGACGCGGTACCCAAGGTTTCTAATACATCTTTTGATGAGGTGATCATAACATGTTCATTAATCTGGATACTGGATGAAAATTTCTGGCGGGGAGTATGTAAAATAAATCCCCGATCGTCAGCCAGCGGCCCGCCGTCCAGTACCGGATTGTTTAAGTGAATATTGGACACCTTTGGTGTGGGGTAAATATTCAGCCTGGTGAGCACTTCTTCGACGGTTAGTTCTCCCAAGGGTTTGTTAATAACTAATCCCATCGTGCCATTCTGATTGTGTTCACAAATATACACAACCGAATGGCTAAAACAGGGGTCTTCCAGAGTGGGCATCGCAATAAGAAAATGGTGTTGTAAGTTCATGGTATTAAACCGTTGGCTGAATGGAAATATGAAGTGTAGGTACTGTCATCCATTGATAATTATAACAAATTTAGCCTGTTGATGCTTAGCGTGATAACTAATTGACAGTAAAAAAATTGACTCTGTCCCTTAAATGGCAGGCGACAGAGTCATTTTAGTTAAAGGAATTTATTATTTGAGCGTAGCAACTTATTTAATTCGACGCTCGATAGCGTCCATTAACATACCGGTGATAGAAACATCCGGGAAGGCAGCTTCAATTTCCCGGATACAGGTTGGGCTGGTGACATTAATTTCCGTCAGTTTGTCACCAATAATATCCAGACCAACAAACACCAAACCTTTTTCTTTCAGAACTGGCGCTACGCTGCGGGCAATTTTCCAGTCACTTTCGCTTAATGGGCGAGCTTCACCACGCCCACCAGCAGCCAGATTACCACGGGTTTCTCCCTGCTTTGGAATACGGGCAAGGCAGTAAGGAACCGGCTCACCGTCTACCACCAGAACGCGCTTATCACCATCAGAAATCTGCGGTACAAAGTTTTGTGCCATACAGTAACGGGTACCCAGTTCGGTCAAAGTTTCGATGATTACCGACAAATTAGGATCGTTTGGCTTAACGCGGAAAATAGAGGAACCGCCCATGCCGTCCAACGGTTTGAGAATAATATCACCATGCTCCCCATAGAAACGGCGGATATGTTCTGCACTGCGGGAAACCAGTGTCGATGGCGTGAGTTCAGGGAACCAGGCGGTAAACAGTTTTTCATTACAGTCGCGCAGGCTCTGAGGTTTGTTGACTATCAGTGTACCTTTTGCTTCCGCACGTTCCAGAATATAGGTGGCGTAGATATATTCCGTATCAAACGGAGGATCTTTACGCATCAAAATCACATCAAGATCGTGCAGTGGGATCTCCTGCTCCTGATGGAAGTCGAACCAGTGTTCTTTATCATACTGAACCGTCATTGTCCGTGTCCGCGCACGGGCTTCTCCGGTATGCAGATACAAATCGTTCATTTCCATATAGTGCAGCTCCCAGCCGCGCTTTTGCGCTTCTTGCAGCATGGCAAAGCTGGAGTCTTTCTTAATGTTGATGGACGTAATAGGGTCCATCACGATGCCGAGTTTGATCATCTTTTTCTCCTTATCCCAGATCGCCAAAGCGTACCTGTAGTGCAGCAATCGCGGTAAGCGCCGCGGTTTCTGTACGCAGAATCCGGGGGCCGAGTAGAATATCTGTAAAATTGTAATTTGCTGTCATATCGATCTCGTCCTGAGATAATCCCCCTTCGGGGCCAATTAACAGGCGGATGTTTTGTACCGGCATGGTGAGCGTATTAATGCTCTGGCTGGCTCTTGGGTGCAGATTTAATTTGATACCGCCATCAGATTCTGAACACCATTCTTCAAGGTTCATTACCGGACGGATTTCGGGAACCCGGTTACGCCCACACTGCTCGCAGGCGGCAATAGCAATCTTTTGCCACTGTTGGACTTTCTTTTCCAGCCTCTCTTTATCCAGCTTTACACCACAGCGCTCTGAAATCAGTGGGGTAATGACATTCACTCCCAATTCGATGGATTTCTGAATCGTAAACTCCATCTTTTCACCACGAGAAATTACCTGACCAAGGTGAAAATTAAGCGGTGACTCAAGGTCTTCTTCCCGCTTATCAACGATATTGACCAGTACCTGCTTTTTATCAACCCGGGTAATGACAGCATCAAAAACCTGGTTGCTACCATCAAACAGCATCAACTGATGACCCGGCTGCATACGCAGTACGCGACCAACATGATTCGCGGCATCATCACTCAGGGCGATATCATTAGCGATAGCAAGAGAATGGGGATGGTAGATGCGGGGAATACGCATAGTTATATTCTGTTTTCCGGTATTTTCCTGAATTAACAGGCATTCAAGGGGTATTCTTTTCCGGCTATATGGCCAAAGAAGTCGTAAAATATGTTAACTGAACCGGATAAGCTTAATATTGTAGAACAGACTGTTCAACCCTGCGTTGTCTTTATCGCCATTAAAAGCAGGAAAAGCTCAGTGACCAGAGATGTTAATAGCTTAAGATGCTGTGGGCTTCAACAGGCTACCGCAGCGTTTACAGCGATACTCGCTCTCTTTGCGCATAATTTTGTTATGGCGACGTATGGTTAACTGATGAGTTTGACAATTGCAATGATAGGTAAAAGTTTTTCCCTGTACCGACAGCACATTAAAACAGTGTGTCCGGGTAGCGCTAACACCCAGTACTTTTTCCATCATCCATTGCCATTCGCTACCGTGCGGAGACACCCGACCAAACTGGCGGTAAACCAGCAAATGGGCCAGCTCATGGGGAACCACATCATCAACAAACTGTTGACCATTCTCTATCAGTAAGACGACATTAAGGCGAATTTCCCATTGGGTGAGATGAGCGGTTCCTGCGGTAGTTCCACGCTGGCGATAGGTGATTTTGGGTTCCGGATATTCAGTTTCTAAATGGTCGTTAGCCAGTATCAGGTAATGGCGCAGACAGCGCATAACGGCTTGTTGAGTAGCGATGGGAAGGCGAAGTATGGTCATGGATGCTAGCATAGCGAGGCGCTGCAAAATGAGCAATAAAAAACGGCGTGAGGCTGGTGCCATCACGCCGTTAAATTCACTACGATACCTGTCGGAAATTATTTAAGTCCGGCAGCTTCGCGCAGCATTGCTGCTTTATCTGTTTTTTCCCATGGGAAATGTTCACGACCAAAATGGCCGTAAGCTGCGGTTTGCTGATAAATCGGTCTGATTAAATCCAGCATTTTGATTAACCCATAAGGACGCAGATCAAAGAACTCATGCACTAACTGAATTAAACGGTCGTGTGCAATTTTTTCTGTGCCGAAGGTTTCCAGCATAATTGAAGTTGGCTCGGCAACACCAATAGCATAAGAAACCTGAATTTCACAGCGATCCGCCAGGCCAGCAGCCACGATATTCTTAGCCACATAGCGAGCAGCATAGGCTGCTGAACGGTCAACTTTAGAAGGATCTTTACCGGAGAATGCCCCACCACCGTGACGGGCAGCACCACCATAAGTATCAACGATAATTTTACGACCGGTTAATCCACAGTCACCCATTGGCCCACCAATAACAAAACGACCGGTTGGGTTAATAAAGTATTTGGTACTGGCAGATAACCATTCAGCAGGCAGAACCGGCTTAATGATGTGCTCCATAACTGCTTCCTGTAGATCTTTTTGGCCGATATGGTCTGAGTGCTGAGTAGATAATACTACCGCATCAATACCGCTGATCTTGCCATTGTCATACATAAAAGTGACCTGGCTCTTAGCGTCCGGACGTAACCAGGGTAGAGTGCCGTTTTTGCGTACTTCCGCCTGACGTTCCATTAAACGGTGAGCGTAGGTAATTGGTGCAGGCATTAAAACTTCGGTTTCGTTAGTCGCATAACCAAACATAATGCCCTGATCGCCAGCACCCTGCTCTAACGGGTCGCTGCGGTCAACACCCTGATTGATATCCCGTGATTGTTTGCCGATAGCGCTTAATACAGCACAAGAATTGGCATCGAACCCCATATCAGAGTGGGTATAACCAATATCACACACGGTGCGACGAGTCAGTTCTTCAATATCTACCCAGGCGGAGGTTGTGATTTCACCACCCACCAAAACCATACCGGTCTTGATGTAGGTTTCACAGGCTACACGCGCTTTAGGATCTTGTTCAAGAATTGCATCGAGTACTGCGTCAGATATCTGGTCGGCAATTTTATCCGGATGCCCTTCGGATACGGATTCGGAAGTAAACAGGTGTTGGGCCATTTCTTCTCTTACCTCTAAGACGGTTTAACTGCAAAGCGACGTTATCTCTTATTGGGGAGATTATTCAACGCCTCCACTTGTTCAGGTGTGAGACAACGCATGTGCAGATTAAGGAGTTCATGAATACGTTAGTTAATCGGTATAGACGGATTAACTTCTGGATGGCTATTCTAAAGATTTACTACAATATTGCCAGTTGTTTTTTATCCAAAATTATTCAACTTATTGTTATATATTATATTTTTTTTAATGCTGGAAATAAACGAAGGTTTTTACTGTGATTCAGGGCACAAAAATACAGATATGGCGGGTTAAAATAAAAATGGCCAACGAGGGAGCGTCAATAAGAATATTAACTGTTTAATTATCATTTAGTTCTGAAAATAATGCTTTTTTACCAGAGATAATCAGGTTTTTGATCTGGTTATATATCTGGATAATTATCACCGTATCTTAAATCTAACTTATCTTCTTTATTTATTGATTTTAATGTGATTTTTAATGCATGATTCGCTAAATATCCTGCTGACATATTTATAAACAAAAATTTTGTTTCCTGCGGCAAGATTACTTCATTAACAATATGAAATGGTAATATTATCGTCTATTCTTATGCGGTCGTATGGTCCGGTAGTTACCCTCCAGTGCTACATGGTGAAATACGAACTAATCGGGTAGTTTTTACTGTTGAGTTGCTCAGATCGGTTTGTTTCCGTTCCGGGCTCTAAGAGGCTTATGTTGTTATGACAAACGGTTCCGCAAGCAAAATGATGCGTACTTATAATGTCGCTCACTGGGGTGGTGGTTATTATGGCGTGAATGAATCCGGCCATATTACTGTCTGTCCGGATCCTGACTTACCCGATGCACGGGTGGATCTGGCAACGTTAGTTCAGGGAATGCAAGAGCAGGGACAGCGTCTGCCGTCGCTGTTTTGTTTTCCACAAATACTTCAGCATCGTTTACGTTCTATTAATGCAGCGTTTAAACGTGCGCGCGAGTCGTTTGGTTATGAAGGCAACTATTTTTTAGTTTATCCGATTAAAGTTAATCAGCAGCGTCGGGTAATTGAGTCACTGGTTAATTCCGGTGAACCTTTGGGGCTGGAAGCCGGTTCTAAAGCTGAATTAATGGCGGTATTGGGCCATGCCGGTTTTACCCGTTCAGTGATTGTCTGTAACGGCTATAAAGATCGTGAATATATTCGTCTGGCATTAACCGGGGAAAAACTCGGTCATAAGGTTTATCTGGTCATTGAAAAAATGTCAGAGATAAAGATAGTGCTGGAAGAGGCTAAACGTCTGGACGTTATTCCTCGTCTTGGAGTGCGCGCTCGTCTGGCTTCTCAGGGTTCTGGTAAATGGCAGGCCAGCGGTGGAGATAAGTCTAAATTTGGTTTATCGGCTTCTCAGGTGCTGACGCTGGTGGATACCTTGCGCAGTGCCGGGCGTTTAGACAGCCTGCAACTGCTGCATTTTCATTTGGGATCTCAGCTATCTAATATTCGCGATATTGCCACGGGTGTACGTGAGTCAGCACGTTTCTATGTTGAGTTGCATAAACTGGGTGTCAATATTCAGTGTTTTGACGTTGGTGGTGGTTTAGGCGTGGACTATGAAGGTACACGTTCTCAGTCTGATTGTTCAGTGAACTACGGTCTGAACGAATATGCCAACAACGTTATTTGGGGAATCGGTGAAGCCTGTAATGAACATGGTTTACCGCACCCAACGGTAATTACCGAATCCGGCCGCGCGGTAACGGCACACCATACTGTATTGGTGTCTAACGTTATTGGTGTGGAGCGCAATGAGTTTGAAGTACCGCAACCGCCAAGTGAAGATGCCCCACGTGCCTTATGCAGCCTGTGGGATACCTGGCTGGAGATGCAAGAGCCAGAAAATCGCCGTTCACTGCGGGAATGGCTACATGATAGCCAGTTGGATCTGAATGATGTGCATACCCAATATGCACACGGCATGTTGGATTTAACCTATCGTGCTTATGCCGAGCAGCTTTATCTGACTATTTGTCATCGCATTCAGCTACAGCTTGAACCAAGCAATCGTGCTCACCTGCCAATCATTGATGAGCTGGATGAGCGTATGGCAGATAAGCTTTACATTAACTTCTCACTGTTCCAGTCAATGCCGGATGCCTGGGGTATCGACCAGCTGTTTCCTGTATTGCCATTGAGCGGGCTGGATAAAGATCCTGAGCGCCGTGTGGTATTGCTGGATATTACCTGTGATTCTGACGGTGCCATTGACCACTATATTGATGGTGACGGTATGGCAACAACGATGCCAATGCCACCTTACGATCCGGAGAATCCTCCGTTGTTAGGCTTCTTTATGGTTGGCGCCTATCAGGAAATTTTGGGAAATATGCACAACCTGTTTGGTGATACCGCATCGGTTGATGTGTTTGTATTTAACGATGGCAGCGTTGAAGTTGAACAGTCTGAAGAGGGCAACACCGTTGCGGAAATGCTGGAATATGTGCAGCTTAATCCGGAAACCCTGATGACTCGCTATCGTGAACAAATCAAGAGTGCCAATTTAAGCCCTGAGCTTGAAGAGCAGTTCCTGGAAGAGTTTGAAGCAGGATTATATGGTTATACTTATCTTGAAGATGAGTAATTAAATCGATGAGCAGGTGGTTAATGGCTACCTGCTTATTTCTGCTTTTAGTGCGATAAATAACTACGAATGCCATCCAGAAACATTTGGGTTGATATCATCACCAGTATCAGTCCCATCAAACGTTCCAGCGCATTAACCCCTTTTTCTCCTAACAGCCGCAAAAACAGATCTGACATCATCAATATCATGGCGGAGAGCGCCCAGGCGATAAACAGCGCAATAGCCAGATAGCCCATTTTTCCTGGATACTGATGCGATAACATCATTAGTGAGGCCAGAATAGAAGGCCCGGCCACTAATGGAATGGCCATCGGTACCAGAAATGGCTCCTCTCCTGCGGGTAAACCTGAGGTATTGCTATTTTCGGAAGAGGGAAAAATCATTCTGATAGCAATTAAAAACAGAATAATCCCACCGGAGATAGAAACCGTTTCAGTGCGCAGGTTCAGCACTTCCAGAATTTTTTCACCGGTAAACAGAAAGGCCATCATCAACACCAATGCAATCAACATCTCTCTGATAACAATAATACGGCGGCGCTTAGGGTCGATATGTTTGAGGATCGACATAAATATCGGCAGGTTTCCCAACGGATCCAGGATAAGAAAAAGTAGAATTATTGCCGATGTCATCTCTGCCATATATAAATCCGGTTAATGGGTTTAGCTTAACTATATACTAACTTTAACCGCCGGAAAGATGGGTTAATTTTATTACTGCAAATGAGCCTGAAAAGTTGCTGTGGCGATAATCGATGAGGCTGGGGATTTTTCTTGAAGATGGGGGGAATACACTCCATAATTTACCTCAGTACAATTGAAGAATTCTCTGAATCCCTTTCTCGTCGGGCGCACCATTCTGACGAGGAGGGATTTTTTTTCGCGACTTAGTTGATTTCCGCTTAGGACCCACCGCCGATGGCGCGGGGTAACGGAAAGATGACGTAGATATTTTGAGGAATACAATGAATAGCACGCTTGGCAATAAGCCTGATAATTCACTGGTCTCCAATGCTTTTGGTTTTTTACGTTTACCGCTTAATTTTCAGCCATATGAAAGCGATGCTGATTGGGTTATTACCGGTGTACCTTTTGATATGGCCACTTCAGGCCGTTCCGGTGCCCGTCATGGACCCGCGGCTATCCGTCAGGTATCCACCAATCTGGCCTGGGAATCTTGCCGCTGGCCGTGGACATTCAAGCTGCAAAGCAAGTTGAATGTTGTTGATTGCGGTGATGTGGTGTTCAATTTTGGCGATGCTCAGGATATGAGTGAACAGCTTCAGGCTCACACAGAACGCCTGCTGGCTGCCGGCAAACGCTGTCTGACTTTTGGTGGCGATCACTTTGTGACGCTGCCTTTATTAAGAGCCCACGCTAAACATTTTGGCAAAATGGCTTTGGTTCATTTTGATGCCCATACCGATACCTACTCAAATGGCAGTAAGTTCGATCACGGTACCATGTTCTATCATGCGCCAAATGAAGGTTTAATCGACCCGGCGCATTCAGTACAAATCGGTATTCGTACTGAACATGACACTGATAACGGTTTCACCGTGCTGGATGCCGCGCAGGTAAATGACCGTACTGTAGATGATGTTGTTGCTCAGGTTAAAAAGATTGTCGGCGATATGCCGGTTTATCTGACCTTTGATATTGACTGTCTGGATCCTGCTTATGCACCGGGTACCGGTACGCCAGTATGCGGTGGATTAAGCTCCGATCGTGCGCTGAAAATTCTGCGTGGGTTACAGTCGTTGAATATTGTAGGAATGGATGTGGTGGAGGTTGCTCCTTCCTATGATCATGCAGAGATGACCGCGCTGGCAGCAGCTACGATTGCGCTGGATATGTTGTATATGCAGGCGGCGAAAAAGTGATTTAATCTGAAGATAAGAATAATCAAAAACGGCTGATAGTTATCAGCCGTTTTTGATTGCTGACAAACTTAATTAATCAGCATCTATGAATATTCCGGCCGTAAAAATGATGCTGTTCATATCACCTTCGTGCTCGGCCGGAAGACCATCTTTACTTAGCTGTAGAGCGCGTCGGGCTTAGATTCCCTAGGGGCGCTCCGGCAGCTAAAGCTGCTACGACCCCAACGGCAATCTCTCCCTCCGATTGGCTATGCTAAAACATAAGATTGAATCATTTAGCTTTGTCATCAATCTGAAACGGCTGATAGTTATCAGCCGTTTCATTCAAGGAGTTATTACAATAAATTATTTCTGTGGTCGGGTTTGAAATAAAACCCAGTCAGCATAAGCATTAACAAAGCTTTGCAGGAAGGTTTTGGTTTTTTCGGTCAGTTCACCGCTCTCTTCAAAAATAGCGCCAGCGTTACTGATATAGGCTTCCGGTTGTTGCATACATGGAATATTCAGGAACACCAGCGACTGGCGTAAATGGTGATTAGCACCAAAACCGCCAATGGCGCCCGGTGATGCACTAACAACGGCTCCCGGTTTGCCTGACCAGGCGCTTTGTCCGTAAGGACGAGAACCTACATCCAACGCATTTTTAAGCGCTGCCGGTACAGAGCGGTTATATTCAGGAGTAACAAACAGTACGGCATCAGCGGCTTTGATTCGATTACGAAATGTGGTGTAAGCCGCAGGTGGTGTGACATCAATATCTTCGCTATAGAGAGGCAAATCGCCAATTTCCACGATATCCAGCTTGATTGAAGAAGGTGCTAATTTAGCCAAGGCCAGAGCAATTTTTCTGTTGATTGATTCTTTACGCAGGCTACCGACCAAAACGGCTACGTGTTTCACTTGACTCATAAGACGACTCCTTGGTGAATTTTATTGATGATTCATTGAATACTACAACCTGATTAAGTGATGAAACGGGGGTGCTCCGCACAAGTGCGGCATTGATATAAAAGATAGTAGATAACTATGACACTGGCAAAGAAATAACCCTGATAAATGAAAAGATTATCTCTGATTTGTCAGTGAGTTAATCACTCTACGCCGCTTCATACTGGAGTGTTAACGATTTCGTGCCAAATATTGGGAAGGGGATATCGGATAAAAACAAAAAAACCGAGGCATTACCTCGGTTTTAAGCGTTATAGCAGAAATGCGTTGATAATTTATCAGGCTATTTCTGTATAAATATTACTTACCGCCGTCAGCAGCGATACGTGCTCTGATTGCATCAGCACGCTCTTTAGAGCCCGGGTGAGAACTCATCATACCAGCGCTTGCGCCACCGTCTAACTGAGCCAGTTTGTCAAACGCAGTTGCCAGAGGCATAGTTTTCAGATGCTTTTTCTTCAGCAGGTCGTAAGAGAAGTTATCCGCTTCTGATTCTTGAGACTGAGAGAACTGAGCATTGATCAGTGCGTTAGCGAAATCCATAAGTTGAGCATCGTTCAGAACTGCTGCAGTTTTACCGCCGTACTGAAGTGCTGCCTGGGTAGCGAACTGAGCTGCATAAGCAACCTGGAATGCTTTCTTGGTGTGGCCTAAATCAACGTGACCAATTTCGTGGCCCAGTACGCCAACGATCTCATCATCAGTCATCTTATCCATCAGACCGCTATACACACGGATACAGCCGTTAGCCATTGCCCATGCGTTGATATCATCAGTTAAGTAAACTTTGTAGTTCAGAGGTTGACCATTGATGTTGGTGCCTAACTTCGTGGAGATGTTGTTCAGACGCTTGGCGTACTTACTACTTTTGCCTGCAATTTTGTTGGTCTGGTCCATTTCTTTACAAGATTGGTCAGACATTGATTTCACTTCTGCATCGCTTACAGTGACTGCAGAAAGAAGAGTATCCCCAATACTTCCATTTTGACAACCCGCTAACATAGTAGCTGAAGCTAAAGTTACAGCAATTAAAGTAGAACGCATTTTCATAAAACTATCTTCCTGTGATTATATGATTACTAGCCTTCAAGACTGGTCCTATCCAGTTGCGCGATAATATCAATAATAAAAGAGTGTGTCATGAGGATTTGAAAAGATCTTTGGTACAAAATCCCACCTTTTATGCAACCATTTGTATTGTCAATCGGGGTTGCCGTTTTAGCGCTGACTTGAGAAGATAAGGGCGTTTTTCCTATTCTGGATCTGAACCTCGAATCCTAAGCCTAAAATGGAGTTAATAATGCCTTCTCATAAAGAACTCGCTAACGCTATTCGCGCCCTCAGTATGGACGCCGTACAAAAGGCCAAATCAGGCCATCCGGGAGCCCCGATGGGCATGGCCGATATCGCGGAAGTTCTGTG
>NZ_JAJNAG010000044.1 GCF_021010575.1 Limnobaculum eriocheiris | reverse complement strand
AGATGGTAATGCCAGGTGATAACATTCAGATGACAGTAACTCTGATTGCACCAATCGCGATGGACGAAGGTTTACGCTTCGCTATCCGTGAAGGTGGTCGTACTGTTGGTGCTGGTGTTGTTGCTAAGATCATCAAATAAGTTTGACGCAACTAGCTTTAAGAGGGCATCATTTGATGCCCTTTTTCAACGTTGTGAGTTAAAAAGAACCTATCTCATCAAGTTTTTCTGCCTTATCATCTGGTATAAGGGCAGTGAGAGCTAGGGTGAGATAGGCTCATATACGGCGTATTATGCCGAAGAACGAGCATTCGGCTTGGTTGCTCTGCTATAATGCGGAGTGAAAGATTTACTTAAGTCATTATGACAGGTTGGTTTATGAGTGCGAATACCGAAGCTCAAGCAAGCGGGCGTGGACTAGAAATAGCTAAATGGCTGATTGTCGCTGCGTTATTGATTGCTGCTATCGTTGGTAATTATATCTATCGTGGATATAGCTTGCCGGTACGTGCAATTGCGGTTGTGGCAATTATTGGCATTGCTTTTGTGATTGCGTTGTTTACCGTTAAAGGTAAAGCGACCGTCGAATTTGCGCGCGCTGCACGCATTGAAATGAAAAAAGTAATTTGGCCTACACGTCAGGAAGCGCTGCAAACAACGTTGATCGTTGCGGCGGTGACTGTTGTTATGTCACTGATTCTATGGGGGCTGGATGGTATTCTGGTCCGTTTGGTCTCATTTATAACTGGCCTGAGGTTCTAAGATGTCTGAAGCCCCTAAAAAGCGTTGGTACGTAGTGCAAGCATTCTCTGGTTTTGAAGGTCGCGTAGCGCAGTCTCTGCGTGAGCACATCAAACTGAACGAGATGGAAGATCAATTTGGTGAAGTGATGGTTCCGACCGAAGAGGTTGTTGAGATTCGCGGTGGCCAACGTCGTAAAAGCGAACGTAAATTCTTCCCAGGCTATGTATTAGTTCAAATGGCGATGAACGATGCTACATGGCATCTGGTTCGTAGCATTCCACGCGTTATGGGCTTCATTGGCGGCACTTCAGATCGTCCAGCTCCGATTAGCGATAAAGAAGTTGATGCGATTATGAATCGCCTGCAGCAGGTTGGCGATAAGCCACGTCCGAAAACGCTGTTCGAGCCGGGTGAGCTGGTCCGTGTTAATGATGGTCCATTTGCTGACTTTAACGGTGTGGTTGAAGAAGTTGACTACGAGAAGAGCCGCCTGAAAGTATCGGTATCTATCTTTGGTCGTGCAACACCGGTCGAACTGGATTTCAGCCAGGTCGAAAAAGGTTAATTTACCGACCAAAATGGTCAGTAAAAGATAACCGTCAGGTTATTGGATTACCATATTGTAAGATGCGCGGGATTATCGTATAATTCCGCGCATCTTATTTTATAAAAGCACACACAGGTTTATTTAAAAACGGGGAGCCTCTCGAGGCGCTATCACCCAAACCGAGGAAATACACATGGCTAAGAAGGTCCAAGCCTACGTTAAGCTGCAAGTTGCAGCTGGTATGGCAAACCCAAGTCCACCAGTTGGTCCAGCTCTGGGTCAACAAGGCGTGAACATCATGGAATTCTGTAAAGCGTTCAATGCTAAAACTGAAAGCATTGAAAAAGGCTTACCAATTCCTGTGGTAATCACCGTTTATGCAGACCGTTCTTTCACGTTTGTTACCAAGACTCCTCCTGCTGCTGTTCTGCTGAAGAAAGCGGCTGGCATTAAGTCTGGTTCTGGCGTTCCAAATAAAACTAAAGTTGGAACTGTTACAAGCGCGCAAGTTCGTGAAATTGCACAAACTAAAGCCGCGGATATGACTGGTGCTGATGTAGACGCTATGGTGCGTTCTATTGAAGGTACTGCTCGTTCCATGGGCCTGGTAGTGGAGGGTTAATCAATGGCTAAGCTAACCAAGCGCATGCGCGTAATCCGTGACAAAGTTGACGCAACTAAACAGTATCAAATTACTGAAGCTGTTGCTCTGCTGAAAGAATTAGCAACTGCTAAATTCGTTGAGAGTGTAGACGTTGCCGTAAACCTCGGTATCGATGCTCGTAAATCTGACCAAAACGTCCGTGGTGCAACTGTATTGCCACACGGTACAGGTCGTACCGTTCGCGTAGCTGTATTTACTCAGGGTGCAAACGCTGAAGCAGCTAAAGAAGCGGGTGCAGATCTGATCGGTATGGAAGATTTAGCAGACCAAATCAAAAAAGGCGAAATGAACTTTGACGTTGTTATTGCTTCTCCGGATGCAATGCGCGTTGTAGGTCAATTAGGCCAGGTGTTAGGTCCACGTGGTCTGATGCCAAACCCGAAAGTGGGTACCGTTACTCCTAACGTTGCAGAAGCGGTTAAGAACGCTAAAGCAGGTCAGGTTCGTTATCGTAATGATAAGAACGGTATTATTCATACCACTATCGGTAAAGTTGACTTTGATGCAGATAAACTGCAAGAGAACTTAGAAGCTCTGCTGTCTGCACTGAAGAAAGCTAAACCATCTACAGCTAAAGGTGTTTTTGTTAAGAAAGTTAGCCTGTCAACCACCATGGGTGCTGGCGTTGCTATCGATCAAAGCAGCCTGAGCTCAGCAGCGAACGTTTAATTCACTGCTTTACTATGGAGCCAGATTCGTCTAGAATTTGGCCCCTTAGAATTTTTCGGTTGGAGCCTGGCCTTATCCAGGCCTCCGTCCAAGACCGCAGGTGTATGGCGACATACTTAATTGCTGTTCCTGTAAAGGATAACAGCCTGCGTAGACGGTGAGAGAGCCAAAAGAATGTTTTTCTTTTTTAAAAGAATAGTCTTTGCTGGATTCTACTCACCGTGTTTTAACGCCTGTTCATCGTTTTCTTCGGAAAACGATTGATTCAGGTGATGTGAGTTCCGGGAATTATCCCGGTCTAATCCAGGAGCACAAAGCCAATGGCATTAAATCTTCAAGACAAACAAGCGATTGTTGCTGAAGTTAGCGAAGTAGCCAAGGGTGCGCTGTCTGCAGTTGTTGCGGATTCCCGCGGCGTTACTGTAGCCAAAATGACTGAACTGCGTAAAGCAGGTCGTGAAGCTGGCGTATATATGCGTGTTGTTCGTAACACCTTAATGCGTCGCGTAGTTGAAGGTACTCCGTTCGAGTGCCTGAAAGACACGTTTGTTGGTCCAACCTTAATTGCATTTTCCAGTGAACATCCGGGCGCAGCAGCTCGTTTATTCAAAGCGTTTGCTAAAGAAAATGCAAAGTTTGAGGTTAAAGCAGCAGCCTTTGAAGGTGAGTTGATTACTGCGGCAAATATTGACCGCTTAGCAACCTTACCAACCTATGACGAAGCAATCGCACGCCTGATGGGAACCATGAAAGAAGCCGCTGCCGGCAAATTGGCTCGTACCTTGGCTGCGTTGCGCGATCAGAAACAAGCGGCATAATCGCTTATTCTATCGTTGCTTTTTAGCGTATAAATTATTTCTATATTTTAGGATCACTTGTTATGTCAACTATCACTAAAGACCAAATTTTAGACGGTATTGCAGCTCTGTCTGTAATGGAAATCGTTGAATTAATTTCTGCTATGGAAGAGAAATTCGGCGTTTCTGCAGCAGCTCTGTCTGCTGGCCCAGCTGCTGTTGTTGAAGCTGCTGAAGAGAAAACTGAATTCGACGTAATTCTGACTAATGCTGGCGCTAACAAAGTTGCTGCTATCAAAGCAGTACGTGGCGCAACCGGTCTGGGCCTGAAAGAAGCTAAAGACTTAGTTGAAGCTGCTCCAGCTGCAGTTAAAGAAGGCATCAGCAAAGATGAAGCTGAAGCTCTGAAGAAAGCACTGGAAGAAGCTGGTGCTTCTGTTGAGGTTAAGTAAGACCTCGTTCCAGTTTGCAGCCTGACTTACAGGCTGATGGCTGGTGACTTTTTAGTCACCAGCCTTTTTGCGCTATAGGGTTTCAGTAGAATTTCACACTGTTTGCCTACTGAGTAACCCCAATATTTCTTTCTATTGACGACTTAATATACTGCGTTCCCGGTCTGGTTTACTGACCCGCTAACAGCGTAATGAAATGATTTAAGAGTAATAGAAATGGGTATTGCGGAAGATTTTCATTCTTCCGATCGAAATAAATAGTGTTGCATGAAGAACTGTCCCTGTTCGGACGGACAGAGTGGGTCGACTTTTCAGCGAGCTGAGGAACCCTATGGTTTACTCCTATACCGAGAAAAAACGTATTCGTAAGGATTTTGGCAAACGTCCACAAGTTCTGGACATTCCTTACCTTCTTTCTATCCAGCTTGACTCGTTCCAGAAGTTCATCGAGCAAGACCCGGAAGGCCAACATGGACTGGAAGCAGCATTCCGTTCAGTGTTCCCTATCCAGAGCTACAGTGGTAACTCCGAGTTACAGTATGTAAGCTATCGTCTTGGTGAGCCTGTATTCGATGTCAAAGAGTGTCAAATCCGTGGTGTGACCTATTCCGCACCGCTGCGCGTAAAACTGCGCCTGGTGATTTACGATCGTGACGCTCCGGCGGGCACGGTGAAAGACATCAAAGAACAAGAAGTTTACATGGGTGAAATTCCACTCATGACCGATAACGGTACCTTTGTTATTAACGGTACAGAGCGTGTTATCGTTTCTCAGTTACACCGTAGTCCGGGTGTGTTCTTTGATAGCGACAAGGGTAAAACCCACTCATCGGGTAAAGTGCTGTATAACGCACGTATTATTCCTTACCGCGGTTCTTGGTTGGATTTCGAGTTTGACCCGAAAGATAACCTGTTTGTTCGTATTGACCGCCGTCGTAAGCTGCCAGCGACCATTATTCTGCGTGCGCTGGATTACTCGACTGAACAAATTTTAGATCTGTTCTTTGACAAGATCGTATTTGAAATCCGCGATAACAAGCTGCAAATGGAACTGGTTCCTGAGCGCCTGCGCGGTGAAACCGCTTCTTTTGATATTGAAGCTGGCGGTAAGATCTTCGTAGAGAAAGGCCGTCGTATCACTGCTCGTCATATTCGCCAGCTTGAAAAAGATGGCATCGATAAAATTGAAGTTCCGACCGAATACATTATTGGAAAAGTCGCTTCTAAAGATTATATCGATGAGAAGACCGGGGAAATCATTTGCCCTGCGAATATGGAGCTGACGTTGGATCTGCTGGCTAAGCTGAGTATGGCTGGTCACAAGCGTATTGAAACGCTGTTCACCAACGATCTGGACCACGGTGCTTATATCTCTGAGACCGTACGCGTCGATCCAACCTCCGACCGCTTAAGCGCGCTGGTTGAGATCTACCGTATGATGCGTCCTGGTGAACCACCAACGCGTGAAGCTGCAGAAAATCTGTTTGAGAACCTGTTCTTCTCTGAAGATCGTTATGACCTTTCTGCGGTAGGCCGCATGAAGTTCAACCGCTCTTTAAGCCGCGAAGAAATTGAAGGTTCCGGCATTCTGAGCAAAGACGACATTATTGAAGTGATGAAGAAACTGATCGGCATCCGTAACGGTGTTGGTGAAGTGGATGATATCGATCACTTGGGTAACCGTCGTATTCGTTCTGTTGGTGAAATGGCTGAAAACCAATTCCGTGTTGGTTTAGTGCGTGTTGAGCGTGCGGTTAAAGAGCGTCTGTCATTAGGCGATCTTGATACTCTGATGCCTCAGGACATGATCAACGCGAAGCCGATTTCGGCAGCGGTGAAAGAGTTCTTTGGTTCAAGCCAGCTTTCACAATTTATGGACCAGAACAACCCACTGTCCGAGATTACGCACAAACGTCGTATCTCTGCACTGGGCCCGGGCGGCTTGACGCGTGAGCGTGCGGGCTTCGAAGTACGTGACGTACATCCGACCCACTATGGTCGCGTATGTCCAATCGAAACGCCGGAAGGTCCAAACATCGGTCTGATCAACTCCCTGTCTGTGTATGCACAGACTAACGAGTATGGTTTCCTGGAAACTCCATATCGTCGCGTACGTGATGGTCTGGTTACCGATGAAATTCATTACTTATCCGCCATTGAAGAAGGCAACTACGTTATCGCTCAGGCGAACTCCAACCTGGATGACGAAGGCCGCTTCATGGAAGATCTGGTGACCTGTCGTAACAAAGGCGAATCAAGCCTGTTCAGCCGCGATCAAGTGGACTATATGGACGTTTCAACCCAACAGGTTGTTTCCGTCGGTGCCTCTCTGATCCCGTTCCTGGAACATGATGACGCCAACCGTGCTCTGATGGGTGCGAACATGCAACGTCAGGCGGTTCCAACCCTGCGCGCTGATAAGCCGCTGGTAGGTACCGGTATGGAACGCGCTGTAGCAGTTGACTCCGGTGTAACCGCCGTTGCAACTCGTGGTGGTACCGTTCAATACGTCGACGCATCTCGTATCGTGATTAAAGTTAACGAAGACGAGATGATGCCGGGCGAAGCAGGTATCGATATTTATAACCTGACTAAATACACCCGTTCTAACCAGAACACCTGTATCAGTCAAATGCCATGCGTCTCTTTAGGCGAGCCAGTTGAACGCGGTGACGTGTTAGCTGACGGCCCGTCTACTGACCTGGGTGAACTGGCTCTTGGCCAGAACATGCGCGTCGCATTCATGCCTTGGAATGGTTATAACTTCGAAGACTCCATCCTGGTTTCTGAGCGTGTTGTACAGGAAGACCGTTTTACTACTATCCACATTCAGGAACTTTCTTGCGTATCTCGTGATACCAAGTTAGGGCCGGAAGAGATCACTGCGGACATCCCTAACGTGGGTGAAGCAGCGCTGTCTAAGCTGGATGAATCCGGTATCGTTTATATCGGTGCTGAAGTGACCGGTGGTGACATTCTGGTTGGTAAAGTAACACCTAAAGGTGAAACTCAACTGACGCCAGAAGAAAAACTGCTGCGTGCGATTTTTGGTGAGAAAGCGTCTGATGTTAAAGACTCTTCACTGCGCGTACCAAACGGTGTTTCAGGTACCATTATCGACGTTCAGGTATTTACCCGTGACGGCGTAGAAAAAGATAAGCGTGCGCTTGAAATCGAAGATATGCAGCTGAAGCAGGTTAAGAAAGACCTGACTGAAGAGCTGAAGATTTTCGAAGCTGGTCTGTTTGCCCGTATTCACGATGTGCTGGTTTCCGGCGGCATCGAAGAAGAGAAACTGAGCAAACTGACTCACGACAAGTGGCTTGAAATCGGTTTAAGTGACGAAGATAAGCAAAACCAGCTGGAACAGCTGGCAGAGCAATACGACGAACTGAAATCCGAGTTTGAGAAGAAACTTGAAGGTAAGCGCCGTAAGATCACTCAGGGCGACGATTTAGCCCCTGGCGTTCTGAAGATTGTCAAAGTCTATCTGGCGGTTAAGCGTCAGATTCAGCCTGGTGACAAGATGGCAGGTCGTCATGGTAACAAAGGTGTTATCTCTAAGATCAACCCGATCGAAGATATGCCTTACGATGAAAACGGCGTGCCTGTTGACTTAGTTCTGAACCCGCTGGGTGTACCATCGCGTATGAACATCGGTCAGATTCTGGAGACCCACCTGGGTCTGGCTGCTAAAGGTATTGGCGACAAGATTAACGCCATGCTGAAACAGCAGCAGGAAGTTGCAAAACTGCGTGAATTTATCCAGAAGGCTTATAACCTGGGTGATGATACGCGTCAAAAAGTAGACTTAGCTAAGTTTACCGATGAAGAAGTGCTGACTCTGGCAGAGAACCTGCGTAAGGGTATGCCAATTGCAACACCAGTGTTTGATGGTGCAAAAGAGAAAGAAATCAAAGAGCTGTTGACTCTGGGCGGTTTACCGACCTCTGGTCAGATCACGCTGTTTGATGGACGTACCGGTGAACAGTTCGAACGTCCGGTTACCGTTGGCTATATGTACATGCTGAAACTGAACCACTTGGTTGATGACAAGATGCATGCACGTTCTACCGGTTCTTACAGCCTGGTTACTCAGCAGCCGCTGGGTGGTAAGGCTCAGTTCGGTGGACAACGCTTCGGTGAGATGGAAGTGTGGGCGCTGGAAGCTTATGGCGCAGCGTACACGCTACAGGAAATGCTGACCGTCAAGTCCGACGATGTAAACGGCCGTACCAAGATGTACAAAAACATCGTGGATGGCAACCATCAGATGGAGCCAGGCATGCCGGAATCCTTCAACGTATTGTTGAAAGAGATCCGTTCGCTGGGTATCAACATCGAGTTGGAAGAGGAATAAATTCCTCTTATTTCCAGCCCCGGTCGCCGGGGATGGTTGCAGGGCACAGGGGCGCTTAACCCCTTAAACGTAAGTTTAAGAATAAGTTGAGCGCCCAACAGGTTTAACTCCGACAGGAGCCGATCCGTGAAAGACTTACTGAAGTTTCTGAAAGCACAAACTAAGACCGAAGAGTTTGATGCAATCAAAATAGCGCTGGCTTCGCCAGACATGATCCGTTCTTGGTCTTTCGGCGAAGTTAAAAAGCCGGAAACCATTAACTACCGTACGTTCAAACCAGAACGTGACGGCCTTTTCTGTGCCCGTATTTTCGGACCAGTAAAAGATTACGAATGCTTGTGCGGTAAGTACAAGCGTCTGAAACATCGCGGTGTCATTTGTGAAAAATGCGGCGTTGAAGTGACTCAGACTAAAGTGCGTCGTGAGCGTATGGGCCATATTGAACTGGCTTCTCCTACTGCGCACATTTGGTTCCTGAAATCACTGCCATCTCGTATCGGCTTATTGTTAGATATGCCATTACGTGACATCGAACGCGTACTGTACTTCGAATCTTATGTGGTTGTTGAAGGCGGTATGACTAATCTGGAACGTCGTCAGATTCTGACTGAAGAGCAGTATCTGGACGCGCTGGAAGAGTTTGGTGATGAATTCGATGCCAAGATGGGTGCCGAAGCTATCCAGTCTCTGCTGAAAGGCATGGATCTGGAAGCTGAGTGTGAACAACTGCGCGAAGAGTTAAATGAAACCAACTCTGAAACCAAACGTAAAAAGCTGACCAAGCGCGTTAAGCTGCTGGAAGCGTTCATTCAGTCTGGTAACAAGCCAGAGTGGATGATCCTGACCGTATTACCGGTTCTTCCACCAGATTTACGTCCGCTAGTTCCGCTGGACGGTGGTCGTTTTGCGACTTCCGACCTGAACGATTTATATCGTCGCGTGATTAACCGTAACAACCGTCTGAAGCGCCTGCTGGATCTGGCTGCGCCAGATATCATTGTACGTAACGAAAAACGTATGTTGCAGGAAGCGGTAGATGCGCTGTTAGATAACGGCCGTCGTGGTCGTGCTATCACCGGTTCTAACAAACGTCCTCTGAAATCTTTGGCCGATATGATCAAAGGTAAGCAGGGTCGTTTCCGTCAGAACTTGTTAGGTAAGCGTGTTGACTACTCCGGTCGTTCTGTAATCACCGTAGGTCCATACCTGCGTCTGCATCAGTGCGGTCTGCCTAAGAAGATGGCATTAGAGCTGTTCAAACCATTCATCTACGGTAAGCTGGAACTGCGTGGTTTAGCGACCACCATTAAAGCTGCCAAGAAGATGGTTGAGCGTGAAGAAGCCGTGGTATGGGATATTCTGGATGAAGTTATCCGCGAACACCCGGTACTATTAAACCGTGCACCAACGCTGCACCGTTTAGGTATTCAGGCGTTTGAACCGGTTCTGATCGAAGGTAAAGCGATTCAGTTGCACCCATTAGTGTGTGCGGCCTATAACGCCGACTTCGACGGTGACCAAATGGCGGTTCACGTACCGTTGACGCTGGAAGCCCAGTTGGAAGCGCGTGCGTTAATGATGTCTACCAACAACATCCTGTCTCCTGCGAACGGTGAGCCAATCATCGTACCATCTCAGGACGTTGTTCTGGGTCTGTACTACATGACCCGCGACAAAGTGAATGCGAAAGGCGAAGGCATGGTCCTGAGCGGGCCAAAAGAAGCCGAGCGCGTATATCGTGCTGGCCACGCAGAGCTGCATGCTCGCGTTAAAGTTCGTATCACTGAGTATGAAAAAAATGCTGAAGGCGAACTGGTTGCTAAAACTGGTTTGGTAGATACAACGATTGGTCGCGCCATCCTGTGGATGATCGTACCAAAAGGTCTGCCTTACTCAATCATCAACCAGGCGTTAGGTAAGAAAGCCATTTCCAAGATGATTAACACCTGTTATCGCATCCTGGGTCTGAAACCTACCGTTATTTTTGCTGACCAGACTATGTATACCGGCTTTGCTTATGCAGCACGTTCCGGTGCGTCTGTAGGTATCGATGATATGGTGATCCCTGCTAAGAAAGCAGAAATCATTAATGAAGCCGAAACCGAAGTGGCAGAAATTCAGGAACAGTTTCAGTCTGGTCTGGTTACCGCCGGCGAACGTTATAACAAAGTTATCGATATCTGGGCTGCCGCTAACGAACGCGTTGCGAAAGCGATGATGGAAAACCTGTCTTCTGAAATCGTGATTAACCGTGACGGTGAAGAAGAGAAACAAGTTTCCTTCAACAGTATCTTTATGATGGCTGACTCCGGTGCACGGGGCTCGGCAGCACAGATTCGTCAGTTAGCAGGTATGCGTGGTCTGATGGCTAAGCCAGATGGCTCAATCATCGAAACCCCGATCACTGCGAACTTCCGTGAAGGTCTGAACGTACTCCAGTACTTCATCTCTACTCACGGTGCTCGTAAAGGTCTGGCGGATACCGCACTGAAAACAGCAAACTCTGGTTATCTGACTCGTCGTTTAGTTGACGTGGCGCAGGATCTGGTTGTTATCGAAGACGACTGTGGAACTCACGATGGTATCGTGATGACTCCGGTTATCGAAGGTGGCGATGTTAAAGAACCTCTGCGTGAGCGTGTATTAGGTCGTGTAACGGCTGAAGACGTTCTGAAACCAGGTACTGCCGACATTCTGGTGCCGCGTAACACGTTGCTGAATGAAAAATGGTGTGACCTGTTAGAAGAACACTCTGTTGATATTATCAAGGTTCGTTCTGTGGTTAGCTGTGATACCGATTTCGGTGTTTGTGCTAACTGTTACGGACGTGACCTGGCCCGTGGTCATATCATCAACAAAGGTGAAGCTATTGGTGTTATCGCTGCTCAGTCAATCGGTGAGCCTGGTACACAGTTAACCATGCGTACTTTCCACATTGGTGGTGCGGCATCGCGTGCGGCTGCTGAATCCAGTATTCAGGTGAAAAATACCGGTAATCTGAAGCTGAAGAACGCTAAATTTGTTATCAATGCTGCTAACAAGCTGGTTATCACTTCACGTAATACTGAACTGACCTTAATCGATGAATTTGGTCGTACTAAAGAGAGCTATAAAGTACCTTATGGTGCCGTTATGGCGAAAGGCGATGGTGTTGGTGTTACCGGTGGCGAAACTGTCGCTAACTGGGATCCACATACCATGCCAGTTATCTCTGAAGTAGGCGGTTTCATTCGCTTTACCGACATGGTCGATGGCCAGACGATTACTCGTCAAACTGACGAATTAACCGGTCTGTCTTCAATCGTTGTGCTGGAAGGTGCTGAACGTACTGGTAGTACTAAAGACCTGCGTCCTGCGCTGAAAATTGTTGATGCTAAAGGCAATGATGTCCTGATCCCAGGTACTGATATGCCGGCTCAATACTTCTTACCGGGTAAGGCAATTATCCAGTTAGAAGATGGCGTAGAGATTAATCCGGGTGACACTTTGGCGCGTATTCCGCAGGAATCTGGCGGTACTCGCGATATTACCGGTGGTCTGCCACGCGTAGCCGACCTGTTTGAAGCGCGTCGTCCGAAAGAGCCTGCGATTCTGGCTGAAGTCAGCGGCGTGATCTCCTTCGGTAAAGAGACTAAAGGTAAACGTCGTCTGGTAATCACTCCGATGGATGGCAGCGAGCCATACGAAGAGATGATTCCTAAGTGGCGTCAGCTGAACGTGTTTGAAGGCGAACTGGTAGAACGCGGTGACGTTGTTTCCGATGGTCCTGAGTCTCCACATGACATCCTGCGTCTGCGTGGTGTACATGAAGTGACTCGTTACATCGTTAACGAAGTTCAGGAAGTTTACCGCTTACAGGGCGTTAAGATTAACGATAAACACATTGAAGTTATCGTTCGTCAGATGCTGCGTAAAGGTACTATCGTTCATCCGGGTAACACTGAGTTCCTGGAAGGCGAACAAGCAGAATACTCTCGCATCAAGATTGCTAACCGCACCCTTGAATCAGAAGGTAAACTGGCTGCAACCTTTGCTCGTGACCTGTTAGGTATCACCAAAGCATCGTTAGCAACAGAGTCCTTCATCTCTGCGGCATCGTTCCAGGAAACAACGCGCGTGCTGACAGAAGCTGCCGTTGCTGGTAAACGTGATGAGTTACGTGGTCTGAAAGAGAACGTTATCGTTGGTCGCCTGATTCCGGCGGGTACCGGTTACGCTTATCATCAGGACCGTGCACGTCGCCGTCATGTTGAAGACGTTGCAGCACCTCAGGTTAGCGCAGAAGAAGCGACAGCCAATCTGGCTGAGTTGCTGAATGCGGGTCTGGGTAGTGATGACGAATAATCGGCTCAATTAGCTGAGTTAAAAACCGCCCCTTGGGGCGGTTTTTTTATGCCTGATGCCTTACTGAACGTTGTCAGCAGGCGATGGGAAGGGAGCGAGGCATAACGAATAAAGATTCTTATACGAGATGCCCCAGTATTAATGATGCAGAGCCGGGGGGAAATCAGAGACTCTGGTAAAGGCGTCGACGACCTTTACCCGATGACTATATGTAATTTATTTTTCTCCTGTTATCGCCACTAATTAGCGTTGCGCGATATGACGAAAACAAATTACGGGTGTGTTGTCGCTTTCATTAACTTTGCGCACTATATTCCCGAAGTATGCCCCAGATAACGATCCCAGTCTTTCCAGACCGGCTGTAGTCCTTTAGCCATCAGCGCTTCAGCTACTCGCTGTGGGGAACGATTATCATGGGGCGAAAACTGTTCCAGCTCAGGCTTATTATCGGCATAACCACCGGGTTGAGTTTTTGAACCGGCACTCAGGCTATTAATCGCCAGGGGTACCATGTGGTCACGAAAGTGCGGTGACTCACGGGTGGACAGGGAAAGCTCCACATCTGGTGCAAACAGACGAAAGGCGCAAATGAGTTGTACCAGTTGGGCGTCATCCATAATCGACGCGGGCTCCGTTCCACCGGTGCAAGGGCGCAAACGGGGAAACGAGATGGAGTAACGGCTTTTCCAGTAGCGCTTTTGTAGAAAACTCAGATGCTCGGCCAGATAGTAGCTATCGGTACGCCAGTCGGCGCAAAGCCCAATGAGAATACCTAATCCAATTTTGTCTACGCCTGCATCTCCCAGCCTTTCCGGTGTTGCCAGCCGCCAGAAGAAGTCTTGCTTATTGCCTCGCAGATGATGTTGTTGATAGGTGGGGCCATGATAGGTTTCCTGATAGACCATCACAGCGTCCAATCCTAAGGTTTTTAGCTCGGCATACTCTTCAGTTTTTAGCGGTTGAACTTCCATCATCAGTGAGCTGAATTTCTGTCGAATAGCGGGAAGATGACGACGAAAGTAGTCCATGCCGACTTTTCCCTGATGTTCTCCGGTAACCAGCAGCAGATGTTTGTAACCCATGGCGTTTAACGCCTGGCATTCCAGAGCAATTTCATGTTGATCCAGCGTTTTACGCTTGATGCGATTACTCATTGAAAAGCCGCAATAGCTACAGTCATTGGCACAAAGATTGGAAAGATATAGCGGGGCATAAAAACTTACCGTATTACCAAAACGCTGGCGGGTAAGACTTTGTGCCTCTTGTGCTATTTCTTCCAGATAAGGTAATGCTGCCGGAGAAATTAGCGCCATAAAATCATCCAGCGTACGCTGTTGATTTATCAATGCCCGTTCAACATCTCTTGATGTTTTACCATATAAATTCAGGGAAATATCATCCCAGTCCAAATTTTGCCAGTGGTGACGAAATGCTGTTTTCATTTCACCTCCAGCGTTTTGGACTGGAGAAAGTCAGTCAACGGGCTGGAGGCGGATGCATGGCCATTATGGCGAACTGCGCCTAATCCGGCCTGTCTGGCTAAATAACCAGCCTCAACCGCCAGTTTAAATGCCTGTGCCATATTTATCGGGTCTTTGGCTACGGCAATAGCGGTATTAACCAACACGGCATCGGCACCCATTTCTATCGCCTGTGCCGCGTGGCTTGGGCTGCCAATACCGGCATCCACAATCACCGGAACGGTAGATTGTTCAATAATGATGTTTAAAAACTCTTTGGTGACCAAACCTAAATTGGAGCCAATCGGCGCGCCTAATGGCATCACAGCAGCACAGCCAACGTCTTCCAGACGTTTACACAACACCGGATCGGCACCGCAGTAGGGCAACACAATAAATCCTTGCTTAACCAGCTCATCGGCTGCTTTCAGGGTTTCAATAGGGTCCGGAAGCAGATAACGGGCATCAGGATGAATTTCCAGTTTAAGCCAGTTGGTTTCCAGCGCCTCTCTTGCTAATTGAGCGGCAAAAATAGCTTCAGCGGCGGTTTTCGCCCCGGAAGTATTAGGCAATAATCTGATGCCATGCTGTTGTAGTGGCGACAGGATAGCATCACTACTGTTATGAACATCGATCCGTTTCATCGCCATGGTTGCCAGCTCTGAACCCGAAGCAGCAATAGCCTGCATCATCATATTTGAAGATGAAAACTTTCCGGTACCTACAAACAGACGTGAGGTAAATGTTGTCTCTGCAATGGTTAACATATCAGCCTCCTGCAATAGCTTGAAAAAGTAAAACCTCATCACCATCCTGAAGCAGATGGCTATCCCACAGGGTTCTCGGACATATTTGCTGATTAACTGCCACCGCCATACCCACCGGAGATTGATTTAACCGTTGGAGCAGGGCGGATAAGGTTATGGGATGCTCTGCGCTAACCGGTGATTCATTCACCCTAATTTGCATACTCACCTCCACAAATCTGACAGTTTGGATCCCTATTCAGCCGTAAAGTGGTCCACTGATGTTGTTTACCATCAAATAATTGCAGTTTGCCTTCCAGCGCTGAAGGTCCCCCGGCAAGCAGTTTTATTGCTTCCAGCGCCTGTAGTGAGCCGATAGCACCAACCATTGGCCCAAGCACTCCGGCTGTCCGGCAGTTACGCTCAGGCTCTTGTTGTTCCGGATAGAGACAGGCATAACAGCCATGATTGAACGGCGGTTTCAGAACCATGAGCTGCCCGCTAAAGCTGACTGCGCTACCGCTGACCAGTGGAATACGATATTGGATACAGGCAGCATTAACCGCATGACGGGTGGTTATGTTGTCGCAGCAATCCAGTACCAGATCGACTTGGGGTAAAATTTCACTCAGGTTTTTATCAGTAAGCCGTCGGGTCAGAATCTGATAATTAATTTGTGGATTTAGCGCCTGCAATTGTTCTTTTGCCCGTTCGGCTTTAGAACGTTCAATATCCTGAGTACGAAACAGTATTTGACGCTGTAAGTTGGTCAAATGAACACTATCATCATCAGCCAATAACATGTTACCTACGCCCGCTGCCGCCAGATAGAGCGATACCGGAGAGCCAAGCCCGCCCAGACCGACGATTAACACCGTCGATTGCCTGAGTTTGATTTGTCCTTCCGGTCCGATATCTTCCAGCAGTAATTGACGGCTATAGCGCAAAAATTCGCTGTCGTTCAGCATGGTTAACGCTCCTCATGTTCTATTAGTCGGAGCAGCTCTGCGGTGGCTTGACGCCAGTCCGGGGCTTTAGTAATCGCACTTACCACAGCAATACTACCTACCCCGCAGGCTAATACCTCTGGTACGCGATCGATACTGATGCCGCCAATAGCGACAGTAGGGTAATCAGGGATAGTCGCCACATGACGTTTTAACTCGGCTACCCCCTGTGGTGCAGAAGGCATATCTTTGGTTTGAGTGGGGAAAATATGGCCTAAGGCAATATAAGAAGGACGAACGGCAATGGCTAGCGCCAGCTCTTCATCATCATGGGTAGAGACTCCCAAACGCAGGCCCGCCTGATGGATTGCCTTAAGGTCGGCGGTGAGTAAATCTTCCTGACCAAGATGGACCCCGTAAGCCTGATGTTTAACCGCCAGTCGCCAATAATCATTAATAAACAGACGAGCATTAAACCGTTTTCCCAGTTCAATTGCCTGTTGAATAATCTCTTCCACCTCGGTGTCTGGCTGGTCTTTAATGCGCAGTTGAATGGTGGTTACACCAGCCTCCAGCAAACGTTCAATCCAGCTCAGAGTATCAACCACAGGATAGAGCCCCAGCTTTTTCTCCGTAGGAAGAAATGGCGTATCAGGTAAGGCTGGAAGATGGGTTAGGGTAGTATCAGTCATGAGAGCTGGCCTCCGTGGTTATACTATCTGATGAGGCAGGGTGATAGAGTTCGCTGCCCTGAGCACGAAAATTTTCTGACATTTCGTTCATTCCACTAGTTTTCACTAATAGCAGATTCTGTTGCGCCTGACCTTTAGCGAAATCCCGTACTTCCTGAGAAATTTTCATTGAGCAAAACTTTGGTCCACACATTGAACAGAAGTGAGCAATCTTGCCAGAGGCCTGAGGTAAGGTTTCATCGTGATAAGCCCGTGCGGTTTCCGGGTCGAGGGCCAGATTAAACTGATCTTCCCAACGGAATTCAAAGCGGGCTTTTGACATAGCATTATCGCGAATTTGTGCACCGGGGTGACCTTTCGCCAGATCGGCAGCATGAGCGGCAATTTTGTAGGTAATAAGCCCCTGCTTTACATCATCTTTATTGGGCAAACCAAGATGCTCTTTGGGAGTCACATAACAGAGCATGGCGCAGCCGAACCAACCTATCAGGGCGGCACCGATGCCAGAGGTAAAGTGGTCGTATCCTGGGGCAATATCGGTGGTCAGCGGCCCTAAGGTGTAAAACGGCGCTTCATGGCAGTGCTCCAGCTCAAGGGTCATATTCTGACGAATCATATGCATGGGAATATGGCCGGGACCTTCAATCATCACCTGAACATCGTATTCCCAGGCGATTTTAGTGAGTTCACCCAGGGTTTTCAGTTCTGCAAACTGTGCTTCATCATTGGCATCCTGAATAGAGCCAGGGCGCAGACCATCTCCCAGCGAAAGCGCCACATCGTACTGGCTACATAACTCACAGATTTCATGAAAGTGCTGATAGAGAAAGTTTTCCTGATGGTGAGACAGGCACCATTTCGCCATGATGGAACCGCCCCGGGAAACAATACCCGTCAGGCGATTGGCGGTCATCGGCACATAACGTAGCAATACACCGGCATGTATAGTGAAGTAATCGACTCCTTGTTCAGCCTGTTCAACCAGCGTGTCTTTAAACACTTCCCAACTGAGGTTTTCAGCAATACCGTTTACTTTTTCCAGCGCCTGATAAATGGGTACGGTACCAATAGGTACTGGGCTATTACGGATAATCCATTCACGAGTTTCATGAATATAGCGCCCGGTGGAGAGGTCCATCACTGTATCCGCCCCCCAACGGGTAGACCAAACCAGTTTTTCTACTTCTTCTTCAATAGAGGAGGTCAACGCGGAATTACCAATATTAGCGTTCACTTTCACCAGAAAGTTTCGGCCAATGATCATGGGTTCTGATTCAGGATGGTTGATATTCAGAGGAATAATAGCTCTGCCAGCCGCCACCTCATCACGAACAAATTCAGGTGTAATATTTTCTGGCAGCACGGCACCAAAATTTTGCCCCGGATGTTGCTGTTTTAATACATCGCTACGAATGCGTTCCCGCCCCATATTTTCGCGAATGGCAATAAATTCCATTTCCGGCGTTATGATACCCGCTCTGGCATAGTGTAACTGGGTAACGCGTTTGCCGGGTTTTGCTTTGCGAGGTGCGGGAAGATGGGTGTAACGCAGATGGTCTAACCCCTCGTCAGCCAGCCTCTTTTGGGTAAAGTGTGAACTGACCTGAGGCAAAGGCTCAGAATCTCTACGTTGTTCGATCCAGTTTTTTCGCAGCGCCGGTAGCCCCTGACGGACATCCAGCGTTGCCTGAGGATCACCATAAGGGCCGGAAGTATCGTAAACCGGTATTGCTTCATTATCCTGATATTCAGGTTCCTCTTTGCTGCCGCCAATCAGCGTTGGTGATAGCTGAATTTCACGCACGGGAACGCGCAAATCCGTTTGTGAACCTTGCAGATAGATGCGTTTTGAGTTGGGAAAGGCACTTCCCTGTAGCTGATCAATAAATTGCTGCGCCTGAGCGCGTTGGGTTCTTCGGTTAGACATAGCAAACTCCTAATAAAATTAAGGATTGCTTGTCCGGAGTTCGGAGAGGGAGTAATGATAAAACAGAAAACGAGTGAAACAGTTTCAGTTTATCTGGAGGATATTACTCTTGTTCCCTTCGCGGGTATTAGCCCGATCAGGTTCCGCGGATCCCGAATTAACGGTCTCAGCCCGTGTCACCAAGGTGGCACTAGGCACTCCGACAAGATTTATCACCAAAAACGGTGATGCAACACAGTATAAGTAAGCTAACAAAAACCACAAGTGTGTTTTTACGCCCGGTTTATACTCTAATGGTGCCAGTGACAGGCACCACGTTTAACGATTATTTTGATGCAGCAGAAGAGTGATGGTTCAGCCAGCTATTAGTGGCTTCCTGAATCAGTTTATCTTCCAGAGAGAAGCGTCTTTCCAGTAGTTCGCCAACGGTTGAAAGATCTTCATGCAGTTGTAATATGGTGTCTTCGTTGATGCCCTTTTCGACATAATTATCGTAGAACGCCATAATCTTTTGGGTGTTCTCTTCTAATCTCGGGTAGGCTTTTTGACCAATAAGCAGGTTGGGGCTACTGGCGCCTTCTTTCTGGGTAATGATTTTGTCATAAATATGAAAATGACAAGAGGAGAGATAGTCCACCAAATGGTGTCCAAAATCGATTAAGGCTTTTTCATCGAGAGGAACATTTTTTTCTTTGTTCGGCTTAATACCAACAAGACGGTAATAAGTAACCAGTAAGTTTTTGCGTGATTCTAACCACTGATCAATCAGTTTAATTTTGCCGCCCACGCGCTCGGCTAAGCTTTCAAGTTGGTTTAGCATAGGGTTTCCAGAGTGATGGCTGTTAGTAAAATAGCAAGTTAAAGTAATGTAAATCTATTGTTGTTAGATTGCCAGCAAATTAAGAGGTTGAGCAAAACGTTTATGGAACAACAACTACAAGGTAATGAATCCGGCTGGTGGCTACTGAGTCACGCCGGGAAATTATGGTTGCCAAAAGGTGAGGTGCCTTATGGTAGTGCCAATGATTTTGGTCTGTCGGGCGAAAAAGCGCATCGAATTGGTGAGTGGCAAAGTGAGTCCGTTTGGCTGGTGTGTAAAGAGCGCTCGAGGGAGATGGCTTCAGTTCGGCAATTGCTCAATGAAGACCGTGGATTGTTTCAACTGGCGGGCAGAGCGGTTCAGCTGGAGGGCTTTTATCGGGCACACCAGTTTTGTGGTTACTGCGGGCATCCAATGTATGTCAGCGATCGGGAATGGGCTTGTTTATGCAATAACTGCCGTCAACGCTACTATCCACAAATAGCACCCTGCATTATCGTTGCTATCCGTCGTGATGACCGGATTTTGCTGGCGCAGCATAACCGCCATCGGGGTGGGATCTATACCGCACTGGCTGGTTTTGTGGAGGTGGGAGAAACACTGGAGCAAGCCGTGGCCCGGGAAGTACAGGAAGAGAGTAACTTGCAGGTGACTAATTTGCGTTATATCTCTTCTCAGCCCTGGCCGTTTCCACACTCTCTGATGGTGGCTTATTTAGCTGACTATGCGGGCGGAGAGCTGAAAATAGATACATCAGAATTGCTGGATGCCGATTGGTTCCGTTATGACAATCTTCCTCAACTTCCTCCTCCTGGTACGGTAGCGCGCCGGTTGATTGAAGATACCATCGCATTATGTCGATCTGAGCATGATTATTAGCATTTTGCCGACCAGCATATCGGGCAGATATAGTAATATGTCCTCTTTATATTGGAAGAGCTTGTTGCATGCTACAATGCGCGCAATACCAGAAGGATAAAAATAATGAATCAATTAAAAAACGATCGCTATCTGCGTGCGTTATTACGCCAACCTGTTGATGTAACGCCTGTCTGGATGATGCGTCAGGCCGGGCGTTATTTACCTGAATATAAAGCAACCCGAGCTGAAGCCGGTGACTTTATGTCACTGTGTAAAAATGCCGAACTGGCTTGTGAGGTGACATTGCAGCCACTGCGTCGTTATGCGTTAGATGCGGCTATTTTGTTCTCCGATATTTTAACTATTCCTGATGCGATGGGATTAGGGCTCTATTTTGAAGCGGGTGAAGGCCCTCGCTTTGAGCATCCCATTACCTGTAAGGCCGATGTTGATAATCTACCGGTTCCCGATCCGGAGCAGGAGCTGGCCTATGTAATGAACGCGGTGCGTACTATTCGTCATAATCTTAAGGGCGAAGTTCCTCTTATCGGCTTTTCCGGCAGTCCCTGGACTCTGGCGACCTATATGGTTGAAGGTGGCAGCAGCAAGGCATTTACTAAAATCAAAAAAATGATGTATGCCGATGGACCCGTGTTGCACAAGCTATTGGATAAGATCGCTGACAGTGTCATTTTATATCTGAACGCTCAGATTAAAGCGGGCGCGCAATCGGTGATGATTTTTGATACCTGGGGCGGCGTATTAACCGGGCGTGATTATCTGGAGTTCTCACTGGCCTATATGCACAAGATTGTTGATGGCTTGGTGCGTGAAAATGAAGGTCGTAAAGTACCGGTGACGCTGTTTACTAAAGGCGGTGGTCAGTGGTTAGAAGCCATGGCTGATACCGGTTGTGATGCACTTGGTCTGGACTGGACTACCGATATTGCCGATGCCCGTAAGCGGGTAGGTAACCGTGTGGCGTTGCAGGGAAATATGGATCCTTCTATGCTGTATGCTCCTCCTGCCAGAATAGAGCAGGAGGTAGCGACTATTCTTGCCGGATTTGGTCATGGTAATGGCCACGTATTTAACCTGGGCCACGGTATTCATCAGGATGTTCCACCTGAACATGCTGGTGTTTTTGTTGACGCGGTTCATAAACTGTCTCGCGCTTATCATGATTAATACCGCTTCTTTGCGGGCTGAACAGTCTGACAAGGCCCGGTTGATCGTCAGAGACGACCAACTGGGTTTTACTGAACCTGACTGGATCGCCGGTGCCGATGTTGGCTTTGAACAGGATGGAACCATCACCCGGGCGGCGATAGCTATTCTGAGCTATCCTGGGTTGGATCTGGTGGAGTATCAGATTGCCAGAGTGCCGACAAATATTCCCTATATTCCCGGATTGCTCTCTTTTCGTGAATGTCCCGCTTTACTGGCCGCATGGCAAAAGCTCACCATTAAACCTCAACTGTTATTTGTCGACGGTCAGGGCATTGCTCATCCCAGACGGCTTGGCGTTGCCAGCCACTTTGGATTGTTGGCTGATGTACCAGCCATTGGTGTGGCAAAGAGTCGCCTGTGTGGGCAACATCGCCCATTAACTGAAGCGCCGGGCGATCTGGCTGAGTTGACCGACAAGAATGAATTTCTCGGTTGGGTATGGAACAGTAAAGCGCGCTGTAAGCCGCTGTATATTTCCGTTGGGCATCGAATTAGCCCGGATAGCGCACTGACATGGGTAAAACGCTGTATGCGTGGTTATCGCCTGCCGGAACCAACCCGTTGGGCCGATGCCATTGCTTCACGGCGCCCTGCATTTTTGCGCTGGCTGGCAGAACATCCGGAAAAAAGTATTGATTAAGCTACGGCTATTATAATTGGGTATTTCCCCATCATATTGAATATTAATGAGATATATTAATGCTACGTAACCCGATTCACAAACGTATGGAAAAGCTGACCAGCTGGCAGCATTACACTTTCATGGCCTGCTTGTGTGAGCGCATGTATCCAAATTATCAGGCGTTTTGTCACCAGACCGGGTTTGCTGAACCTCAAGTATATCGCCGTATTCTGGATTTGATTTGGGAAACGCTGGTGGTGAAGGGCGCGAAAGTGAATTTCGACAGCCAACTGGAAAAGCTGGAGGATATCATTCCTGATGCAGAGCAATTTGATTTATATGGCGTTTATCCTGCCATTGATGCCTGTGTCGCACTGAGTGAGGTGTTGCACTCTCATTTAAGCGGTGAAACCTTAGAACACGCCATCACCGTGAGTGAAACATCAGTTCGTACCGTAGCGATGCTGGAGATGACTGAAGCTAACCGCGAAATGACTGATGATGAGCTAAAAGCTTTGCCACTCATTGAGCATGAATTTGATGTTCAGTGGGAAATATATCGCCTGCTAGCCGAATGCGAAGAGCGTGATATTGAGCTAATAAAAGGGTTAAGAGCAGACCTGAAAGAGGCCGCAATCAGCAATATTGGTATAAATTTAACACAATAGATGATAAAACGTGATTCAGAGCTTAAATAATAGCATGTTAAGGCTTCACAGCCGCCCTCTATTGGTCTACATTTGTCTTGCCTTTGAAAGGTGGCTATCGAGACGCTCAGGCTAAGGGTTTATTTCCCACCCGTGTTCGATACATTGCATGCCATAAAACACATTGTAAGGATAATTTATGAACAAGACTCAACTGATTGACGTAATTGCAGACAAGGCTGGTATTACTAAAGCTCAGGCCAAAGCGGCTCTGGAATCAACCTTAGGCGCAATTACTGAGTCTCTGAAAGATGGTGACCCAGTACAACTGGTTGGTTTTGGTACATTTAAAGTGAATCATCGTAATGCTCGTACTGGTCGTAACCCACAGACTGGTAAAGAAATCAAAATTGCTGCGGCTAATGTTCCAGCATTTGTTTCTGGCAAAGCGTTGAAGGAAGCTGTTAAGAAGTAATTAACAGCCACTTAATGAGATAAAAAAGGGGCAAAATGGCCCCTTTTATCATATTCAGACCATGATAAAACGATTGATAGTTATAAGCAGTCTGATTTTGGCGGGATGTAGCACCTCAGCCAAAGATCCTACCTTAAGTGCCTCGGGCTATATTGCCAATAATGGCATGATGAGAATCTGGACTAAAATCAGTGGCGAAGGTCAGCCTATGCGGCTGATGAGCGTATATACGCCATATACCGGTAGCACTGTCTCTACTTATTACGAATACTCGGCCGGAAAAGTAAGTCTGATTCGCCGTGAAGTTCAAACGCCTGATGGTTATCCCAAAGAATTAATGCGCCTGGATAGTGAGGGCAACCCCAGCTTTATGCAGCGCCAGTTGGCGGATCGCAATGAGCAGCTCTCTGACGACGATATTTTAAGGCTAAAATACGAAGAGCAGCGCATTCTGGCAGCCAGTGAGTCGCTGAATGCCGGAAAGATAGCTTTGCATCAAGGCTATATCAATAACGGTGAGGTTATCACCTGTGCCGGAGAGAAAGTTAATCCGGTATTTTCCTACGATCAACAGTCGTGGATTGAAAAGCGGGTGCGTAACGGTGGCTTTATTAGTCTGGCGTGGTTAGATGCACCGGGGGGAATGCAGTTGTTGTTGGTGGCGAATGAGAATTTTTGTTCTTGGGAGCCGAGGTTGGAGACGTTTTGATAGTTCTTTTGGAATGGGATTGGGTTCAGAGGACATTCCGGCCGTAAAGATAATGTTGCGTATATCACCCGGGTGCTCGGCCGGAAGACCATTAGTACTTAGCTTCAGAGTCCGGCAGCTAAAGCTGCTACGACCCCAACGGAAATCTCTCCCGCCGATTAACTGCTGAAAGATATAAAATACAAAAGGTCGCCATGCGGCGACCTTAATCATTAGAAGAGAAAATTACTTCTGTTTTTCGCGTTCAATAGCGCGGTAGCCGATGTCTTTACGGTAAATGCAGCCGTCCCACTGGATTTGTGCGGCAATTTCGTAAGCCCGGCGTTGGGCTTCGGCAACGCTGTTTCCTAATGCGGTTGCGCAAAGTACTCGCCCACCCTGGGTTACTACGTGGCACTCTTTCAAACCGGTACCAGCATGGAAAACTTTTCCGTCCTCCATCTCTTGCTGTGGCAACCCTGTAATGACATCGTTGGTACGGTAATCACCGGGATAACCGCCAGCAGCCAGAACCACGCCCAGTGAAGCACGTGGATCCCAACGGGAAGTTTTTTCATTTAACGTACCTTCCACACCGGCCAGACAAAGCTCAATCAGGTCGGACTGCATGCGCAGCATGATTGGCTGGGTTTCCGGATCGCCAAAGCGACAGTTAAACTCAATCACCTTTGGCTGACCGGCATCATCAATCATTAACCCGGCGTACAGGAAACCGGTATAGGTGTTACCTTCAGCCTCCATCCCTTTTACCGTAGGCCAGATAACCTGATCCATGATGCGCTGATGAACTTCATCAGTCACTACCGGCGCTGGTGAGTAAGCACCCATTCCGCCAGTATTGGGGCCAGTATCACCATCATAAGCGCGTTTATGGTCCTGACTGGTTGCCATTGGAACTACGTTCTTACCGTCAACCATTACAATAAAGCTGGCTTCTTCACCGGTAAGAAACTCTTCCACGACGATACGATGGCCAGCATCACCAAAGGCATTGCCTTCCAGCATATCTTTTGCGGCTTCTTCGGCTTTTTCCAAAGTCATTGCCACGATAACGCCTTTACCTGCAGCCAGACCATCGGCCTTAATTACGATTGGTGCACTTTTAGCGCGAATATAGGCAAGGGCTTGATTGAGATCGGTAAAGTTTTGGTATTCCGCACTGGGGATATGGTTACGAGCTAGGAAATCTTTGGTGAAAGCTTTTGAACCTTCAAGCTGGGAGGCTGCCTGAGTAGGGCCAAAGATTTTTAGCCCAACTTTACGAAAAGCATCAACCACACCCTTAACCAGTGGGGCTTCTGGCCCTACGATAGTTAAACCGATATTCTCTTTCTGGGCAAAATGTACCAGAGCATCAATATCTGTTGCGGCGATTGCCACATTAATCAGATTTGGCTCCAGTTCAGTACCGGCATTGCCGGGAGCAACAAATACTTTATTAGCCAGCGGTGACTGGGCTGCTTTCCATGCCAGCGCATGTTCTCGTCCGCCATTACCAATAATTAATATGTTCATCTTTCTGGCTCCGTGTAAATGTCGAAATTCAGTTACTGGTATTAGTGACGGAAATGGCGCATATCGGTAAAGATCATGGCGATGCCGTGTTCATTGGCTGCGGCAATAACTTCATCATCACGGATAGAACCCCCCGGTTGAATAACGCAGGTGATACCAACAGCTGCAGCGGCATCAATGCCATCACGGAACGGAAAGAAGGCATCGGATGCCATGACCGCTTCAGCAACCTGCAAGTTTTCATCTTCCGCTTTAATTCCGGCAATTTTGGCTGAGTAGACACGGCTCATTTGACCTGCACCTATTCCAATAGTCATGTTGTTACGGGCATAAACAATGGCATTAGACTTAACAAATTTGGCTACTTTCCAGCAGAATAACGCATCACGCAGCTCTTTTTCGGTTGGCTGGCGGATAGTAACAACTTTTAAATCAGCCTGACTAACCATACCCAGATCGCGATCCTGAACCAGCAAGCCGCCATTGACACGTTTAAAATCTAATCCGGCGACCCGAGTGTCCCACTGACCACATTCCAGTACGCGAATGTTTTGCTTCGGCGCTAAAACTTCCAGCGCTGCTGCGCTTACCGATGGGGCAATAATAACTTCAACAAACTGGCGGCTGATAATGGCTTCAGCGGTTTTGGCATCCAGCTCCTGATTAAAAGCAATAATGCCGCCGAAGGCTGATGTTGGATCGGTTAAATAGGCGCGCTCATAAGCATGAAGAATATTATCCCCCAGCGCTACACCACATGGGTTGGCATGTTTGACGATTGCACAGGCGGGTTGAGTAAACTCTTTAACACACTCCAGAGCAGCATCGGTATCAGCAATATTGTTATAGGAGAGGGCTTTGCCCTGAAGTTGTTGAGCGGTAGCTACCGAAGCCTCTTTTACTGCTTCTTCAACATAGAATGCGGCCTGTTGGTGGCTGTTTTCACCGTAACGCATATCCTGCTTTTTAATATACTGAAGGTTAAGTGTACGAGGGAAACGACCTGATGGTTTATCGGTTTCACCATAATAGGGAGCAACCAGAGAACCGAAGTAGTTAGCAATCATACCATCATAAGCGGCAGTATGTTCGAAAGCGCGAATCGCCAGGTCAAAACGCGTTTCGTAGCTTAAGCCATTATTGCTGCTATCCATTTCACTGATGATATCGGTGTAATCACTGCTGTTAACTATGATAGCGACATCTTTATGATTTTTTGCCGCAGAGCGAACCATGGTTGGGCCGCCAATATCAATGTTTTCTACCGCATCGGCCAGCGAACAATCTTTGCGGGCAACGGTTTGAGCGAAAGGATAGAGATTCACAACCACCATATCAATGGGTTCAATGGCATGTTTTGCCATCACTTCATCATCGATGCCTCTGCGCCCCAAAATTCCACCGTGCACTTTAGGATGCAAGGTTTTAACTCTGCCATCCATCATTTCGGGAAAACCGGTGTAGTCAGAAACTTCCGTTACCGCAAGACCTGCTTCTGCCAGCAGTTTTGCCGTTCCCCCAGTGGAGAGCAGTTCAACACCACGCTGTGACAGTGCCTGGGCGAACTCAACAATGCCAGTTTTATCGGAAACGCTGAGAAGGGCGCGACGGATAGGACGATGTGATTGCATAGCTGATAATTTCCTGTTGGCTTTTTCAGAGTGAAAACATAATAGACATAAAAGGATGATTTCAAGATAACAAAATAGTGAACCTAATGATGGGATATCACCATCGGTTTACACGCAATTTTTTATGGACGCAATTGTAACGAAAACGATTGCGTCATGCTCGAGATATTTTCCCCTTTTTCTGGTTCTGTGGATAACTCTGTGCGCAAGTCGGTATAAAGCGGGGTTTTGCTGTGGAATGCAGCAAACAGAACATTTTTCTCTATTTATTTCTTGCAGGCGACGAGAAACTCCCTATAATGCGCCTCCATCGAACGGATGTGAGCAAACTCACAAATCCTGATTCGAAACTCTCTTAAATGAGAAACAAAAAGAGTGAATGAATTCATTGACTCTGAAACGGATTCGCGTAATATACGCAGCCCGTGCCGCGGGAAGCGCAGCTTTCTGTCGGCCATGCTCTTTAACAATTTATCAGACAATCTGTGTGGGCACTCACAAGACGGTATCTCACG
>NZ_JAJNAG010000043.1 GCF_021010575.1 Limnobaculum eriocheiris | reverse complement strand
CTTTTTCTTCTGGTGCGTTATCGATTTGATCGAATGCACGAGCCTGACCACCGTAAGCTTTTGCTAATACGTTGGTGATAGCTGCTGTCAGAGTTGTTTTACCGTGGTCAACGTGGCCGATAGTACCGACGTTTACGTGCGGTTTTGTACGTTCAAATTTTTCTTTAGACATCGATAGTCCCTCTAAAACACGATAGATCGTGGTTAAACCACATTAACCAAGCAAAAGCTTGTAATAGCAGTTCGAGTCAGAAGTTATCAGGGGAATTTACTGTAGAAGGGAAAGTGGTGCTGATAGGCAGATTCGAACTGCCGACCTCACCCTTACCAAGGGTGCGCTCTACCAACTGAGCTATATCAGCATTTGGAGCGGGCAGTGGGAATCGAACCCACATCTTCAGCTTGGAAGGCTGAGGTAATAGCCATTATACGATGCCCGCAGTTCCGAACTCAGTGACCTGGTGCTTCAACACTCTAAACTCGGTGGTGGGGGAAGAATGACATCAGACACTGCGATACACCCGTTGGGTAACTACCTGGTAGTTTTTCTCGCTTTGCTGAGTACTGAACTTCAACTGAAGCTCTTAACTCATCCCCTTTCAGGTGTCTTTTCAGACACTGTATTGATGCCACATCGCGTCAATACAATCAAATATGGTGGCGGGGGAAGGATTCGAACCTTCGAAGTGAATCACGGCAGATTTACAGTCTGCTCCCTTTGGCCGCTCGGGAACCCCGCCCAAAAACTTGATGGTGCCGGCTGCCGGAATCGAACTGGCGACCTACTGATTACAAGTCAGTTGCTCTACCTACTGAGCTAAGCCGGCATCAAGTGCTGCGCATTCTAGGGAGACATGAAGAACGATGCAACAAAAAAATTCACTTTAATGCGCTATCGCTCACTTTTTAATCAAACTTGTCTTTTTTTCATCCACAGCGAGCAGATTATAGTCAATTTTCAGACCTGTACCAGACAAATTTTGACTAGTTATATTCACCTGTTTTCAGGCCTGCGTTTTTTTACCACACATTTTACTCAAATTTCGAGATATCCGATCTAAATCAAAGTGCGAAATTTTCATCCTTGCTATAAAACGCTCCTAAAGTATGAAGTTTTCATTAAAAGTTATGATGAACGTTTTAACGCATCCCAAAATCTATTAATAAAATATCAGGAGCAACGTTATCTCATGAAGTCCGGATTATCCCCTTTTACACTTTGCCTGCTTGCTACTTTAGCCGCAGCACCAGTAGTAGCACAGAGCCATACGTTAAAACTAGCCATTGGTGCAGAACCTTCTGAAGGTTTTGATCCACTGTTGGGCTGGAGCCACGGTAGCTATGTGTTACTTCACAGCCCCTTATTACGGCAGAATGCCGACCTCAGTTGGCAACCGGTACTGGTTGATAGCTATAAGCTGAGTGATGACGGTCTTATCTGGACGATACATCTGAAACCCGATTTAAAATTCTCCGATGGTTCTCCGTTAACGGCTGAGGATGTGGTGTTTTCCTATAATCAGGCAGCGGTTAGTGGTGGTAAAGCCGATATGGGTAGTTTTAAGCAGGCTAAGTCGATTGATAAGCAAACATTAACTATTCAGCTTAAACGTCCTGAAAGCACATTTATCAATGTGCTTGGTGCATTAGGCATAGTCCCACAGGCAAAATATGGCAAAGACTTTGCCCGTCAACCTGTTAGCGCAGGCCCTTACAAACTCACCAGTTTACAGCCGGGACAGCAGCTAATTGTTGAAGCAAACCCTTACTATGCGGGTAAAAAGAGTGACTTCGACAAACTGGTATTTGTTTTTTTGGATCAGGATAGCGCCTATGCGGCTGCCAGCAGCGGCAAACTTGATTTAGTTCGCGTTCCACAGACACTGGCTAATCAGCCAGTGAACAATATGAAACTGCTGGTTCAACCTAGCGTTGAAAACCGTGGCATTATGTTCCCGATGATTCCAGCGGGTAAAAAAGATGCTCAGGGCAATGATATCGGTAATAACGTCACCGCTGATATTGCCATCCGTCAGGCAATTAACTATGCCGTTGACCGCCAGCTTCTGGCGACCCAACTGTTTGATGGATATGCAACTCCGGCTTATACCGCAGTCAAAGGGCTTCCATGGGATAATCCTGAAGCGCAGTTCAAAGATGCTGATGTGGAAAAAGCCCGCCAGATTCTGCAACAGGCGGGGTGGGTTAGCAAAACCCCTGACGGAATTCGCGAGAAAAACGGCATTCCGGCTAAACTTACCCTTTGGTATGCCAGCGGTGACAGCACGCGTCGCGATTTAGCACAGGCGTTTAGCTCAATGCTAAAACCAATAGGCATTGAAGTTACCCTCAAATCAGGCAGTTGGGAAACGGTTGAACGCTATATGCACGCCAATCCAACCCTGTTTGGTTGGGGAAGTCTGGATCCAATGGAACTGTATCATCACTACTCCAGCAAGCTACAAGGAGAGGGCTACTTTAATCCGGGATACTATGCCAATGCCAAAGTAGATAAACATCTGCAACAGGCCATAGCAACCCCGAACTGGCAGGCCGCTATCCCAATATGGCAAAAAGTTGACTGGGACGGAACCACCGGTGTGGGCATTAAAGGCGACGCAGCCTGGGCATGGCTGATTAATCTGAATCATACTTATCTGGTTAACCCCTGCGTTAACTTGGGTCAGGGTGCTCCGGAAGCCCATGGTGATTGGACAGTGCTCAATAATCTTGAGAACTGGAGTTGGACCTGTAAGTAATGCGCCAGTTGCCGTTGCTCAGTTTAAGACTTATCAGCCTGCTGCTTATGGTTGCAGCAGGTACTTTTGTGTTGCTGAGTTTCTCTCCGGTGGACCCAATTCGAGCCTATATCGGTAACGATTTACTGCATGTCCCACCGGAACAATATGCACAAATCGCTGCCCGCTGGGGTTTAGATCAACCTTTGTGGCGGCGCTTTCTTCTCTGGTTAAAACAGCTAATACAGGGCGATCTTGGTTACTCTATGGTGTATAACGCACCGGTTACCGAAGTTATTACCCAGCGATTCCTTACCTCTTTTATGCTACTGGCGTCCGCCTGGATACTTTCCGGCGTATTGGGCATTGCATTAGGACTTATTGCCGGTCGCTACCTTAATCGCTGGCCTGATAGTATTATTCGTACCCTATGTTATCTGTTGTCCTCTCTTCCTACTTTCTGGATTGGTATTCTGTTACTGGCTTTCTTTTCGATAAAGCTGGAGTGGACCCCTATTTGCTGCGCCTGGCCGCCGGGATTAACAGGAAGTGAAGCCACAGTGGCTCAACGTCTTCACCATCTGATTTTGCCCACCATCGCCTTAGGATTATTAGGGGTGGGAAACATTGCTCTGCACACCCGTTCCCGCATTGAAGAAGTAACCCAAAGCGAATTTATCTATTACGCCCACGCGCAAGGTGATAAGGGCTGGTCACTGATTAAGTTTCATATGCTACGTCACGCTCTGACTCCTGCCATCTGTCTGCAATTTGCCTCATTGGGAGAACTGTTGGGAGGTGCGCTGTTAGCCGAGAAGGTGTTTGCCTATCCCGGTTTAGGACAGGCAACCATTGACGCAGGACTGCGTGGGGATGTGCCGCTATTACTGGGCATAGTGCTATTTATCACGCTACTGGTTTTTATTGGCAATACCTGTGCTGCAATATTGCTAAACCGTATTAATGCACCGCTGCGGAGGGTTCAGTGAAAAGCTCAATGAACAAAACGCTGCTCCAACTACTTCTGGCAATGGTGCTACTTGGTATCTTGCTGTTTCTGGGAATTCACAGCAACTATCAGGAAATTACGCTCAATCTGCTTAGTCGCCGCAGTGCCCCCTCTCTGCAATTTTGGTTTGGCACCGATAATTTAGGTCGAGACCTGTGGCTACGCTGCTTGCAAGGGATGATGACCAGCATACAAATCGGTTTTATCACTGCATTATGCAGTGGCTTACTGGCACTGGTTATTGCCACTCTCAGTCAGCTAAACAAAACCATGGATTATCTTATCCGCACACTGATTGATACGTTTATTGCCTTACCTCACCTACTGCTATTGATTCTGATCTGCTTTACCTTTGGCGGAGGAAAATGGGGCGTGATTATTGCCGTCTCGCTGACCCACTGGCCAAAGCTGGCGCTGATTTTGCGCTCAGAACTCTTACGAATCGGGCAGGCTGACTACATTTTACTGGCACAGCGCATCGGCCTTAGCCGCTGGCAATGCTGCTATAAACACTATCTGCCGTTGCTGTTACCTCAGCTTCTGGTGGGGTCACTGCTCATTTTCCCTCATGCCGTACTGCATAGCGCCGGGCTCAGCTTTCTTGGGTTTGGGCTTGAACCTCATGAACCTTCACTGGGATTACTGTTATCCGATGCCCTGCGTTATTTAAGCAGCGGGGACTGGTGGCTGGCGGTTTATCCGGGCCTAACGTTGGTCATTCTGGTTCTGACTATCGATCAATTAGCCCGCAGCCTGCAAAAAATCTGGCTAAGGAAATTATCATGTTACAACTAAAAAACCTTGAATTGTCCTGCGCCAAAGAACGCTGGTTTCGCCCGCCGGTCTGGAACTCAATTTTGCATGACATCAATCTGAAGGTGCAAGCAAGAGAGCTGGTGGCACTGGTTGGTGGAAGCGGGGAAGGTAAAAGTTTATTGCTGCAAAGCATTTTAGGATTACTGCCTTCCACCATGCGTTCATCCGGTCAGATTTTAATTGATGACTGTATTATCAACGCCGCCCAACAGCAGACCCTTAGGGGAAATACCCTGGGTTATATTCCACAGAGTGTCAGCGCCCTAAACCCTCTGGTTCAAACAGGAAAACAGATTCAACGGGCGACGAAACTCAGTGGAAAAACGCCGTCTTATCAAACGATTTTGCAACAATTACAACAGTATAATTTGCCGGAGAAGTTACTGGAGCAATATCCATTATCACTTTCCGGCGGTATGGCAAAACGCGTTTTAGTGAGCTGCGCCACTCTGAGTCAGGCTCGCTTTATTCTGGCGGATGAAGTTACCGCCTGGCTGGATAACCATCATGCAGAAATTTTACTCAGCCACCTGAAAAGCTTATGCCAACAAGGGCGTGGTGTGTTGTGGATCACCCACGACTTACATCTGGCGGCTAATTTTGCCGATCGTATTGCCGTTTTACATCAGGGTACGATTAAAGAAGTAATTCACTCCAGTGCACTACGTCATGGTGGCGGTAGCTCATGGCTACAATCACTGTGGCAGGCACTACCAGAACAGCATTTTATTCATACTCCGGAGCCGCTTTATCATGCTGCAAACGCATAATTTAAGCATCACCCAGGGAGAAACCACTCTTTGGTCTGATCTTAACTTATCAGTATCCCCTACAGAGCGGCTGGGTATTTTCGCCCCCAGCGGATATGGTAAAACCACATTGGGCAGAGTACTGGCCGGCTGGCAGCAACCAACAAAGGGCCATATCACATTAGATAATCTACCATTACCCCTCAAAGGCTACTGTCCGGTGCAATTGGTTCCACAGCACCCTGAACGCACATTTAATCCCGCCAGAACCACTGGTGCGGCTTTGCATGACGTTTGGCAACCGGAAAATGAATGGCTGGAAGCATTAGCGATTGACCCGGAACTATTAAAACGCTATCCGTCTGAAGTTTCCGGCGGTGAGCTGGCTCGTATTGCCCTTCTCAGAGCGCTGGCTCCAAAAACACGGTTTCTGATTGCTGATGAAATCACCGCCCAACTGGACCCGCTTATCCAGGCTCAAACCTGGCGTTTCATTTTGCAACAGAGCCAACAGCGCAAACTGGGTATGGTAATTATTAGTCACAGTAAAGCACTGTTAGATCAGGTGTGTACACAGGTCTGGCAATCTGAGGCATAACCCATTTTTTCACTAACGGGCTATTCAATTATGGCGCAGTTAGATCCTTATCGATAACTTTTAAAATTTCACCCCGTTACTATTACCTGCTGTAGGATACGTCTCACATTTTGAAACAGTGCCTCTTGTGCCATTTGTTCGAAGAACTATAGTCAGCCCAACGCTCTGGCTACAGCTTAATGGCCAGAAGACATGCAATTAATCTCTAAGGAACCGACTTCGATGTCTTCCCCTTTTTTGGACTACAAACGGTTCATTCAACTATTTCGACCACACACCCTACGCAGTAAAATGATGGTGTTGGCAATTGTTATGGTTTCGCTACCTACGTTGGTTATTGGCTATCTGGTTGAAACCGAAGGTCGGGATGCGCTGCTACAGGAAAAAAAGATTAAATTATCTGCCGTTACTCAACTGCTGGATGATGCGCTGAAAGATTCATTTAAACTTTATCCGGACCTGCCTCGTGACCAGCGCATAGCCGCTCTGAATAAGCAACTGGCACCCGTCACCGACACCATAACCAAAGCGTTTTCCGGCGTAGGTGCCGGTTATTATAATCGGGAACTGGATGCCATTATTACCTATGGTCCACAAGCACTACATGGCAATGCAGTCGGCGTTACTATCAAGCAGGACCATCCCGGGCGAGATGTAATGGCTACCGGAGAACCTCTCGTTCGTTGGGGATCGCAGGTTCGGGGCAACATCATGAACTCGATGATCCCAATTAAACGGGACGATCAGGTTATTGGCTATATCTGGGCCAATGAACTCTCCAATGATATTGCACGTCAGGCATTAGCCATGGACCTAAAAATTATTGCCGTAATCTGTATTGGTATGCTGTTTAGTATCTGGATGATTGTGGTTTTTTCCCGCCGATTTGCTTCCGATATCGATACTATTAAGTCGGGCTTAAATGAGCTTCCCCTGAATCTGAAAACGCAAATTCCCCCAATGAAAGGGGAAATGGGAGAGATATCCGATAGCGTAAACTCACTCTCCCGGGCACTAAGAGAGGCGAAAACGCTAAACGAATTGATCATTGAAAGCGCTGCTGATGGTGTGATATCCGTGGATATCGAAGGCTGTGTCACCATGATGAACCCGGCAGCAGAAGAGATTACCGGTTATCGCCAGAAAGAGTTAATCGGCAAGCCCTACGCCGAAATATTTGAAAACACTAACTTCTTTAGTCCGGTGCTCGATACTCTGGTCCATAATATTGAGCACGTAGCGCTGGAAGTGGACTATCCCGGCAAAAATCGCACCATACAAATCAGCGTCAGCACCAGTCAGTTGCGTAATGCACAAGGAGATACCGTTGGTGCACTGGTTATTTTCACTGATTTAACCGCCAAGAAAGAGGTTCAGCGCCGCATCGAGCAGGCAGAACGTCTGGCAACACTTGGGGAACTAATGGCTGGCGTGGCCCATGAAGTGCGTAATCCGTTAACCGCTATCAGTGGCTTTGTCCAAATATTAAAAGACAGTGAAACCGACCCACAGAGACTGGAATATACTCAAATCATTCTGAAAGAAGTGCATTCCATCAACAAAGTTATCCAACAACTGTTAGACTTCGCTCGCCCAAGGCCCAGCCTGTACCAGAAAATCAATTTAAACCAGGTTATTAATCAAAGTCTGATTCTGGTGAAAACTAAAGGGGTCGAGGCCAGAATTGATTTTGAGGTTCAACTCGAAGAGCCGTTGTCAGATATTGAAGCTGATGGAGAATTGTTAAAACAGGTATTACTCAATCTGTTGATTAACGCCGTACAATCTATCGCTGCCCGGGGTGAAATTACTATCACGACCAAAGCACTATCGCCGGACTGGCAGGAAATCACTATTTCCGATAACGGTTGTGGTATTAGCGACGAAATAAAAACTAAAATATTTGATCCGTTTTATACCACTAAACCATCGGGTACCGGGCTCGGTTTATCAATCAGCCACCGAATTATTACTGCTCACGATGGGGATATTACGCTGACAAGTCAGCTTAATCAGGGCACTACCTTTACCATTGTATTACCGGTTAAGCATAGCGAAGGAAACCCACAATGAAAAAATCCTACCGTATTCTAATCGTTGATGATGAAGAGAGCGTTCGTCGCATGCTCACCACGGTATTTACCCGTGACGGACACCAGCCCATCTGCGCAGAGGATGGTCAGCAGGCGTTAGAACTCTTTGAACAACAAACGCCAGATATTGTACTGATGGATATTCGCATGCCAAAGCTAAATGGTATGGAAGCACTACAGGTGATGCGGCAAACCCACCAGAGCATACCGGTAATCTTAATGACCGCCTATGCTGCAGTAGAAACCGCAGTAGAGGCATTGCGTCTGGGAGCGTTTGATTATGTCATTAAGCCTTTCGATCTCGATGAACTGAAAATGATGATTGGCCGCGCCATGCAGCTACGGGAAATGAAGCAGGAGATTAATCTGCTCCACCGCGCGCTGTCCGACAGCTACCAGTGGGATCGTATTCTAACCAATAGCCCGAAAATGATGGAGTTATGCAAAGACACAGCAAAAATAGCCCAGAGTAATGCCAGCGTGCTGATTACCGGAGAGAGCGGTACCGGCAAAGAATTAATTGCCAAAGCCATTCACTACAACAGCTCTCGTGCCAAAGGCCCTTTCATTAAAATTAACTGTGGTGCACTACCGGAATCATTACTGGAGAGTGAACTGTTCGGTCATGAAAAAGGGGCGTTTACTGGAGCCCAAACGCAGCGTCAGGGGCTGTTTGAACGGGCCAACCAAGGGACCCTACTCTTAGATGAAGTGGGTGAAATGCCCCATAACTTACAGGTAAAACTGCTACGTGTTTTACAGGAGCGCGAGTTTGAACGATTAGGGGGAAGCCAGACGATTAAAACCGATATTCGCCTGATTGCTGCCACTAACCGTAATCTGGCGGCAATGGTAGAACAAGGGGAGTTTCGTCAGGACTTATTCTATCGTCTGAATGTTATACATCTTTCGCCTATTCCCCTGCGTGAACGCCCGGAAGATATTGCTTTGTTAGCACAGCACTTTGTACAAAAATTCAGTGCAGAAAACAGTAAAGAGATCGTAGAGCTGGACCCCAGCACTTTAGCAATTCTTGAAAACTATCCATGGCCTGGAAACGTCAGGGAGCTCTCCAACGCCATTGAACGAGCGGTAATCATGAGTACCGGATTTATTATTTTCCCTGATGAGCTACCGGAACATCTACAACAGCAGCTCAACGTTCCCCATATCAGCGAAACGGTACACACCCTGATAGGGCATTCGCTAAAAGAAAATCTGAAAGCTTATGAACGTGAGCTGATTTGTACTGCGCTGGCTAACCATCAGGGAAACCGGGTTCAGACAGCCAGAACATTGGGGATAAGTCGTCGTGCACTAATGTATAAACTACAAGAATATCGAATTGACTAAAGCCGCATCAGTTTATGTTATTACCGGTTTTCGGACCGGTTACTCGCTTTCCTCGCAGCGCGCTTTCAAATAAGCGTTCAATTGCGCTGTTGAGTTTTTAAAACCACTGCCAAACAATGATAAACATGTTTTATCTAACTGGCTTTCAGCATTTTTCCTTCTGCGGTTTAGCAATAGAAAATAACCCGCCATTGCCACAGTAAATACCATCATTGGTATATCCCAAACGCTGCCGAATACCAGTAAGTAAGCCACGATAGCAATACTGAGAATAAAGATAATGACGATTTTGCGTAACGAGCCATTAAGCGTTTGATAATCCTCTAATAAGGAGGCTATTTGCTCCCGGGTTAGAGAGTGTCCCTCTGTTGGCTGTTTTATTGTTTTTTCTGCCATGCTCACCACTTTGCCTGATGTTTCCATTGCCACTTTTCAGCAAAAAATAGGGTAACAGTTTAACCCAAACCCGGGGCTGGAGAAATGAGAACACTCGCCTGATGCAGGAAAACCACAACATGGCTGGCGGATGAAGAAAATTATTTCCACAAATGAACAATAACGGCTGGTTTTTTTATTTATGAATAGGGAAAATAGCGCAAACGATTACGTTAGCCATAACAGGAAATAAGTGATGCTTAAAAAGAGTGTGTATTCATTGTTTTTTCTTCCCCTTTTCATCTCTGGTCAGGCGTTAGCCAACGAAGCCCCAATTAAAGTAAAAGTGTTCGTCGGCTCTATGTTTGAAATCGGTCAAAATACCGGCGATAAAGCCGGAGAGTTCCAGTACTGGTATGAGAAATATTTTAAAAATAGCCAACCAATCACGGTTAAAGGCGCTGCATCACCGGTTTTTTGTAACGACGATGGCGTTTGCGGCTCCGTATTAGGCATGGGCAAAGTGGCCTCTTCCTCCTCGGTTCAGGCTATTTTGCTAAACCCACAATTTGATATGTCACAAACTTATTTCATGATTAATGGTGTTGCCGGTACCCCGCCATCGCGCGGAACCATTGGTGACGTAAGTTGGGGGTCATGGGCCATTGATTACGATCTGGGCCACCGCTGGGCACCAGAGGAAGGTTTGCACGATGGCCAAACTTTTATGCCGCGTAAAGGCTACGAAAAGATTCGCAGCTATCAACTCAACCCAACGCTGGTCTCCTGGGCGATAAAAGTTACAGGACAAACTAAGCTATTGGATTCTGAAGGCGCACAGAAATACCGCCAGCGTTACCCTGATGCAAACGCCAGACGTGCACCAAAGGTCCTGATCGGTACTCATATGACCGGAGATACTTTCTTCCACGGTCCGGGTATGTCAAAAGAGGCTCAGTACATTGCTAAGTTGTACGGTGCTGATGACTATCTGGTAACAGAAATGGAAATTGCCGCCATCACTCAGGTAATTGCCCGCACTCAAGGCACAACTCAACGTATCTTTAGCTTACGCGGTTCAGTCAATTTCGATCAGGGCAACCCTAACGAAACAACCCTGGAGCATTTAGACCCCGCTCCGGGCCAGACTGCCGGTGGCTTTAAAGAAACCGTAGAGAACATTGCCACCGTGGGTGGTGAAATGACAGACTACATCGTTGCCCATTGGGATACATGGCAAAATGGCGTACCGCCGCTGAAGTAATCTTTCTTATAAGGGCTGCAACCATGGCAGCCCTTTTTACTATCCGAATGCCCTTTAAACCAGAATAAATTGGTCCATACTCAACTGCTCACGAAGTACATCAGCCAACAGTATTGAGTTATTTCCACCATAATTTACCATCACGCCTTGTTCGGTCATCGTGATATCTTTGAATAAATCTTCTACGCGAGTTAACCCTGCAACACCAATCAGACTTTCAGATAAACCCCGAAATGAATAATTTATTACCGTTAAAGAATGATTAAGTAATTCTACTGATTATTTACTGCGATAACTTTTAATGTCAAAGATAGCCATATCGCTTTCCCCTTGCATTAAAATATAAATAAATTAAATAGTTATCTATATTTATAATAGAAACGCACTATTCACACGAGAAACTAATAATTATTTTTATTATTAATTAAATGAAAATATAATGAGCTAACTTAATAATAGAATAGAACCATTGGCAAAAATAAAAATAGATAGATATTACAAAAGCATATCTCAATAATAATCAGCTGAAAATAATCCATTAATAAGCCATTTACAGAGCAAGTTTAAAAAAATAATTAAGTCTGGCTGGCGCAACCAATAATAAAGTTAACTTAATGAAATCATTGAAAAAACAAATAGCATAAAATGAAACGAAATCCTGGCTTATGCCAGATATGATTTAATAACTCATCAGCTTTATCTCTCAGCTTCATACCGAAATAGCTAATTCAGTCGTTGTTACTCGTTGGCGGTGAAACAAAAGGTGCACACCTGTGCAAATAATTGCACACCTCACCTTGTTAATTTTGACTACCACCTCGTTTCAGCTCACCACCAAAATTAAAATAATCAATTGATTACTAATAACTAATTTTAATAAAGTGCAAAAAACTGCATAAAAACCATAACTGGCACACCCCTTGCAATTCCTTATGTGAGTCCTTCTTCGGACGTCAAAATATAAGGAATAATTATGAAAAATAAACATATTGATATACAGCAGGCTGCTGAATATTTTCGTGATGGAATGTCTATCATGGTTGGCGGTTTCATGGGTGTGGGGACACCGCCGCGTCTGGTCGAGGCCCTCCTTAATTCAGGTGTAAAAGATTTAACTATCATTGCTAACGATACAGCATTTGTTGATACCGGCATTGGCCCATTAATCGTTAACGGCAGAGTGAAAAAAGTTATTGCTTCACACATCGGTACCAACCCGGAAACCGGTCGCCGCATGATTGCCGGAGAAATGGACGTTGAACTGGTTCCTCAGGGGACTCTGATTGAACGGATCCGTTGCGGTGGTGCTGGCCTTGGCGGTTTCTTAACCCCTACCGGTGTTGGTACCGTAGTCGAAGAAGGCAAACAAAAACTGACTATCGACGGTGTTGAATATCTTCTGGAACTCCCTCTGCGTGCCGATTTAGCGTTAATTCAATCCCATATCGCTGACCATCAGGGCAACCTGGTTTATCAGTTAACCACGCGTAACTTTAACCCGATCATCGCGCTGGCCGCAGATGTGGTTATTGCTGAACCGGATAGTCTGGTGGCCGTGGGTGATATCGCTCCAGACCACGTAATGACGCCTGGTGCATTAATCGATCACATTGTTTATCCAAAGGAGAGCTAATCATGAACGCAAAAGAACTCATCGCTCGCCGCGTAGCCCTTGAGCTGCATGATGGTGACATTGTGAATCTGGGTATCGGCTTACCAACTCAGGTAGTGAACTACTTACCACAAGATATTCATATCACCCTACAGTCAGAAAACGGTTTTCTGGGTTTAGGTCCGGTAACTGAAGCGCATCCTAATCTGGTCAACGCAGGCGGACAACCTTGTGGAATTTTGCCGGGCGCAGCCATGTTTGACAGCGCTTTCTCTTTCGCCCTGATTCGTGGAGGCCATGTAGATGCCAGCGTTTTAGGTGGTTTACAGGTTGACCAGCATGCCAACCTGGCGAACTGGATGGTTCCGGGAAAAATGATTCCGGGAATGGGTGGGGCAATGGATCTGGTTACCGGCGCTCGCCGCGTAATTATCGCTATGGAACATTGCGCCAAAGACGGCTCATCAAAAATCCTTAAGCAGTGCACTTTACCGTTAACCGCCAAGAATAAAGTCAGCATGATTGTGACTGAAATGGGCGTTTTCGAGTTCGAAAAAGGACAACTGATTCTGAAAGAACATGCTCCGGGCGTTACGCTTGAAGCTATCAAGGCCGCAACCGATGCTGAATTCAGCGTGGCAGCAGACTTTAAAGTTATGCCAATTGTTGTTAAGGAAGGTGTAGCATGATAGGACGTATTTCTCGTTTCTTAACCGGCTTTGTTAGCCGTTATTTGCCCGATCCACTAATTTTCGCCATGCTGTTAACCATGCTCACTTTTGTGATCGCACTGGTTCTGACACCGCATACGCCTATCCAAATGGTACAAATGTGGGGTAACGGCTTCTGGAACCTGCTGGCTTTCGGCATGCAAATGGCGCTGATTATCGTAACAGGGCATGCTTTAGCCAGCTCTGCGCCGGTTAAACGTATTCTGAAGCTCACTGCATCCGCGGCTAAAACCCCTGCTCAGGGCGTTATGCTGGTTACTTTCTTCGGTTCTGTGGCTTGTGTTATTAACTGGGGCTTTGGTCTGGTTGTAGGCGCAATGTTTGCCCGTGAAGTTGCCCGCCGGGTGAAAGGTTCTGACTATCCGTTATTGATCGCCTGTGCTTACATCGGCTTCCTGACATGGGGTGGTGGTTTCTCTGGTTCCATGCCTCTGCTGGCGGCAACGCCAGGCAACCCGGTTGAGCATATCGCAGGATTGATCCCTGTTTCTCAAACTATTTTTACTGACTATAACATCTTTATCACATTATCTCTGATTGTGGTGATGCCATTTGTTACCCGCATGATGATGCCAAAACCAGAAGATGTGGTAACTGTTGATCCATCTCTGTTGGAAGAAGAACCTGATTTCCAGAAAAAACTGCCTGCTGATGCGCCAGTGGCAGAAAAAATGGAAGAAAGCCGTATCATTGCATGGATTATTGGTGCGTTGGGTATCACTTTCTTAGGTATGTATTTCTACGAAAAAGGCTTCAATATCACCATTAACACCGTCAACATGATGTTTATGATTGCCGGTTTACTGCTGCACAAAACACCAATGGCTTATATGCGCGCCATTTCTGCCGCAGCCAGAAGTACCGCAGGTATTCTGGTACAGTTCCCATTCTATGCCGGTATCCAGTTAATGATGGAACACTCCGGTTTAGGCGGTCTGATCACCGAGTGGTTTATTAACGTCGCCAATAAAGATACCTTCCCAATCATGACCTTCTTCAGCTCTGCTTTGATTAACTTTGCGGTACCGTCAGGTGGTGGTCACTGGGTTATTCAGGGTCCATTCGTTATGCCTGCTGCGCAAGCGTTAGGTGCCGATCTGGGTAAATCAGCCATGGCAATCGCCTATGGTGAGCAGTGGATGAATATGGCGCAACCGTTCTGGGCTCTGCCTGCTCTGGCAATTGCCGGTCTGGGAGTTCGGGATATCATGGGTTACTGCGTTACAGCCCTGCTGTTTTCCGGAATCATATTTGTTATCGGCCTCACCGTATTCTGACGCCAATAGTAAAATATAAAAAATTAAGGAATTGAGTTATGAACAACATTGTTATCGTCAGCGCAGCGCGCACCGCCATCGGCAGCTTTAATGGCTCACTGGCTTCGGTTTCCGCCGTTGATTTAGGTTCAGTGGTTATTCGTGAAGCAATGGCCCGCGCTGGTATCAGCGGTGAAGCAGTTGATGAAGTTATTTTTGGTAACGTATTACAAGCTGGCTTAGGCCAAAACCCGGCTCGTCAGGCCCTGCTAAAAAGCGGTATTCCTGAGACAGTTTGTGCTTATACCGTTAACAAGGTCTGTGGTTCCGGCCTGAAAAGCGTTGCGCTGGCGGCCCAGGCGATTCTTGCCGGTGATGCTCAGGCAATTATTGCTGGCGGCATGGAAAGCATGAGTCAGGCCCCTTACCTGTTGGATAGCAAGGCTCGTTGGGGCTACCGTTTAGGCGACGGCAAACTGATGGACGTTATCCTTCAGGATGGCTTAATGTGTGCCACTAACGACTACCACATGGGTATCACCGCAGAAAACGTCGCTAAAGAGTATGGGATCAGCCGTGAAGCACAGGATGCGCTGGCGCTGGCATCACAACAAAAAGCGGTTGCGGCCATTAACAGCGGTGCATTCGCCAAAGAAATCGTTCCGGTAACGGTAAAAACCCGCAAAGGAGAAATCATTGTTGATACCGACGAATTCCCGAAAGCGGATACCACGGCGGAAGGTTTGGCAAAACTGCGCCCTGCCTTCACCAAAGAAGGAACAGTAACCGCGGGTAATGCTTCTGGTATTAACGATGGCGCTGCTGCGCTGGTAGTGATGTCCGAAAGCCGCGCCAAAGAGCTGGGATTAACACCGCTGGCCCGTATCAGAGGTTATGCCAACGGCGGTGTTGCTCCATCGCTGATGGGTATGGGTCCTGTTCCTGCAACGCTGAATGCGTTAAAGAAAACAGGCCTGTCATTGTCTGATATCGACCTGATTGAAGCTAACGAAGCTTTCGCCGCCCAGTTCCTGGCCGTAGGTAAAACCCTGGGATTCGATGCAGCCAAAGTTAACGTTAACGGTGGTGCAATTGCTCTGGGTCACCCAATCGGTGCATCCGGTGCACGTATTCTGGTTACCCTGCTTCACTCGTTACAAGCCAGAGATAAAACTCTGGGTCTGGCAACGTTGTGTATTGGTGGTGGTCAGGGTACCGCAATGATTGTTGAGCGTATGAGTTAATCACTCGCTTCTACCACAAATGCCGGTATCATTTGATACCGGCATTTATATCCAAACCTTTCGTTTACTCGCTTCAACGCCCCTCCTCTTACTCAAACTTCTCCTGACTATCCAAATCAATATGTTGACCAATAAGCTCCGCTTCAATCTCTTCAATACTGGGTAAATCCGTCAATAATTTGTCTGGTAATGAATTAATCAGTTGGTACTCCGCAACACCTATCGGATGATTCGAGTCACGTAGAGCGTATTCAGCAACAACTCGATTTTGGCTTTTGCACAATAGCAACCCTATGGTAGGAGAATCTTCCGAACGCTTTATTTGAGCATCAACAGCACTAAGATAAAAACTCAGTTTTCCCGTATGCTCCGGTTTAAAAGCTCCTGCTTTAAGTTCAACGACCACATAGCAACGCAGTTTTAAGTGATAAAATAAAAGGTCAATAAAAAAGTCATCACCGCCAACTTCTAAATGAACCTGCCGCCCGACAAAAGCAAACCCACTCCCCAGTTCAATCAAGAAGCGAGTAATATGCTGTACTAATGCCGACTCTATCGTCCGTTCTTCCGCATCTTTTCCCAGACCAAGAAAATCCAGACGATAAGGATCTTTCAATGAATCTCTGGCCAGCTCGGATTGATATGCAGGAAGGCGGGATTCAAAGTTAGTCACGGCTAACCCTTCACGTTCTATACGTTGAGTCTCAATATGAATATTCAATGTATTGCGAGACCAGCCATATTCAAGCGCCTGCCGGGTATAGGCCATACGCAGCTCGGTATCTTTCAAGCGCGTTAATAACACAATGTTATGCCCCCATGGTAATTGTCCAACAAGCTGTTGGACAATTACAACATCAGGCCAGGCTTCAGCAAAAGCGCGCATTGACATAAGATTAGCGCGGGAAAAACCTTTAAGTTCCTGAAATGCTGTTCTTAAATCTTTGGCTAGCTGTTCAATAACTTTAGTTCCCCAGCCCTGTTCAGCCTGTCGGGTTAAAATGTCTCTCCCAATATGCCAATAAAGTGCTATCAACTCCTGATTGACCGCTAAGATAGCTTTTTGCCGCGCAGTCTGAATTTGAGTTTTTAAGGCCGCCAGCCATTCACTGTAATCTGAGGGTATTAATTCTGAGGTCATTTTTTGATTCTTCTGATACAAGCCAGCAAATCATAAAATGTTTGTTACCGCCCCCCTCACTCAACTTTTGTTATCTGGAATCTATTACCCAATATTTGTTTCCTGCCATAAAAATAGCCCCGACGGTTTTCACCTGTCGGGGCTATTTTTATCAATGCTGTTATTAGCAAATTCTTGGCAATGGTTCGCTATGCGGTAAATCCAGCAGGCGAGAAGCGCCAAAGATTCCTTTTAGTTGAACTCTGGCAGTATCGGTTACTGTACCAATCACCGTGGCATCTTTACCCAAAGGATGGGCACGTAATGCAGCTAAGGTTGCCTGCTCCGCTTCTGGCGCTACAACAATCACCAGCTTACCTTCATTGGCAAAGTTCAGCGGTTCCAGCCCCAGCAGCTCACATACGCCGCGAACCGCAGGATTTACCGGTAGATCCCCTTCATTAATTGACATGCCACAGCCGCTGGCAGCAGCAAATTCGTGCAGAATAGCCGTTACTCCGCCCCGGGTTGCATCGCGTAATGCTCTGATGCCGTCGATTTCACGTAATGGAGCGATCAGTGGCGTTAACACTGCACAATCGCTGGTTAATTCGGCTTCAAGACCCAAATTCTCACGCAAGTTCAAAATGGTTGCACCATGATCCCCCAGCGTTCCACTTACCAGAATACGATCGCCGGAGCGGATATGTTGAGCGCCCCACTTAATGGTCGACGGAATAGTGCCCATTCCTGCCGTATTAATGAATACTTTATCGGCCGCTCCGCGTTGAACGACTTTAGTATCACCGGTAACAATCTCAACCCCGGCAGCCACCGCAGTGTCGGCCATGGATTTAACAATTTGCTCCAGCTGCTGTAGCGGTAGTCCTTCTTCAAGGATAAAACCACAGGAGAGATATTGCGGAATCGCACCGCTCACCGCCACATCATTTACCGTGCCACAAACTGCCAATTTGCCAATGTTGCCGCCGGGAAAGAAAATAGGATCAATAACATAGCTGTCGGTACTAAATGCTAAACGATCGCCCACTGAGGTAAATAATGACAACGGAATACGCGCCTGATCTTCCCGCTCATTCAGCGCCGGGTTAGCAAAAGCCTGTAAAAACAGCTGTTCAATCAGTTGCTGCATAGCCTGACCGCCGCTACCATGGGCCATGGTAACGACATCTTTTTCAGTAAAAGCCATAAATTAAGCGAGCCCCCGACGATATTGATAATAGGCAGCGCACGCGCCTTCAGAGGAAACCATCAGTGCCCCAAACGCGTTTTGCGGCGTACAGCGAGTACCAAACAGTGGACAATCATTTGGCTTGCAGCGCCCGGTCAGAACATCACCACAGCGAGCCTGAGGATCGTCAGCCACCTGATGTTCCTGAGTATTGAAGCGCAGTTCCGCATCAAACTTCCGGTAAGCGGAAGTGAGCTGTACGCCAGAGCCGGCAATGGAGCCCAAACCTCGCCATTCGCTGCTCTCTTTTAGTTCAAAGACTTCATCCAGTGCTTTACGCGCCAGTGTATTCCCCTGCTGAGAGACGATGCGCTTATATTGGTTTTCCACTTCACAGCGGCCGTCATGTATCTGGTCCACCAGCATGGCTAACGCCTGCAAGATGTCTAATGGCTCAAAACCGGTAACCACCAGCGGTTTATGAAAATCTTCCGCAATAAAGCCGTAAGGCGTAGTACCAATCACCATACTTACATGGCCGGGAGCAAGGAAGCCGTCAATTCTGACATCAGGCTGTTCCAGCAGGCTGCGCAAGGTTGGAATAATGGTAATGTGCTGACAGAAAATACTGAAATTAGTTAAACCACGGCGTTTGGCCTGCTGCAGCGTCAGCGCAGTACTTGGCATAGTGGTTTCAAAGCCAAGACCAAAGAACACTACCTGTTTATCCGGGTTTTGTTCGGCAAAAGTCAGCGCATCTAATGGGGAGTAGACAATACGTACATCAGCACCGCGACGTTTGGCATCCAGCAAGGAGCCATTACGTCCGGGAACCCGCATCGCATCGCCATAAGTACAAAAAATCACCTCAGGGCGTTCAGCAATTTCAATACAGCCGTCAATACGCCCCATAGGCAATACACACACCGGGCAACCCGGTCCATGCACAAATTCAATTTCTGGTGGCAGCAGTTGGTCAATACCAAACTTGTAAATAGCGTGAGTATGCCCGCCACAAACTTCCATCAGTTGCAGTGGGCGCTCAGTGGCCTTCGCGATTGCTGATACTTTATGTTGAATATGGGACAGCAGCGTTTTCGCCAGTTCAGGATCGCGGAATTCATCAACGTACTGCATCATCCGCTCCGGCATTGATCCCGAGGAAATCAGCCACTTCATGCTCAAGCACGCTCATTGCCATCAGGGCTTCCAGCGTGGCCTGCGCCTCTTCTTCATTAATGATACTCATGGCAAAACCAACGTGAACCAGAACCCACTGGCCAATTAATTCAGCCGGTTCTCCTTCACAAATGAGGGCAATATTCACATCGCGTTTTACGCCACAAACATCAACCTGAGCTAACTGATGAATATCTTCACCTACGGCAACAATTTGCCCAGGAACACCTAAGCACATAACTGCGTCTCCAGCCATGATACCCAGGCTTCCATACCTTCGCCGCTGGTTGCCGACAGTTGAATAACCTGAATATTCGGATTAATCCGACGGGCATTAGCAATACAGGCGGCAACATCAAAATGCAGATATGGCAGTAAATCGATTTTATTCAAAATCATCAGCTCTGATGCCGCAAACATATGGGGATATTTTAACGGTTTATCTTCCCCTTCGGTCACCGACAGAACAGCGACTTTCGCACGCTCTCCCAGATCGAAACTGGCAGGACAAACCAGATTGCCTACGTTTTCAATAAACAGCAGGCTCTTCTCTTTTAACTCAAGGCGCGTAGCCGCATCGTGCACCATTTGTGCATCCAGATGGCAGCCTTTACCGGTATTCACCTGAATTGCCGGTACGCCAGTAGCACGAATACGTTCAGCATCATTGGTGGTTTGCTGATCCCCTTCAATCACCGCACAGGATAAACGCTCCCGTAAACGCATCAGGGTTTCAGTCAGCAGCGTAGTTTTGCCGGAGCCTGGGCTCGATACCAGATTCAGCGCCAGAATATGTTTATCAGCAAAGTACTCACGATTATGCTCCGCCAGATGGTTGTTCTTACTCAACACATCCATTTCAATTTGCAGCATTCTTTTTTGGCTCATACCCGGTGCGTGAGTAGCCGCTTCGCCGTGACCGTAATCTAAATCTTGTTCGATTTCACGCGGCTGGAATTTTTCTTCGCTTTTCTCTGCGCGCTCATTTTGTTCCATCTCCAGCTCAAACTCTACATCACCCATCTTTTGAGCGATGGCGGTATGTACATGGTGATGTACATCCCCCTGATGATGGTAATGATGATGGATAACAATAGTGCGCGGAGTTTCATGATGACCATGGTGGTGGCCATGATGATGATCGCCGTGGTGGTGATGACCGTGGTCGTGATTATGACTATGTCCGTGATGAGCGTGATCGTGCCCATGGTGGCTATGCTCGTGATCATGATGGTCATGGTCGTGAGCATGACTGTGATGGTGATCGTGTCCATGATGGTGAGAATGCGCGTGTTCCTCTCCTTCAATTCGCCGCTCGCCCGCAGCACATCCGCAAGTAGTACACATATAATTCCCCCTCAAGACATTATCTTGTCACAGTTCAATCAGTAAATTCGACCAGCTCATTTGCGTTCGCAATATGAGATAACTATTTAAATACGTTATTCAAGATGTTACTCAACTTCCAGCTCTTTAATTTGCAGAGTATCGCCGCTGTCGACGCGCAAACTAAACCCCTGACATTTAGGGCACTGGGCTTCATGCTGAGTAATTTCTACTTCACTGCTACAGTCCCAACACCAGGCCTGAGCAGGTTTATGAATAATATGAAGCTGGCTGCCTTCGGCTACAGTACCACGGCAGACAACATCAAAACAAAATCGTAGAGCACTCTCTTCTACACAGGAGAGAGCCCCGACCTCTAACCATACGCCGGTAACCCGTTTCACACTGTGCTGTTGAGCTTGTTTCTGAATAATTTCTATTGTGCTTTCACACAATGATACTTCATGCATTACTACAATTCCTGCGGCCTAATAACAGTGCACGTCGCCCTATCTGTGCCGGAGCATCCGGATCGCTGACCTGAATCGACAGCAGCATACGCGTACAATCATTGGCCAATTGTACACCCTGTTCAGGCGTTAAAGAATGATCCAGCGGGGACATCAGTGAACACGTCAGATATTGGGAAACACCTTCCAGCTCACCAACGGTAAAGGTCATATTGTCATAAGGCAATGCTAATCCCAGTTTATCGCTGATGGTGCGCAATGGCCAAACCTGATCCGGCCCTGGCAAAATTAATGCACTCAGCATCCACGGAGTAATAACACAACCAATCCACTGCCCTTCAAACAGCTTAAAGTCGGAAACATACACCGGCATATTAGGATGAAGGAAAGAGAGGTCATGCATGGCTTTATCAGCGACATCCTGAAAGGCACACTGAACCAGCGCCGTCGGCGCCTCAACGTAGCCATAAATCTCATCGGACATGCTTATTTCTCCTTGGGTAAAACTTCTACACCAGATGAGCGCAAGGCCGCTATCACCTCTTGTAACGCTGGTTCCACCATGGCTTCAACCGTTGTGGTCATACCAATATGCGGCTCCAGAGATTCAGGAATAACACCAACCAGCGTCAATTTACCGGGGAATTCCCCGGTAAAACGGAGGGCCGACAGAACGTCGGCCAACCCTAACTGATGCGGAGAAATCTTATTAGTAAACAGCGTTGGCACTTCTTCATCACGCAAAATCATAATAGTGCCCGGCGCGCGCTTTTTAGAAACAATAGCATCAGCAATGATCAAATGATCGCGGTTTGCCATGGTTTCCAGTAGCTCCATTCCGGCGGTTCCACCGTCCAGAACTTCTACGTAGTCGGGCAGAACGTAGTTTTGTTCCAGTGCTTCAACAACACGCACGCCTATCGCTTCGTCGGTTAAAAGAACATTACCAACGCCTAAAACTAATATCCGCATTAAAGAACCTTAACTTTTGTGACTTCATTACCGTCCGCATCAACCACGTGTACTGCACAAGCCATACATGGGTCGAAGGAGTGGATGGTACGTACAACTTCTAATGGTTTCGCCGGATCGGCAATCGGAGTACCTACCAGAGACTGCTCATATGGCCCAACTTCATCATTGAAGTTACGTGGGCCAGAGTTCCAGGTGGATGGAACTACTGCCTGATAGTTCTCGATTTTACCATCTTTAATGACGATCCAGTGGGATAACATACCGCGTGAAACTTCCGCAAAGCCTACCCCTTTGAAAGTGCCGGTTGCCGGGATATTTGGTTTCACATAAGCAACATGGTCCCCTTTGCCGATGTTTTCAATCAGTGATTTATACTGATTTTGTAACAAATCTTGCAGGGTACAGGCATGTACAGTACGGCCAACAATACGTCCCAGTGTTGAATGCAACTGAGCAACTTCAATGGTTTTACCGGTTAACGCGGTATAAATACCCACGATATCATTCAGATGCTTCTTGGTTGGTTCATGGTTAGCTGCCAGCTTACACAGCATATTGGCTAATGGACCCACTTCGGTAGTTTTACCATAGAACGTTGGCGACTTAACCCATGAGTATTTGCCGTTTTCATCCCAGGTGCTGTAGTTAGGTATCGTTGTACCTTCCCACGGAGCCTGTGGCTCTTCATCTTTATACCATGCGTGTTTAGCGCTTTCCTGAATACCTTTAATCAGGAACTCATCTGATTGAGAGGTAATCGGGCGATAAGTCGATAAATCACCGTTAGAGATATAACCGCCAGGGAACACGAAGCTACCGTTTTTACTATCGGTTGGGAATTCAGGGGTGCTCAGGTAGTTAACCGCACCCTGACCCAGCTCCAGCCATTCAGGATAGAATGCAGCAATCACCGCCGTATCCACTTTGTACACTTGCTGTACAAAGTCATTTAAACGGTCAATAAAAGACTTGATGTACATCAGACGCTCAAGGTTCAGCACGCCTAAACCATCCAGATTGATTGGGTTCGCCACCCCACCTACCGCCAGGTTTTGAATGTGCGGTGTTTTACCACCCAGTAATGCCACCACGCGGTTAGCATCACGCTGACACTCAAGTGCCTGCAGATAGTGAGCCACGGCGATCAGGTTCACCTCTGGCGGTAATTTCATCGCCGGGTGTCCCCAGTAACCGTTAGCAAAAATACCTAATTGGCCGCTGGCTACCAGATCCTTAATCTTATTCTGAACCTTAGTAAACTCTTCTTCACTATTCAGGTGCCAGTTGGAAACACCTTTCAATAAAGCCGCTGCTTTAGCAGGGTCGGCTTTTAGTGCAGAGGTAATATCCACCCAGTCTAACGCTGAAAGCTGATAGAAGTGCACGATATGGTCGTGCGTCATGTGCGCAGCCAGTATCAGGTTACGAATGTATTGCGCGTTTACCGGAATATCCAGGTTCAAGGCACTTTCAACGGAACGAACGGATGCAATAGCATGAGTCGTAGTACAAACGCCACAGATACGTTGAACAATCATCCATGCATCACGCGGATCGTTACCCTTTACGATCTCTTCCATGCCACGCCACATAGTACCTGACGCCCACGCTTTGGAGACCTTTCCATTTTCAATTTCGCAATCAATGCGCAAGTGACCTTCGATACGAGTTACCGGGTCAATAGTGATACGTTGGCTCATGCTTTACTAGCCTCTTGATTCTTATGAAGATTTTTTAAAGAAGGAATAATCGGCAGTAGACGAATCAGTAAGATATAGGCACATATCTCGATACTCACAAAGCCAATTGAAATTAACAGTTCTTCCCAGGTTGGGAAATAGTGGTAACCACCACCTGGATTAAACGCCACCAGGGAGTAAGACATACGCCACATAGCACAACCCAACAGCATACTGACGGCGCCAATAAACAGCATACGAGAATCGTTAGCCCATTTACGGAAACGGAAGACCACCAGCGGGAACAGCAGCAGTGCGATTTCAATCCAGAACATCAGCGCGTAGAAGTCACCGGCAAAGATATAAGACAGCTTATCCCGGTAAATCAGCTCACCAAAACGCAATACCAGGAAGAGCAACAGGAATACGCTAATGATACCCATCAGTTTCCTGAACATATCTTTCTCATCCTGACCCTTACCCTTCAGCCCGGCCTGCACCAGCGATCCTTCGAATATCACTATCGAGAATCCCATAATGAAAGCAGTCAGCAATGAGTAAAGCGGTAGCATTTCGTAGCTTTGCCAGATTGGATGAACTTTATGACCCGCGGCAATCATCAGAGAGCCCATTGATGACTGGTGCATGGTTGGCAGTAATGCACCCAGTGCAATAATAAAGAACATCGCTTTATTAAGACGCTTCAGGGAGACTTTCCACCCCATACGCTCAAACAACGCCGGAGCAAATTCTAACGCCATGACGCCGATATAGATGGTCATACAGACCGCCGTTTCAAACAGTACCGAGTTCACGTTGAAGTAACCCGGAATGTAGAAGTACGGTAAGTTCCAGTAGCGGCCTACGTCGATAGTAATCGACAGACCACCCAGAGAATAACCAAACAGGCTGGCCAGCAGAGCAGGACGAACCAGAGGATGGTATTCGCCTTTATTAAAGACATATACCGCCCAGGCTAACGCCCAACCACCACAGGCAAAACCGGTGCCAATTAACAGGTCAAAGGCAATCCAGATACCCCAGGGATAGCCACCGTTCAGATCGGATACTGAGCCCAGTCCAAAGACTAAACGCTTAACCACAAAAATTAAGCACAGCACAACCAACGGTCCGAATACAATAATCGGCCAGCTGACGAGTTTGCCGCCCAGCGGCGTTGGCTTATGATGTGTGCTCATTATCATCTCCTTCTTCGTGATGGTCGTTTTTAGTATTACGACGAACCAACACGGTTAAGCCCGCTAAAACGGCCAGCGGCAACATCATGCCTTTATAAACCGTATGCTGAATATTTTCAGAACGTGCACCGGTAGAGAGCTCTGCCAGCTCCGGCAAATCAAGGTTTTTGAAAGGAACACCGGTCAGTACCAACACTTGCGTACCACCGCCCTCTTTTTCACCATAGAGATGAGGATAGTAATGCGGGACCGTATGGATATACGGATCGTTACTGGTCAATGTCTGACGAGGATAGTGATATTCATCACCCGCCTTCAGCGCCAGGCGCTTCCTGGCTTCCGCCATCAGTTCTTCACGGGTACCAAAAATCACGGCACCAGCAGGACAGACTTCCACACAGCCCGGTAAACCGCCTTTATCCAGACGTTCAACGCCTTTCTGATTACACAGCTCACATTTGTGTAACTCACCAAATGGGTTGTTATAGTCATACTTAGGAATGTTGTATGGGCAACCCACCATGCAGTAACGGCAGCCGGTACAAATATCAGCGTCGTAATGAACGATACCGGTCTTCGGATCCTTCTTCAGCGCAGATACCGGACAAACTGAAACACAGTTTGGGTCAACACAGTGCATGCACTGCTTCTTGATATAGGCGTAACCGTCTACTTCCTGATCTTTATGCTCGCCAGTACCGCTACTCCACACCTGAATGATGTTATTGGTATAAGGGGACAGCTTATCGTTGTTTGACCAGGTTTGACCGCCAACAGGGTTACGCTGTGGATGGTTAATGTCCTGACATTTTGTCACACAGGCCTGACAGCCTACGCAAAGCGTTGAGTCATATAACATCCCCAGCGCACCAGGAATAGGTGGTTTATTCTCAGCAGCCGCAAGACAGGTAGACGTACCACCCGCCAGCAGCGCACCACCTGAAGCTATTTTAAGGAAATTGCGTCTATTCACGGTTATTCTCCCCGTGAGTCAGTATCGTCTTTCTTTTGCTGACGTCCAAGTTCACGAACCGCCATCACGCTTACCCCGGCAACCAGACCAGCCACACCGCCAATCAGACCAACGGCCGTTGGTGAAATACTTCCACCTTCGCGGTTGTCGACATCGGGTTTCGCATAGCGCGGCGTTGGATTTTCAACGCTGGCCAACTGGTGGATACCCTTATGGAAGCCGACCCCTTCTTCGTTACATCCATAACAAGGGTGACCAATAGCAACAGGCCATACACCACCAACATCACAGAATTGCAGGGTTGAACAGTTACCGTATGTCTCAGGACCTTTACAGCCTAAATGATACAGACACCAGCCTTCGCGATGGCCATCATCACCAAACTCTTTCGCAAAGCGGCCCGCATCGAAATGTGGACGACGTTCGCAGTGTTCGTGGATCAGACGACCATAGGCAAAAGTAGGACGATTTTTAGCATCCAGTTTAGGCGCTTTACCAAAAGTAATGATGTGAGCAACTGTCGCCAGGAAGTTATGTGGGTTTGGAGGACAGCCAGGAATATTAATCACGGTTTTACCAGGAAGAATTTCCTGCAGACCAACGGCGCCAGTTGGGTTAACGCCCGCAGCTGCCACACCTCCCCATGCCGCACATGAACCAATCGCAATAATCGCCGCAGCATGCTCTGCCGCTTTACGAATATGGTCGATAATTGGTTCACCAGCCACCATACAGTAGATGCCGTTATCTTTTAATGGAATAGAGCCATCAACGACCAGTACGTACTGCCCTTTATATTTTTCAATGGCATTGTGCTTGTTTTCTTCAACCTGATGACCAAAAGCAGCAGAAAGCACTTCATGATACTCAAGTGAAATGGTTTCCAGTATCAGGTTCTCGACGGTTGGGTGAGTTGCACGCAGCAACGATTCCGTACATCCCGTACACTCTTGCGCCCCGATCCAGATAACAGGTGGGCGCTGAGGGTTACTAACCGATTCCGCAATTTCAGCGGCTGCATTGGCACTCAGGCCCATAGTAGCGGCCAACGCTGTACACAGCTTCATAAAATCACGGCGATTAATACCGTGGGAAGGAAGAAGAGGGTTGTCTTCTATCATTATAGTTATTCCTTTACGGTGACTAACGACATTGTTCATTTATACGAATTTAGTGGACAAATGTTAGGCTTATGAAACAAACCTCGTTTGATCTTTATCAAACACCATGGAACATAGGTCTAAATTTTCATTGATATGTGACTAAAAACGATTCAGCAAATGAATACCCTGAACATAAAATTAACAATGAATTAATAATTTGTAACATTGACTTATTTTATATAACCACATTTGATTATACTCAGGGCAATATTCAAAATTTTTGATATTGATCAGGGGGGATCAGAATAGGAGAAACCAATAAGTAACAAAATATAAATATACTTAAATATCAAGTAAATGATTAATTTTCAAATAAGAATCATTTCATAAAAAATAATATTATTTGATACGTGAAGAATCTCTGATAATCAATGATACGGGTAGCGTAGTTATTATTTCATTGTCACCTTAATATAGGTTTATTTTGGTGTAGAAAATCTATTTTTGATAATAATTTATGTGCTACATATTGCCCCATTTCACAGCGGGGAATAGCCACGGTAGAAAGAGAAGTATTCACACTACGCTTTTGCCAGCCTGACAGAGCATATTTCTGCGATGTATTCGGCATTTATTGCCGTAGCGGTTGCTACCGGTCCTATCTATTATAGTGCCGAATATGTTGACCTTAGCACCTGATGAAAAATAGGATTTTTATTCTCAGTAGTGAATTTAGTTATCTGGATTGGGATGGGCTCAATATGGTGAAAAATATTAAGCTTATGGTAACCACCGAAATATCCCATCGGGAATTAAATCAATTAAAATAATAAAATACATACTTAATATGGCAAATGCACAAATATTTTGTCACTCATACAACAAAAGAGTGATGCAAATGCCATATTAAGCTCGCCAGCTCGGCTATAATATGCCGGTTCATATAATAAACCTGTTGTTACACACACAATAAGAAAACTTTAACCTATCCACTAAACTGGAACATTTGGAGGAATGCAGTGCAAACCTTTAACGCAGACATTGCTATCATCGGAGCAGGTGGTGGTGGTCTTCGTGCAGCCATTGCCGCTGCCGAAGCGAATCCCAACAGTACCATTGC
>NZ_JAJNAG010000042.1 GCF_021010575.1 Limnobaculum eriocheiris | reverse complement strand
CGGAGGTGGAATGACCGTTTCGGATCACATCACTCGTTTCAGAACAGCGGGGACAAACTACATCAATCTTTGCCATCAATCATCCAAAGGGCGAAGAATACCACAACACTAAATATGCGTCACGACCTGAAATGGGGCAGTGAATTTAACGTACTTAATCCCGATCGGATATCGTTTTTCGCTGCGAAGTGAGCCCATTGTCAAAATTAATTTTGCAGGGCAATGAAGCGGGTAAGGATGACCTCTTTTTAACTGCTAAATTTTAATATCTATTTAGGTTAATAAATTATTAAAAGGTTTATTGCTACATAGGTCTATTATTTCAACCTATTGTTTTATGATTAGATGATAAATTTATTTGTTGATATAAGCCGTTCTGGATTATTGACTTAGATTTCCTTATTGGCATTATATATGTTTTCATTTTTAGCATTATCAACATCACAGGGATGTTTTATGAATAAAAAGAAATCAGGTCAGGAAAAGAAAATAACTCATGGGCTGTACAAAGTCGGTGAATCAAATTATTTACTCTCCAATGGTCCGGATATGATTAGCGCCCATTTGCGCAGAGGCAAAGCATGGGAACAGGCTTGCCTTGATATTGCACAGTTGCTCATCGAAAATATTCAAAATCCAGTTCTGATTGATGTTGGTGCTAATTTAGGTGCCTGGTCTGTGCCAATGGGGCGTCATATCAAAAGAGTTGATGGTCGAATTTATTCTTTTGAGCCACAGCGTCAGGTGTTTTATCAATTGTGCGCCAATTATTTAATTAATGATTTATCGAATTGCTATGCAAATAATATGGCGGTTGGCGATTATAACGGTGAGATAGATGTTCCTCAGTTGGATCCGCATCGCTCAGATAATCTTGGCGCGCTATCTTTAAATCCGGAAATTCGGATAGAGCAACAATTTATTATTTCCCCGGAAACGCGATCTGAGAAAGTACGTATTGCCACTTTAGATAGTCTTAACCTGCCAAAAGCGCATTTAATCAAAATAGACGTAGAAGGCCTGGAACTTGAGGTTATTACCGGGGCAAAAGGCTGGCTATCAGAATCGGGCTACCCTCCTATTTTGTTTGAAGTATGGGGTGATTATATGCAGGGGATGATCGCTAAAAGAAACGAGCTGATGAGTCTGGTTGAAGGCCTCGGGTATCATGTCGATCTGTTTGGTGAATTATGTATTGCCCAGCATCATTCCAATAAGCGTTTAGGACTGACGATCGGTGAAAATCAGTTAACTATCCAACGGTTATAATATTTTTAATCGGCTACCCGATATAAAACCCTCTTCGGAGTAACACCGATCGGTTAAGCGAAATGATCGGTTGAACGATCCGGCAGATAGACGACAATAGCCTCATCAATTCTCTGATGGGGCTTTTTTTTATGCTTTCTTTAAGTGTTTTGAAATAGATGAGATTTCGCTTTATCGGCTCTATAAGTGTCAAGTTAATGAGGCTGTGATATTATTTTAACCATGAAGATTTGGGTGGGGATTTTATGAGTCAGGATGAATTGCAAAGCTTTTTGCAGATTCAAGAGGTAACTTTTTCTGCGGTAGCTGGGCGTTTAAAAGTAAAGTACCCCCACCAATCTCTACGGATTGTTGTCCCTAAAGATTTTCATGATCCGATCATTACTGATGATTTGCAGTGTTTAAAAGATAGAGGCGTACTTCAATTTAACCCGGGGTTAAAAATCTTTCCGATGGAGATAGGTTGTGATCACCCCGTGAGATTAGTCATTTATTATAGAGAATTACCAATAGGGTTTGCGTTTGGTAATGTAAACTACTCAAACCAAACAATAGAAATATTGTGGATGGAGAAAAGAAATGATGCTCACGAAGATCTTGATCATCAATTTTTAGGGATAGTCCTGGATGCATATTTGACTTATGTTGCGGTTCTACTATCTACCGGAATTAAAATTAATAAATTTGCTTTGGTTGGTCCAATTCATGGAGTGATAGCCTATTATACCCAGAGCGGATTCGCATATGAACAGAACTATCTTAGACAATGCGACGCAATGGTTAGACCAATCTTAATCCCGGCAGAAAGTTTAGTTAACTAAACAAAGTAATGGACATCGCCTGTATAAGATTGTAGGTTATACACAACCAGTGAAGGTTAGTGACACGGATTTACCGTGTTTTTTTCAACATTTTTCTGAACTGATAGTTCAGAAAAATGGTCTATAGTTACATGGAAGTCACATTTCCTTGAGGTGAATTATGAACAGCGTAAAAGTTGACAAGGCCAGTATTGAAGGCATTGTAGCTGGTCTTTTTGCGGACGGCCGCTCACCAATGGAGCATTTTGGTATTGAATGGGCACAAATCGAGACGCTTGAGCGTCGTGAGCCTGGAGTTGTAATTAAGTTAGCATCGCCAGAAGAGAAGATTGCTGCTTGTGGTGGAACACGGTAACTTTAAATATCAGAATGCGAACCCAGCCATAGTGCTGGGTTTTTTTATTTCTTAACCTTATTAGTTCTGGTATATGTGAACTACATGTCAAAAGTTGGACATCCAACAAGTCTATCGTAATCAGTGCCACCTCGTCTGGACAGCAAAGTACAGATATAAGATCCTCAAAGGTAATCCTGGCAAAGGGGGTATTTTGTGGATTCAGTAGGAGCCAATGAAGAAATCATTCGTAGATATGTACGGCATCAAGACAAGGTAGCTAAAGAGGAAAGACAATTACAACTGGGCCTTGAAAGTTAGTGTATTAGTAGCCCCCTTTTAGAGGGCTGTGTCAAAGCCACCTGCGATACAGATGGATTATTTACTATTCAGACCTTTCCTGAGGGAATCAAATGGGCATTTTATTGTCTTAGTAAATTACCGCCTCTGGCAATGAAGAAGGGATGCTATCGCCAGCAATGGCAAAGTTTGATAATTGATCATTGATATAATGTTTTCAATATCGTTAATTTCTTCAGAACGTTGATTTTTTCAGCCCCGGGCAAGATAACGCTATACTATATTGGTGCAATTATAGTGGTGTAGATATCGGGCACGATGCTAAATGAGTCAGCTTTGAAGCAGGCTAATATTTATAGCTTAATGACAAAAAGTGAGGATGTTTGTGACGGAAAATTGGCACAGCTTAATCAAGAAAAGCACGTTTATAGCGGGGTTGATGGTTGCCGTAACGGCTCAAAGTGCATGGGCTGATTCTCTCGGCGCCCAGCGTGAACGCTATCAGCAAGTGAAAATGGCATGGGACAGTAATCAGATGGATGAGGTTTCTCGCCTGATGCCAACGCTAAGTAGCTATCCGCTCTATCCTTATCTGGAATATCGCCAACTGACTCAGGATTTAACGGCTTTAAGCGTTAAACAGGCAGGGCAGTTTGTGACCCGTTATCCTACATTGCCACTTTCACGCAATCTGAAAAATAATTTTATTAATGAACTGGCCCGTCGTCAGGACTGGAACGGCATCGTTAGTTTTACGACAGAACCACCGTCTTCAGCGGCGTCCCGCTGCAATTTTCACTATGCTCAGTGGGCCACCGGTAATCGCCAGCAGGCTTTTGATGAAGCTAAAGCCATTTGGTTAACGGGTAAATCATTACCTTCTTCCTGCGACAAACTGTTTAGCGAGTGGCGTAACGCCGGTCAGCAAACAGCTCTGGTTACACTGGAGCGCATTCGTTTAGCCACGGAAGAAGATAATACGTCATTAGTGAACTCCCTGATTTCACAACTTCCTGCCAGTTATAAAAGCATGGGGGATGGACTCAGCCGGTTACAGAAAGATCCGTTAAGCGTTGATGCTTTTGCCCGAGAGTTTTCACCAACCGACTTTACGCGTGAAGAGACGCGTTTAGCTTTCGCCAAAGCGGCTCGTAAAGATGTGGAAAGAGCCAGAGCGATGCTACCGCAAATTGCCAGCGCGCAAAAAATGAGCCAGCAGGATAAGCAAGCGCTGGAAAGCAGTATTGCTATTCGTCTGATGAACAACAATGTGACCAGCGAACAGGCCAACTGGCGTGATGCCGCGGTAGCCCGTAGCACTGATGGTGACTTGATTGAACGGCGCATTCGTCTGGCCTTAAGCAGTGGCGATCAAAATGGCGTTGCGCAGTGGGTCACTCGTTTACCCGCTGAATATGCGGCAAAAGATGAGTGGCGTTACTGGCTTGCTGATAGCCTAATCAGCAAAGGTAAAAAGAGCGAAGGGCAGACTATTTTGCGTGATTTAATGAATAATCGCGGTTTCTATCCGATGGTTGCTGCCCAGCGCCTGAATGTGCATTATCCGGTCAAAGTTGAAAATGCGGTTAAACCAACCCAGTCGTTAACTCAGCGTGCCGAAGTAAATCGGGTGCGTGAGTTGATGTACTGGAATCTGGATAATCTGGCCCGTTCTGAGTGGCGCAATCTGGTAGAAAGTTTACCTAAACAGGAGCAGGAAGCGTTGGCCCGTTATGCTTTTGAACAGGGCTGGGCGGACCTCAGCGTGCAGGCAACCATAGTGGCCAAATTATGGGACCATATTGAAGAGCGCTTCCCGCTGGCTTATCCAACCATGTTTAAATCATCAACCAATGATAAAGACATTACGGTTTCCTTTGCCATGGCGATTGCCCGCCAGGAAAGTGCCTGGAACCCACAGGCTCAGTCTCCGGTCGGGGCGCGCGGATTAATGCAACTTATGCCAGCGACGGCGAAGCAAACTGCACAGCGCAGTAGTACCATTAACTATAATAATGTCAGTCAGTTGCTCGATCCTGAAACCAATATTCAGTTGGGGACAACTTATCTGGAGCACACTTATCAGTTGTTCGGTAAAAACCGCATTCTGGCTGCGGCGGCATACAATGCGGGGCCGGGTAGGGTGAACAGTTGGTTAAACAACAGTGCCGGGCGTCTGGATGCGGTGGCGTTTGTGGAAAGTATTCCGTTTAACGAAACCCGTGGCTATGTGAAGAACGTATTGGCTTACGATCTGTTCTATCGCAGCTTTATGAGCCAGCCAACCGTAGTGATGACCGATTCTGAGTGGAAACGCAGCTACTGATTGAGATGTTTATCTCTGCATTTTTCTCCGGCTTATGCTATTGTACTAGCAAGATAGTTCATCAGCCGGAGAAAATCTTATGTCAGCATCAAATCAACAGCAAGAGTGGCAGGATTTTGTCACTCTGTTACAGAAATCTTTTGCCGATGAATACCAGCTTGATCTGCTGCAACTATTAATGACGCCAGATGAGCGGGAAGCATTAGGAACCCGCGTGCGGATTATTCAGGAGCTTATGCGTGGTGAGATGAGCCAAAGGGAGCTGAAGAGTGAACTGGGTGCCGGTATTGCTACCATTACCCGTGGCTCAAACAGTTTAAAAATGGCCAGACCTGAATTCAGAACCTGGCTGGAAGAGACATTGCTGAAAGATACGGATAAATAACCTGATATTTGGTTTAATTTATTTATCATGCACCTGATAGATATCATTATGGAAGGGTACAAAAGCCAGCAGAAGTGCTTGTTGATAGACGCTGGTACGGGAAAGTCTACCTTCGGTAAACAGGCCAATAGCCCCGCCCTGTTGTTTAATATTGCTGATCCCGGTTAGTTGAGCCATTTCATCACCCAGCTCTTTACCTTCATACAGGCTTTTCAGGATCACAGGAGGTAGCGTCAGGCTGGCTGAACGGGCTTCACCACGACACCGATTATTTTCAATGACAATCCAGGCAAATGTCATATCATCGTCAATTCCGGCCTCAATGCCGATCCAGAAGTCAGCCTCCGGCCTGACCTGACGGGCAGACATTACCCGATGACGGGCGCCGGTACGGGTCTCTTTATCACCCATTGGCTGATTAGGGACACCGCTGTTAACTTCAACGCTCTCGATTCGACAGCTGTCGGGGCCAAACAGTTCGTTAAATGCCTGGCTAATGGCGTTGATCTTAGCGGGGTTAGTGGTTGCAGCAATCACATGATACATAGCATTAAATCAAGGTAGTAAGAAAACAATTTCCACAGTATAACGGATAACAGGCATGACACAGGTATACTTAATTCGACATGGTGAAACAGAATGGAATGTTGCTCGCAGAATTCAGGGGCAAACGGACAGTAAATTAACCTCTTTGGGTGAATTACAGGCGCGTCAGGCAGGGAAACGCTTAAAGAATATGGGAATTACCCATATCATCGCCAGCGACCTGGGGCGTACTCGTCAGACAGCTCAACTACTGGCCGAATATTGCCATATTGAACCTACCTTTGATTCCCGCTTACGGGAATTAAATATGGGTATTCTGGAGCAGCGCCGTGTTGATTCCCTTACGCCAGAAGAGGAACAGCAGCGTATGCTGATTCTTGACGGTACGCCAAATGGTCGTATTCCTCAGGGAGAGTCGTTAACCGAGCTCTCAACCCGTATGCGCGCAGCATTAGAGGATTGCAAAAAGCTACCGGAAGGCAGTCGCCCGGTTTTGGTTAGCCATGGTATTGCGTTAGGTAGCCTGCTGGGAAATGTCTTGGGGCTTCCACCTTATGCGGAGCGCCGTTTACGCTTGCGCAATTGCTCTCTTTCTTTAGTTGAGAGTCAAAACAGCCCATGGCTGGCGCCGGGATGGATAGTCGAGTTTGCCGGAGATACACAGCATCTCACGGCAGAGGCTCTTGATGAGATCCAGCGTTAACGCTGGATCGGAATCATATATTCACCGGTAATTACCGCAGGGACACTGTCGCCAACTCTGATACCCTTAGGATGGAATATCTCAATATCGTAACCTTTACGGCGTGTCAGTTGCAGAAGCGGCAGGCAGGTTCCGTAAAGTGTCATGACAAACTGTTGTAATCCATCCGGCGGTCCGTTGTAGCGGAACAGGGCGTACTCTCCCCCCTGAAGTATGATTTCATGGCCTTCAACACCCGGCGGCACATGTTCAGGTTCAATGGCAGTGGTGTAGAACACTTCCTGCTCATCATCTTTTTCCTGACTGGGGCGAGTGTGGTTAAGACCGTAAAGGATTGGCGGTACTTCGGTCAGGGTATTACCCAGATATTGAGTCCAGAATTGAGTACGGATAGCCGTTTTGGAACGGGATAGCTCTTCCAGAGTACAGGTATAACTCTGGGTTATTCCCATCAGCTGTTTCTCTTCCTGAATCACATACTCTACCGGTACTAAATTGTTGCCGGATAGCTTAATGGGTGGACACATACCAATAGCGCTCCATGAATCAGAGCGACGATAGAATGCGGGAGTCTGAGCAAATTGCTTTTTAAACGCCCGGGTAAAAGTTTGTTGGGAGTCAAAGCGGTACTGTAGCGCTACATCCAATATTGGCCGGGCGGTCAGCCTTAACGCCACGGCAGCTTTGGATAAACGACGAGCGCGAATGTAAGAACCAATGGCCTGCCCGGTAACTTCTTTAAACATTCTCTGTAGGTGCCATTTAGAATAGCCTGATTTTGCGGCAACATTATCCAGCGATAATGGTTGATCTAAATGACTTTCTAGCCAGTCTAGAAGATCGTGGATAATACTGGCTTGATCCATAAAAAACTTCCTCATTAATTTGGCGCTTTATCTACAGAATCGGCGTAGCTCTACTGACTTATAACACTTATGTGATTGGTTTCAGCCACGACATCACAAAAAATGTTTTTAACAGGTGATGGGTGCTGGCGCAATCTTCAGCGTGAAACAAGGTATTACTGCGCTATAGCGATACTTATCGCGCATCATAACAATTTTTAAATGTTCTGTTCTACGTCTATTTGACATAAGTTTGTCGCTATGGTTCAGCGGGTTGCGACCTGGCTTTAGTTGTGTACCGGCAGGCTATGATTGAATTAATATGGTAATTAATTGATGTTCATTGGAGATAGCGAATGAAGAAGGTCATTTTAGCGCTTTGCTCAGCCACACTGTTTTGGTCAGCTTGTGCTCAGCCAGAAGAGATTGGTTCTGTTGATACGGTATTTAAACTATTGGGGCCCGATCATAAAATTGTGATCGAAGCTTTTGACGATCCGGATGTACAAAATGTGACCTGTTATCTGAGTCGGGCAAAAACGGGCGGAATAAAAGGGGGATTAGGACTGGCGGAGGATACTGCCGACGGTGCGCTTTCCTGTATTCAGGTTGGACCAATCACGCTTACCGATCGAATTAAGAATCGTAAAGCGGATGGTGAAGAGGTATTTCGCAAGCGGACATCGATAATTTTTAAGAGCATGCAGGTAGTACGTTTTTATGATAATAAGCGTAACACCCTGGTTTATCTGGTCTATTCCGATAAGGTTGTGGATGGCTCACCTAAAAATGCGTTGAGTACCGTGCCTATTATTCCCTGGGAAAATAGCCATTAATTGTCGCGGGTCCGATAATGAATTTCAGGCGATAAAAAACCAGCATTTATGCTGGTTTTTTATCGCTACTGCCGATTACTCTTCGAGATCGCCACAGAAACGGTAACCTTCACCATGAATAGTGGCAATGATTTCAGGGGTATCTGGCGTTGATTCAAAGTGCTTACGAATACGGCGGATAGTTACATCAACAGTACGATCGTGAGGTTTAAGTTCACGCCCGGTCATTTTCTTCAGCAGCTCTTCACGGGATTGAATTTTGCCCGGATTTTCGCAGAAATGCAGCATCGCACGGAACTCGCTACGAGGCAGTTTGAACATCTCTCCGTTAGGATTAATCAGAGAACGACTGTTGATATCCAGCGTCCAGCCGTTGAACTTATAGTTTTCAACCAGTTTACGCTCTTCACCGCTGACTGCACCAAGGTTCATGGTTCGGGACAGCAGGTTGCGTGCACGGATAGTCAGTTCACGTGGATTAAACGGTTTGGTGATGTAGTCATCCGCACCAATTTCCAGGCCAAGAATTTTATCTACTTCGTTATCTCTGCCGGTTAAGAACATCAATGCAACCGCAGCTTGCTCACGTAACTCACGCGCTAGCAGTAGTCCATTCTTGCCGGGCAGATTGATATCCATGATGACCAGATTAATATTATGGTCGGACAAAATCCGATGCATTTCTGCACCATCATTGGCTTCAAAGACAACGTATCCTTCCGCCTCGAAAATGCTTTTTAATGTGTTACGAGTTACTAGTTCGTCTTCAACGATCAGGATATGCGGGGTTTGCATGTCTGTTACCTAATTTGCCAACAAAATCAAATTTAATATTACAGTGGTCCGGTTTTGTTCTTAAAACCATCTATAGCTCAAACAGACTACTGCAGTATAAGGGACGAATCCCCGTGTTATTTCAAATTTCAACACAATCGCTGGTCCGACCAAGGCAAACTACCTACATACCCGTGATTTGTTAAAACCGATCACTTATTACTCTTTATTGTAGCAGTAATATAACAGGAGTCTTTCTTTTGCCGATCAACAAACTTGTGGCTTGTTGATATATATCAATAATAGTTATAGCACATTAGCTGATTTGTGAGAAAAATCTACAAAAACAATGCATATCATATGCCAATTTTTGACCTTTTTTTCACAATTCAACCTCAATAAAAACCTTATTTTGAAACATTTGCTCCGTTATGTTTTTCACCAAAGCCAAGGCGTGTGTGGCAATGGATGGATTTTGCTTGTTTTTATCCTAAAAAGAAATATATTTTAACAAATATTTTTCAATTGCAACTTTTATGAACATAAAATCCCTTGCAGAACAAATAGGTTGTACTAAAACATAACATATTAAATTTATAGCTAAAATCGTCAATACTGATACTTTGATTTCATTTTTAGCTCTGACGCTGCTTTTTACTATGATTTCGCTCGTTTATTCTCATCAGTATAAAAATGAGCGGGGTGAGAATAAAAAAACAGAAGTCTCATGAAGAATAAGTATTTTTGATTTTAATATATTGAATTATAATAATATTATTTTGTTTTGATATAAAAGAGCGGAGCGGCGTCAGGCAAATAACTTTGATAAAATATCAAAAATAAATTGACTATGAACGGCAATTGCTTTAACCAGTATATAGCGTTAGTAAAACAAACCAGAGACAAATACTAAACATGCAAAATGTTAGCCCGATGATTACAATCATTACCACCACCGGTACAACTAGTAGCGGGGCGGGCTGACGCTTACAGAAATTAAAAAAAGCCCGCACCGTAGAATCGAGTGCGGGTTTTTTTTTGCGAGTAATTTACATCATAACTGGATTAAGGCAGGAGAGGCCAAGAGATGCGAGTTCTGAAATTTGGCGGTACATCGGTAGCAAATTCCGAACGCTTTATGCGCGTAGCGGATATCATTGAAAATAATGCGCGTCAGGGCCAGGTTGCTACGGTACTGTCTGCTCCGGCAAAAATTACTAACCATCTGGTTGCCATGATTGAGAAGACGGTAGCCGGTCAGGAAATCATGACCAATATGATGGATGCCGAACAGATCTTTGCTGAACTGCTTTCCGGTCTGGCTGAAGAACAGCCCGGGTTTGAATATGGTCGATTAAAGAGTTTTGTAGAGCAGGAATTTGCTCAACTGAAACATGTGCTTCATGGTATTTCTCTGCTGGGGCAGTGCCCTGATAGCGTGAATGCTTCGATTATCAGCCGTGGTGAAAAGCTGTCTATTGCTATTATGGAATCTGTTTTTCAGGCGCGGGGATATGGCGTAACGGTAATTAATCCGGTTGCTATGCTGCTGGCTCATGGGCACTATCTGGAATCGACCGTTGATATTACCGAGTCAACTCGTCGTCTGGTTGAGTTGGGTATTCCTGAAAATCACGTGATTCTAATGGCGGGCTTTACCGCCGGTAACGAGAAAGGCGAACTGATGGTGTTAGGGCGTAATGGTTCTGACTATTCAGCCGCAGTTCTGGCAGCCTGTTTACGTGCCGACAGTTGTGAAATATGGACCGATGTGGATGGTGTCTATACTTGCGATCCGCGTTCTGTTCCCGGGGCTAAACTGCTTAAGTCGATGTCCTATCAGGAGGCGATGGAGTTATCCTATTTTGGCGCTAAAGTTCTCCATCCTCGTACTATCGCTCCCATTGCCCAGTTCCAAATCCCTTGTCTGATAAAAAATACCGCAAACCCTCAGGCTCCCGGTACCCTAATCAGCCGTGAGAGTGGTGACGATCGTTATCCGGTGAAAGGCATTACTAATCTGAACAACATGGCGATGATTAACGTCTCAGGTCCGGGAATGAAAGGAATGGTGGGGATGGCCGCCCGGGTATTCTCAGTGATGTCTCGTGCCGGTATCTCGGTGGTTCTGATTACTCAATCCTCTTCTGAATACAGCATCAGTTTTTGCGTACCACAAAGTGAGCTGGCCCGCGCCAGTCGTTCACTGGAAGATGAGTTCTATCTGGAGTTAAAAGACGGGTTATTGGATCCGCTGGATGTGGTCGACAAGCTGGCCATTATTTCAGTGATTGGTGACAATATGCGTACACTGCGCGGTATGTCTGCACGTTTCTTTAGCGCACTGGCCCGTGCCAATATTAATATTGTAGCGATTGCACAGGGATCTTCAGAGCGTTCTATTTCTGCAGTGGTGAGTAATGATTCGGCAACCACTGCTGTACGTGCCAGCCATCAGGTACTGTTTGATACTAATCAGGTGCTGGATGTGTTCCTGATTGGTGTTGGTGGTGTGGGTGGCGCACTGTTAGATCAGATCTATCGCCAGCAGCCGTGGCTGAAACGCAAGAATATTGAGCTGAGAGTCTGTGGTATCGCTAACTCTCGCGGTATGGTGACCAATACGCTGGGAATTGATTTAACCAACTGGCGTGAAGCGCTGGTGGCGGCAGAAGAGCCGTTTAATCTGGGGCGTTTAATTCGTCTGGTAAAAGAGTATCACTTGCTCAATCCGGTGATTGTGGATTGTACTTCCAGTCAGGAAGTGGCTTCTCAATATGCTGATTTCCTGGCGGATGGCTTCCATGTCGTGACGCCAAACAAGAAAGCGAATACCGACACCATGAACTATTACCATCAGTTACGGCAGGCTGCCAGCACCGGAAACCGTAAATTTCTCTATGATACTAACGTAGGTGCCGGATTACCGGTCATTGAAAACTTACAGAACTTGCTAAATGCCGGTGATGAACTGATGCGCTTCTCTGGTATTCTTTCCGGCTCACTGTCATTTATTTTCGGTATGTTGGATGAAGGTTTAAGCCTGTCAGAAGCAACCCGATTAGCGAAGGAAAAAGGCTATACCGAGCCCGATCCACGTGATGATTTATCCGGTATGGATGTAGCGCGAAAACTGCTGATTTTGGCCCGTGAAGCCGGTCATTCTCTGGAGTTGGATCAAATTAAGGTTGAATCTGTATTGCCGCCATCATTTGATGCCGGTGGCGATGTGGCAACCTTTATGCAACGTTTGCCACAGTTGGATGCTGAGTTTGCTGAGCGTGTGGCGTTGGCCGCCAGCCAGGGTAAAGTATTACGCTATGTTGGTATGATTGAAGAGGGTGAGTGTCGGGTGAAAATTGAAGCCGTGGATGATAACGATCCATTATTCAAAGTGAAGAACGGCGAAAACGCGCTGGCGTTCTACACCCAATATTATCAGCCATTACCACTGGTATTACGCGGTTATGGTGCCGGTAACGATGTTACCGCCGCCGGTGTTTTTGCCGATATGCTACGTACTCTGTCAGGAAAGCTGGGAGTTTAATATGATAAAAATTTATGCGCCGGCCTCGATAGGCAACGTCAGCGTGGGGTTTGACGTATTGGGTGCAGCAGTATCACCCATTGATGGAGCACTGTTGGGGGATTGCGTTAGTATTCAATCGGCAGATCGCTTTAGCCTGAGCAATAAAGGGCGTTTTGTTAGCAAGTTACCGGCAGAACCTAAAGACAACATCGTTTATCAGTGCTGGGAGCTGTTCTGCCAGCGTTTGGGGCGCGAATTGCCGGTGGCGATGGTGTTAGAAAAGAATATGCCAATTGGCTCTGGTTTGGGGTCCAGTGCCTGTTCAGTGGTCGCCGGGTTAATGGCGCTGAATGAGTTCTGCGATCGCCCGTTTAATCAGACCGAACTGCTTGGCATGATGGGCGAGCTGGAAGGCCGAATCTCCGGCAGCGTACATTACGATAACGTGGCTCCTTGTTATTTGGGGGGTATGCAATTGATGCTGGAAGAAAATGGCATTATCAGCCAGTCGGTACCCGGTTTTGATAACTGGTATTGGGTCATGGCATATCCGGGTATTAAGGTTTCCACTGCTGAAGCGCGTGCAATTTTACCGGCGCAGTATCTGCGTCAGGATTGTATTCGTCATGGTCGCTATCTGGCCGGTTTTATTCACGCCTGCCATACTCAGCAGCCGGAATTGGCGGTTAAGTTGATGCAGGATGTGATTGCCGAACCGTACCGTACCCGTTTACTGCCGGGCTTTGCCGAAGCGCGTAAAGCTTCACAGGATATTGGTGCGCTGGCATGCGGTATTTCTGGTTCTGGTCCAACGCTGTTTGCGGTAAGCGATCGTCTTGAAACCGCCCAGCGCCTGGCCGACTGGTTAGCAAAACACTATGTACAAAATGATGAAGGCTTTGTTCACGTTTGCCGTCTGGATACTGCCGGTGCCCGTAAATTGGATTAATGGAAAATAGTGACACAATGAAACTGTATAACTTAAAAGATCATAACGAACAGGTAAGCTTTGCTCAGGCAGTACGTCAGGGATTAGGTAAACAACAAGGGCTGTTTTTTCCGGCTGAGTTACCGGCTTTTGATAGTTCAGAAATCGATAATTTACTCTCGCTGGATTTTGTTACCCGCAGTGCCCGTATTTTGTCGGCCTGTATTGGCGATGAAATCTCAGCGGATGCCGTAGCTAAACGAGTCGCTAATGCTTTTCAGTTCCCGGCTCCGGTCGTCGCCGTTGAAAAAGATATTGCTACCTTAGAGCTATTTCATGGTCCCACTCTGGCGTTTAAAGATTTTGGTGGCCGCATCATGGCGCAAATGCTGGCTGAAGTAGCTGGTGATACGCCGGTGACCATTCTGACCGCGACCTCTGGTGATACTGGTGCTGCCGTTGCTCATGCATTCTATGGTTTAAAGAATGTACGAGTAGTGATCCTCTATCCTGAAGGCAAGATTAGCCCGCTACAGGAGAAGTTATTCTGTACCCTGGGGGGGAACATTCATACCGTGGCCGTTGATGGGGATTTTGATGCCTGTCAGGCACTGGTTAAACAGGCTTTTGATGATGAAGCGCTGAAAAAGGAGCTGGGTCTTAACTCTGCCAACTCCATCAATATCAGCCGACTGCTGGCGCAAATTTGTTATTACTTTGAGGCAGTAGCACAGTTGACTCAGGAACAGCGTAACCAACTGGTGATTTCGGTTCCAAGCGGTAACTTTGGCGATCTGACGGCGGGACTGTTGGCTAAATCATTAGGTTTACCGGTGAAGCGTTTTATTGCTGCTACCAATGCCAATGATACCGTGCCGCGCTATCTGGCAAATGGTCAGTGGCAGCCGAATAAAACGGTTGCCACTTTATCTAATGCCATGGATGTCAGTCAGCCAAACAACTGGCCACGAATTGAAGAACTGTTTCGCCGTAAAGAGTGGCCAATCAGTTCATTAGGTTATGGCGCGGTTAGCGATGAGACAACGGCTAAAACACTGCGTGAACTGGCTGCGCTGGGATACACCTCGGAACCTCACGGCGCGATTGCCTATCGTTTGCTGCGTGATGAGTTGAAAGAGGGCGAGTTTGGATTATTTCTCGGTACGGCCCATCCGGCTAAATTTAAAGAGAGCGTAGAGCAAATTCTTGGTACGACATTACCTCTGCCAAAAGCACTGGCAGATAGGGCTGAGTTACCGTTACTTTCGCACTATTTACCGGCAGATTTTGCTCCGTTACGCGCATTCCTGATGGCGTTACCAGCGTAAGACCGATTAAATAACAATGGCCTCCTGATATATACCGCATCGAGGCCATTTTTTTGTCTGTAGTTCTGCCAGTAATTACTGTTCAGGGCGTTTAAATATCAGTTCATTACCCAGAGAAGCGGCCTCATCAAACTGATAGCCTTCCAGATCAAAGTCAACCAGCTGTTCCGGGCGGGTCAGGCGGTTCTTGATAATAAACCGACTCATCAGACCGCGGGCTTTTTTAGCGTAGAAGCTGATGATTTTATATTTACCGTTTTTCTGATCTAAAAACACCGGTTTAATGATAGTGCCATTTAATGACTTGGTTTGAACCGATTTGAAGTATTCATCCGAGGCCAGATTAACCAGAACATCGTCACCTTGATCTTTCAGCGCCTGATTTAGCTTATCGGTAATTCGTTTGCCCCAGAATTCATACAGATCTTTACCCCGCTGGTTTTCCAGTTTGGTGCCCATTTCCAGACGGTAAGCCTGCATCAGATCGAGCGGACGTAAAACGCCATACAGACCGGACAACATACGCAGGTGCTGCTGGGCAAAATCGAAATCATTATCGTTAAAATCATCAACGTGCAGGCCGGTATAAACATCACCTTTAAACGCTAACAGCGCCTGACGAGCATTTTCTGGCGTGAAATCCGGATGCCACTCTGAGAAACGTGCGGCGTTAAGGCCAGCTAATTTATCACTGATACTCATCAGGCTGGCGATTTGCGCGGGGGTTAACTTGCGACACGCTTTAATCAAAATTTTCGACTGGTCCAGCATTTCGGGTTGAGTATAACGGTCAGTCACCAGAGGGCTTGTATAATCGAGGGTTTTTGCCGGAGATATAGTAATCAGCATAATCATATCCTGTGATAAATCGTTTTTTGCTACTCTAGCAGAAAGTGATGATGGAAAAAGCGATGGATTTAATAGGAGGCTCTGGAAATCTCTTAGTAAAACTGATTTTTATTTTATTTATCATTAGGTAATGGTAATACCAGCAGAGGGGGGAAGATAAATTTTATGCTTAAAACCTGTGCCTTCTAAGTTCCGTCGTTGCACGCTTGTTAAGTCATGTTATTATCAGCCTGGTCCAATAATACTTCGATGCCTCACAAGCTTAACAAGAGACCTATCATGACAGATAAACTTTCCTCTCTACGTAAAATTACTACCGTTGTGGCTGATACCGGCGATATTGCAGCGATGAAACTGTATAAGCCTCAGGACGCAACAACTAACCCTTCTTTGATTCTGAATGCGGCCCAGTTACCTGAATATCGTAAACTGATTGATGATGCGATTGCCTGGGCAAAAAGCCAAAGCAGCGATCGTGCACAGCAAATTGTGGATGCATCCGATAAGCTGGCAGTAAATATTGGTCTGGAAATTTTAAAATTAATTCCCGGCCGTATCTCTACTGAAGTTGATGCTCGTCTCTCTTATGACACTCAGGCCAGCATTGTTAAAGCCAAACGTTTAATTAAACTTTATAACGATGCAGGTATCAGCAACGATCGTATTCTGATCAAACTGGCATCTACATGGCAGGGTATCTGTGCGGCAGCCCAGCTTGAGAAAGAAGGTATCAACTGTAACCTGACTCTGCTGTTCTCTTTTGCTCAGGCGCGTGCTTGTGCTGAAGCTGGCGTGTTCCTGATTTCTCCGTTTGTTGGCCGTATTCTTGACTGGTACAAGGCTAATGGCGATAAGAAAGAGTTTGCCCCACATGAAGATCCGGGCGTTGTTTCTGTCACCAGTATTTATGAATACTACAAACAGCACGGTTATAAAACTGTGGTAATGGGTGCCAGTTTCCGTAATTCCGGTGAGATTCTGGAACTTGCCGGCTGTGACCGTTTGACCATTGCTCCTGCACTATTAAAAGAACTGTCAGAAAGCCAGGGTGAAGTTGAGCGTAAACTGACTTACAGCGGCGCAGTGAAAGATTGTCCGGCTCCGTTGAATGAAGCACAGTTCTACTGGCAACACAATCAGGATCCAATGGCGGTTGATAAACTGGCTGATGGTATCCGTAAGTTTGCTATCGACCAGGAAAAACTGGAAAAGATGATTGCAGATTTACTGTAATTATTTTTTATAACGATATGAATACCGGCCTGATGGCCGGTATTTTTTTGCCTGCAATTCACTGAGGATAATCACATCCACTGTGTCAGCCCGCTGCAAAAATAGTGTTAACAATAGTATGATAGCGTGCAGGCAAGAGCACAGTTTAGTGACAGAGGATTAGATATGAATAAGTTACGCATTGGTTTGGTTTCTGTTTCCGACCGCGCATCCAACGGAATTTATCAGGATCAGGGGATTCCGGCACTGGAATCATGGTTAAAAACCGCCCTGAGCAGTGAGTTTGAAACGCAAAGTCGATTAATTCCTGATGAGCAAGGGTTGATAGAGGAAGCACTGTGTGAGCTGGTTGATGAAAGGGGCTGTCATCTGGTTCTTACCACCGGTGGAACCGGTCCGGCTCGTCGTGATGTTACGCCTGATGCCACATTAGCGATTGCCGATCGCATCATGCCGGGGTTTGGCGAACAGATGCGTCAGATTAGTTTGTACTATGTACCAACCGCGATTCTTTCCCGTCAGGTTGGTGTGATTCGTAAACAGGCGCTGATTATTAACCTTCCGGGACAGCCAAAGTCAATTAAAGAGACTCTGGAAGGGGTAAAAGGTCAGGACGGAAAAACCGTGGTATCCGGTATTTTCGCCAGCGTCCCGTATTGTATTCAACTGCTGGATGGTCCTTATGTGGAGACGCATTCCCAGGTGGTAGAATCCTTTAGGCCTAAGAGCGCAATCCGCGATATAAAAGATTAAATTGGGGCTTTTTGCAAAATAAGATTTTCATCTGCTGGTGTATCATAAATAGTACGATATAGTAAAAATTAATTTACGGAGGGTAAATTAATTTTTTTATCAACCTATAGAAAAAGATGGAATTTTATGATTCAGCAAAAAAATCGCCGACTAAACAAACAGGATTATAAAACGCTGACTCTGGCAGCATTAGGCGGTGCGCTGGAGTTTTACGACTTTATTATCTTTGTCTTCTTCGCCGTCGTTATCGGTGAACTTTTCTTTCCTGCCAATATGCCCCAATGGCTGGTACTGATGCAGACCTACGGTATTTTTGCCGCAGGCTATCTGGCTCGTCCGCTGGGGGGAATCATCATGGCCCACTTCGGCGATTTAGTGGGGCGTAAGCGGATGTTCTCATTGAGCATTTTGCTAATGGCGTTACCTACACTGGCCATGGGGATGTTACCAACCTATCAATCCATTGGCATTGCTGCTCCACTCCTGCTGTTGCTGATGCGCATTTTTCAGGGTGCGGCAATCGGTGGTGAAGTGCCGGGAGCATGGGTATTTGTGGCGGAACACGTGCCCTACAAACGTATTGGTATTGCCTGTGGTGTACTGACGGCGGGCCTGACCGTTGGGATCTTACTGGGCTCTTTTGTTGCCACTCTGATCAACTCGATGATGAGTGTGGAAACCATTCGTAACGGCGGCTGGAGAATACCTTTCTTTCTGGGGGGTATTTTTGGTTTGATTGCCATGTATTTGCGCCGTTGGTTAAAAGAAACGCCGATTTTTATCGAGATGCAACAGCGTAAAGCACTGGCGGCAGAACTGCCGTTAAAATCAGTAGTAATCAATCACACCCGCGCGGTAACGGTTTCTATGTTACTGACCTGGTTGCTTTCTGCCGGTATTGTAGTGGTGATTCTGATGACGCCAAACTACCTGCAAACTCAATTTGGTATCGAGCGCGTCATTGCACTCAAGGCGAACAGCATGGCGATTATCTCACTGTGCGTGGGCTGTGTGATTGCCGGTATGGCTGTTGACCGTTTTGGCGCCAGCAAAACCTTTATTGGTGGCGGTTCGCTGTTGGCGGTTGCCAGTTGGACGTTTTACCATTCGGCAACCAATGTTGATTTGCTGTTTATTACTTACAGTATCGCCGGGCTGTGTGTGGGCGTGGTAGGGGCTGTTCCTTACGTTATGGTGCGGGCGTTTCCGGCAGAGGTGCGCTTCTCGGGTATCTCTTTCTCTTATAATGTCTCTTATGCCATTTTTGGTGGGCTGACGCCAATATGCGTCACTTATTTGATGAAGTTTACGCCAATGGCGCCAGCGTATTATGTATTAGCGCTATCGGTGATGGGAATATTGTTGGGAATTTATCTGCGTAACGATTTGAGAGCGGCGGATAGCATTGTGGAACATAGCGATACGGAATTAGAAAAGGTGCCGGTGTTATAAACAACGTTTATTGCGTTTAGTTAAAAGCCATCTGTTGTGAACTGACCCCATAATTTTGGGCAGTTTGTATTAAGTGGTTATCAGGGCCTGAGTTCAATACTCTATTGGACTCAGGCCTTTTAGCTTTAGGCTTATCCTTTTACGCTGAGTCATACGCGAAATATCTCTGCTACGCATCAGGAAGTGCGATTCTTATTTGCATCTGTTATTTCCTGTGTATTTGAATTATGGCGTCGATAAAGACGAAAACGCCTGCATTAAGCAGGCGTTTTAGGATGATAAGCAAAACCGGGATTAACCTGCTTTACGTTCACCAATTGGCAGAACGGTACGGCCATACTGTTCATTCAGTACTTCCGCCATTGCCAGATAAATTGCGCTGGCACCACAAACGATACCAACATAACCAGCGACGTTTAACAAACCGGTATTCGCGGTAATGTTGCCGATGGATAACATAAAGAACAGTACCGTCAGGCTGGCAAATACAAACTGTAAGCCACGGTTAGCACGCAAGGTACCGCAGAACATAAACAGGGTGAAGATGCCCCATAATGCTAAGTAGATGCCCAGGAAGGTGCTATCGGTAGCATGTGCATGTCCTACTTCAGGAATTAACCAGATGCCAACCAGGGTCATCCAGAAAAAACCATAAGAGGTAAATGCGGTAACGCCAAAGGTATTACCTTTTTTGAATTCTAAAATACCGGCAATAACCTGAGCCATACCACCATAAAAGATACCCATAGCAACAATGGCTGTGGTTACCGGGAAGAATCCGGCGTTATGGATATTTAACAGAATAGTGGTCATCCCAAATCCCATTAATCCTAGTGGACCTGGGTTTGCTAATTTATTCGAGTGCATATTTCCTCTGTACTCACGAATGCTGATTTAATAAATGGATTTTTATCCGCATAGCGGCGGAATTAACTAACAACGACCACGGGTAAATAACACCGCGTATTACACGTGAGCGCGCATAATAATGAGGCCTGAGTCACGAAACAATGGTTTTGATCAGGAATAATGCGAAAATTTTTTTATTTGCCCCCCTTGATGCCAGATTTGTCGCCCCCATCTTATGAACAACGGTGAAGCAAGCCTATGGATGTAAGACTTTTATTGGCAGTTGAAAAGTCATTTTGCACCCCCATATAGGTGAGTATGTGAACGAATATAGTTTTTAAGTGGAGAACATGTAATGGGTAAAATTATTGGTATTGACCTGGGTACAACGAACTCATGTGTTGCTGTAATGGACGGCACGCAGGTTCGCGTAATTGAGAACGCGGAAGGGGATCGTACAACTCCGTCAATTATCGCGTATACCCAGGACGGCGAAATTCTGGTTGGTCAGCCTGCTAAACGCCAGGCGGTGACCAACCCACAAAATACACTTTTTGCGATTAAGCGTCTGATTGGTCGTCGTTTTGGTGACGAAGAAGTTCAGCGCGACCGTAATATTATGCCTTTTAAAATTATAGGGGCAGACAACGGTGACGCATGGGTTGAAGTAAAAGGTCAAAAAATTGCACCACCTCAGATTTCTGCTGAAGTTTTGAAAAAAATGAAGAAAACAGCAGAAGACTTTTTAGGTGAGCCAGTAACCGAAGCGGTAATTACCGTTCCGGCTTACTTTAACGATTCTCAACGTCAGGCAACGAAAGATGCCGGTCGTATTGCTGGTTTAGATGTAAAACGTATCATCAACGAACCAACCGCTGCTGCTCTGGCATACGGTCTGGATAAAGAGATGGGTAACCGCACTATCGCCGTATATGACTTAGGTGGTGGTACATTCGATATCTCTATTATTGAAATTGATGAAGTAGATGGCGAAAAAACCTTCGAAGTATTGGCAACCAACGGTGATACTCACTTAGGTGGTGAAGATTTTGATACTCGCCTGATCAACTACTTAGTTGATGAGTTTAAGAAAGAGCAGGGCTTTGATTTACGTAATGATCCGTTGGCAATGCAACGTCTGAAAGAAGCGGCAGAAAAAGCGAAAATTGAACTCTCTTCTGCTCAACAAACGGATGTTAACCTGCCGTACATCACTGCAGATGCAACCGGTCCTAAGCATATGAATATTAAAGTGACTCGTGCAAAACTGGAGTCACTGGTTGAAGATTTAGTTAATCGCTCTATAGAGCCGTTAAAAGTGGCATTACAGGATGCTGGCCTGTCAGTAAATGAAATCGACGATGTGATTCTGGTTGGTGGGCAAATTCGTATGCCATTAGTACAGAAGAAAGTATCTGATTTCTTCGGTAAAGAACCACGTAAAGACGTTAACCCGGATGAAGCAGTTGCTATCGGTGCTGCAGTTCAGGGCGGCGTGTTAGCCGGTGATGTTACTGACGTCTTGCTGTTAGACGTAACGCCTCTGTCTTTGGGCATTGAAACCATGGGCGGCGTGATGACTTCGCTGATTGCCAAGAACACCACTATCCCGACGAAACACAGTCAGGTGTTCTCAACGGCTGAAGACAATCAGTCTGCGGTAACAATTCACGTTATCCAGGGTGAGCGTAAGCGTGCAGCAGATAATAAATCTCTGGGTCAGTTTAATCTGGACGGGATTCAGGCCGCACCGCGCGGTATGCCGCAAATCGAAGTAACATTTGATATCGATGCTGACGGTATTCTGCACGTATCGGCAAAAGATAAAAACAGCGGTCGTGAGCAAAATATTACCATTAAGGCTTCTTCTGGCTTGAACGAAGAAGAAATTCAAAAAATGGTGCGCGAAGCAGAAGCTAACGCCGATGCTGACCGCAAGTTTGAAGAGCTGGTTCAAATCCGTAACCAGGGCGACCACCTGTTGCACAGCACTCGTAAACAAATTACGGAAGCGGGCGACAAGCTGCCAGCGGATGATAAAACCGCTATTGAAGCTGCATTAAGCGCGCTGGAAACTTCACTGAAAGGTGAAGATAAAGCGGATATCGAAGCAAAAATTCAGGCTCTGGTTGAAGTATCCGGCAAGCTGATGGAAATGGCTCAACAGCAACATGCTGAAGGCGCATCAGAAGGCGCACAAAGCGCGCCGGGTAAAGATGACGACGCCGTTGACGCTGAGTTCGAAGAAGTTAAAGACAAAAAGTAATCGCCCTTAAGCGGGCACGGTAATGATGCTTAAATTGTGGTATCGTTAACGGAACTTGGCACGGGCGTTGAGGTAACTCTACGCCCGTGTACGCATATATAGGGTAAAGTCCACAGATGGCGAAGAAAGACTATTACGAGATCCTGGGCGTAGGCCGCGATGCAGATGAGCGCGAAATTAAGAAGGCCTATAAACGCTTGGCGATGAAACATCACCCGGACAGAAACCAGGGTGATAAAGACTCTGAAGAGAAATTTAAAGAGATCAAAGAAGCTTATGAAGTACTGACCGACGCGCAGAAGAAAGCGGCTTACGATCAGTACGGTCATGCTGCGTTTGAACAAGGCGGCATGGGCGGCGGTGGTTTTGGCGGCGGTTTCAGCGGCGGCGGCGATTTTAACGATATCTTTGGTGACGTATTTGGCGATATCTTTGGTGGCCGTCGTCAACGCGCCAGCCGGGGTTCCGACCTGCAATACACCATGACGCTAACGCTGGAAGAAGCGGTTCGTGGCGTGACTAAAGAGATCCGTATTCCAACGCTGGCTGAGTGTGACGTTTGCTACGGCAGCGGTGCGAAAGTGGGAACCAGTTCAATAACTTGTTCTACCTGTCATGGTGCCGGTCAGGTCCAGATGCGTCAGGGCTTCTTTGCCGTACAGCAAACCTGTCCAACCTGTCATGGTCGCGGTAAGATCATTAAAGATCCATGCAATAAGTGTCATGGTCAGGGTCGGGTAGAGAAGACTAAAACACTGTCCGTTAAGATTCCTGCGGGTGTGGATACCGGCGATCGTATTCGCCTGTCTGGTGAAGGTGAAGCGGGGGAGAACGGTGCTCCGTCTGGTGATTTATACGTTCAGGTTCAGGTGAAGCAACACCCAATCTTTGAACGTGACGGTAATAATCTCTATTGTGAAGTGCCGATTAATTTTGCGATGGCAGCTTTAGGTGGCGAAATTGAGGTTCCTACGCTGGACGGACGGGTAAACCTGAAAGTTCCTGCAGAAACTCAAACCGGTAAGCTATTCCGTATGCGTGGTAAAGGGGTAAAATCGGTCCGCGGTGGAAGTCAGGGGGATCTGCTGTGCCGCGTTGTGGTTGAAACCCCGGTTAAGCTTAATGATAAGCAGAAGCAGCTATTGCGCGAGCTTGAAGAATCCTTAGGTGGCGAAAAGGGTGCTAAAAACAGCCCCCGCTCTAAGTCATTCTTTGACGGCGTGAAGAAGTTTTTTGATGATTTGACCGGTTAATTATTTAGCTTCTTATCGCCAATAGAAAAATCCCCAATCAAATTCGATTGGGGATTTTTTTGCCTGAAAATAAGAGTGTAACAGGTTGATTTTTAGGTTTAATCATTAATAATAATCAAGTGCTTTATTATGTGTGGTTATTAATATTATTCCATGATTAATAAAGGTATTTTAGCTGGCCTGTTATAAGTAATCTTGTATGTCAGTATCATTAAAGACTGCTTTTTGTAAAATTATAGGTTCTTAACCTAATTTTGAGGCGGCAGCTGAGATTTTATAGTAATATCCTATAGTGCCAAATTAAATAATAATATTAAGGTATCTTGTAATAAGGTATTAAAGGAGCCGTTCTTATCATGACTCACTATTTACGCCAGTTTCTAAAGTTAGAAGCATCAGGCGGTATTTTACTGATTATTGCAGCATTAATCGCCATGGTGATGGCTAATTCACCTCTACAGGCAGCCTATGAAGGCTTTTTGCATTTGCCGGTAGTCATAAAGATTGCTGCGCTGGATTTGAGCAATTCACTGGCCCACTGGATTAATGATGGGTTAATGGCCATCTTCTTTTTGGTGATTGGGCTGGAAGTTAAAAAAGAGCTGGTAGAAGGTTCTCTGGCGGGAAGGGATAAGGCGATGTTCCCGGTGGTGGCCGCGATAGGGGGCATGATTCTACCCGCATTGGTTTATCTGATATTTAATATGGATGATGCGGTAACCCGCACCGGCTGGGCTATTCCGGCGGCAACGGATATCGCCTTTGCTCTGGGCGTAATGGCTTTATTAGGAAGCCGGGTACCAACCAGCCTGAAGGCCTTTTTAATGGCACTGGCCATTATTGATGATTTAGGTGCAATTATTATTATTGCTCTGTTTTATACCAAAGAGCTTTCTATGATAGCGCTGGCGGGAGCCGCGGTGACAATTGTTATTATGGCAGTGATGAACTGGCGTGGCGTTGGTAATAATCTGGCCTATATCATTATTGGCGCAATACTCTGGGTATTTATGCTGAAGTCTGGAGTGCATGCTACCCTGGCCGGCGTTATTACCGGATTCTTTATTCCACTTAATGGCACTGAAGGCAGCAAACCGCTGGATAGCTTAATTCACCAGCTACATCCTTGGGTAACCTACTTTATTTTACCGCTGTTTGCTTTTGCAAATGCTGGTGTGGCTTTAGCGGGGGTTACGCTGAATTCTCTGATTGGTATTTTGCCAATGGGAATTATGCTGGGTTTAGTTGCCGGTAAGCCGTTGGGGATTTTTGGTTTCTGCTGGGTAGCGTTAAAGACCGGTTTGGTGAAGATGCCGGGATCTATTCAACTGAAGCATATTTTCTCGGTTTCTGTACTCTGTGGTATTGGTTTTACTATGTCGATCTTTATCTCTTCCCTGGCTTTCGAGGGGTTATCGGCTGAATATATTACTTATTCACGCCTGGGTATTTTGATTGGCTCAACGATTGCCGCAGTATTGGGATATTTCCTGTTAAAGCTCTCGTTGGCAAAACACTCGCCAAAAGAAGTTCTGAAGTAGTAAAAAAATAGAGGTTCTGTCGTCAGGCAGAACCTCTATATCGATACCATTATTTATCAGGCTGTTGGAACTTTTAAGTTTTTATAGCGTTCAAAAACCGGCGTATTAATATCTTTCGGGTTCTGGAGTTGCCATAGGTTACGTGTGATGCCATCGTTAATCAGGTAAATAACCCCGGTCTCAATGGCTGACATCAGACACATCATCACGGGTTCATTAGAGGTATATCCTACTTCACCTTCCAGCAAACGCTGATAATCGATAAAGCGGAATACACCAGCCTGTACTTCATATGAAAGAATTGTTTTGCTGGTATTTACCGATGAGAGAATCTCCCCGGTGCTTACGTCAACCACCCGTAAATTAACGGCAATCTGGTCGAGTTGATATTGTGTACTACCACCAATACCAAAATACCGCGCACCAATCCCCCCTGATTTCACATTGCTTTCGTAACCGATAATAGAGCCTTCAATCAGTACGTTTGCCGCCACCAGTGAAGAAAGTGGCTGTGCGTTATTAATCGCTACCCGACCATTTTCCTGGGCTGCCCGAATAATTTTCCGTTCGTTTAACAGATTTTGCAGACCCTGCCGTTCCAGAGGAATAAACCAGTTAGAGTCCTTTAATGCTGATATCAACATGGCTGTCGCACTTTGTGGTACAGAGGTGGAGAAGTTGCTGGCAGGATAAGGTTTAAATTGCCCGGTTTCATCCTGGATGTTATATACCGAGACAAAGATTTTGCCTTTTGGCGTCGGTAATTGCACTAAGTCCTGATAACTTTGACTGCGCGGCAATAGTGTAGGTTCAGCCGCTTGCTTTGGTGGAGCAGTCAGACAACCATTTAGAAGAAACAGGCTGGCAATGATTAAAAGATGGCGCATAGATCGTTACCTTGTCTTAGTTAGCGCTGATATTGGATAAACCATCGACTTCAATGGTCGAGCTTTTACCACTGGCACGATCGAGGATATTCATGGTCAGGGTACCGTCGGTGTTAGTGACATCAACAACAAAGTCTTTAGTCACCAGACGACCAGGTTTGCCCTGGTTAATATTGCCCATCAAACTACCTAAAAGTTGGGACTGAATAGCTGAAGTAAAATTATCTAATGCCGAAGGAGTGGAAGACTCAAAATCATATCCGTTAGGATCTTTATAAGAGTTTTGTGCATTGGCTTCAGATAACAGAAAAGAGCCATTGTTTGGGTTACCACCAAAATTAGGGTTAACGAATTGAAATACCATGTTTCCTCCCCAGGAGAGGGGAGAGAACAGAAGCAAAGATAAAACAATGTTTTTGATACGCATAACACTCTCCTTAAAACTCATCACGGGTTAAGTCACCGGTATTCAGAAGACTCTTATCTATTTGTCTTCTATCCAGTTTTTCAGACACCTGATTAATGGCTAGATCTACGTTGCGATTAAAATCGCGTTTGCTAGGAAACAGAAACGCCTGATGTAAGACATCCTGATCGATTTTTATGGTTATCCAGCTTCCCCAGCGTGCACTGGGTTTTTCGCTGATGGTGATATTTCCTTTAAAGTCTTTCTCCCATTTATCACTAAAGGCACGGTAAAAGTCGTGTCCGGTGGAGGTTACCGTGTGGTCGGTAATCAAGCCGGGCACTTCAACTTCTACAGCCCAGGTAATATGGCTAAAAGTTAGAAATAGTGAAAAAACAGCAGCAGACAGATAACCGTTCATGATTTAGCGCCTAAGATGTTCATTAGCCCAGGTGGCAGCCTGAGTACGATTTTTTACGGAGATCTTCTTAAACAGGTTATACAGATGCGTTTTAACCGTGTTTTCACTGATAAATAGTAATCTGGCAATTTCCAGGTTAGAGGCACCCATACTTAATTTATGCAGGATCTCTTTTTCCCGCTGCGTCAGATCGGCGGCATTATCTCCATGGCTATAATGATAAAACCGCGACTGATTGAGCAGGTGACTGGCTAATCGCTGAGAAAAGTAATACTCACCGCTTATGACGCTGTTGATCCCTTCGATTAACTTTTCCTGATCGGCTGAAAGATAAAAGACAGCGCTAATCTGCGGCCATTTTTCAATCTCTTCAAAGTGATAATCTTCAGGCGTATTAAGTAATAACAATTTAATACGATCCCGATTTTGGTTGAAAATCCCTTGCCAAAAGGTAATTAATTTTCTGTCTACACTCATTAAGTCAAACAGAACTAACACTTTCTCTGACGGTGGTTCATCGAATGGTTTATGAATGTTTTGCAGCTTGGCATTAATGGGTAAAGCCGTATTTAACTGATGTAATAGTGCTGTGGCTAATAACGATGGCTGTGTTATTAACAACAATAGGCTTCTGTTTGCTTCATTATTCATAATGAAACTCCGAAATAATAGATATACCCATCCGCGCAGAATCTTTGAGACTGCAGTAAAAAATAATTGGTTAGTGGGTCTTTTATTTTCATAAGGGTGTTATTTTTAATGTGTTTGATAAATTTATAAATATTATTTGAACTTTTTAATGGCCATGATTGCGTTGTTTTTACATCTTCAAATTTAGTATTAACGATTTCTAAATCAAGTTTTATTTTTGTTTCAAAATGTTTCAATTGATTTTAAAAATTTTCAATTAATTCAAATAACTAATGATGGGTATGACTTAAAAGATCAATGAAATCATGCTGTAGTGCTATTTAATAATGAACTTTAAAAGTGAAACGTAAGTTTTTTATTCCTCCATATGACGCATTTGAGATCTATCTAATAGCTATTTGTTATAGCTTATCAATGAATGGGTTAGACTGTTTTTTGTCCTGATTTATTTATTAACCTGATAGTTTTTTGAGAAATTGATTGGTTAGTATGGTAATTGGTCTTTGTTATTTTTATATAGAAGAAATGAGTTTTTTATCTTTTTTTAATTAAAACTCAATGAATATGATTGAGTTTTAGGTCGTGACGCAGATTTAGTGGTAATGATTGATCGTCAGATACCATCCGATGATCTTATCGTGCATTTCTTCTGACTTTGAGAAGCAGATAGTCTTGCGGGTCAACCGTTTAAGATGGGTTC
>NZ_JAJNAG010000041.1 GCF_021010575.1 Limnobaculum eriocheiris | reverse complement strand
GAGGTGGAATGACCGTTTCGGATCACATCACTCGTTTCAGAACAGCGGGGACAAACTACATCAATCTTTGCCATCAATCATCCAAAGGGCGAAGAATACCACAACACTAAATATGCGTCACGACCGAGAATGTCTCTGGCGCCACGTTGCACCGACCTGAGTTGATGCGTTTGATTGCCGAGTCAGGTGAGGGTGACATTGTGCTGGTTGAACAAATCGACCGTCTGGCGCGGCTTAAGCAAAGTGATTGGGATACGTTGAAACAAAAGTTGGCCAGCAAACGCTTAGCCATTGTTTCACCAGAACTTCCCACCAGTTGGCTGGCTTTGCAACAACATAGCGAAACTGACTTTACCGGTGCTATTTTACAGGCGGTGAATGCCATGATGTTGGACATGCTCGCTGCCGTTGCTCGCAAAGATTATGATGACCGGCGACGCCGCCAATCACAGGGGATCGCAAAGGCGAAATCCGATGGTAAATATAATGGGCGTCAACCAGATCTGAAACGTCATCAGCACATAGCCAGTCTATTGAAGACTGGCCATAGCTATAGTGACATTCAGGACATGCTGGGATGTTCGCGGCACCTGATTGCAACTATCTCGAAGAATATCTGTAGTATAGAGCAGTAATACCACGACTTTCTGCCGTATCATTTTCTTGATTACGGTAATCTAACTTCCTCACATTGACAATATGTTCTCACCCCTCTAAAAAATTTGGTTTCAACTCAAATAAGTTGAGAAAAATCATAATAGTGATAGGGTATGCAACAGTGATAATTCCCCAAATTTTAGGGTTAAAAAATACCGTGGAGAAAGCATGATTCGCTGCCACCTAGCCCGTTTAATGGGTGAGAGAAAAATGCGCATTAGCGACGTGATGCGAGAAACCGGCCTCAGCCGTACCACCGTGACGCTACTTTACAAAGAAACCGCGCTCAAGGTGGATTTAGAAGCGCTCGATAAGCTATGTGATTTATTTAACTGTTCATTGAGCGACATATTGGAAAAAATGCCAAGCGATAGCCAACGCTAAAAAGCATCAAGGAGTGACGATATGTCGTCAGAAGCAGATACCAGAGCAAACTACATCGACCCAGCGTTAAAAGCCGCACATTGGCAACCGGGCAACATCATTCGGGAACATTACTTTACCGATGGCCGTAAGCTTGCTGGCGGTGTCCGTGGCCGTCGTTGTTTCGTCGATTATCTGCTCCATAAAGACAATCGTTACCTTGCAGTTGTTGAAGCAAAAAAAGAATCTGAACATCCAACCAAAGGCCTTCAACAAGCCATCGACTATGCCAAGAAGCTACTCGTTCGCTTTGTCTATTCAAGCAACGGCAAACAAACCTATGAGTTCGACTTAGAAACTGGTAAAGGCGACTACATCGAGTTTTACCCAACACCACAAGAGCTTGAAAGCCGCTACGCGGGTGTTAATTCGGATCTAGGCCAGCAGCTTCGTAATGTGCCCTTTCATTTAGAAGGCGCAATGCAGCCGCGTTATTACCAAGAATTAGCGGTACATGCCGCCACAGATGCTATTGGTAAAGGTAAGCCACGAGTGTTGTTAACGCTGGCTACTGGTACAGGTAAAACATTTATTGCCTTTCAAATCGTCCATAAACTGTTCCAGTCCCGTTGGAACAAAGAATCTCCGGGTACACGTAGGCCTCGAATCTTGTTTTTAGCTGATCGCAATATTTTGGCAGATCAAGCTATCAATACATTTAATCCGTACGAAAAAGATCTTATTAAAATTAATGGGGAGGAGGTTCGAAAGCGTAATGGTGTTGTGCCTACGAATGCTCATATCTTTTTTGCAATTTATCAAGCTATCGCAGATCGAACGGATAGAGAAAAAGAAAATATTGAAGGGTATTACAAGTCTTATCCAACCGACTTTTTTGATTTAGTAATGATTGATGAGTGTCACCGAGGTAGCGCCAATGACACTGGTTCATGGCGTGCAATTCTGGACCACTTTGGAAGTGCTGTTCACATTGGTTTAACTGCTACACCCAAACGAGAAGATAATATTGATACTTATGATTATTTTGGACAACCAGCTTTTGAATATTCTCTAAAAGCAGGTATTAATGATGGCTTCTTAACGCCATATCGTGTTAAGCGGGTACGTACCAACTTAGATGAACTGGTGCTAACCAAAGATGACCAAGTAATCGAAGGAGAGTCTGGTCAAGACGTCTATCAGGTAGAAGACTACGACAAAAAAATCGTCGTAGATGAACGTACCGAACTGGTCGCAAAAGCCATTTTGGACAATATCAATCCACTAGAAAAAACTATCGTCTTTTGCGAAAACCAAAATCATGCACTGACCATGCGTGACATGATCAATAAACACAAAAAGCTGAAAGATCCACATTACTGTGTGCGTGTAACCAGTGATGAAGGTAAAGTCGGCCGCGAGCTGCTGGAAAAATTCCAAGATAACGACAAAGACATTCCCACCATCATTACCTCATCGCAAATGTTAACCACTGGGGTAGATGCCCGTAACGTGCGAAATGTAGTGCTGGATCGAACCGTCGGCTCAATGGTGGAGTTTAAACAAATTGTCGGTCGCGGCACCCGTGTTTTTGATGGCAAAGACTATTTCACCATCGTCGATTTTCGCGGTGCAACCAATAAGTTTTACGACAAAGATTGGGATGGCGAACCTGAAGCACCGGAGCCTGGTGGCACTGGGGAGCCAACACCACCACCTTACACACCAGAGCCTCCCGGAGGAACAGATGGCCCAGAGCCTGAACCGAGAGAGCCAAAACCTCGGTTAAAAGTAAAGTTAGGCAAACACCGTGAACTGAAAGTCATTGACGTTGAAACCCGTTATATCGATGAAAACGGTAAACCTCTCACGGTGCAAGAATTTGTTGAGCGTCTAATTACTCAATTACCTGGGTTGTTTAAATCAGTTGAGGAATTGCGGCGGATATGGTCAGACCCAGATGAGCGCGAAACCTTGCTCGATAAACTTGTACAAGCAGGTTTTGATAAAGAACAACTCGCCACACTGCGACGCATGTTTGAAGCAGAAGAGTGCGATATCTTCGATCTGCTGGCTTTTTTAGCCTTTGAACAGCCAATGGCAACCCGTAAAGCTCGTGCCAATCAAGTACGCACTAACAGCACCTTCTTTAATCAGTACCAACAAGAAAAGGCACAGCAGTTTTTGCACTTTGTGCTCAATCGTTATGAGCAAACTGGCAGCTCGGAGTTATCACGCGAGCGCTTGCCTGCTCTCATCGAGCTATCAGGCTTGGGTACAGTGAAAGACGCTTCAACAGCATTCGGTGGAAAACCAGCCTATTTACTGGCTGCTTTTAAACAATTACAGCAACAGCTATACCATGTGAACTAAAATGCAATTAACACTAGCACCTAACCCGCTACACAATCAGCCGCAAACCTTACATATCAACAAAGTAGCTACTTTAATTGGCGAGAATGGCAGCGGTAAATCCACTATTTTGCAGTCAATTTTTAGCGAAGGACTTAATGGTGGCGGTCATGCTCATTTGAGAACGGTATGCTTTTCATCTGGGCAGAATGAGTCTTTCTCAAAGCACTTTAATGAACATGTAAAGAAAATCAGGCGCCGTGGAAAGTCGATGGTTTTATCTTCGTTTTACTACGATAAAACTTGGTCAAAATTATTGGTCTTTTTAGCTACAGCTCTGGTTAGAGACGGCAAAACAAGAACATTTTTACTTGAAAAAGGGTACGCAAAAGAGAGTCAGGATATCAACAGAGACGATATATCAAGTAAGTTGTCATTGTCTTTTCGTGTAGATAAACGCTATGCACAGCGTGTTCAAGATGCATTAAAAAAAGAAGAAGTGGGAGAAAAAGGCACTCTTAGACAAACACCTTTCTACCGCTCGTTAGAAAGTTTTGTAGAAGAACTGATAGACCGTGAGTATCTGTTTGAAGAGAAACTTTCCACCAAGACAATCGAATTATCATCTTACGATTTACTCTCGGTAAAGTTCGCTAGGATTAATCCAGATGAAGACTTGGATGAAGTTGATTTTGGTGACGACCCATCAATCAGTTTTTTAACACAAGCTGTCAATGGTAACTTCATTAACAAAAGGAGCTTCAAGTTAAAGCTTTTGGGCAACATTGAGTTAGATGATTTAAGCGATGGTGAATACCAACTGCTCTTTCTATACGCGTTGATAGACCTTTTTGATGCACCGAATACTCTATTCCTGTTTGATGAAGCAGATTCGCACCTGCACTACAAAAACGTAGAGAAACTATGGTCTCTATTACACTGCATACAAGGCCATGCTATTACTACGACACACCTGTTGGACTCTATTTCTGCAAAAGAAAACCGCATAGAACACTTGAAAGTTGTGGAACACGGCCGAATCAATGAAGACAACAAAATCAAGCAACTAATCAGCCGACTCAGTGTACTTTCTCGTGCCAAATCCGTTGAATTTGAGGTGTGTGGCAAGCTGCCTAACATCGCCTTATTAGATGACTACAACGACTGGATTATCTTTACCAAACTCGCCTCACGTGCAGGGTTAGACGTAAATCGATTAGCCACTGTGCATGCCATGAAAAAGTCGTCCAGCTACGCTTCTGCTAACGAAACCTTTGGCAAGGGCAAAATAGATTGGTTACATGGCTTAAGCAAGATTGAATCACCACTTGTAACAACACAGATTTTCCTAATTTGTGATCGAGACGAGGCGGCATTGGACTGGAATGCTGCCAATGGCGTTCAAGTGAACGGGCAAGTGTACCGTGAGTTGCTAAATGCCATTCAATGGCCGCGTGGTACCAGAGTTTCGCCATATCTATTGGCTTGGAAACGCCGTGAAATCAAAAACTATCTGCTTTCACATACAGCACTGTCGCATCACAACGTACTTGCTGCAATCAACAACCCTGATATTGCGCAGCGAAATCATTTACAACCAAACAACTCAGGTGATAACGATGATATTCGGCGATTGAATGCCAAAAGTGTCATTGACCCGCTGATTAACACCGATGGCGAAGGCTTGGACCCAGCAAAACTCCAAGATTATATCGACCTGATTCCGCCAGACGAAATCAGCGAAGACATCACCAATATGTATAATTTTATTATCGGAAAACTATAAGCCATGTCATTACAACAAAAGATTGACCGAATTACCGACATACTGCGCCGCGACGATGGCATTAGTGGTGCTATGCACTATACCGAGCAAACCTCGTGGGTACTGTTCTTAAAGTTTTTGGATGATTATGAATCTGAAAAAGAAGATGAAGCGGTACTGTCTGGTAAAGCCTATCAACCGGTTTTAGATGACGAACACCGCTGGTCAAATTGGGCCTGCCCGAAAAATGCCGAGGGCAAGCTAGATATCAATAAAGTTCGCACGGGTGATGATTTAACCGATTATGTTAATAACGAGTTGTTTCCGTACTTAAAGAGCTTTGCCAATTCCACCGTTACAGGTTCAGATCTTAAATCCTTCGCCTATAAAATTGGTGCTATCTTCCAGTATTTAGACAACAAGGTAGCGTCTGGCCATACCTTGCGTGAAGTGTTGGATATTATAGACACACTGAACTTTCAATCCAGTGATGAAATGTTTGAGCTCTCGTTAGTTTATGAAGGCTTATTGCAAAACATGGGCGATGCCGGTGGCTATGCGGGTGAATTTTACACCCCGCGCCCAGTAGTACGCGCCATGATCAAGGCCATTGACCCACAAGCTGGGCAAACCATTTACGATGCAGCGGCTGGCTCGTGCGGCTTCCTAGTCGAAGCCTTTGACCACCTGAAAGCAAAAAAGAGTGCGCTTTCTACTGAGCAATGGGACTTTATCCAGCGTGATACCTTCTTTGGTTTTGAAAAAACCTCGCTGGCCTATGTAATGGGCATGATGAACATGATTTTGCATGGCATCGAATCACCCAACTTGTTCCGTGGTAATACCCTTACCCAAAATATCCGCGATATTCAGGAAAAAGACCGTTACGACATTATTCTGGCTAACCCACCTTTTGGGGGTAAAGAGAAGTCGCAGATTCAGCAAAATTTCCCAATTCAAAGTAACGCAACTGAATTGCTGTTTTTACAACACTTTATGAAAACTCTAAAAAGTGGCGGTAAAGCAGCCATCGTAGTGCCAGAAGGTGTGCTGTTCCAAACCAACAGCGCGTTTAAACAAGTAAAACAGGAACTGCTGGAAAACTTTAACCTGCACACTATTTTAAGCTTGCCAGCCGGTGTTTTTTTACCGTACTCAGGTGTTAAAACCAACGTACTGTTTTTTGAACGCAGCGGCGGCACCAGCGATGTGTGGTATTACGAATGTGAGCCCGAGCAAAAACTCACCAAAAATAAGCCCATCACCGATGAGCACCTAAAAGAGTTTGTTGAGCTGTATAACAGCCGCGAAACCACGGATCGCTCATGGACGGTGTCGGCAAGTAAATTGGCTGAAGATTATGATCTATCCGCCAAAAACCCAACCAAGCAAAAAGATGCCGAGCATTTAGCACCAAGCGATATTCTTAAGCAGATCCGCACCAAAGAAAAACTGGTGTCTGGGCTGTTGGATGAAATTGAAGACCTGTTGGCGGAGAAGTAAACATGGAACAGGTTTTATATTCATTGCCGGATGGGTGGAACTATCAAAAGCTTAAAACACTAATAAAAATGCATTATGGCAAAGCTTTAAAGGCCGCCGACCGCATTGAAGGAGAAGTCCCTGTATATGGCTCTAATGGTGTCGTAGGAAGCCATAATGAACATTTGTGGGACCAACCCACAGTTGTTATTGGTCGAAAGGGATCTGTTGGTGAAGCAAATCTTGCCTATACACCTTCTTGGACAATTGATACTGCATACTACGTAGAAATTATTGATCACGAAGTTTTGAATCTTATGTATTTCTATTACTTTGCTGATAGGTTCGATGTTTCGTCAATATCTCAAAAAGGGGTTAAACCTGGCATTAATCGCAATGATTATTTGAATTTGAGTTTCCCTCTGCCTCCACTCAATGAACAAGAACGCATCGTCGAAAAACTCGATGCACTGCTCACCCGTATCGACACCGCCATCGAGCATTTGCAAGAAAGCGTCGCATTGAAGAGTAGCCTTCTTCAATCAGCGCTTGATGGCCAGTTTGCAGCTATCACTGACCGAATGACTATTGAATCGCTAACTGAGGTAAAGGGCGGCAAGCGCTTACCAAAAGGTGAAAAGCTAAGTGATGAAGAGACTGAGCACCCCTATATCCGAGTGGCAGATTTTACAGATAAAGGAACGATAGATTTATCTGACATCAAGTACATATCCAAAAAAATCCACGAGCAAATCAAACGCTATGTGATTTCCAAGGACGACCTTTATATTAGTATCGCAGGAACTATCGGTAAAACAGGCTTTGTGCCTCCCGAATTGGACGGTGCAAACCTGACAGAAAATGCAGCCAAGTTGGTTATCAAAGATAAGCAACAACTAGATTTAAACTATCTATATCTATTCACTTTAACTTCAGATTTTTCTGCCCAGGCAGGGCTAGCGACTAAAACAGTTGCACAGCCTAAGTTGGCATTAACTCGTTTAAGCAAGATTGAAATCCCAATGAGTTCTCTCGGAGAGCAGAAAGCTTTGGTGTCGACGATTGAGACACTGAAAAGCAAAATTCACGATGCTGAAGAAGTCCTTCTAGGGAAAATTGAAGACTTGAAAAGCTTAAAAGCATCAATTCTTGATTCTGCCTTCAAAGGCGAGCTCTAAGGAGGGAGCATGGCATTCGAAATCACAGTTTTTGAACAAAAAGAGTTCAGAGAAGCAATCAACAAACTAGAAGAATTACTCTCTCATTCGAAAGCGGTTCTTCTAGGAGCTGGAGCTAGCTGCTGTGCAGGTCTTCCATTAACGAACCAGCTAACAGAAAGAGCACTAAAAAGTGACAAGCTTTCCGTTGATTCAAAGCAGATATTGACTGCCATACAAACTTCTTTTGCTGGCGCAAATCCAGCATCACATATCGAAGATTATTTAAGTGAGTTAGTCGATTGGCTTGCTATTACAGCTCGTAGGGCAAATCGCAATGTAACCGCTAGTAGTGTACTGATTGGCGGTACTGAATATAGTAACGATCAGCTATTACAAGCAATAAACGAGATAAAACTCGCTATTTTTGACGTAATTAATGTTAAGGTAGATTCTGCTATACATGAGCGTTTTGTTCAGGCATTGCATCGACCAATGCGACCAGGCAAAGAAAACCAGTCGAGTACCATCGATTATCTCGTGATGAACTACGACACGTTAATTGAAGACTCACTCGCACTCTCACAATTGAGATATGCCGATGGTTTAGAAGGCGGTGTATCTGGATGGTGGAACCCTTCGACGTTTGAACAGAGCAGTCTAGATGCCCGAGTATTTAAGTTACATGGTTCCATCAATTGGGCTGAACATAGTTCTTCATCAACACCATTGCGTATTGCTCCCCATTTAAAGCGTAGCCAAGATCAAGCGGCAAAAATTATGATTTGGCCAGCTTCGACTAAATACCGTGAAACTCAACTCGACCCCTACGCCAATTTAATGCACAGAGCGAGAGCAGTTTTAAACCCGTTAGGTGGTAGCCAACGGGTTTTGTTGATCGCCGGTTATAGTTTTGGTGATGCACATATCAACCTAGAAATCGAACGCGGTTTAAGAGCTTCAAATGGAAATTTAACCGTGATTGCATTTACTAGCGACGTCGCGCCCAGTGGTGTATTACGAGCTTGGCATGAAGACAGTTCAATCAACGAACAATTGCTGATCTTTGCTGATAGAGGATTTTTCCACGCTGAGCAAAAGGCAATCTCAACCAATAGCCTTGAATGGTGGAAGTTTGAAAACCTAACGCAGATCCTTGAAGGAGGTATTTGATATGGACAACAAATACATGAAACCTATCGAGAATCTATCTATCGGGAAAATTATTGAGGTGGATGGTTCGCGAATTATCGCCGAGCTAGACCCTGCTATTTCAGAATTGTCCCGAGTATTTGCAGGTGAAAACTATCCGATTGGGCAGTTTGGCTCAATAATCAAAGTCCACTTTGGTCGCCGCTCTATCTATGGTTTAGTCAGCCGATTGCGTATGAAAGCTGATTATCAGCTAGAGAAGGGCTTGCCTGTAGCCTCCTCTGATGAGCGTATTATTGAAGCTGATTTATTTGGAGAGGGTGAATGGCGCAGAAAGGGAGAAGATGAATTTTCTCTTGAGTTTGAACGTGGTGTAGCAACTTATCCTCTGCCGCAGCAAACCATTTATCTTACACCCAAATCAGAGCTTAGGTTTATTTACGGTGATGCCAAAGGTGCGGTTATTCAACTTGGCGAACATGTTGGCTCTGGCGGTGCCCCTTGTTACGCTGAGTTGAATGAATTACTAGGTAAGCACACTGCCATCCTAGGCTCTACCGGTGCCGGTAAATCAGGTACTGTGGCGGCAGTTATTCACAGTATTCTCGAACGTGGCCAGATAGCAAAACATGAGCACTGGCACCCGCAAATTATTATTCTCGACCCGCATAATGAATATGGTAAGGCGTTTCCAGCACACCAACGTTTATCAACCGATGAAGGTTCGTTAAAACTACCGTATTGGTTGCTCGACTTAGAAGAGTCGTTGAGCTTGTTTATCGGCAAGACCGAGTTTGCAGCAACATCACAATCAAACATTGTTAAAAATGCCCTAATTGCGGTTCGTGAGCAGGCGGCTGAGCAGCTTGGGCTTGATAAGAACCAATTAACGGTTGACTCGCCGATTCCTTACATTATTGGCAGCGCAGAAGGCTTAGACCATTTCGGATTCAAAGATGGTGCTCTCTACGAGCATGGATTAATTGGTGCAATTAACGCTCAGCGGCCCGAAAACAAAGATAAAAAGCAGCATGAGGATTTTAGTAGAGTTATTCGAAAGATAGATTCATTGCTAAAAGATGGTCGCCTCAAGTTTATGATGGAAAGTTGGGATGGCGCCGAAGATCCGTTACCTACAATCGTCAATCAATTCTTAACGCAGAAAACCACAGTTCAGATTGTTGACTTGTCTGGTGTACCTAATGAAGTCGCCGGTGTTGCTAGCGCTGCAATAGCGAGAATCGTTTTTCAACTTAAAGTCTGGCAAACCGAAGCTGAACGGCAAAATAGCCCAGTACTTTTGGTGTGTGAAGAGGCACACCGATACGTACCGAACCGTGGTGAAGCTCAGTATGAGGCAGCTCAATCTGCAATTCGTCGAATTGCAAAGGAAGGCCGAAAATATGGCGTTGGTCTGTTATTAGTTTCGCAAAGACCGAGTGAAGTTGAAGCAACAGTATTGTCGCAATGCAATTCATGGATCGTACTTCGAATTACCAATGATGCCGACCGCGAGCATGTTCGTAGTGTGTTACCTGATTCTATGTCCGGCTTAACCAAAATGCTTTCCGGTTTAAGGCGCCAGGAGGCCATCTTTGTCGGTCAAGCAGCAACGTTACCAACTAGAGTGATGATTCGCAGCTTATCTGACGACCAGTTGCCTCGCTCAAATGATGTTAATTTCGATAAAGGTTGGCAGCAACAGGCGATGACAATCGAACAAATTGGTGATGTGGTTACGAAGTGGCGTTATCAGAGTAAGTGATCACAGCAAGACTTACGGTACTACACACAAGAATAACAGTACTCAATAGGACTTAGAGGTTGAGTGAATGACAGATAATATCCCCCAAGCTCCTCAAGGTGAGTTTGTTCTTTTTACCAGTGCTGATGGTCAAACTCGCGTCGAATGCCGATTTGAATCTGATACGTTGTGGCTTTCTCAGGCTGCAATGGCAGAGCTTTATGATAAAGACGTCCGTACAATTAATGAGCACCTAATCAACATCTACAACGAGGGTGAGCTTGTACAAAACGCAACCATCCGGAAATTCCGGATAGTTCGATTAGAAGGTACCCGCCAAGTATCTCGTGAGATCGACCACTACAATCTCGATGCAATTTTGTCTGTAGGCTACAGAGTTCGTTCGCAACGTGGTACACAGTTCCGTCAATGGGCAACGCAAGTCCTGAAAGAATACCTGATCAAGGGATTTGCCATGGACGACGAGCGCTTGAAAAATCCGCCCGTTGGCCATTCTGCTGTGCCAGATTACTTTGATGAAATGCTGGAACGCATTCGTGATATCCGCGCTAGTGAACGTCGTGTTTATCTTCGAGTGAAAGAAATCTTTACTATGGCTGCTGATTACGAGCCATCTAACCAAGAGACCAACCGCTTCTTCCAAACCATTCAGAACAAGCTGCATTATACTTGTACGCATATGACGGCTGCTGAGCTTATCGCCAGCCGTGTGGATGCCAGTAAGCCGGATATGGGCTTAACCAGCTATAAAGGCGATGAAGTACGCAAGACTGATGTTACCGTTGCCAAGAACTATCTGCGTGAAGACGAAATCAAAGAGCTTAATCGCATCGTCAATATGTGGCTCGACTTTGCCGAAGACCAAGCACTGCGTCGCAAGCAGGTATTTTTACAGGACTGGGCCGATAAGCTTGACCAGTTTTTAAGTTTTAATGATCGGGACGTACTAAGCGGAGCTGGAAAAATATCCAAGAAAGACGCTGATGATAAAGCGAAATTGGAGTTTGACCTCTTTGCCCAGCAGCGCCGCCGTTTGAAAGAAGCTGAAGGCGCACGGGCCAATATTGCAGCACTCAAGGCCATACTCAAAAAAGATAAATAGCCGATATAGTACAGCCCTGATTTCGAATGAATTGAGGGCTGTGTTGTAAGGGGATAACTATAAAGGATTATCCATCTTAAAATCGTCGATATCGCCTGCCATTTTGAATAGATTGGTGTCATTCCAACGGCACAGTTGTCTAACCCGCATTAGATTTGAGTTGGCTCTGCGGATTATTGAGAAAGCATCTTCAACAGCAGTAATCACCGGTTTTTCCCAATCTTGTGCTCGGGTAAAGGTGCTTTGTGGATAGCGATAATTACCCTCACGGGGGAGGTAATGGCTGATCACCTGGTATTTGTCAGAATTCTTTTTAGGCTTAAACTCATTATAAACCCAGAAAATTTCCAATTTCATCTCTCGCAGCCTAACACGGCAACCAAAGTGGCCCGGATACCCTGGTGAGTCTTTCCCTCTATGGTCTCGATTGTGCTTCCAATAGAGATCGGCTATTCGCTGGGCTATGTAGTAGTAGCGAAGTTGTTCTATTTCGGTCGATTTATGGGTGTAGTGTAGATATTGCTCTGAGACTGATAATGAAAAAAGCATAGCATCGTCTTGATTTACGTTTGTGCTATTGGCAATAAAGGTTTCCCAAATATTAATTTGTTTTTCTAGTCCTTTAAATGATTTTGAGAAGGCTTCTATATACTCAGATTGCGGTTGATTTCCCCCATTTAGTGCGGCACCAAATGTAGCTATCTGTTGTTCTAAAAATGAATGATTTTTGGTCATTACATAATCCTCTGTGTTGTTGATACAGAGCCAGTTTATTGCTACATACCCACTTTCATCCGCCGTCGTCATGCCCTTTTGGGGCACCTAAGTCTTTTGTTGTGGCGCCTTAGCCAAAAGACCCAGCCAATCCCTTTCCAAATAATTATCTGATGGGGGATCTAGACTGGTTTATTCCATACAAGCGCTATCATCTTCAAAAGAGCTGAGCTAAATGATTCCATTTTTTATGGGGGACATGGCTTTAAGATGTGTAAATCGCTAGGTCTCTAAACTTTCACATGTGAAATTTTTTCTCTGGGTATTCACTGGCGCACAATTTGATACGGTAATGTCGAGAAACTCATTAGTGGCTTAGCTTTTTGCTCCTTAGAGGCTGTTTTTATCTATATATTGAATAAATGTCATTAAATATCAGCGTGTTGAAATTTATTATTGAAGTTCCCAAAAAGGGCAGTTCCAGCGGTCTGCTTAGTTTGTCTTTTTCGAGATGATTGCTCCTGCAAGTTAGATAATAAACAGGAGTCATCATGACGGGTAATAACCAACCTAAACAAGAAGAACGGTTACTGACTTATGCTGAAGTGTGGCTTGTGACGTTTTGCAAACGTCACAAGCCACACTTCGCCGTTACGTGCGCGATGGACGTTTTCCTCCTCCAATAAAACCCAATCCCAATGGTCGTACTGTTCGCTTTCGGTACAGCGACATCACAGCTTGGTTGAGTGATTTGTGATGGGGGTTAGTGATGCAATATAAGTTGCAGGATGATGGGCTCTATTGCTTGTCCTCTGATCGGTGGCTGCGAATAGGTGGTTGGATTCAGGTGTTGGCTCGCACTCGTTTAACTGACAAACGACATGGGCATGGAGCGCTGCTAGAGTGGCAAAATTTTGATGGGGTTAGGTTACGTGAAGTTGTGTATGCCAGAGACCTGAATAGTGATAATGCACGTCAGATCAGGGATATGCTGGTCGATACTGGGTATCCTTTAACTCCTGGCCAGTCAAGTTGGAGTAGGCTTCAACATTATCTAATAGAGCAGATGGCTCTTGCTGCTCCGGCGACAGTGGTTAATCGAACAGGCTGGCATGGTTCAGTGTTTGCAACCAGTAACTGGACTATCGGTTCAGCTGACGAACCGCACCATTTCGTAGGTCAGCTATCTGGTTCTACAACGTTAGAGGAATCCGGAAGTCTCAGCGATTGGCAGACTTATGTCGGTCAGCTATGCCGAGGCAACCCGTTAGCAATTTTCAGTATTGGAACGGCGCTGGCTGCCCCACTAATCGCATCTTCTGGTATGGAAAATGGCGCCATTCATCTGGTTGGCGCATCGTCGACTGGGAAAACGACCTTGTTGCAATTGGCGGCCAGCGTCTATGGGAGCAACCGCTATGTCCGCAGTTGGATTTCAACCAGTAACGGACTAGCGGCAGTCTCTTCAGAGCATAACGACATGTTGTTGCCGTTGGACGAAATCGGAATGGCACGCCCGGAAGACATCGATACAGCCATTTATCAGATCATGAACGGCTCTGGGAAGCTACGCGCCAACGTTTCCGGCGAGCTGGCCATGACTTCTCATTGGAGAACGCTGGTGTTAAGTAGTGGAGAAGTCTGGATTGCAGAGCTACTTCAGCAGATCGGTAAACCGTTACGCGCTGGCCAGCAGATACGCCTGGTGGAGCTCCCTGTGTTTGGGACCTACGGTGCGTTCGACGAATTGCATGGTCACAAGCATTCTCAGCAATTTGTGGACGAGCTTAAATCGTCTTGTCAGCACTACCATGGCACCGTAATTCGCGAGTGGATTTCGTTACTGACCGAGCGTCATGACGAGCTGAATAGCTACCTGAGTCACGAAATTGGTCGCTTAAGCGGTATTTGGATAAGCGACCAGATGGCATCGCAGGTGCAACGAGTCATCAGGCGGTTTGCCCTCATCGGGGCGGCACTTTGTCTCGGTAGTAGGAATTTTATCCTCCCTTGGAGCGAGGAAGAGTCCTTGGCAGCCGTCCACCGAACCTTGAAGGCTTGGCTGGACAATCGAGGCCACTCCAGAAATTCCGAGGAATTCCGGCTTCTCAAAGCGCTGGAACGAGCAATGAAAGTCTGGGAGCGCAGTCTCAGTGATATTGAGCAAGCGAGAGGTCATGGGGGAGCTGGTTTTCGACGCTCGCACGAGGGATGTGAGTTGTGGTTGATTTATAAATCGCACTTCCTGAAGCGGCTCGGACTGCCGACCCATTACATGAGGGAAGTGGAGGTGCTGTTACAACGCAATTGCTTGGTAACGAATGAGCGCTCTAGGGGAACCTATAAGACGCGGATTAATGGTGAGTTTCAACGTTTTTTTGCGCTCAAACCTGACCAAGTTAGGCGCCATCTTGAAGATTTAGAGAGGGTTGAACATGACGACTAGCTCAGTGTTCCCACTTTCCCACATTTCCCTGTTCGATTTTGAGGTAAAGGAGTATCAACATGACTGAAAAAGAGATGCTTCAGCGCATGCTGATGGATATGTCATTGCTTAAAAAACTGATTACCGATCATATCAAAAACGAGCAACGTCCTGACACAACAAAGGAAATCCTGACAGTTGAGGAATGTGCTGAGCTGACAGGGTTAAAGAAAAGCACTTTGTACCGGTTGACTCACGAACGCAAGATCCCATTTTTCAAACCTAATGGCAATCGGGTGTTCTTCAGGCGAGCAGATATCTTGGCTTGGTTGCAGAGTAATCGTGTGGCGTCTTCTGATGAGATTGATAAAGCCGCTGCTGATCATCTAGTGGCTAACCGGAAATTGTATGGCCGGAGATATTAGGTTGAGGTTTAACCTTTTGAAAATAAATAGGAATGGTTGGATGCGTTACATGTCACGTTCTTTAACTGTGACATGTAACGGTTACTCGTCGAATTGACAGTTCAAGCTTTAATGACTAAGTCTTAATGTGCGTGCGAATGCGCATTTAAAAACAAATCATTAGCTAGGGATGGTCATATGTCTGTAAAACATACTCCAACAGGTGTTGTACACAGCGGTGCTAAAGGCGGCAACACTGGCTGCGGCACTGATACGAAGAAAAATGCTGATCACTGGGTTAATTCCCACGAGAAAATCACATGTGATAAGAACGGCTGTAAAAACTAACGATCTTATATGGTTGATGGAGGGCACTGTCGAGGTGCCCTTTTCTTTATACCTTTTTTTATACAGAGTTCTTAAAATTCAATAAAATTGCCAGTTTATAGCTTCGTGTTACCATCTTTGGTAACACGAAGCAGGAGTTCGACATGAAAAAATCAATAATCGCATTATCAGTGTTAGTCGCTAGTTCAGCATTTTTCTCCGTGGTAGCAAGTGCATCTGATACAAAGTCATTCGATCAATTAGCCATTCAAGCGGATGATTCGTTTGCTCTAAAAGTGCTAAAAGCAGCTGGAGGCAATAAAAACACTCAGGACGTCGAAGTATCGGCTGAAGATTGGGAAAAGGTTAATGGTTCTTCAGGCTCTGTCATGGCGTTGAATATGGCTGCAGGTACAGCTGGTATTGGTGCATTTGGTGGTAGTGGATTAAGTGGTGGTTTATTGAATGCTGGTTTGTTCTTTCTTGGCTCTACGAACAAAAAGCCCTTGGCTTGGTTTAATCTGATCCAAGTAATTCCTGCTTCTGAATTAATAAGTCACTCCCAGCAATTATCTGATTATTTAGCGAAAGATATAGGAACAGAATATAAGATTGGAAGCGTCAAAATTGGGAGCCAAATGACTCATCCAATGTTTGTTAAGAATGCAAAAGCCCAACTACCACCTTACAAAAAAGAAGCTGAATGGTCATATTTAACCTATGGTGTGTCTGTACCTAAGTCGACATTAAATGCAGAACAGGCTTCATCCTTATTTGGTCAATCATTTGAGTCAGGTGATTATGTAGTAGTAACAACGACAGTTAGTACATGCGGTGAGCTGGTTCTGCTAGATAAACTAAATGCCCTAAATACGACTTATCCCTCATACCTCTATGTACCGCCTGTAAATAAAGTTGCGAATAGGGACTGTCCCGAGGCAGATAAATTAAGAGCAGAATATCAGCAGGTGATTGACTTGGATAAAAAACAGACCCATTTATTTATTAAACCGAAAGCCTAACAATAAGGCCGTTACAGAAAACTCTATAACGGCCATTGTTTTTATATCGGACAGCTCGGCGGTCTAGGAAAACCTGAAAAGTCCAAGTTAGTCGCAGGTGAAGCCTTTTGGAACACTCTTGAACCTTAACCCCCATTTCCACCCCTAACTGATTGTTAATCCTGTCGTCGGGACTATTGTTCTGATCCTTTTGGACATCTCGCTAAGTGAGTAAACTCACTGATTGTGTGGGAGAGGAATAAAGTTTCTATCCTTGGGGTGACTTGTTCACCCCTATATTGTCTTCCGACAAATAATGCTCTTAGTCTGATGACTCATCGAAGATATCAGGAAAGGTCCGCATGGCCTCTGTGCGGCGGGTTTCCAGAATATCTGCGTAGATTTCTGTTGTCCTGAGTTCGCTGTGGCCAAGCAATCTGGAAAGGGAATAGATGTCTAGGCCTCGGGCCAGTTGGTTCACAGCAAAGGTGTGGCGGCCTGCATGAAAGGTCACGTGTTTGGTTATCCCGGCACGTACAGCCCACTGCATTAGCGCGACGTTGCTGTAACTGTCGTAACGTAAGCCCTTAAAAACCCGTTCTGTCGGTTTTCCCCTGTTTTCCAAGTTGAGCAAACGTACTGCTGAATCCGGTAAGTCGAGATATTGCAGGCCATTGCCCGAGTTTTTGAGCTTTATCTGGGAAAAGATTATTCGGTAGTGCCCTTGAGCAAATAGTTCAATTTCACCCCACACCAGTTTATGAATGTCTGACCAGCGCAGTCCAGTCGTGCAGGAGAACAGAAATGCTCTCCGTAGTACATCGTAACGGCATTCAGCCTTGGTAAGAGCCTTTACCTCATCAAGAGTGAGGTAAGTACGCTGTGTCCTCTCTGCTTTGATGGATTTGACTTGTTCAACAGGGTTATCTCTGATGATTCGGTCTCGTTGCGCTTGGTTGAGTGCTGCCCGAATTTTATTGAAGTAGCTACAGGCGGTATTCCTAGATAGGCCGGTGTCTGATTTTGTTATTGCCTCATGCTGTAGGTAATGGCGGAACCCTTCCAAAAAGTATTTATCTACCTGTTCAAAAGTGAGTTCTGCGTGGCGGTGATAACGGTGGAGATGGATGCTCGCTGAAATCCAAATTGAGTAATTGGATTTACTACCGGATGCTTTACTTGCTGCTATTTGATTGAAGTAATCAAAGAAGCTGGCATTGAGTTTGGTGCGGTCATCCAATCCATGTTTGGCAGATTCCATTTCTAGCAGGCGTTTGGCACGAATGGCCTCGGCTTTTTGCAATGTGGTTTTGTTGTGCTCACGCTCAACTGCGTTTTTTGGCTTGTTGTAGAGGAATAGATTCAGCGGTTCGTAAGAGCGCTTTTGAGCTCTTGAACCGTCTTCCGAGGTCTTTGAGCCGTAATAGTACACGAGCCTGATGGGGCGCAGGCCATTTTTATCTGGTTCTCGCTTTTGTATATTGATTTTCATAGGTTTTTATCATCTTGTGCTCCGCATGTGCTCCAGAATTTATCTTCGGAGCACATACGGAGCAAGAATCGACAAAACCCTTCAAATTACTTCCCACCAAGTAAAACAAAATTATTTTAAAATCATAATGTTGTTTTGATTTGGTTTGATACGTTTTACTATTTTACTTCCCGATACAAAAACTCGAGAAAATTCTTCCTAACAAATCATCAGAGGTAAACTCACCGGTAATTTCGCTGAGTGCCTGTTGAGCCTGACGAAGTTCTTCCGCCAGTAATTCTCCTGCGCGAGCGCTTACTAACTGATCCATACCTTGGTCAAGATGCTGTGCTGCGGTCTCCAACGCTTGCAGGTGGCGACGACGGGCCAGAAAGCCCCCTTCAGTATTACTGGTAAAGCCCATGCTCTCTTTAAGATGATTACGTAGGGCCTCTACACCTTCCCCCGTGCGTGCTGACAGACGGATAAGTGAGTGACTATTCACTTCGCTGATACCCAGCATTTCTCCGGTTAAATCGGCCTTATTGCGCACTACGGTAATGGGCAGGGTCTTGGGTAAGCGAGCCATAAACTCCGGCCAGATATGCTCAGGTTCAGTTGCGTCAGTGGTGGTGCCATCAACCATAAACAGTACCCGGTCGGCCTGTTCTATCTCATTCCATGCCCGTTCAATACCAATACGCTCGACTTCATCACCGGCTTCACGCAGGCCAGCGGTATCAATAATATGCAGCGGCATACCGTCAATATGAATATGCTCACGCAGTACGTCACGGGTGGTACCTGCAATATCGGTCACGATAGCGGCTTCACGGCCCGCCAGCGCGTTTAACAGGCTGGATTTACCGGCATTAGGGCGCCCGGCAATAACCACCTTCATCCCTTCACGCAGCAGGCTTCCCTGACGGGCTTCGGCCCTTACGCCGTTTAGCGCTTTCATAACCTGCTGAAGCTGGGCTTCAATCTTGCCATCAGAAAGAAAATCGATCTCTTCATCAGGAAAATCAATTGCCGCCTCAACATAGATGCGTAAGTGAGTGAGTGCTTCCACTAATTGGTGGACCCGGTTGGAGAACACGCCCTGCAATGAATTGACCGCTGAACGGGCAGCCTGCTCTGAGCTGGCGTCAATCAAATCGGCAATAGCTTCTGCCTGTGCCAGATCCAGCTTATCGTTCAGAAAGGCGCGTTCAGAAAATTCACCGGGACGGGCAATGCGTACATCCGGTAACATCAGAATTCGTTTCAGCAATAAATCGAGAATTACCGGACCACCGTGCCCTTGTAGCTCCAGTACATCTTCACCGGTAAAAGAGTTTGGGCCCGGGAAGTAGAGCGCAATTCCCTGATCGAGAATGGTGCCGTCCACATCCCTGAATGGTAAATAGTCCGCATAGCGAGGTTGCGGAATTTTGCCCAATAGCTGCATTGCCACTTCTGCAGCCTGCTTTCCAGAAACCCGAAGTATGCCGACGCCGCCGCGTCCCGGAGGGGTGGCTTGGGCTACGATAGTATCGGTTGTATTCATGATTCGGTTCTCTGAAAAGTGTATGAAATCATTATATAAAAAAGGCGGTCACTTCAATGGAGACCGCCTTTTATCAAGCATATTGCTGAGGTCTTACCGTCGCATTAAGCGGTTTTCTTCTCTTTATTGTCTTTCTTATCGCGACTATGCAGGCCTTTCTTCTCCAGACCACGATAGATCAGTTTCTGCTGGATAATTGTAACCAGGTTACTCACGATATAGTACAGAACCAGACCTGATGGGAACCACAGGAAGAAGACGGTGAAAATAACCGGCATGTAAGTCATGATTTTCTGCTGCATCGGGTCTGTCACCGGCGTTGGTGACATCTTCTGGATCAGGAACATCGTACCGCCCATTAACAGCGGCAGAATGTAGTACGGATCCTGTGCAGATAAGTCATGAATCCACAGGGCAAACGGCGCATGACGCAGTTCAACGGAGCCCATCAACATATAATACAGTGCCAGGAAGATTGGCATCTGAATGATTAATGGTAAACAACCGCCCAGCGGGTTAACTTTTTCTTCTTTGTACAGCGCCATCATTTCCTGACTCATGCGCTGTTTGTCATCACCAATACGTTCACGCATTGCCTGTAGCTTCGGCTGTAACAGCTTCATCTTGGCCATGGAGGTGTATTGTGCTTTAGTCAGCGGGTACATGATACCACGCACGATAAAGGTGATAACAATGATGGAGAAGCCCCAGTTACCAACAAAGCCCTGAATAAATTTCAGTAACTTAAACAGCGGCTGAGAAATAAACCATAACCAACCGTAATCAACCGTCAGATCCAGATGTTCAGCAACGGCAGCCATTTGGTTCTGAATTTCAGGACCAACCCACAGTTGAGCGCCCAGTTGTTCAGACGCACCCGGCTGGATAATTACCGGCGCATTTCTGAAGCTGATAGATGACTGACCATCATCACCATGAGTGGTAAAGAAGGTGCTTTGGCTGTCACGATTTGGGATCCAGGCAGTAGCAAAATATTGCTGCAGCATGGCAACCCAACCACCTTTAGTATCGATTTTCAGGTTCTCATCGGCGATATCATCAAAACTGTATTTCTTATATTTGTTGCCATCTGAAGAGTACGCTGCGCCACGATAGGTATGCAGTGCAAAGTTATTGCTACCATTGTCACGGACTTTTGGCAGTTTAGCGGTTTGCTTCAGCTGGCCAAACAGCACAACATCCATTGGTTGCTGGCTGGTATTGTTCACAAGGTAGTTGACGTTAACCACGTATTCACCACGTTTGAATACGAAGGTCTTGGTGTATTTCACACCGTTGCTGTCGGTATACGTCATCGGAACTGTCAGTTCGTTTTGACCATCAGCCAGCTCAAATACGTCTTGTGTCGTGGTATAAAGCGGACGAGGACCGTTAGCCGGGTTGTCCGGACCATTTTTACCTACCAGACCGCTAAGTGCCTGATAAGCAAAATCAGGTGCTTTTTCCAGCAGTCTGAACGGTTGCTTTGAACCTAAAGTATCAGGGTAAGCTGACAGATCGGCTTCCTGAATATCGCCACCGCGGGTGTTGATAGTCATAGAAAGAACGTCAGTTTTTACCGTGATCAGTCCGCCTTCACCTGCAGCCAGTTCTGACTGAGTGGAGCTGGCAGATCCAGCAGCGGCGGTAGCCGTGGTTTTCTGCGCCGTTGGTGCTGGCTGTGGTGCATTATCTGTTTCCCATGCCTGCCAAATCAAAAAAGTGACAAACAGCAGGGCGACAAGAAGAAGATTACGTTGAGAATCCATTATTAATGTTCTCTATTATGGTCAGTATTGTTAGGCGGAACTGGATCATCACCACCCGCATGTAAAGGATGGCATTTTAATACGCGTTTGATTGTCAACCAACTACCTTTCACTACGCCAAACCTGCTCAATGCCTCAATTCCGTATTGAGAACAGGTAGGACGAAACCGGCAATGTGGCCCAAGTAACGGGCTGATTACCAGTTGATAACCCCGAATCAACATAATCAAGATGCGGGAACCAGCCGACAATGACGACGCCATAACTTATCCAATGTTTCTGTCAGTGCGCAATTATCCAGATCGGCAATACCTTTTTTGGCTATTACAATAAAATCCATGGAGGGGAGATCATGCTGGCGTGTACGAAAACTTTCGCGGGTGAGGCGTTTAATTCGGTTACGTTCATGAGCTCGTTTCACGTATTTTTTTGCAACAGTTAGACCAAGGCGCGGGTGACCCAGCGTATTTAGTCGGCCAAGAATGGTGATTTGAGGACTACCGGCTCGTTGCGGTTGCTGAAAAACAAATGTGAAAGTACTGGGAGTTAACAAACGTAACTCCCTGGGGAATGCTAGCTTAAGCTTAACCACACAGATGGTTAACTCGATTAACCGGCAACAGTTAAACGAGCACGGCCTTTAGCACGACGACGAGCCAGAACCTGACGGCCGTTTTTAGTTGCCATACGTGCGCGGAAACCGTGGCTACGGTTACGCTTTAATACGGACGGTTGAAAAGTGCGTTTCATGGCGATCTCTACCTAAATCTTAATTATTACTGTCAATGCGTTTGGCTACCCGACGTGAAAACGACCGACGCCTCAATCACAATGTACAAAGAGGCGGGATTGTAATAATTGTACAGCCCCGAGTCAATTCAGAACGCTTATCTCTGTATAAAAACTCGTAGTTACTACTACGATCTCCAGTTTTTCGGCCTTTTCTGCCCCTTGCCTCACCTTTAATATTAAAAAAGGTAATGCAGGATTTGAGAAAGCGATAAAACCTGAAGAGCGAGAAGCGCCACAAGTAGGGCTGAGGATTATACGTACTCCCTGAAAAATCGCAAGGATCGTGAATAGATCCTTTTCATCTATATGGGATCGGAATAGCGATCGTCGAGAGGATCCCTGGTGCCAGAGGTTATCCACAGTAGCGGCAAAAACAACACTTCCCGGCGATCTTTTTTCAATGAGTTGTCGCGACGGGCTTATCTTTACTATTTTTTATCAGTAGTTTTTGATCTAAGTGACAACTTATCCTATTTATTCAGGTACACTCCTCAAATCCTGTGGATAAAGCGACGTCTTCTGCATGGAAAGGAAGATCTCAGGGCGACTTTACGCTATCATATGTCGGTGCCGATGATTCGATCCCAACCGTAAGATCGAGAGTGATATCGGGTTTTCATCGGACAATTTTACCAGTTGGCTGGCCCGCCCTCAGGCGCAACTGTCTGTATGTTCTAAATAAAATAAGAAGTATGTTGTAAGCGGTAGAGGAAGATGCGTTAAATTCGTTGATGTTTCTCTGTCTTTGTTATTGATCTTTTGTTCGAGTGGAGTTCGCCGTGTCACTTTCTCTTTGGCAGCAGTGCCTTGCCCGACTGCAAGATGAATTACCTGCCACCGAATTCAGCATGTGGATCCGTCCGTTACAGGCGGAACTGAGTGACGATACACTCGCCCTTTACGCACCTAATCGATTTGTTCTTGATTGGGTTCGCGATAAATATCTGAATAATATTAATGCATTATTAAATGACTTTTGCGGTACTGATGTACCTCAACTGCGTTTTGAAGTGGGTACCAAACCACTGACTCAGATCGATCGTCCGGCGAAAGTGAGTGCGAATGGAAGTGGGCAGACTGGTGCCGCACGCCCTGCTGCGGTTCGTCCAAGTTGGGAAAGCACTTCGGCACAGCCGGAGCTTTTTTATCGCTCAGGGGTAAATCCTAAACATCAGTTTGATAACTTCGTTGAGGGTAAATCTAACCAACTGGCCCGGGCCGCTGCCCGCCAGGTTGCAGATAACCCGGGCGGCGCTTATAACCCGCTGTTCTTATACGGTGGAACCGGGTTGGGTAAAACTCACCTGTTACATGCGGTTGGTAATGGCATTATTGAGCGTAAGCCAAATGCCAAAGTGGTTTATATGCATTCTGAGCGTTTTGTTCAGGATATGGTAAAAGCATTGCAAAATAACGCCATTGAAGAGTTTAAGCGTTACTATCGTTCTGTTGATGCATTGCTCATTGATGATATTCAGTTTTTTGCTAATAAAGAGCGTTCACAGGAAGAATTCTTTCATACGTTTAATGCGTTGCTGGAAGGCAACCAACAAATTATTCTTACCTCTGACCGTTACCCGAAAGAGATCAATGGTGTTGAAGATCGTCTGAAATCTCGCTTCGGCTGGGGGTTGACGGTAGCCATTGAGCCGCCGGAGCTGGAAACCCGAGTAGCTATATTAATGAAGAAGGCAGATGAGAACGATATCCGACTGCCGGCAGAAGTCGCCTTCTTTATTGCCAAGCGCCTGCGTTCTAATGTCCGGGAACTGGAAGGGGCATTAAACCGGGTGATTGCCAATGCGAATTTCACCGGGCGCGCCATTACCATTGACTTTGTGCGTGAGGCCCTGCGGGATTTACTGGCGCTGCAAGAAAAGCTGGTTACTATAGATAATATCCAAAAAACGGTAGCAGAATATTACAAAATTAAGATCGCTGATTTGCTGTCTAAACGGCGTTCCCGTTCTGTAGCCCGCCCGCGCCAGATGGCGATGGCACTGGCTAAAGAGTTGACCAACCACAGCTTACCGGAAATCGGTGATGCGTTTGGCGGCCGGGATCACACCACCGTGCTGCACGCCTGTCGTAAAATAGAGCAGTTGCGAGAGGAAAGCCACGACATCAAAGAAGATTTCTCTAACTTAATCAGAACATTATCATCATAACGCTTATGAAATTTATCATTGACCGTGAACATTTAATTAAGCCGCTGCAGCAAGTCAGCAGCCCGCTGGGTGGCCGCCCAACGCTGCCTATTCTTGGTAACCTTCTGATTCAAGTTACAGACGGTTATCTGTCACTTACCGGTACCGATCTTGAAATGGAGATGGTGGCGCGTATTAACCTGACTCAGCCTCATGAGCCGGGTGCGATTACCGTTCCTGCACGTAAATTTCTCGATATCTGTCGTGGGTTGCCCGATGGTGCGGAAATTAGCATTACTCAGGAAAACGATCGCATTCTGGTGCGTTCAGGCCGTAGCCGCTTCTCTCTCTCCACTTTACCTGCATCAGACTATCCGAATCTGGATGACTGGAAGAGTGAAGTAGAGTTTACGCTGCCTCAGCCAACGCTGAAGCGCTTAATTGAAGCCACTCAGTTTTCTATGGCACATCAGGATGTTCGTTACTATCTTAACGGCATGATGTTTGAAACCGAAGATGAAGAGTTGCGTACAGTCGCTACCGACGGTCATCGTCTGGCGGTGTGTTCAATGCCCGTAGGGCAGAAACTGCCTCCTCACGACGTTATCGTACCGCGTAAAGGGGTTCTGGAGCTGGTTCGCCTGCTGGATAACAGTAATGGTGACGTGCGCCTGCAAATCGGCAGTAATAATATTCGCGCTCATGTTGGTGACTTTATTTTCACTTCCAAGCTGGTTGATGGACGTTTCCCTGACTACCGCCGCGTACTGCCAAAAAACCCGGATAAAACGTTGGAAGCTAACTGTGATGAATTAAAGCAGGCATTCTCCCGAGCGGCAATTCTTTCCAATGAGAAGTTCCGCGGTGTACGTCTGTATCTGAACCAGAATCAGCTGAAAATCACGGCCAATAACCCGGAGCAGGAAGAAGCTGAAGAGATTCTGGACGTGGTATATGGCGGTACCGATCTGGAAATCGGTTTTAACGTCAGCTATGTGCTGGATGTGTTGAATGCACTTAAGTGTGAAGATGTGCGTTTATTACTAACTGACTCAGTATCCAGCGTACAAATAGAGGATTGTGCTAACACCAGTGCAGCCTATGTTGTTATGCCAATGCGTCTGTAAACGGGGCTACTGTACCACTGAATGGCTTTAACCCGCTTATTGATTAATGACTTCCGCAATATCGAATCGGCGGATCTCGCACCGTCCGCCGGTTTCAATTTCTTTGTCGGCCCTAACGGCAGCGGCAAGACCAGCGTACTGGAAGCAGTATATACGCTTGGTCATGGTCGCGCTTTTCGCAGCCTGCAAACCGGACGGGTTGTTCGGCATGAGCAGCAAGAATTCGTATTACATGGTAGAATAGCCGGTAATGAACGGGAGTTATCGGTTGGGTTACGTAAAAGCCGCCTTGGTGATACCAAAGTTCGTATTGATGGCAGTGATGACCATAAAGTCTCTGAACTGGCCCAACTATTACCCATTCAGTTAATTACGCCGGAAGGATTCACTTTACTCAATGGTGGCCCTAAATTTCGGCGGGCATTTTTGGACTGGGGCTGTTTCCATAGTGAGCCACACTTTTTTCATGGCTGGAGCAATCTCAGACGGTTGTTGAAACAGCGAAACGCAGCGCTGCGTCAAACTCATCGCTATTCACAAATTCGTCCGTGGGATCAGGAACTCATCCCGCTGGCAATGCGTATCAGTGAATGGCGTGCAGCGTATGCAGAAGCGATTGCACAGGATATTACCGCAACCTGTGCTGAGTTTTTACCGGAGTTTAACCTGTCGTTCTCCTTCCAGCGCGGTTGGGATAAAGAGAGTGATTATGGCGAACTTCTTGAGCGGCAGTTTGAGCGTGACCGGGCTTTGACCTATACGTCAGTAGGCCCACATAAAGCAGATTTTCGTATCCGTGCCGATGGAACGCCGGTGGAAGATCTGCTGTCGCGCGGCCAGCTCAAATTATTGATGTGTGCACTGCGCCTGGCTCAGGGGGAGTTTTTAACTCGCCAGAGCGGACGCCGTTGCCTCTATCTTATCGATGATTTTGCTTCCGAGCTTGATGTCCATCGCCGCAAACTGCTGGCGGATCGTTTAAAAGCTACCGGCGCCCAGGTTTTTGTCAGCGCCGTCAGCGCTGAACAGATCGCTGATATGATGGACAAAAAGGGCAAGATGTTCTCTGTAGAACATGGCAAAATAGAGCATCAACCACAGGATTAATAGTGAGCGAGAAACGCTAATGTCGAATACATATGATTCCTCAAGTATCAAGGTTTTAAAAGGTCTGGATGCGGTACGTAAGCGTCCTGGCATGTATATCGGTGATACCGACGATGGTACCGGTCTGCACCACATGGTATTTGAGGTTGTCGATAACGCAATCGACGAAGCGCTGGCTGGCTACTGTAAAGACATCGTTGTAACCATTCACAGTGATAATTCCGTTTCCGTGCAGGATGATGGTCGTGGTATTCCTACCGGCATCCATGAAGAGGAAGGCATTTCTGCTGCGGAAGTTATTATGACCGTACTGCACGCTGGCGGTAAGTTTGATGATAACTCCTATAAAGTGTCCGGTGGTTTGCACGGCGTGGGCGTTTCGGTAGTTAATGCGCTGTCTGACAAACTGGAACTGGTTATCGATCGTGAAGGTAAAACCCATAAGCAAATCTATCGCAGCGGTGTGCCGGAAGCGCCTCTGAAAGTGGTGGGTGACGCAGACAGAAGCGGTACGCGTATTCGTTTCTGGCCAAGTCCGGACACCTTTACCACTAACCTTGAGTTCCAATATGACATTCTGGCTAAACGCCTGCGCGAACTGTCGTTCCTGAACTCCGGTGTTTCCATCAAATTAAATGATGAGCGTGATGATAAGCACGACCACTTCCATTATGAAGGGGGTATTAAGGCGTTTGTAGAGTATCTGAACCGTAATAAAACGCCGATTCACCCATCCGTATTCTATTTCACGCATCAGAATGAAAAAGACGGTATCAATGTAGAAGTTTCTCTGCAGTGGAACGATGGCTTCCAGGAGAATATCTACTGTTTTACCAACAATATTCCACAGCGTGACGGTGGTACTCACCTGGCCGGTTTCCGTGCCGCAATGACCCGTACACTGAATAACTATATGGAAAAAGAGGGTTACAGCAAAAAAGCCAAAGTTAGCGCCACTGGCGATGATGCCCGTGAAGGTTTGATTGCCGTGGTTTCGGTTAAAGTGCCGGATCCTAAATTCTCTTCACAAACTAAAGATAAGCTGGTCTCTTCAGAGGTTAAATCTGCCGTTGAATCCATCATGGCGGAAAAACTGTCGGAATATCTGCTGGAAAACCCGGGTGATGCCAAAATCGTAGTAGGCAAAATTATCGATGCGGCTCGTGCTCGTGAAGCAGCACGTAAAGCGCGCGAAATGACGCGCCGTAAAGGGGCATTAGATTTAGGCGGCCTGCCAGGTAAACTGGCGGACTGTCAGGAGCGCGATCCGGCACTGTCTGAACTCTACTTAGTGGAAGGGGACTCTGCGGGCGGCTCTGCTAAACAGGGGCGTAACCGTAAGAATCAGGCCATTTTGCCGCTGAAAGGAAAAATCCTCAACGTAGAAAAAGCGCGCTTCGACAAGATGCTCTCTTCTCAGGAAGTGGCGACCCTGATTACCGCATTAGGTTGTGGTATCGGCCGTGATGAATACAATCCTGATAAGCTGCGTTATCACAGCATCATTATCATGACCGATGCCGACGTGGATGGTTCACACATCCGTACTCTGTTGCTGACCTTCTTCTATCGCCAAATGCCGGAAGTGATTGAGCGCGGTTATATCTATATTGCCCAGCCACCGCTGTATAAGGTGAAGAAAGGCAAACAAGAGCAGTACATCAAAGATGATGAAGCGATGGATCAATATCAAATCACCACCGCATTAGACGGCGCTTCACTGTTTGTAAACCCACAGGCCCCTGCAATGGCGGGTGAGCCTCTGGAGCGTTTGGTGGCCGAGTATTACAGCGTGCAGAAGATGCTCAAGCGTATGGAGCGTCGTACACCACTGGCTCTGCTTAATCAGTTGGTTTATCAGTCAACTCTGACGGAAGAGGTCCTGGCGGATAAAGCGAAAACTCAGGAATGGGTTGAATCACTGGTTAATACCCTTAATGAGAAAGAACAGCATGGCAGTACTTATATTGCTCTGGTTCAGGAAAACAGCGAACGTGCCATTTTCGAACCGTTGATTCGCGTTCGGACTCATGGTGTAGACACTGACTACAACCTGAATATTGATTTTGTATTGGGTAGTGAATACCGCAAGATGTGCCACCTGGGTGAGCAGTTGCGTGGTTTGATTGAAAATGAAGCCTTTATTGAGCGCGGCGAGCGTCGCCAGCCAGTAAGTACTTTCGAACAGGCTCTTGACTGGTTAGTTAAGGAATCACGCCGTGGGCTATCAATTCAGCGCTATAAAGGTCTGGGAGAGATGAACCCGGAACAGCTATGGGAAACCACGATGGACCCGGAAGGGCGCCGTATGTTGCAGGTAACGATTAAAGATGCGATTGCCGCCGATCAGCTGTTTACTACACTGATGGGGGATGAAGTTGAACCTCGTCGTGCCTTTATTGAACAAAACGCCCTGAAGGTTGCTAATCTGGACGTGTAGTAAGTAAGAAAACAGCTTTTTTGTTGTCATTCTTAAACCACCTCCTCTGGAGGTGGTGATCGTTCTTGTAGGGCTTTGCCTTAATAATCACTAAACCAATTATTTTTCTTATTTCATTCTATTGCAGATAATCACGAACTTGGTTTTATGCAGGTAGAAATAGAGGAATAGTAATGGTTGGTGTTTATACAGTAGTTAGCCCCCCTTTTAGTGGGCCGTGTCAAAGCCACCTGCTATGCAGGTGGATTATTTACTGTCATTTTTAAACATCCCACAGGATGCTGCCTTAATAAACGCTCAGTTGCGCATTTCATCATATTACCGTCAGGCCTGGTTTAATACAGTAGTTGACCCCTTTCAGAAACTATATCAAAGCTACTTGTTATGGACGTAGAGTGGTGGCTGTAGAGCCAGTTAAAGCTGTGGCTGCAATAGTTGTAAAACAATCGATCTTTGTTTATTTGAGTTATTGCTTAGATTTTTTGGTCGTGACGCATATTTAGTGTTGTGGTATTCTTCGCCCTTTGGATGATTGATGGCAAAGATTGATGTAGTTTGTCCCCGCTGTTCTGAAACGAGTGATGTGATCCGAAACGGTCATTCCAC
>NZ_JAJNAG010000040.1 GCF_021010575.1 Limnobaculum eriocheiris | reverse complement strand
CTTGCGACACTCTCCGCTAATTTTAAGACGAACAGTACTCAGTACTGTTCTTAATCATCTCGCCAAAACCTACCAGAGTATGGTGTTGGTTTATTAGCGCTGATTTTGTGGGGATCCCTCAGCGCATTCGCGGGCTTAATAATATAATTGGCTTTCAAATCAACCCAAATTACTTCTGCGCCGGTTCCCACTTACAGCGCACAGGAGAAACAATCGTTCCTTTTTCCTTCATGACTTTAAACGCTTTATCGATATCTTTGCGATCTAACCCGGATAGTTTTTCCACTTCTCCTGCAGAAATTGGTTTACCGGCTTCTTTCATCACCTTCAGAATCTGACTTTCCATTTGATTGACTCCTGTTTAATGTCCATTACAAGCAATATGCTGGTGGGTAAAATTATATACAAGAATCGGGGGCGATTGATAGGTGATATTAATCTTTAATCAGTGGATTTTAGCGACAAAAAAGCCCACTTAACAAAGTGAGCTTAATAACATCTATTCAAAGCGAAAATTTGGTGGCCCCTCCCCGGTTTGAACGGGGGACCAAGCGATTATGAGTCGCCTGCTCTAACCACTGAGCTAAGGGGCCAAGTGGCGGCGATTATACGGTAAACATTATTGTTTAGTCCATAGTTACGTAGTGTGAACGTTGGTTTTATGCACAGTTGTAGAGTGTGACGCTTGCTGGTAGCGTATATCAGATAATGATTTGATATCAGGCGAAACAGCAATGCTTAACGATATTTTACAACCCGGCCTACAGGTGGTGTTCTGCGGTATCAATCCGGGGCTAAAGGCTTCAGCCAGTGGCTTTCATTTTGCTAATCGAACCAATCGATTCTGGCGGGTGATATATCAGGCGGGTTTTACCAAAACGTTGCTAACGCCAGAAGAAGATCGCAAAATTTTGCAAAGTCACTGTGGGTTAACCGCCTTGGTGGCGCGGCCAACCGTACAGGCAGCGGAGCTTTCCAGTCAGGAACTGCAACAAGGGGCTGTGTTGCTTATTGAAAAGCTCGAACGTTATCAGCCTCGCGCCGTAGCCATATTGGGTAAACAGGTCTGCCATCAGGCGTTTGGTATACGCAATGCCCCGTGGGGTAAACAAGAGATGACCATAGGGCAAACGCAGGTATGGATATTACCTAATCCCAGCGGCCTGAACCGTGCGACGCTGGAACAACTGACAGAGAGCTATCGTGAATTAGCAACGGCGTTAAGCATTGTGTAGATGCCTTTTGGTTACGCCGCTGACCCAATCATTAAATTAGCAACCCGTGAGCAACCGCTCCCGCACTTCCATCAACGCAAACCCCAGCAAATTCTGCCCATCCCATAATAAAGGATTTGCCGCACGCAGGTCGTCTTGTGTCAGACCGATATCCCAAATTTTATCTACCGGACTGGCTTCAACCAGAACCCGCTGTTTGGTGTTCAGCAGAAACTCACCCAACTCTGGATGTTGACTGAATTTATGCCAGTTGCCCTCAAAAACCAGCTCAAAGCAGCGTGATTGCCATATCTGTTGATCGAAGCCCTTTACCTGCCTGCCCAGACTTTTAGCCTGTGCGGGCGTTCTGGCGCTTAAAATCTGTGGAATAATTTGCTCATCACCAAATAACTGCGCTTTACTCGCCATCATCCAATGTTCTGCGGTTGCATAGGTGATGCCATCAACGACAAAAGGGGATAGCCACCACTGGCTAAAGCAGGATGCGGTAATAACGCCATTGGCCGAGGGTTGATGCCCCCAAAAATAGAGATACTTAAACTGAGAACCTGACTTCACTGCATTCTGTAATGCCTGAAGTGAATAGTTTCCCTGTTGCATAAATACCTTCCCTTAACATAACGTCATGGCCTGAAAACAAGAAAACCCCAGAGGACTGGGGTTTTCTGACTTACTATTCATCAACGCAAAGATTAATCATCCAGGAAGCTGCGCAGTACTTCTGAGCGGCTTGGGTGACGTAATTTACGTAATGCTTTCGCTTCGATCTGACGGATACGCTCACGGGTAACATCGAACTGTTTGCCCACTTCTTCCAGCGTATGGTCAGTATTCATATCGATACCAAAACGCATGCGCAATACTTTCGCTTCACGAGCGGTCAGACCGGCAAGCACATCGTGGGTTGCTGAACGCAGGCTTTCAGAAGTAGCAGAATCCAGCGGCAGCTCGAGGGTAGTATCCTCGATAAAATCACCTAAATGCGAATCTTCGTCATCGCCGATTGGCGTTTCCATTGAGATTGGCTCTTTGGCAATCTTCAGCACTTTGCGGATCTTGTCTTCTGGCATCAGCATACGTTCTGCCAGCTCTTCCGGCAGCGGCTCGCGACCCATTTCCTGCAGCATCTGGCGAGAGATACGGTTAAGCTTGTTAATCGTCTCAATCATATGCACCGGAATACGGATAGTACGCGCCTGATCGGCGATTGAGCGGGTGATAGCCTGACGGATCCACCAGGTGGCGTAAGTTGAGAACTTATAGCCACGACGATATTCAAACTTATCTACCGCTTTCATCAGACCGATATTACCTTCCTGAATCAGATCCAGGAACTGCAAGCCACGGTTGGTATACTTTTTAGCGATAGAGATAACCAGACGTAAGTTTGCTTCAACCATCTCTTTCTTCGCACGGCGGGCTTTCGCTTCACCGATAGACATACGACGGTTGATATCTTTAACCTGCTCGATAGTTAAGCCGGTTTCATCTTCAATTAACTGTAACTTCTGGATGCAGCGCTCTACTTCTTCGCTAACATCTTTCAGTTTTTCAGACCATGGTTTACCCATCGCCAGAGCGCTGTTAAACCAGTCCATTGTTGTTTCATTGCTGGCGAACAGCGTGACGAAGTTTTTCTTCGGCATTTTACTCTGTTCAACACACAGCTTAAGGATCAGACGTTCCTGAGTACGAACGCGATCCATCATCTGGCGCATGTTGTTAACCAGATAATCAAACTGTTTTGGTACCAGACGGAACTGTTTGAATACTTCCGACAGTTTTACGATCTCTTCGATTGCCTGTGGATTGCTGCGGCCAAACTCTTTAATGGCTTTGCGGGTTGCATCATATTGCAGACGCAGGTCGTTGAATTTTTCACGGGCAAGTTCAGGATCGATACCGATATCTTCATCTGCATCGGAATCATCGGAGTCTTCATCATCATCGTCATCATTATCCTGCTCTTCGCTGGACAATTCTGAGCCTACATGTGTTGCCGCAGGGCCAATGGTGTCATCCGCATTAGGATCGATAAATGCAGTAATGATGTCAGACAGTCGGGTTTCGCCAGTTTCAACGCGATCGTACTGTTCCAACAGATAGGTGATCGCTTCAGGGTATTCTGCAACAGAACACTGGACCTGATTGATACCTTCTTCTATGCGTTTTGCAATGTCGATCTCGCCTTCGCGGGTTAACAGTTCTACGGTACCCATTTCGCGCATATACATGCGTACCGGATCTGTTGTACGACCGATTTCAGATTCAACGCTGGAGAGCACTTGCGCTGCGGCTTCTGCTGCATCTTCATCGGTGTCTGCGGTGTTTTCTGCGAGCATTAGATCATCGGCATCAGGTGCTATTTCCATTACCTGAATACCCATATCATTGATCATCTGGATGATATCTTCGATTTGATCTGAATCGATGATATCTTCAGGCAGATGGTCATTGACCTGAGCGTAGGTCAGGTAGCCTTGCTCCTTGCCCAGGGTAACAAGAAGTTTAAGCTGTGACTGCGGGTTTTGCTCCATAAGACGGTATCCACACTTCAGAGTATTAAATTTTATCGGCCAGGCCGGTAATCATAAGGTAGTCGGGCTATGTTTATCAGCTGTCGCCTTTATAAACAGCTATGCGCAGGATTTCTTACCTGCAATGAGCGGCACTTAAGCCGTTAATTCTGTTAAATCTGTCCAACTAATCTTTTTTTGCCAGAGCCATATTCAAAGACCATAATTCTTTGCGCTCTTCAGCATTCAAACCGTGGGTTCTGTCACGGGCAATCAGTTCTTCCTGGCGTTGCTCTAATACTGAGTCATACAGTTTCGCTAACGTATCAAGAAATGTTTCTTCAACCATGTCCTCTACAATCATGTGGTTCCATGTTGCTAAAGTTTCAAGTTGCTGACTGTAATTATTTCCGCGATACAGCTCTAAAAGTTGTCCGGTGGTTAACCCCGGCTGGGCCAGACAGGTTTTAACCAGTTCAATAAACAGTGGTACACCCGCCAGATTGGTTTGTTCTAACCCTTGTACTGACGGCACCTGCGTTGCCAGATAAGGGCGCTGAATCAGCAGACCTATCAGTATACGCATAGTTGTGCGTTTTAGCTGGGGTGCCTGATAGCTTTGTTCCGTTTCAATTTGTTTCGGCATCAGCTTATCTAACTGACTGTCATCCAGAATTCCCAACTTTTGGCCGAGCTGCTGGCGTAAATATAAACGCAATGTTTCGCCGGGTACCTTGCTGATGAGTGGCAAGGCTAATGTACTAAGTTTAGCACGCCCATCTGGTGAACTCAGATCAACCTGCGGCATAAGTGTATCAAATAAAAACATCGAAAGAGGTTGGGCTTGTTCTAAACGTTGTTGGAAAGCCTCTTTACCTTCTTTTCGTACCAGCGTATCCGGATCTTCCCCATCGGGTAAAAACATAAAACGCAGCTGACGGCCATCGGTCAGGTAAGGCAGGGCGGTTTCTAATGCACGCCATGCGGCTTCGCGACCGGCGTTATCACCGTCATAACAGCAGATAACGTTATCCGTACAGCGAAACATTAACTGAATATGTTCTGCCGTTGTGGAGGTACCCAGCGAGGCGACGGCATAATCAATGCCAAACTGTGCCAGCGCTACCACATCCATATAGCCTTCAACCACTAACAGCTTATCAAGCTGATTGCGATTAAGCTGTGCTTCATAAAGGCCATACAGCTGGCGGCCTTTATGGAAAATCTCTGTTTCCGGTGAATTAAGATATTTAGGCGTTCCGTTGCCCAGAATCCTTCCACCAAAGGCGATAACCCGACCACGCTTATCGCGAATAGGAAACATAACCCGTTCGCGGAAGCGGTCATAGGTCCGCCCATTATCATTAGTCACCAACATACCCGCATCATTGAGTGATTCGCGGTTCTCCGGTGAGCGACCAAAACGTTTCAGAACGTTATCCCATCCGGAAGGCGCAAAGCCAATGGCGAAGCGCTGAATAATCTCGTCACTTAAACCACGTTGCGCCAGATAGTTTCGCGCATCCTGAGACTGAGGTTGGTTTAAGGATTCCTGATAGAACTTAGCTAAGGGTTCCATCAACTGATACAGACTTTGTCTTTGGTGCTTTTCTAACTGGCTGATCCCGGTACCGGATTCATAAGGAATTTCCAGACCGTGCATGGTGGCCAGTTCTTCAACGCTTTCAACAAACTCCAGACGATCAAAGTTTATTAAGAAATCAATGGCATTGCCGTGTGCTCCGCAACCGAAGCAGTGATAAAACTGTTTTTCACCGTTAACGGTAAAAGAGGGTGTTTTCTCATTATGGAACGGACAACAGGCGTGATAATTCTTGCCTTGCTTTTTCAGCTTCACACGGGCATCTATAAGATCGACGATGTCCGTGCGGGCCAGCAAGTCATTGATAAATACGCGTGGGATTCGTCCTGCCATTAAGCCTCAATTCGTAAATCCATAAATGAGAATAAGCCGCGCATTCCTTCCGGAAAGCACGGCATACTTATATGCAGTTAGCTATTACTAGCTTTAGCTACACGACCAACCTGCGCATTAATCGCGCGCTCGGGGTTAACCGAAGGTATTAATACAGGCGGGTGCGGCGTGCGTTTTCACGAGCTAATTTCTTCGCGTGACGTTTCACAGCAGAAGCTTTAGCGCGTTTACGTTCAGTAGTTGGTTTTTCGTAGAATTCACGGCTACGAACTTCAGCAAGGATACCTGCTTTTTCGCATGAACGCTTGAAACGACGTAATGCTACGTCAAATGGCTCGTTTTCACGTACTTTAATTACCGGCATGTGCCTTTCACCTCAATAGAAATCGGTTTTGCTGCTGGCGCTGTTGCCAGCCATATTCAAAATGGTGCGGAATTCTACTGCGAATAGGTGCTGCTTGTAAAGTCCTGTTACCGATTCATTCATCGGTAGCTGGCAGAAAACAGCCCGTCATCATTGTATAAACTGCTACCATCACGTTAGTGTGCTGAAAGTTCCCGTTATTTTTATTCACCCGTAACGGAAACTTTCAACGATCAAATTTTTACTGCTTTAACGCTTATTCGCCCTGGCCTTTTACCGGCGAGCTTTTTGGCAGTGCATTTTGGGCATTGCCAATCAACTGAATAAATTCTGAACGCAGATCGTACTTATCGTCACTGCGACCTTCATTTGCCAGTTTCAGAGTATCATCCAGCGTGAATGTGCCGGTTGATGCCCCATTATCTTTTAACTGCTGGGCAAATGCGGCAACCGCAGCGGCAAAGCGGAAATCTTTGCTGCTGTTATCCAGCGTGTTGTTCATTTGTGATTCAGGAACCGGCAGCTCAATACGCTGAGGCGTGCCCCGTGCATTTGGCGTTTTATAACGCAGATGCATCATGGCAATCTCTTTGGTTTGACGCAGGTAACTGTTAGCTGACGGAGTAGCAATGGAAGCAAATTGCTCTGCACTCCACTCTTCTGTACTACCAGCAGGAATGACTTCATACAGAGCTGTCATCGTTTGTCCGGTGACCACAACACCGCTATTTGTAACATTGCTGCTCTCTTCAGACGGGGCCTGATAACCCAGCAGGCGATAAGCCTTGATATAAGTTGGGTTAAACTCGACTTTCATGGAGAACTCTTTTGCTACCGGGATTTGAGTTGAGCTTAACTGCTCATCCCAGACTTTGTTACTGTCACGTACATTATCAATATACTGATGAACACCGTTACCAACATAAGCCACTTCCGCCAGTGGCGATGGCGTAAACTGGCTGGCAGCAAAGCCCAATGTAGTCAGTGAAATCTGAGAGGCTGGATGGTTAGCGAAAAAGTCGCTGATATCCTGGACGGTGCTAAAGCCTGCGTTATAAGTGCTGTTGCCTACTAAAATGACGCGATTGATACCGTCAGCAATGTAGCTATCTTTTGCCAGCGCATAAGCTTCTGTCAGACGGGAGCTGTCCTGAATGGTTTTTTCACGGTTTAAGCTGGAAATGGCAGACAGCATTTTGTCTTTGTGATCGCCAGTTGTTGGCTCCAGCAGAACGCCTTTATCCCCGGAAGCACTCATGAGTGTCAGGGTATCCTGAGGGGTTAATTGGTTAACCAGATGAGTCAGGCTGGATTTGATTAACTCCAGATCGGCACCCTCTGCACCCACTAATACCACCAGGTTTGCCGCACGACGTTCAGCGCTGGTTTGAGCATCATCAGCTTTAATGGCTACACGCACTAATCGGGTATTCGGATTCCATGGCGTAACGGCGATTTCACCGTTGGCAGCAAAAGGAATACGGCCCTGTGGTTGTGGATAATCATAAGGGAAGAAATTTACCCATTCAGACAGTTGAATGCTCTCTTTTTCCGGCAGGTTTGAACGAGCCAGTGTACGGCGCATATTATTGTAGCTACCGTTATTATCAGCGGCAGAAATCAATACTTCAGGACCATTTTGGGCGCTTGTTTTATAAACCTGTTTAATTTCCTGAGTCGGGGATCCTGCCGTTTGGGCTGGTGAAGGAAGGTCCAGGTTAGGATCGGTTGAGCTACAGCCGGCAAGTACCAGCGCACTCAACAATGCCAGGGAATGGATTCCACGTTTAACACTTTGAGCTTTAGTCATTTCTATCTCAATCAGTAGTTGTTTGGTGTTCATTGGATGGACAAAAGAAAGGCGAAGCATACCCAGAGTTTCCGGTGTGCTGCAAGCGACTTTGCCGTTAGTTTATCGAAATATGTTAGGGGTTGCTGCTAATTAGTGATATTCAGTAGCATTTTTATTGAAGTAGGGGATTCTTTATTCTCAGCTTATTGTCTGTGTTATTATTTATCGCAATACAAATTGTGTGTCTGTATCGCTGTTACAGAGGCACGGGTAATGAATTCAGAGGCTGTTTGGCAGGTTATGCGTATATTAGGTATTGAAACATCATGCGATGAAACCGGTGTGGCGATTTATGACGATCGGCAGGGTTTATTAGCGGATCAACTGTACAGTCAGGTTAAGCTGCATGCGGATTATGGCGGTGTGGTACCTGAACTGGCATCCCGCGATCATGTACGTAAAACCGTTCCTTTAATTCAGGCGGCGCTTAAGCAGGCCAATCTGACCGCCGCTGATATTGATGGTATTGCCTATACCGCCGGGCCGGGTTTAGTTGGGGCGTTATTGGTTGGTGCAACCGTCGGGCGTTCTCTGGCGCTGGCGTGGAATGTTCCGGCGGTCGCGATTCACCATATGGAAGGGCACCTGTTAGCTCCCATGCTGGAAGATAACCCGCCGGAATTTCCCTTTGTTGCGCTGCTGGTTTCTGGTGGGCATACCCAGTTAATCAGCGTGACGGGCATTGGTCAGTATCAACTGTTGGGCGAGTCCATCGATGACGCTGCCGGTGAAGCATTTGATAAAACCGCCAAACTGCTGGGGCTGGATTACCCGGGGGGGCCGATGTTGTCTAAAATGGCACAACAAGGGATTGCCGGGCGTTTTACTTTTCCACGTCCAATGACCGATCGCCCGGGCCTTGATTTTAGCTTTTCCGGTCTTAAGACTTTTGCCGCTAATACCATTCGCCAGTCCGGTGATGATGAGCAAACTAAAGCCGATATTGCCAGAGCGTTTGAAGATGCGGTGGTGGATACGCTGGCAATTAAATGCCGTCGGGCACTGGATGAAACCGGATTTAACCGACTGGTGATGGCGGGTGGCGTAAGCGCTAACCGCACGCTGCGCAGTAAAATGGCCGACATAATGAAACAGCGCAAAGGCGAAGTATTTTATGCTCGTCCTGAGTTCTGCACCGATAATGGCACCATGATTGCCTATGCCGGAATGGTTCGACTGAAAGCCGGAGAAGCCACAGGGCTGGAAGTATCGGTTCGCCCACGCTGGCCGCTGGATCAGTTACCGCCAGTGAGCTGATTATGATTGAGTTTGAATGAGTTAATGGTTACTCCGGCCGTCAACAGGTATTTACTTAATTAAGTACGATGAGCGGCCGGTGAGCTTTACTGAAGCGTTGTTAATTTACTCTGGTTTATCGTTATTTTCGGTTTCTTCGGTCCTTTTCTTCCTGAATCGATCCCATATCTTCCCTTCCTGACCGCGCCATAACCGTTGAATGTTGTCATGATGACGAATCAAAACCAGACAGGAGAGCATTGCTACTGGAAAGGTGAACTGCGGTTTAAACCACCAGGTATAAAACGGTGCAATAAGCGCACTGATAATGGCTCCCAGAGAGGAATAACCACTCAGCAGCACGGTTAACAGCCAGGTACCGGTCATTAATCCGGTAAGATCCCAGCCAATAGGAGCGATGGCACCAAATGCCGTTGCCACACCTTTACCACCGCGAAAGTGAAAGAAGATCGGATAAATATGCCCCAGACAGGCTGCAATAGCGGTTAAACCAAGATAAAGAGGGGAAAGATTCAGCTTGTAAGCTACCCAAACAGGAAGCATACCTTTTAGTACATCGAAAATTAATACGGCTGCGGCAGCCGCTTTCCCGCCAATACGCAGCACGTTGGTTGCACCGGGGTTACCGGAACCATGCTCTCGTGGGTCGGGCAGTCTGGCGATACGACAAACCAACACTGCGCTGGATATTGATCCACATAGATAGGCGATAATGATCATGCCAAGCGCGATAGCACTCATAAACTCGATTCCATCTAATAATTGTCGTTTTACTCTCTGCTAACGTGGATAATACGCATATTCTACCCGAAGTGGTATGCCTTAATTGAAAAACTGAGAGTGATGTTATGGATATCGTATTTATAGAACAGCTCTGCGTCATTACAACCATCGGGGTTTATGACTGGGAACAGACGATTCGGCAGAAGCTAATTTTCGATATCGAAATGGGCTGGGATAATCGCAAAGCGGCCGCCAGCGACAACGTTTGTGACTGCCTGAGTTATGCCGATGTTAGCGAAGCTGTGATTGAAAAGGTCGAAAACGAGCGTTTTGCCTTAGTGGAACGGGTCGCGGAAGAAGTTGCCGATTTATTGATGCAGCGTTTTTCCATTCCATGGATTAGGATTAAGGTGAGTAAACCGGGAGCCGTAGCAGCAGCGAAGCAGGTTGGTGTGATTATTGAACGTGGATCACGTCTGGCCTGAAAGAAATTAGCAGAAGGAAATGAAACTTAACAGGTTGATTTCTGTCTGAGTTGCGCGGTTTTTTAAAATTATTGCCTGATAATCAGGTACAAATATTTTCTTTATTTTGCAAGGGATCTATTGATGGATGGTTTTCATTCGTTGGTCGTAGCATTTATTCTCGGAGTCGTTGAAGGGTTAACCGAATTTCTGCCGGTTTCTTCAACGGGCCATATGATTATTGTTGGTGAACTGTTGGGTTTTTCTGGCGATACCGCATCTACATTTGAAGTGGTTATTCAGTTAGGGTCAATTCTTGCGGTAGTCGTCGTGTTCTGGCGCCGTCTGTTTGGTCTGATTGGTATCCATTTTGGTGAGGTTCCCCATGAAGGGAGAGGCAAGGGGCGCCTGACACTGGTTCATATCATTCTGGGTATGTTACCGGCAGTGGTGGCGGGTTTCGCGCTGCATGATGATATTAAACAATATTTGTTTGGCGCTAAAACCGTGATGTATGCCCTGATTGCCGGCGGTTTATTGCTGATCGCTGCTGAAATGCTGAAGCCTAAAATTCCGCGTGCGGAAGGGCTGGATGATATGACTTATCGTCAGGCTTTTATTATTGGCTGTTTTCAGTGTCTGGCTCTGTGGCCTGGTTTCTCCCGTTCAGGTGCCACTATCTCCGGTGGAATGTTGATTGGCGTAAGCCGTTATGCTGCGTCCGAATTCTCTTTCATTCTGGCAGTGCCGATGATGCTGGGTGCAACCATATTAGTGATGTATAAAAGTATTGGTCTGCTGGTTTGGAATGATTTACCGATGTTTGCCGTCGGTTTTGTCACCGCTTTTATTGTGGCACTGCTGGCGATTAAAACCTTCCTGAGCGTAATTAAGCGTTTCTCATTTATTCCATTCGCTATTTATCGTTTCTTTGTTGCTGGCGTTATTTATCTGGTGTTTTTCTGATTTAAGGATCGGGGCGCGATAGATAAAAAAGGCACTGGTTGGATAATAATCAGTGCCTAAGATTAGTGACAAAGTTTGATTTGTTCAGTTTTGTGCTTTAAAAGAGCCAATTGTCGGGAGACCAGGCCCGACACGCACTGAAGCTAAATACAGATGGTCTCCCGGTCGAGCAGAAAGTCAATATAAGCACTTTAGATGTTACGACCGGAATATTCATTGAGGCCAATTTATCTGCTTTGTTTGTGGCCAGAAGTATCGATTGTTACTAATCAGAGTCATTAGATTGACAGAATAATTAACTTTGCGGCTGACTCTCTTTCCATTTGGTGAGCGCTTCTAAACGACGTTTATTCAACTGATCTTTAATATCGGCACCGGTGAACCCCTGTTCGATAATATCTTTAACCGATACTCCATTAACCACTTCAAAAGCCTGTCTGAGATAGTTTGCCTGTGGGTAGGCTTTTTGCTGCCAGCCAGCCCGACCGCGATAATCTGCTTCGCTGACTAATAGCATCTGTTCCAGTCGATGTGGTTTACGCCAGACGTCTATCGCATTCAGCATATTTAAAATAGTGTCTGCTCGTAGTTGATATACGGTGTGGATTCGATCGTGAAACTCGGAGACCAGACAGGCTAACTCACGAGTGGCATTAGGAATTTTGTAGCGCTGGCAAATGTCTTCCACCAGTTTTATGCCAGCTAAACCGTGACCGTGGTGGTGAGGCCAGAGCGCTTCCGGTGTGAGGCTTTTACCCACATCATGTAATAGCGCAGAGAAACGCACATCTATCTCATCGCTCAGGGTTGCCGCCATCTCCAGAACCATTAAAACATGCACACCGGTATCGATTTCCGGGTGCCATTTTTCCGGCGCAGGAACGCCAAACAGATCATCAATTTCAGGAAACAGAACCGCTAAAGCACCGCACTCCCTGAGCACGTCAAAAAATACCTGCGGGCTACGGGTTGATAACGCCTTTTCAGTCTCTTTCCATACGCGTTCTGCCGTCAAATGCGCTATTTCGCCACTATTGACTATCTCTTTCATCAATAGCCAGGTTTCCGGGGCGATGGTGAAGCCAAGACTGGCATAGCGTGCAGCAAAACGGGCGATTCTCAGCACTCGCAAAGGATCTTCTCTGAAAGCGATGGAAACATGGCGTAAAACACGCTGCTCCAGATCCCGTTGGCCGTGATAAGGGTCGATAAGGGTACCGTCGTCGTCCTGTGCTATGGCATTGATGGTGAGGTCGCGACGTAGTAAATCCTGTTCCAGAGTGACATCCGGAGCGGCATAACAGGTAAAACCAGCGTAGCCGGACCCTGATTTACGTTCGGTACGTGCCAGCGCATGTTCATCATGGGTTTGTGGATGAAGGAATACCGGAAAATCCTTTCCTACCTGCTGGTAGCCTAGCGTCAGCATTTGTTCAGGCGTGGCACCCACCACGACCCAATCACGCTCATGTACGGGTAAGCCCAGTAGTTGATCGCGGACGGCTCCGCCAACAAGATAGGTTTTCACACGCTCTCCGGAAATTTTATCGATTTAAAAATATATAAACAAAACGCTGGCCAAACAGCGCCAGCGTTGATAATCACTTAACAAAAGCATTCGCTACAGTTTAGTTCATCCAGCGATCTTTTTTGCGGCGTGGGAGCAGGTAAGGCAGTAACAGACCTAAAAGCAAACCTACACCGGCAACGCCACCGCCATACATAAACCATTGTTGAATAATGGTACGTTGCTTATCATCCATTTGCAGGCTAATGTCGTTTACCTTTTTGCGGGCAGCGGTCAGCTCATCTTTTAGCTGCTGATTTTCCTGCTTTAATCCATTGATAATGCCGTCACTACTGGCGACTTTTTCCTGCATATCAGCAGTGCGTTTATTCCAGCTATCATCAATATTGGTTAACTTATCGGTCAGATCTTTGACCTGTTGCTCAAGTGCAGGCACTCTTTCACTCAGGCTTGGCGCTGTGCTGAGTTGATCCATAGGGATCCAGGCAGTACGGCCTTTGCTGTCCTGAATCTGACCGTATTTAGTACTATCATTAACAGCCAGCAATTCAACTTTTTCACCGGCATTAATCGTACCTGTGAGGCGATAGTTATCCGATGGACCACCGCGCAGATAGGTATTCAGATTATCAGAAATGTATCTGGTATCAGCCGCAACGGTAAAAGAAGTAATACTCAGTGATGCGAGTAAAGCGATAGAAATTGTTCTTAATTTTAGCATTGTCAGTATTTTTTATCTGTTCAGAAAAGTTACTTATGTAACGATAGTAGAGCCTTCGGAGAGAGTGTGCAATGTAAAACCTGTGTTACAACCCAATAAAGGGAACAAATCAGGTGGTTTTTCCCCCTGCCGATGGCGTAAATTACGGCATTGCTCGCATTATTATTATCATTTGTTATTGTTTGTTTTTTTAACTGCGGAAACCATTATGACCGTTGAGATTGAGCTTAAATTTGTTGCCACTTCTAAAGCCGTGGCGGATTTACCTGAAGTTATCTCCCGATTGAGCGCTGAAGGGGGAGAGGTCCAGCAGTTATCAAATACTTACTATGACACGGCCGATGGCATATTGCGTCACCATCGTATTGGTTTACGCGTCAGAGGTTGTAATAACGCCTGGGAGATGACATTGAAATCAGCGGGGAATACCGTTGGTGGTGTGGCTCATCGAGCTGAACACAATATTCCGCTGTCTTCCGACAGGCTGGATATCTCTTTATTACCGGCGGACGTTTGGCCAGCCGGCGTTGATATTTCGTCGCTGGTCACTTCGCTACAGCCGCTATTTACTACAGATTTTAAACGTCAGAGCTGGCTGATTAAGTTTCAGCAGAGTCAGATAGAAATCGCTCTCGATCGGGGGCTGATTACGGCGGATGGATCCAGTGAGGCCATTAGCGAACTGGAGATGGAGCTGAAACAAGGAAATGCCGCAGATATATTGACGCTGGCGCAACAGTTAACCGGCGTAAAAGGGTTGCGCTTAGGTAGCCAAAGTAAAGCCGCGCGAGGATACCGTTTATTAAACGATGATGCCACTATCGCCGTTACGCCAATGGATGTGTTGGTTGTGCCTGAGCGTGCTACGGTAGAACAAGGGTTCGAAGCGGCATTGGAGTGGGCATTGGCTTACTGGCAGCGTAATGAAGCCTGCTGGTTTGACGGCGAATCACAGGCTCAGGCCGCGGTAACCCATAGTTTAACGGCAATACGCCAGATTCTGGCGCTGTTTGGCGGCATTATTCCCCGTAAAGCAACAGCGCCGTTACGTGAGCGTTTAACTGAACTGGAGCAGCAACTGGAGACGGTTCAACAGGCGGAGGCTGTCTGCTATCAGCCGGGATATCTGCAACTAAAACTGGCATTGATGGCCTGGGTTATGAATAAAGGCTGGCGTATTTTTGTTGATGATAAAGGAAAACAGAAGCTGGCCGGCTCTTTTAAACGTTTCGCCGATATTATGTTATCCCGCTGTAAGTCAGAGTTAAAAGAGGCGTTTAATAAACCATTAACCAATGATGGCTATAATGACCAACAGCCACGTCTGGAGCGTCAGATTATCAATTTTTATCTGCTTTCCGGGGCTTATGATAAAGAACAGTCTCTGCCTTATATTGAAGTCTGGCAGAAATTGTTTGATGCCGAGGGCGATCGTGACACATTGCGCCGTAGCGCGATGGAACAGCCGCTGTTCTGGCTAAACAGTTCACAACATGTATAACCCGTAGCCTAATTTATTTTGTAAGGACACCCTATGTTGTCTCATTTCCCACTACTTGAAGCCCGGCGGATTAAGCGCCAGTCTGAGCTGGCAGAGCGTCTGGTTCAGCCGATTCAGTTTAGCCCGCAGGATGGTGTAGCGTTAGCGCTCAGTGACTTTGTCAGTGATGGCTTACTTCAGCATCCGGAGTGGTGGGATGAGCTTCATCAAAACCCTCCGGGTATTGAGGATGCTGAACATTATCAACAGTGGCTTCAGGTGGTTCTGGCGGAGGTTACGGATGAGGCTAATTTGCTACAGGTTTTACGTCTGTTTCGTCGCAAAATGATGATTCGTATCTCCTGGGCGCAAAGTCTAAAGCTGTGCGATACCGAACAAACCTTGAGTCAGTTAAGTATTCTGGCGGAAACATTGATTATCGCCGCTCGCGACTGGCTGTATGACCTCTGCTGCCGCGAGTGGGGTACACCAACCAATGGTAATGGCTATCCACAGCCGCTGTTTATTTTGGGTATGGGGAAGCTGGGGGGCGGAGAACTTAACTTCTCATCAGATATCGATCTGATTTTTGCCTATCCGGAAAACGGCGAAACTCAGGGTGGCCGCCGTCAACTGGATAACGCTCAGTTTTTTACCCGTCTCGGACAGCGGCTAATTAAAGCGCTGGATCAAATCACTCAGGAAGGATTTGTTTATCGGGTGGATATGCGATTGCGCCCTTTTGGCGACAGCGGACCACTGGTGTTCAGTTTTAGCGCGCTGGAAGATTATTATCAGGAGCAGGGGCGCGACTGGGAGCGCTATGCCATGGTGAAAGCGCGCATTATGGGCGACAGGCATGATAGCTACAGTGAAGAGCTAAAACAGATGCTGCGTCCTTTTGTTTTCCGTCGTTATATCGATTTCAGCGTTATCCAGTCACTGCGCAATATGAAAGGGATGATAGCCAGAGAGGTTCGCCGCCGGGGATTGGCGGATAATATCAAGCTGGGGGCCGGTGGTATTCGTGAAATTGAGTTTATCACCCAGGTATTTCAACTGATTCGCGGTGGGCGAGAACCCAGCCTGCAAGGCAACTCTCTGCTGCCTACTCTTCAGGCTATTGCCGATCTGGATTTATTAACCCGGGAACAGGCAAATACTCTGAGCATCAGCTATCTCTATTTACGACGTCTGGAAAACCTACTGCAAGCCATTGCCGATCAGCAAACGCAAACGCTGCCTGTGGATCCTTTAGATCAGGCGCGTCTGGCATCCGGTATGGGGTGTTCTGACTGGGGATCTCTGTTGTCACAATTGGGGCAACATATGGCGGCGGTCAGAGAGATTTTTGCCAATCTTATAGGTGATGATACGCCGGATGTGGAAGAAGACTCCGGCAGTTTACGCTATAGCCCGCTATGGCTGGACGATCTGGATGCCTGTGAGTTATCTCAATTAATGCCTCAGTTAGGTGAAGAGTCACGGCAGCGGGTGAGAGAACATTTGGCGGAGTTTCGCCATGATATTGATAAACGCTCTATTGGGCAGAGAGGGCGCGATGTCCTTGATAAGCTGATGCCAAGATTGTTGTCTGAAGTTTGCCAGCGCGACGATGCCGACAGTGTTTTACCGCGCCTCACCCATTTGATTCTGAGTATTGTTACACGCACCACCTATCTGGAGCTATTGGCGGAGTACCCTTCTGCCATGACTCATCTTATCCGACTCTGTGCTGCGTCACCAATGGTGGCCAGCAAACTGGCTCATTATCCAATTTTGCTGGATGAACTGTTGGATATTAACTCGCTGTATCAGGCGGTTCCGCTGAGTGCTTATCGTGATGAACTGCGTCAGTTTTTATTGCGCGTGCCGGAAGAAGATGAAGAGCAGCGGCTGGAAGCCTTACGCCAGTTTAAGCAAACCCATCTGTTACGTATTGCTGCTGCCGATATTGCAGGCGCACTGCCGGTAATGAAAGTGAGTGACCACTTAACTTACCTGGCGGAAGCGATCATTGAAGCGGTGGTTCAACAGGCATGGTTCCAGATGACGGCGCGTTATGGTCAGCCATCGCATCTGTATGAGCGGGAGGGCCGCGGTTTTGCCGTAGTAGCCTATGGCAAGCTGGGGGGCATTGAGCTGGGTTATAGCTCCGATTTGGATCTGGTATTTCTGGTGGATTGCCCGGAAAACGTCACAACAGACGGAGAGCGCAGTATCGATGGCCGCCAGTTTTATTTACGTCTGGGCCAGCGGATTATGCATCTGTTTAGTGCACGTATGGCCTCCGGTATTCTGTATGAGGTTGATGCACGTCTGAGGCCATCGGGAGAGTCTGGCCTGCTGGTGAGTACCATCAGCGCTTTTGAAGATTATCAGCGCAATGAGGCATGGACCTGGGAGCATCAGGCGTTAGTACGTACTCGCATTGTTTATAGCGACCCTGTATTGCATAAAGAGTTTGACCACGCCCGTCATGAAATCTTGTGTCTTGAGCGTAATGAACAGCAGCTAAAACAAGAAGTGCGGGAGATGCGGGAAAAGATGCGCAGTCACCTCGGTAATAAAGATGCCGATCTGTTCGATTTAAAAACCGATGAGGGAGGGATCACTGATATTGAGTTTATCGCTCAATATTTGGTATTGCGCTACGCGCATCAACAGCCTCAGCTTACCCGATGGTCCGATAACGTCAGGATATTTGAACTGATGGGTAACTATCAGATTATGGATGAACAGGAAGCAATGGCATTGACCAAAGCCTATGTCACCATGCGTGACGAAATTCACCGTCTGGCGCTACAGGATAAACCAGGGCAAGTACCGGCCGGGTGGTTTGAACAGGAAAAGGCGCAGGTTAATCAGAGCTGGCGTAAATGGTTAGCGGAGTAAAACTTATCGCTCTTAGCGCAGACTCTGCCAAGAGCGATAGCTTATTGATATAACGATGCCTCGCCCGCCGGGCGAGTCTTAAACCGACGGTGTAGCCACATATATTGTTCTGGGGCCAGCAGGATTTGCTGTTCAATCGCCTGATTCATAAAGGTGGCTGCGGCAACTTCATCATCCGTTGGAAAGCCTTGTAGCGGCGGCTGTACAATCAAACTATATCCCTGATTATCATCGTTCCGTTTAGGAATGAATGGGACCAATAGCGGATTAGCCATACGGACTAAAATTGAGGTGCCAATAGTGGTAGCCGCTTTTTCCACTGCAAAGAAAGGGGCGAATACGCTGTTTTTGGGACCGTAATCATGGTCCGGGGCATACCAAACCAGCTCGCCTTTTTTAAGCGAGCGAATCATGCCTTTTACATCGCGGCGGTCAAGCATATATTTATTGGAGCGCAATCTTCCCCAGGTTTGCAGCCAGTCCATCAGTTTGTTGTCATGAGGGCGGTAAACACCTACTCCGGGACGGTGTATGCCAATAATTCGGGCACCAAGCTCAAGCGTTAAAAAATGTATACCAATCACCAGGACCCCGCGGTTTTCCCGGGCTCCTACATCCAGATTGTCTATTCCCTGAATCGTACACCACTTTTTAATACGCCAGTTGGGCCAGAACCAGGCCATACCGGTTTCAAATACCGCTAATCCGGTGGCTTCAAAGTTTTTGATCATCCAGGCTTCGTGCTCTGCTTCGGTCATATTTGGAAAGCAGAGTTCAATGTTGCGGCGTGAGATCATCTTTCTACGCTTCATAAAGCGCATAGCGAAACGGCCTAAACCGCGTCCCAGGCTATTAATCCAGGGATAGGGCAGCAAAACGATCAGGTATAAAAAAGCGATACCGAACCAGAGCAGCCAGTAGCGGGGGTGTAACAGTTCCCGGCTAAATTCCGGGAGTACTTGATTTTTTGACATAACAAATCGAATTAGAAAATTATTGTCCAATAGTTTAAAAAAACGGGGCTGACAGTTTAACGGTATTTTTATCTCATTCCTATTTTACGATGTGATTATGATAAACTGCATAACAATATATGCTGTCCTCGTTTATGGAGTATGGGATGAAAGTCATGTTACCCGATTTTAGCCGTGCCAGCGTAATGGTTGTCGGTGATGTTATGCTCGATCGCTATTGGCATGGGCCAACCAGCAGGATCTCACCTGAGGCCCCGGTGCCGGTAGTTAAAGTCAATATGGTAGAAGATCGTCCCGGCGGTGCAGCAAACGTTGCTATGAATATCGCCTCGTTATGCGGTATGTCGCGTTTGGTGGGGTTAACCGGACTGGATGAACCAGCACGGGTATTGAACGATAAGCTGAATGAAGTGAACGTTAAATGTGACTTTGTGACGGTGGCTTCTCATCCAACAATTACCAAACTGCGGGTGCTTTCCCGAAATCAGCAGTTATTGCGTCTCGATTTTGAAGAAGGTTTTGAGAATGTAGATTCTCAGCCGATTCTGGACCGGGTGCAGCAAGCGTTGCCTCGCTTAGGGGCACTGGTGTTGTCTGATTATGCTAAAGGCGCGCTGGCTTCGGTTCAGTCATTGATTGCGCTGGGGCGGGAAGCCGGTGTTCCGGTTTTGATCGACCCAAAAGGGACGGACTTTGAACGCTATCGAGGTGCTACGCTGTTAACGCCTAACCTGTCTGAGTTTGAAGCGGTAGTTGGACAGTGTAAAAGCGAAGAGGAACTGATTAGTCGGGGTATGGCGCTAATTGAGCAATTTGAGTTTAGTGCGTTACTGATTACCCGCTCAGAAAATGGTATGACGCTGCTACAACCGGGCAAAGAGCCTTTCCATATGCCGACTCAGGCACAGGAAGTGTATGACGTTACCGGTGCCGGTGATACGGTAATTGGCGTGCTGGCCGTTAGTTTGGCAGCAGGTCTGACGCTGGAGGAGTCCTGCTTTATGGCAAATGCCGCTGCTGGCGTGGTGGTTGGTAAGCTGGGAACCTCAACGGTTTCCCCTATTGAGTTGGAAAACGCCATTCGTGGCAGAGCCGATACCGGTTTTGGCGTAATGAATGAAGAACAGCTGAAACAAGCGGTAGCTCATGCTCGCCAGCGCGGTGAGAAAGTAGTGATGACCAATGGCTGCTTTGATATTTTACATGCGGGCCATGTTTCTTATCTGGCGAATGCCCGTAAACTGGGAGACCGTCTGATTGTGGCGGTTAACAGCGATGCTTCCACTCGTCGTTTAAAAGGGGAAACTCGCCCGGTAAATCCGCTGGCACAGCGTATGATTGTGCTGGGTGCGCTGGAGTCCGTCGACTGGGTCGTCTCTTTTGAGGAAGATACGCCTCAACGACTGATTGCTGATATTCTTCCTGACCTGCTGGTTAAAGGCGGTGACTATAAGCCAGAAGATATTGCCGGCAGTAAAGAGGTTTGGGCGGCAGGTGGTGATGTGCGCGTTTTGAACTTTGAAGATGGTTGTTCAACCAGCAATATCATTAAAACGATTATGGAACGCGGATAATTAGTCCTCTATGAGTGGATTAAAACAGGAATTGGGGTTAGTTCAGGGAGTCGGTCTGCTTTCGACATCGCTGTTGGGTACGGGCGTATTTGCTGTGCCTGCACTGGCCGCACAGATCGCCGATTCCGGTAGCCTGTGGGCCTGGCCTGTTTTAATCATTCTGGTTTTTCCTATTGCTATCGCCTTTGCCGCGTTGGGGCGCCATTTCCCTAACGCGGGTGGCGCGGCTCATTTTGTCAGCCTGGCATTTGGCCCTCATATGGCGCGAGTGACCGGTTGGCTGTTTTTATCCGTGATTCCGGTCGGGTTACCCGCAGCGTTACAGATAGCCTCAGGTTTCTGGCAGGCGGCATTTGGGTTAGAACATGCAGGGCTGTTATTGGTACAGTTGGGTACTCTGTTGGTGATCCTGTTGCTGGGAATGCGCAGCGCCGGTTCCAGCGCCAATGTGCAGGTCATCATTGCTGGCCTGATTGTGGCGATGGTGGCGGCAATCTGGTGGAAAGGCGGAATTACGCCCGCCTCCATCCAATGGCCTGCGCTAAGTACATTATCAGCCAGTCCGATGTTTAGTGCGCTGGCGGTGATGTTCTGGTGCTTTGTGGGTCTGGAGGCATTTGCCCATCTGGCGGCAGAGTTTCGCAATCCGGAACGTGATTTCCCCCGGGCGTTGCTGATAGGCATGCTGGTAGCAGGCGGTGTCTATTGGGGTTGTACCGCGGCGGTATTGGCATTCCACTCTTATGGCGGTGAGATGGCGGCATCGGCTTCTTTGCCATCAATTGTGGTTCAGCTCTTTGGTGAACATGCGTTATGGGTGGCCTGTATTATTGGCTATCTGGCCTGCTTTGCCAGTCTGAATATCTATACTCAAAGCTTTGCGCGTCTGGTGTGGTCGCAAACTTATGAGCAGAAGCCTAAAGCCTGGGTGGCGCAACTTTCCCGTTCCCGTTCACCGCTAAATGCATTGTCATTAGTATTGCTGTGTTGTCTGGTGTCATCGCTGGCGGCGGACTACTTCTCCCTGGAGTTGGATGCACTGATTGTGTATGCCAATGGCATCTTTGTCTTTATCTACCTGCTTTGTATGCTGTCGGGCTGTCGCCTGCTGAAAGGAAGTTCCAGAGTGATGTCGTTTATCGGTACTGCACTTTGTGTTTTATTGCTGGTGATGATTGGCTGGAAGACGCTGTATGCGGTAGTGATGTTTGCGCTGTTATGGCTGGTACTGCCACGGAGAAAACATATTGCGGAAGCTCCCGCAGAATAATGGTATACGCATTAGTGAAATCAAATGACTTCACTAATGCGCTCAGAAGGCAGGACTATTCCTGATTGCCTTTGGCTTCCAGCTCTGCCAGTCGCTTTTCTAATGCATTCAATTTTTCGCGGGTTCTTAGCAGAACCTGAGTCTGAATATCAAACTCTTCACGGCTGACCACATCCAGCTTTGCCAACTGATTTTGCAGCCCCTGGCGGATCTTTTTCTCGACTTCATCGCCCAGTTCGCGAATGCCTTTTGGCATAGATTCGTGAATTTGTTTAGCTATCTGTTCAATTTTCTTCGGGTCGATCATTGGTCTACCTTTGATGGTTGATGGCATCTTATTTAATCCCACTGATTAAGAGATAACCGCTAGTTTACTGTTTGTTTTGCAGAGTATAAACATTTGATAGCGGAGTGTCTTGGATCTGTCAACTTTCCGTGGCTAAGATTTCCCTTGTCTGTATTGCCCCTGCTATTGATAAGCGTTATAGTAGAAACGCTTATTCTCAGGGCGGGGTGGAAATCCCCACCGGCGGTAAATCATCAAGCCTGATGGCAACATGAAAGCCCGCGAGCGCTTGAGTCTGATGAAAGTCAGCTTCAAGGTCAGCAGATCCGGTGTAATTCCGGGGCCGACGGTTATAGTCCGGATGGGAGAGAGTAATGACAATGGTCGGGCATTCGCTCGCCTTACGTTATTTTAGGCTTTTAGCCTGCTTCCTAAGCTGCCCTGATTCTGGTAATCCATATTAATTAAGAGGTTATTTTACCATGAATCAGACACTACTTTCCGAATTCGGTACCCCCATTGCTCGCGTTGAACTTGCGCTGGACGCATTGCGCAATGGCCGTGGCGTTATGGTACTTGACGATGAAAACCGTGAAAACGAAGGCGACATGATTTTTGCCGCTGAAACCATGACCGTTGAGCAAATGGCGCTGACCATTCGCCATGGCAGTGGCATCGTTTGTTTGTGTATCAATGAGCAAACCCGTGAACAGTTGAATTTGCCAATGATGGTGCCGGCTAACTCCAGCCGTTACCAGACCGCGTTCACCGTCACTATCGAAGCTGCCGAAGGGGTCACTACCGGCGTTTCAGCTTCTGACCGTATTACGACTATTCGTGCCGCTATTGCGGATGGCGCTACGGCTAACAGCCTGCATAGCCCTGGCCACGTGTTTCCATTATGTGCCCGTACCGGTGGAGTATTAACCCGTCGTGGCCATACTGAAGCAACAATTGATTTGGTTACTCTGGCTGGTTTTAAACCGGCAGGTGTACTTTGTGAACTGACCAATGACGATGGCAGCATGGCGAACGCGCCGCAGGTTATTGAGTTTGGTAAGCAGCATAATATGCCGGTGGTAACCATTGAAGATCTGGTGATGTATATTGAGCAGCACGCCAGAAAAGCCAGCTGATGGTTATATTGATAATAAAAGCCGCATTAGCGGCTTTTATTATGACTGATGACAAAGCCTGTTTGAACAGCGCTTGCGCTGGCCCGCAGGGTGAAACACCTTACGGTGTTTCATAACTGCCCCTAACCCGGCCAGGCCCGGCGTACTCTACAGCTAAGTGCAGACGATCTTCCGGCCGGGCACGAAGGTGATTTGGGCAACATCGTTTTTACGGCCGAAATATTCTCAGGTTCTAATAAAAAAACAAAAAGAATAAATTACCCTACAGTCCATAACTGTAACATCATCAAACTTAATCCCATCACCGACATGCCACAAAGAATACCGTAGCTTGGATTGTTATTAGGGTCGATTTCTTTGGCTAATGGCATCAGCTCATCAACCGACAGAGCCACCATAATTCCGGCAACGGCCGACATGACTGAGGCCATAATGATCGGAGAAACGTTTGGTCCAATCAGCAGGAAGGCAAACAGACCTCCAACAATCTCAGCCACCCCGGAAAGTCCAGCCCAGAGCAGGGCTGTTCGTTTTGAGCCAGTGGCAGCATACACGGGGCCTGCTACGGCCAAACCTTCCGGAATGTTATGAATAGCAACCGCCAGCGCAATTCCCAGACCCAGTTCCCAGTTAGTACTGGCGGTTACGAAGGTGGCGATACCTTCAGGGAAGTTATGCAGGCTGATGCCTAAAGTGAGTAAAATCGCGGTGCGTCTCAGATTGCGAGAGGGCATTTTCCCCGGTGTCAGATCGTGAGCATGTTGATGAGGCAGCATGCGGTCCAGCAGGAAGTAGCCCAGTAGCCCAATAATAAACATACTGTACCCCAATACCGGCGACATTCCTGGGGTATTGAGTGATGCCGGTAACATTTCCATCAGGGAGATTAACAGCATAATACCTGCGGCAAATCCCAGAGCGAACGCCAGTACGCGATTCGATGGTTTTTGACCAATAATCCCCAGAAAAGCACCTATAAAGGTAGAGCCTCCGGCAAGTACAGTAAGAATTAGTGGAACTGACATAGAACCTCTCATATGAGAATTATTATCATCGCCGATGATAGCAAACCTGACAGAAATATCGAATATACAATAGCGATTTATTTAATAGGGCGAATAAATCACCAGTCATTCAGTATTTTTGATGCTGTCTGTCAGGCTTATCCTCTTTTAAACAACGGGATAAAGTTTAAGATATCACCTATCGTTACAACACATGCTCATCAGAATGAACAATTAATTTTAACCCGGATTGGTTTTCTGATGGATTAGTCTGCCTTAGTAGATAGCATCAGCTATCAGGATAATCAACCTGAACTAAAAACAGAGGAAAAATAATGAACAGCAGCTTAATGCCCGCCCTGTTTTTGGGGCACGGTAGCCCAATGAATGTACTGGAAGAAAATAGCTATACACAGACATGGCGCCATTTGGGCAGCAGTTTACCGCGTCCTAAAGCCATTCTTGCGGTTTCAGCCCACTGGTATACTCGTGGAACAGCGGTGACGGCGATGGAACACCCCAAAACTATTCATGATTTTGGCGGTTTTCCGCAGGCGCTATTTGACACCCAATATCCGGCAAAAGGTTCACCTCAACTGGCTGCCCGGGTTCAGGAGCTACTGGCACCGATTCCCGTTATTGCGGATATGACCGAGTGGGGGCTGGATCATGGCTCATGGGGTGTATTGATAAAAATGTATCCGGATGCTGATATTCCGGTGGTTCAGTTAAGCATTGATGCTACGCAACCGGCAGCCTATCACTACCAACTGGGGAAAAAATTGGCTGCTTTGCGTCGTGAAGGGGTCATAATTGTTGCCAGCGGCAACGTTGTGCACAACCTGCGTATGGCCAGATGGCAGGGCAATCAGCAGCCTTTTGATTGGGCCGAACGCTTCGATAACTTTGTACGTGATAATCTGATCTGGCAGGGGGATAACCATCCGTTGGTTAACTTTATGGACAATCCGGATGCTCATCTGGCCTGCCCGACACCGGAACACTATTTACCGTTGCTGTATGTGCTGGGAGCGCGGGAAGATAACGAACCTGTAAGCATACCGGTGGATGGTATTGTGATGGGCTCGTTGAGTATGTTGTCGGTTAAAGTGGGATAGGTTTTGTTTTTTGACCTTTATGAGCACTGGAATTCAGCCGACAACTGAATGAGGGTAGCACGCCTGACATGGATGTCAGGCTAAGCAGCGCCGGTGCGTAAGCCCGAATGAAGGCGGAGGGGAGTCGCGTAGCGACCTGGATTCGGGTGCGAAAGCGCGGGATTGTTAAGGGGGCTCGCTAGCCCCCTTGACTCGGCCACTTACACGATGGCCTATTTGAACTCGACACTATTAGTGGACGAAATTTACTCGGAATCAATGGGTTTTTATCAAACACATTAGTCTAATATAATGTGCGGATAATACCGCGAAAGGTCCTGAGTTATTAAACTATGGTCTTCCCGCAGGCCAATACCGCAAGGCTCATCATCTACCAGCCAGCTACCGATCAGGGTGTAGCTGTCGTTAAAACGCGGTAACGGATGGAATTGCTGAATGATCATTCCCTCTTCACCGTAAGGCCCATCGACTTTACAGACTTCCTGACCATTTTCGATAATCTGAATGTTGGCACCTTCCCGCGAGAACAGCGGTTTGGAAACATAGTGGTTCAGATTATGCGACTCTCCGGCGAAATAGGCCGGTAGCAGGTTAGGGTGATTTGGAAACATCTCCCATAGCAGCGGTAGCAGTGCTTTATTGGAGATAATGCTTTTCCATGCAGGCTCTAACCAACGTACACCGGCGTCCGTCAGTTTGGTAGAGAACATCTCCCGGAACATAAATTCCCAGGGATAGAGCTTGAACAAATTGCTGATAACCCGATCTTCGGTATCAGTAAACTGGCCTTTTTCACCCAGCCCAATTTCTTCAATAAACATAAATTCGTTGGCTAAACCTGCCTCGTTAGCGCAGTCCTGCAAATACTGTACGGTACCGCGATCTTCTTCGGTGTCCTGGCAGCAGGCGAAATGCAGCAGATTAAAACCATGCTGTGCTTTCAGTTCGGCAAAACGCTCAATCAGCTTATCCTGCAAGCTGTTATATTGATCGGCATCGTGACGCAGATTACCGGCATTAACCTGATCTTCCAGCCACATCCATTGGAAAAAGGCCGTCTCATACAGAGATGTTGGCGTGTCGGCGTTATTCTCCAACAGCCTGGCAGGACTTTTACCATCGTAGGCCAGGTCGAGACGTGAATAGAGTGACGGTTGCTGGGTTTTCCATGAGGTACGAACAAAATCCCAGCAGTGTTTAGGGATATGGAATTTGGTTAACAGTGCTTCACTGTTAACCACTTTTTCCACCACCTGCAGGCACATCTGATGCAGCTCTGCGGTGGTATTCTCCAACTCTTCAATTTGTGCCAGCGTAAACTGATAGTAAGCATCTTCACACCAGTAGGGTTCACCATACATGGTGTGAAAATTAAAACCGTATTCAGTAGCTACTTCACGCCAGTTTGGCCGTTCGGTAATAGATTGACGAATCATTAAAAATTAACCTTAGCCACCGAATGAACGACTTTTTGTTGATGAGCTATTTGAAGATGCGCTGCTGCGTGACATGGTATTTTGTTTTGCCACAGACTCACCAAAGCCACCGCGGGTAACGGTTGTGGTGGTCGCAGGTTTTGGGGCCAGTGCGCTCTTGTCCACTTTCATGGTTCTGCCTGTGGTGGCGTTACCGTAGCTACGGCCAGTAGAGTCAACAAATTTGCCATTAGCCGGGCTACCTGCTGCTTTAGAGGTAAACAGTGGCGATTGACCGTAGCCACCGCCCATCATACGGCCCATCATATAACCGGCCATTAGTGGCATCCACATGCTGCTTTGCTGTGGCTGTGCTGTCATACCGGCCTGAGCAGGCGCTTCAGTACATTGGGATTCACCAAATTCAGCGACGCAATCTTCTTTAGTGGCATATTTTGGTGCCGTTTTTGCTGCTTCTTCCAGAGCCTGATTATAAGCAATGGTGCACTGATCGCCCATTGACGGGTTACTCTGTTTACATTCATCCGCATTCTGGAACAGGGATACGCTTTCGTCAGCCTGTTCGCAGCCCGATAGCATAAATACAGCACTTATTGCCAGCGCAACCGGCGCTAAACGATAAGTACGGAAGGATTTACGAAAAGAGTCACGGTTGATGTGTTTAGTGCGTTTCATGAGTTATCAATCCCAGAGTTAAATTCAAAAATCATATTGCTGCTGGCTCCACTCATTTTCAGAAAAATAACCTACCTATGTTCAGAGTAATAACAAGGATAAAAAGAACATAAATGTGTTGGTGATTTGGCTGAAAACCCAGAGCCAGACAGGGAAATTCCCTTTATGCATGTACCCGTTAGGATAGGCGAAATGAACGACGAATTAAAGCAAAGATCGACGCTTTAGCCACAATTGTGGTGTCAGTCGGGAAAAATGTGCGCTGAATCGCGGTTTCTCTAAAAAAACAGATAAAAAAATTCCCCCGAACCCAGCGAGTTCGGGGGAATTGAGATGAAACTATATTGGTAATAAAAAGTTATTCTTTAACTTTGAGTACCGGAATAGTTGTTGCTGGTTTACCCAGCGTTTTATTGAGTAAATCCAGATCGGTTTCATTCAATGTACCTAACGCATATTTGATGTTTAGCTGATTAATCAGATAATCATATCGGGCGTTAGAAAGTTGTTGTTTCGCGTTATACAGCGTAGTGGTTGCGTTTAACACATCCACGATGGTACGCGTACCTACATCATAGCCAGCCTGAGTGGCTTCTAATGAGCTTTGTGCAGAAACGACGGTTTGTTTATATGCATTCACCGAGCTGATAGAAGCAGAAACGTTATTGTAGGAAGAACGCACGATCTGTACTACGGAACGATGAGCACTTTCCAGCGCTTCGCTGGCACCCACATAGTTATATTGTGCCTGTTTTACCCGGGAACTTGTCTGACCGCCGCTAAACAGCGGGAAACTCAGCGTAAAGCCTGCGGTAGTGTTACCGTTAATGCTATCGTCTTGGCCCAGCGTGCTGGTACCACGATAGTCATTGTTAGACAGACCACTGGACGCGGTGAATGCCACTGTTGGCATATGGCCTGTCTGTTGCAGTTTAATTTGTTCGCGGGATAAATCCTGAGCCAGACGAGCGGTTAACAGATTCAGGTTGTGGCTTTCTGCTTCCTGTAGCAGGCTGTTAACGTCATTTGGACGACGAGTACTGAAATTCGCGGTGTCCAGCGAGCTCAGTTCCGGATAGAACATTCCGGTAATCTGACGCAGAACTTCCAGTGAGTTTTCCAGATTATTGCGGGCAGTCACTTCGTCAGCCAGCGTTTGGTCATATTGTGCCTGGGCGTTTTGCACATCGGTAACGGCAACCAGACCTACGTTAAAACGTTGGCGAGCCTGATCTAACTGACGGTAAAGTGCATCTTTCTGTGCTTCAGTCGTAGAAAGAATATCCAGACTACGCAAAACATTAAAGTAAGCGGTAGCCGTATCGAGAATGAGAGTTTGTTGCTGGGCCTGATAAGAAACATCCTGAACGCCCGCTTGCTTTTCGGTGATATTAAGCTGGCGCCATAAAGACATATCAAAAATAGTCTGGCTTAATTGCAAAGTGCCGCTGCTCACATCACTTTTATTGCCGCTGTTGTCACGATAACCACGGTTAATGTTATAACCTGCATTTAATCCTAATTGAGGCAGCAGAGCACCGCGGGATTCACTAATTTTTTCGTAGGCTGCATCACGATCAGATTCTGACTTACGTAAGTCAGGGTTATTGCTTTTAGCCTGCTGGTAAACTTGCAGTAAATTGTCGGCATAACTTGAAGTGCTAAGACCGATCAGGCTAAGACCAATAATCAAAGGAAGCAGTTTTTTCATGGGCGATCCTTGTTGTACAGCAGTAATGTTGTTTTGACTGATTGCTACGGTCAGATATTAAATATAGTCGCAAATTCTACCAGAGTATTCCTTATAATAAAGGTAGCTTTATGTGCCATCCGGGCATTATTTACAGAAAATTTACCTATTTTAAGCGTTTATCTTAGGAAGCTGTCTGGTACAGCAAACTTGATAAACGCTATAAGACCACTTATCGACTAAAAGAGAAAGAAATAATGAAGTTATCTCAATCAGTACCCGTGACCTTAGGTAAGGATGATGTGGAAATTATTTCACTAAAACCCCTTTTTCGCGGTTTTTTTTCGCTGACGGAATATCGTTTTCGCCATCGTCTGTTTGATGGCAGCATGAGTGGCGACGTGGTTAGAGAAATTTTTGAACGTGGTCACGCTGGCGTTTTACTGGCCTATGATGCGGTTCGTGATAGCGTGGTATTGATTGAACAAATTCGTATTGCGGCGCTGGAAACCAGCAATAGCCCCTGGCTGCTGGAACTGGTTGCCGGCATGATTGAACCCGATGAAAATATTGAAGAAGTGGTTCGTCGTGAAGCACAAGAAGAAGCTGGCATTGTTATCGGGCGTTGCAAGCCGGTTCTCAGCTATCTGGCAAGCCCGGGGGGAACCAGTGAGCGGTCGTCGATTATGGTTGGTGAAGTAGACTCCTCCAAAGCTAGCGGTATTCATGGTCTGGCGGAAGAACATGAAGATATTCGTGTTCATGTGGTCAGCCGTGAACAGGCTTATCGTTGGGTACAAGAGGGGATTATTGATAATGCGGCGGGAATTATCGCCTTGCAGTGGTTACAACTGAATTATCAAACTTTATGTGCCGAATGGCAGAATTAATAATCGGACAATCAAGGGTTTTGCACCGCAGAGATTTTATTCTGCGGTTTCCTGTTAAATTATTCGGATACTGCTAATATAAAAGGGATAATTATGAGAGGGGGTGTGCTGTGGCCAACAAAATTGTTGATAATATTATTAGCAGCATTGAGCTAATTACCGATCCGTGGATTGATTCTGAAATTCACGATTTTTTCCACTTGGATGAGAATGTTGTCGAATTTAGTTATGAGGTAATTGATAACAAGTACTATATTGAAGTGATGCTAAAACAGCCTGATATTCATACCATTAAGATGCATTTCATGTCGTTTGTTTCGCTAATGCAACACTCCAATTTTAGGTCGTGACGCAGATTTAGTGGTAATGATTGATCGTCAGATACCATCCGATGATCTTATCGTGCATTTCTTCTGACTTTGAGAAGCAGATAGTCTTGCGGGTCAACCGTTTAAGATGGGT
>NZ_JAJNAG010000003.1 GCF_021010575.1 Limnobaculum eriocheiris | reverse complement strand
TTGCGAACCCATCTTAAACGGTTGACCCGCAAGACTATCTGCTTCTCAAAGTCAGAAGAAATGCACGATAAGATCATCGGATGGTATCTGACGATCAATCATTACCACTAAATCTGCGTCACGACCCTATTTTTTGTGATGCCCGGCGTTAACCCATTTTTAAATAATGATGACTACACGATATATTTAATATGAAGAAACAATCAATTATTACCCTGATGTTTATAATTGTTGTTATTGCGTTGGCGATATTATTCCGCGCACATAACCAATTTATCCTGCTTCAGGGGGAAGTAGATGCTCCGGAGGTATTAGTCACCTCGAAGGCCAAAGGTCGTGTGGTCGAACGTTATTTTGAACGCGGTGACGACGTTAAAGCCGGTCAGCTATTAATGAAACTGGATAGCCCGGAACTGGATGCTCAGGTTAAATCACTGGAAGCCGCCAGAGATCAGGCAAAGGCCCGTCTTGAAGAGTCAATGCACGGAACCCGGGAAGAGAGTATCCGCAATTTGAAAGCGTCACTGGCACAGGCCGAATCTGTCTATCAGATGATTAGACTTGAGATAAATGACAGGGAATAAGTGAGATAATTATGGGAAGAACTGGGTCAACATGGGAAGAGACTGGATGGGATATGCAATAACCTTACAGTATGTGAAAATCAGACCGGCCCGAAAAAAAACAGAACTCGCACCAGTCTGATTGCAGATATTACTCCTTTCTCCCCGTATCGGCATCGGGTTCACCATCAAACAGTTTGCCCTGCATCCGATCCAGTTCTTCTTTTCTGACCCGCTTCACCACGCTGTAAACCCACTGTAGCGAAACACCAAATTTACGGGCCAGTTCGTGATGGTTGCGCCCGTCAAACTCCAGGAAGATTTCACGGTCGCGCTGGCTGACCTTCCAGACCATACCCATCGGGAAATAGACGTTTTGCCCGCCCCAGACCTGCATCATGCGGTTCGCGACGGCCTGACCAATCTGGTCGGCAACCGCGGGTTCGATATCAATAATCTCGCGGACGGTCTCAGAGGTGTGCTGTGCCAGTTCCACCAACAGTTCCGGCCCTTTACTACGAAACTGATTCAGGTCGCTCATTGCTTCACCCCCGCAGCCCTGCGCTGCCACTTCTTCAGTTTCTCAATAACGCTACTTGCCTGCTCATTGCTGAGCCAGCGTAACGCGCTGATGCCCGTTTCCCGTTTAACCCATAGCGCCAGCGCCTGCTCTGAACTATCACGGACGACACCTTCCGCGGCCATTTCAAGCCATAGTGCACGGATTTTCTTTGACTGGGGATGGCTATCCAACGGTAAACCGGACCTGGCTTTCCCGGCAGGTTTAACGCGAAAGCCTTTCTTTTTCATGGATTCCAGCACGCAGTTTAGCTGTGTGGTATCCATCCCTTTGGTTGAGGCTTTGCCGGTTAGCCCCTGCAGCATCTGGCGGTAGGTATCCTCATCCATCTGGAGGTCGCTGCGGGCAATATGAATAAGTTGAATGAGGCGCTGTTTAGTCATCATCAACTTCACCTTTTGATTTTCCCCTGACATAGTCAACATATAAAGGAAGGGCTACAGGCCAGCAAAGGAGCATTACCGTCCAGCTAATCCAGTATTTAGCACCGCTGTATCTTGAACAAAAACCTGAATGGCGGTGCAGCTCAGCATTACACCACCCCACGAGGCAGTACCAGAACAGGGCGCATACAATATATTCAGCCATCATAAGCCACTCCCCAGCTTCCGCTGCTCATGCCCGCTGACAGGCTGATGCAGGCGGACGTTTTCCCCTTCTCTGTAACCGATATGGCGCGACATATCCGCGTCACGTGATTTTCCAGCTTCACGGCCCGTAGTTGTGCCTGAATCCGGGTATTTCTGTTCGAGCCAGAGTTGAGCCAGCTCCCGTTCCTCACGGGTCATAGCAAACAATTGCACTTCACTACGCACAGCCAGTACCCAGCCTTCGGCAAATTTGTCGCCACGGCTGGTCTTTGTCGTGCTTTTGATTCTTTTATTCTGCTGCCCGATGTGGTTTTTTCGCGCCGTAATAAGCTGTCGGGCGAGAACATCCCAGGTATAAGACGCCAGCTCAACGCGGTCTTTATTACCGTAAAACCCAACGCTGGGTTTATGACCTGAATGAATAATAGATTCCACCCCAAAGGCAGCCTGGATGATGCCCAGCAGACCCAGCATGTAACGTGGTGGATTAACGCTGCCTGCAGCCCAGTAGTTGCTAATGCTTTCGTCTATATCACTGAGCGCGATATCGTCACGGGTAATGCCGTATGCCTGCATCAGTTTCTGAACACGCTGCAGTGCCAGTGAGGCTTCATGGGGATTATCAGATTTTGACAGCGCCAGAAGTTTTTTTAACTTTTCCAGCACTTTCTCTTTATCAGTCATTGGCATGATTTAGTCCTTTGGTGTGCATACACCGCGAAGATAAATTTCACCGGCATTGACGCGTTTAACTTCCTGGAATGCTGCCCTGCAGGCACTCTCAGTAGTAAATTCCGGAGATGTTATGACAAGGCCTTCGCCTTCAGTACCTGATGTGAACATCCACAAAATAAGTACCCACATGATTACCGGCCCTCCTTAATCGCGTGGTCTAACGCATGGAGCACCATATCGGTCATGACGCCTTTTCCGTTTATCGCAACATGGGCCAGGATTTCACTGCGAGCCGCTTTAAGTACACCGAGATTAACCCTGACTGAGCGCTGGTTATCAGCATTCAAAGTCTTTATTCGTTGTAAACAAGTCGTCGCTGCCGGATTAATTTCCATCGGATGCCCCCTGTCGTTGCTTCATTTCACAGGGGATGAATTCCATTGCCGGGACTTCCGTGTAGTAGTGCTGACTGCAGTGAGGGCATACCAGCGTGATGAGGACGGCTGGCACATGGTATTTGCCAGAGGTAATAACGCTGGCGTCGCTGAACTTCAGGGTGGTGATACCTTTCTTACAGTTGGAACATTTGATGGACATGATTTATTCCTCAACGCTGTTTTCGGCGTGCAGAAGCCCACGGCGCTGACGCCGAAATAAAAAGAAAGTGAATTAAAATTAAATGGCAGCGATATCTAACGGAATATTAATTAGCTTCCCGTGTTTATCTTTCTCCCGGAAATTAATATAGGTTTTGGACATTGCCACCTGCAGTGATTCCGATATGGCCTCCATAGCCCGGTTCCAGCGTTCGTCCTGAATCTTGACGCGGCGCAGGGAAAGAATACGTCCGGTATTAAGCTGGCCCTCTTTGTCCACCTGAAAAGCATCGCTGATGATGGCCCGCAGGTTCGCGTTCGCGCCTTCCGACCACTCGGTGACGCACTCGTCTATCAGGTCTTTGGCAATCTGCAGCTCTGGCCCGAAGGTCAGGGTTTCCTGCACGCGGATGGTGATCTGCTGACCGCCATCGAAGCTGCTGAAGGTTACGTTGCCTTTGGCACCGCCGCGTGTTCTGCCATACTTCTCAGCCACAAGGTCAAGCCAGGCATAGCACTCGTCAAAGGCACGACGCTTAAAGTCGCTGAGTTCGTCGCGTTTAAGCTTCGCGGCGGCAACCTGTTCCCGGACAAAGGAATCCATTGCAAGGTCATAGTCAGACACCTGTTCAACCGGCACCAGACGCCCCTTGCGATCTTTCATGTAGTCTTCTTTATTTACTTCGCTCATCTCTGTTCACCTTATGGTTAATGTAATGACTCTGACCAGGTAATACGGCAGCCATGCAGTTCAAAGACGCCCTGACGGAAACGCCCTGAGCCGTCATGACCAACATGGGTATAACTTGCTTTTCCCTCCTCCAGCAGGCGGGCACAGTGACCGTTACGGGTGATACGGATAACCGGCTTACTGCCCGCAATCATGACGCTCTGCACGGTGGTATTCATGGCGTTAAGCGCCATAATGGAGGACTGAACTTTGTTCATCTGCTGGTTGATATCGGTGATGGATTTCATGGTTAAACCCCTTTAACGACGTCGGCGTTGACCTGCGGAACCCCGATTTCAGCAGCCAGATTCATGGCAGCTATCACCAGGTTACTGACGGCCAGCGGATACAGCAGGCTGACCATGCTTTTACGGTTGCTGCCCAGATTACTCAGGCGGGCGCGGATGGCCTCAACTGCGCTGGCGTCCATGATGTCGGCCAGCTGCTTACCGGCACGTTGCAGCTTGAACGCCAGAAACTCTTCGAGGCTGTTGTCCAGCGGCAGCAGTTCAACCACTTCGCAGCGCTGGACGACCTCACGGACTTCCATGTTGCGTTCGGACAGTTTGTCCGCCAGTTCAGGCTGGCCAATCAGCACGATGGACAGCAGTCTTTTGAAGCCGGACTCCAGTTCGAAGAAGCGTTTGAGGTGCTTCAGCGTCGGGATGGGCAGACTGTGGACCTCCTCAATCACCAGAACGTGGCTGAAACCCGCCTGGCTGCTGTCCTTCAGAACGCGGTGCAACTGGCGGAAGCGGGCGTCCTGGCTGCGTTTGATACTCTCCAGCGGCGCGATGGTGCTGATGATGGCCTCGGCGATCGCAGCGGCCTTCAGGGTTTTGCCCTTCACGTCGTTGTCTTCCATGGCGATGATGTATGGCTCGATAACAATCACCGGTGCGTTCTCGCGGTTGACGCGCTCAATCAGGTCGCGGCGCAGCGTGGATTTACCCGCGCCGGACTCACCGATTACCGCCAGAAAACCACCGTGGCGGGCGGTCTGGAACAGCGCCTCACGCACGTAGCGGATATCCGGCGTGGTGAACACATCATCCGCGCCCTGCATGGCTTCATCGGCGAACGGGTCACGGAAAAGGCCAAACGCTTTTTTGGTGGCTGGAAATAACACCTGCTTTTTGAGTAACATATTCTCTTCCTCACTGAGGTTGGTTTTATCGGTAGTACCCGCTGTACGGGGCGTGGCAGCGCCCTGTGCAGCATCAAAACTCTTCGCTGTATCAATCCCCTGACTTGCCAGATAAGTTGCCAGACGCTGGCGCACTTCTTCCGGGCTGGTGCGGGGCCACTCGTTATGGTTCACAATCTGGGCCAGCGTGGCCTCGGAGACGGCAACGGCTCTTGCCGCCACCGCCTGCGGGATGCGGGCCTCTTTAAGTTGTTGTTTCAGTACCAGCATGTTTTCCTCCTCAGTTGCCGTTAACGATGCTGATAACGCTGTTGCGTACCGGGGTAGTCAGGGTGACCATCACTTCATCCAGTGCCACTTCCGGTACACCATCAGGGTACTGTGCCGCTAACTGGCGGTAATGTTCCGGCGTCCAGGTATGGCCGTTAGCGCTGAACTTCTCGCGCAGGGCTTTCGCGGCCTCCACATGGGTCAGCGGACGATGCTCAATACGCGGCCCGCGTACGTCTGAAGCCTGACCGCGCTTCGGCATATAGGCCGGAAGCGTGGTGTCGTCGATATGTTTGTACGGGTCAAGTCGCCCGCCGAACGGCAGCGCCTTCGCCTTGCGTGCAGCAGCTGCATCGGCGGCGTTATCCGTGCCGGTAACCAGCTCTTCGATTTCTTTTGCCGCCGTCTGCGCCGGAGTCTCTGGCAGGGCTTTGTAGCTTTCGCCAAATACCGCTGCGCTCTCGGCAAAGCCGAACTCGTTCTTTCTGACCTCTTCAACCAGGAAGAACGTCTCGTTGCCGTCCTCGCCTGTCAGTACCACCTGCGCCACATCGCTGCGCCATGGGTTACGGGTAATCAACAGTTTTTCGCCGACCAGTACGCCCGGTACCGTTGATACATCAAACTCAGTGCCCCGGAACGGCACACGCAGTTTCGATGTGACCTTACGACTTTCCGGCGCGGCAACCGCCAGTTCGCGGCATACTTCAACGGAGGGTGCTTTCTTCAGCTGCTCCGCGTTGATTTTCAGCCAGATATCGGTGCGGGTTTTACCATGGCGGCTATGAACTGCCGTGGCGTTAAAGTGGCTGCGCCATTTCACGGCCAGCGCGTTCAGCTCTTCCAGACTGTGAACCGGCTGGAACTTCAGACCCGGCTCCAGCTTGCGCTCGATAATGTCACGCGCCTTTTCCACCTGCCCGGTGGCGCGGGCGTTATGCGGCTTGTGCGCTACCAGGTCGATGCCCAGCGAGCGGCACATGTTCTTCGTCATGCCAGCGGTGTTCGCCGAACCAGGGTCGAGGTAGAGTATTTTCGGCACGCCGTGCAGCACGTCCGCGCCGCCGCGCTCCTGCATGGCGTTGATGAGAACAGAACAAAGGTTCTCACCGGATTCCGCGCCCATCACGTACTCAACGTAAATCCAGCCGCTCGTATGGTCGGTAATCTCATAACTCCACACGCGGTCACTGGTGATACGGGCGATGTTGGCGGGCTTGTTCTTGTAGAACTTCGCGCTGTCCATCACCTGCAGCCCTTTATGACCGTTGCTCAGGTAGTAAAGCGTACAAAGCGAGGCATCAATCTCCCAGACGTGATTGGGATGAAGGCTGGCCATCTCGGACGACGGGGCCGGGGCGTCAAGCTGTTCCGGGTGCAGGCCATAGTTACGCAGGGCACGACTGATGGTGTCCTCGGACAGCGGGAAAAACTCGCCTGTGGCCTCGTCCGTTCTGCCTGCAGTGATAAAGCCGTTTGACCGCAGGGTCTCCACCGCATCCGCGATGGAATACAGGCGCTTGCCGTTCTTACGGGTGGCCTCGCGCAGCGTTGCAGATATCAGCGCGGCTTCGTCGCGGCTCAGGGCGCTGCGCCCGGCATCGGCGCGTTTTTTACGTTTGTCAGTCACTGATACCTCCTTCAGCTTGCGCAGCAGGGTGGCGCGGGACATGCCCAGTTCAGCGCAGGCGGTGTCATATATCGCACCACGCTTACCATGCCCCGCGTCACGTGCCGCGCGGGCAACATAAACCAGTCGTTCAGTCAGGGCGGCACTCATCAGTTATGCCTCCTGCCCGTTAATCTGTGGCGTCGGTTCAGTCAGCCATGAAGGGGCGGCGTTACCTGTCGGCTCATCCGGCAGGTCAAATGTGGAGCGCAGGCTACGCGCGGTGCTTTCCAGCTGGCAGATCAGACCGGCCATAAAGTCTCTGGGGGTATCAATCATGTTTTCAGCACAGTATGCGCACAGGGTCTCAAAGGCGCTGGACAGTCGAACGGCGATGGCAGATTCCGCCTCAACCGCTAATGCCGTCACTTCCGCGCGCAGTTTCTTCACCTCTTCGTCAGGCTTGGGTGGCTGGATACGGGATTTCTTCTCCAGTTTGGTGGAGAGAGAGTCGATTTTTTCGTTTTTGTCGGCGAGCACGCGCTGTTGTGCTGCGTTGGTTTCGCGGGCTTCGCGTAGGGCAGCCTTCAGTTCGCGGCTTGTCATGCGATCGATATCGTCAAGACTCATACCAGCAATCGTGCCGCCATCGGCTAATTCGACGAGGTCTTCATCATCTTCCGTCATCAACTCAAACAGCTTTGTTTTCCCCAAAAGCGCAAGCGCTTGCGCTTTTGGTTCAAGCTTTGGAGACAAGTATTTGAGTGATGCCTGCATCATCACCTGTGCTGTACGTTTGGAGAGGGATAACTGAGACTCAACGATGTCGATGAAGTCACCATGAGGCTCATTCTCTTTGAGAATAACCAGTCGTTTACCCGCTTCCAGCATGGCCTCGGCACTCTGTGCCATGTAGAAGCGAGTCTCATGAACGATACGATCTCGCTCATATGGCAGTCCGTCACCAAATTGCTGCATAATTTCGAGGCGATGTTCGGTCATGGCATTAAGACTAACGTTGAGGCCATCACTTACCGGCGCATCTTCCATCAGTTCAACTGGTTGTGATTTTGTGCGTCCCATTTCAACTCCTTAGCGACTACCAGCCATAACACGCTGGTTGATTTCATTAATACGATCCTGCGCCCGCGCCATTTCGGTACTGTGCGCCATGGCGATTTGTAAGAGCTGGACTCCAGGGGCAAAACGCCCGTTATCCAGTTTCAGGGCCAGTCCCTCTTCGATAAGGGTATTGAGTGCCCGATTGATATTCGCTGGGGACTCACCCAGAGCCGATGCCAGTTCACCGTTAGAAACACCGTTCAGAGCGTGGCCGCGTAATGCTTTAAGAACGCGTAAAATGCGGGACCCGGAACTGGATACATTTGCTTTGCTCATGACGCCTCCTGAAGAATGCCTGGTGTAACTTCTTTGCCGATCACGACTGACAAATCGCGCAGAATGCGATAGGTCAGACGTCCGCGAGGAAGTTCATTTTTGCCAGCCCAGCGGCTTACCGCCTGAGTGACTGTTCGTGGCTCATAGCCCGCGTTAAGCGCGAACTGGCGCAGGCTGCTGCCCCGTTCAACCAGCCGTGCCCGAACTTGTTGTTTGTTCATATGCACCGTGTTCCTATTGGGTTATGATGTACTCAATATGATTAAGTGCACTTATTCAATATAAATAACTCAAGTGGGATTTATTTGAAATGAATAAAAAGTCCGTTGATGCAGTGCTCCTGCGACTCATGTCACTGTTTAACGTTGATAGCGACAGTGAGCTGGCTCGAGCGCTAAACGTTAACAGACAGACTTTAGCTAGTTGGAGAAAGCGAGACTCTGTACCTTATTCAATTTGCATAAACATTGCTGAAGAGAAAGGGGTCTCTCTTGACTGGTTACTCACAGGTAAGGGAGAAGAAGAGGTATCGAATGTTGAACCAGCAACTGAAAGCTTCAGTCAAGCGGACCTTAAAATGCTTGAACTTCTGAACCAGTTAGATCCTGAGGTTCGGCGAGATCTCATGCGAGGCGCTGAAGAAAAACAGCGTGTAATTGAGATGGAAAAACAACTGAAGGAATTATCCGCAACGATTGAGCGGTTAAAAAATGTGGGTTAATGTGTTCCTAAGGGGAACAATTGACAAGGTTATCAACCCTCTTCGTTATGCGTGCTGGTTTAAACAGTAGGATTTGCTGTTTGCGCTAACCATTTGAACTTTCCGCATTAAGGATTAATCGTATGAGTGGTGATGTAAGAAATTATCGTATTGAGTTTCATCAGCTATCGTTTAAGGCCACAGAACAGCTGGCAGATCTCGGAGATGCTTTTCAGTCTGTAGTTGATAAACAGACACCTTCCTCTTCAAACCATGAGGGTTTTACCAGAGAAATTTGGGGGTTGAAAAAACGCGCAGATGGTTCTTTTAGCGGAGAGTTGAGGAAATTTCGCAACTCGAACATCCCGGATAAAGGTGCACCAGGAAAGCAGTCTACCCCCATTCCACTTGCCAAGGATGAAGGGATCATTGAGCGAAATTTCTTTGTATTCTACCCCCGAATCAATGTTGTAGGTTGGCACTATAACCATATGGCTTGTGGCATAAGCCGTTTTAGTGCATTTCTTTCAACTATCTTTGGTTCAAAGGTTAAGCCCGCACCTTTGCTGGAAAAAGATGCAATTGCTAGGCTTATGAGGGGAGATGTCAGAATGAAAAAAATTCAGTTGACGATTCCTCGCCCCCGTAACCCTGAGCTTTACCCTGATACTGATTTCAGCCAAAAAACACTACAACTGCTTGGTGATGCAGGGGCAGATACAATGCAAATTGTAATGGGGATTAATACTCGCCGTGGCGATAGTGACGGTAAGCTTAAGCAGAATATAAAATTTGCTATGCAAGAGTTAGTCGAGTTTGGGGCGAAAAAGGCAGTAATTGATGTGTTCGATGCTGATGGTGTTGTCCATCCTGTGGATTTGATCGCCGAGCGTATTTCGTCCTATCAATCGGTGGTTACTGACGCTCGTTTCCCTCCAGCCGAAACCATGTACCGTCTAATCGATACTGCGTATGCTGAAAACCGGGAGAGTATCAATGCATATATTGGAGAAGATGAACTCGGCCCTATTGCTTAGGTTGTTGATTGGATGTGGGATTGGTTTTCTCTACTGGTTCAAGTTGCCCCACATGCCAGTAGCCGCAATCCCAAACTTCATGACCACATTGTCCAGTGTCTTTGCAACGTTGTTAGGTTTTATCATTACAGCAATTGCACTACTCGCATCATTGCTTGATAAACCGTTACTTAAAAACATGCAAAAAACCGGGCATTACAGGCGCCTGATGACTGATGCATTCGATACTTGCTTGGTTCTGCTAGTGTTGGTGCTGACATGTTTGATTGGGCTGATGCTGCAAAGTAGACATCAAGAGATTGTAGCCGCTATTCTCATCGGGCTTGTTGTCATGTCTATGTTGTGTTTATTACAAACAGGTAGGCGATTATTCAACATTATCAAAGTGATATCATAACAATGCACCATCGGGTGCATTGTTATGCGAGACGACTTGCCTCCTTCTGAGCCTACTCTAAATTACTCACAATAAGTTCGCGCCGTGGTGTTCCCTTTCCTGCAAGACTGTAGTTGATCTCCACACTGTGAATGTTCAGACCCTTAAAAACCTGCCACATTTCCGGGATATCGTTCACCGATATAATCATCTTCCCTTTGATCCTGTGCGCCAAATCTGCCATGTGGTCATAGTTTTCCAGCCCGAACTCCACGCCATAGCCCTCTGTTCCCCAGTATGGCGGGTCACAGTAGAACAGCGTATGCGGGCGATCATATCTCTCTATGCACTGGTGCCAGTCCAGATGTTCTATCAGCGTTCTGGACAGGCGCAGGTGTGCCATCGACAGTTCTTCCTCAATACGCAGGAGATTGAAGCGCGGCGCACTGGTTGTAGAGGTCCCGAACGTGTGATCGGCGACCTTACCGCCAAACGCCTGTTTCTGTAGGTAGTAGAACCGGGCCGCCCGCTGAATGTCAGTGAGCGTTTCTTCCGGCGTATCCTGCAGCCACTTGTATATCTGACGGCTGACCAGCGCCCATTTAAACTGGCGAATAAATTCTTCCAGATGATGCTTGACCACCCGATAGAGGTTCACCAGTTCCCCGTTGATATCGTTAATGACTTCGGTCTTGCTGGGAGTCTTTAGAAAATAGAGCGCAGCTGCCCCGCAGAACGGCTCCACATAGCAGGTATGGGCCGGAAACAACGGTAAAATATGCTTCGCCAGACGACGTTTACCACCAATCCATGGGACGATGGGTAAAGATTGTTCTTTCATTATCCGTAAGCCTTTTGCAATCAATGAAAATATGGCAGGCTAGTCTGGTCTCGCGAGACTGACTGAACCCTGGTCGGCTCACAGTGCATACCTGTGGGTTGATGACCAGCCTGGTGTTACCGCACCGGGCTGGTCGTTCTTTCAAAGCCATCATGCGGTTCACGTCCGCATCCTCACTATTAACGCTGTTTAAAATCCCTTTCCCCGACCATTTGTGATGCTGTCTCCACTACACAAGGAGACGCTCATGAAAAACCTGAAAAAATTCATCCCCCCTGTTAAAAAGCCCCGTCTTAGCGGCTGGCTGCTGACCTCAGTGCTGCTGCTCGGCACCATCGGTCTTGTATCGCCCCAGCAGCTGCCGGTGGTTGTCTACAAGCTGTCACTCATCACGCTGGCGGCAGTATTGGGCTACTGGCTTGACCGTTCGCTTTTCCCCAAAGCCCGCCCCGGTCAGTACCTGAAGCATGATGACAGGCTGATGGCTGATGGTCGCTTCCCCGTCCAGACTGGCCTTCACCTGGTCTTTTCCGCTGCGCTAATCCGCCGTGCGCTGATTGTTGCCGCAGTCTGTCTGGCCGTAGCGACGGGGCTGTAATCATGAACTGGCCTCAAATCACCCTCATCATCCTGCTTGCCTTTGGGCTGGGCGTAACCGCCATTAAGCATGGCGAGCCACGCAACGATAAATACAGCTTCTGGTGGCAGCTCGCTGGCAACCTAGTTATTGCCTGGCTGCTCTGGTGTGGCGGCTTCTTCAGTCAGGCCCGCGCAGCCCAGCCGCCACAGACCGCGCTGCAGTATCGCGACGATGTGATCCGTAATGCCCGGCTTGAATGGGGGATGTCTGCGCCGGTGGCCGATTTTGCCGCGCAGCTGCATCAGGAAAGTGGCTGGCGACCTGATGCGGTCTCACCGGTTGGTGCTCAGGGACTGGCGCAGTTTATGCCCGCCACTGCCGACTGGATAAGCCAGCTAATGCCGGGGCTTAAGAGCCGCGAGCCGTTCAATCCTGCATGGGCTATCCGGGCGCTGGTCAGCTATGACCGCTGGCTATGGGAGCGAGTAAGCGCCGCCAACAACTGTGAGCGGATGGCCATGGCCCTGTCGGGGTACAACGGCGGTCTGGGCTGGGTGCAGCGTGACAAACGGCTGGCATCGCAGAAAGGGCTGGACAGCGCCCGCTGGTTTGGTCATGTCGCCACGGTCAATGCCGGACGCAGCGCCGCCAGCTGGCGTGAGAACCGCCACTACCCGCAGCGCATTCTGCGGGAACTGGCACCGCGCTATCTCACATGGGGAGGCAGCAGCTGTGTGGAACCTGGTTAAAAGACTACCGTGGCGCGGCATGCTGCTCGCACTTGCTCTGGTGGCTGTTCTTTACGGGCTGAACCGCTGGGGCTACCACGATGGCGCTGAAGACGCAAAACGTGACGGTGACGCAGCGCTCAGTCGGCTGCAGTCAGCGTTTGATACATACAAAACCGAACAAACGGCGCTTGAGAACGCTGTGCTCCGTGACTGGGCAAAGCGTTATCAGGCGCAGGTTGCCACCGGGCAACAGGCCGAGGCTGGCTACCTTGAGCAGATAGCCCAACTTGAGAGCCAGAACAAACAACTACAGGGGAAAATTAACGATGTCACACAGCGCTGGATTGATGAAAAAGGCAAGAGCCATCCCATTGAGTGCGTGTTTACTCGCGGTTTCGTGCGTCAGTACAACGCCGCACTTGGATATGACAACGCATCCGTCGGCAGCGGCCATTCAGACACAACTGCCGCCGCTGGCACCGGCACTGGCACAGCGTCCGGGCAACCTGAAGCCGCTGACGCCTGGCTACGCGACTCAGGCGTCTCCCAGCGTGACGTCCTCGCCAACATCATCGACAACGCGAAGCAATGCCGCATCTGGCGCAGCCAGATAAACGGGCTGCTGGACGAACGGGAAGGATTACAGAAATGACGTTGCAGGTTGAATTCTGGACGGTGGTGGGCTTCCTCATCACCTTCATGAGCTTTGTCGGTGGTATGGCCAAGTGGCTGTTCAGTAAAGCGGAGGAGCGCCAGGCTGCGCGGTTCGCCTCACTTGAGCAGTCGCTGCAGCAGTCCGCCTCCAACTGGGGCGAGCTGGAAAAAGAATTTATGCGGTTTAAGGCGGATTTGCCGCTGAACTATGTTCGCCGCGAGGACTACATCCGTGGCCAGACGGTTATCGAGGCCAAGCTGGACGCACTCTACAACAAACTGGAAGTGGTACAGCAGTACCGTCATACAGGAGGTCACAATGGTTGATATCGCCCGCGTGCGCCGGGAATCCCTGCGCTGGAGCCTGCTGGTTGCTCTGAACAAAACCCGCCCGTACACCGCCAGCGAGACGCTGCTGCTGGACGTGTCCCGCGCCATCTACCCGGACACCACGCCGCTGGAGCTGCGCCGTGAGCTGGATTATCTGGCTGACCGCAAGATGGTTGATCTGGAGAAAAAGCCCTCCGGCGACTGGTTCGCTGACCTGACCCGCCTCGGCGTTGATCTGGTGGAATACACCGTGGAATGCGGCCCCGGCATCGCCCGCCCGGAAAAGTACTGGAGTGAATGATGGCCAGACGCAGCACGATAGAAAAGCTGCCGGAAGATGTGCGTCGCTGGCTTGAGCGGGCGCTTAACGAATCCGGCTTCAGCGGATATACCGAGCTGGAGACCCTGTTGCGCGATCGGGGGTATGTCATCAGCAAATCGGCTATCCATCGCTATGGCCAGAAGATTGAGCGCCGTTATGGTGCCATCCGTGCAGCCACCGAAGCGGCCCGCATGCTGACCGAGGGCGCAGCCGACGATCAGGACGCGCGTTCGGAGGCGGTGATTGCCCTGATTCAGACCGAGCTGTTCGAGAGCATCGTCCAGCTGCAGGAAACGGAGGAAGGCGAAGTCGATCCCAAAGAGCGCGTGGCGCTGCTGTCGAAGGTGGCGAAGAACGTGGCCACGCTGTCCCGCGCCTCGGTCAACCTGAAAAAGTTTCAGACTGAAGTCCGCTCCAGAGCGCAGCTGGCGGCCAGCAATGCCGAGAAAATTGCCCGTAAGGGCGGTCTGTCACATGAAGCGGCACAGGCAATACGCCGTGAAATCCTGGGGATCGCATCGTGAATCCGTTACCGCCAGTTGTACCTGACACCTCAGATTCCGACGTACCCGTTGTACTGATGCCCTATCAGCAGCGCTGGGTGGCTGATAACTCCCCGCTCAAGATTATCGAGAAGAGCCGCCGTACCGGTATCACCTGGGCCGAGGCATCCGATAACGTTCTGACGGCAGCATCAGCGGTGACAGCCGGAGGCATGAACGTCTATTACATCGCCTACAACCAGGACATGACCGTCGAATATATCCAGGCCTGTGCGATGTGGGCGCGCATGTTCAACTATGCCGCCAGTGAAATCGAGGAAGGCTTCTGGGAAGAGGAGGAAGATGACAAGCACATCAAGACCTACACCATCAAATTCCCTGACTCCGGCTTCCGCGTTGTCGCGCTCTCCAGCCGTCCGTCTAACCTGCGTGGTCGTCAGGGCATCATTGTTATCGACGAAGCGGCGTTCCATGAGCAACTGGACGAGCTGCTGAAGGCGGCGCTGGCGATGCTTATCTGGGGCGGCAAGGTTCGTGTTATCTCCACCCATGACGGCGACGACAACCCGTTCAATACGCTTATCGGCGATATCCGGGCCGGGCGTCAGGGCGGCAGCGTGCAGCGAATCCCGTTCAAAGAGGCGGTGGCAGAGGGACTCTTTCACCGTGTCTGTCTGCGCACCGGGAAGGCATGGTCGCAGGAGGCGGAAGATGCATGGATGGCGTCGGTATACAAATTCTACGGTGCTGGCGCATCGGAGGAGCTTGACTGTATCCCGGCTAACGGCGGCGGAGCCTGGCTGTCCCGCGCACTGATTGAGTCACGCATGTCGGCTGATACGCCGGTGTTACGCCTGACCTGCCCGGAGGGTTATGAGCTGAAGCCCGATGATGTTCGCTGGGGCGAGACGCAGGACTGGCTGGATACGCATCTGAAACCGCAACTGGAGGCACTGCCTGCAGATGCACGCTCTTTCCTGGGGCGTGACTTTGGCCGCAGCGGTGACCTGTCGGTGGACTATCCCCTGCTGCAGGAGAAAAACCTGGTACGCCGCGTGCCGTTTGTGATGGAGCTGCGCAACGTGCCGTTCAAACAGCAGGAGCAAATCGCGTGGTACCTGATGGACGGCCTGCCAAATCTGATGGGTGCGGCGCTCGATGCCCGTGGTAACGGCTCCTACCTCGCCGAATACGCCATGCAGCGCTATGGCTCCAGCCGGGTTAAGCAGGTCATGCCCACCGAGGGCTGGTATCGCGAGCATATGCCGCCGGTCAAAGCTGCGCTGGAAGACGGCAATCTGGTTGATTTGCCGAAGGATGAAGACACGCTGGATGACCTGCGGGCCGTTCAGGTGGTAAACGGCGTTCCCCGCGTGCCGGAACAGCGCTCAAAAGCGAAGACGGATAATGGCAAACGTCACGGGGATTCAGCTATCGCGCTGGCGCTGGCGTACTTTGCCAGCCGTGAAATTAACAAAGGGCCGGTGAAGGCAAGCTCACGCCGTCGCCGTCAGGCGGCCCGTATGCTGGAGGATTACTGATGGCCCGTGGACTCTGGGTTTCACCCAGTGAGTTCGTCAAATTTGCCGAACCCAATAAAACGCTGACGGAGCAGATCGCCTCGCGCAGCCGCTCCATCGACTTCTTCGGGCTGGGGATGTACCTGCCTAACCCTGACCCCATTCTGAAATCTCAGGGCCGGGATATCCGCATCTATCGCGAGCTGCGTACCGATCCGCTGGTCGGCGGCTGCATCCGCAGGCGTAAGGCGGCGGTCAAGTCGCTGGAGCGTGGTCTTGAGCGGGGTCATGCCCCGGCGCGGGTATTCAGCTTCATTAGGGATATGCTCGACGATCTAGATTTGTCCCGCATCATCGGCGAGATGACCGACGCCGTTCTCTACGGGTATCAGCCCTGTGAGGTCATGTGGGGACGCTCTGTTAAATCCTGGGCCATCGCTGATATCGTGGGTAAACCGCCGGAATGGTTCCAGTACGACAACGACAACCTGCTGCGCTTTCGCGCCAAGGACGCCGGGCTGGAAGGCGAGCCGGTACCGCTGAACAAGTTCGTGGTACCGCGTCAGGACGCGACCTACGATAACCCGTATGGCTTCCCTGACCTGTCGATGTGCTTCTGGCCCGTGACCTTCAAAAAAGGCGGCATGAAGTTCTGGGTGCGCTTTGCCGAGAAATACGGCTCACCGTGGGTTATCGGCAAGCATCCGCGCGGTACGGCACAGGGCGAGATTGACCTGCTGCTGGATTCCATGGAGGCAATGGTGGAAGACGCGGTGGCCGCTATCCCTGACGATTCCTCCATTGAAATTAAGGAGGCCGCAGGCAAGGCCGACAGCAGCGATATTTATCAGAACCTGATAACGCTTGCCCGCAGTGAAATCTCCATCGCCCTGCTGGGGCAGAACCAGACCACCGAGGCCAACAGTACCCGCGCCTCCGCGCAGGCCGGACTGGAGGTTACCGATGATATCCGTGACGCTGACGCTGATATCGTGGAAAGCGCGGTGAATCAGGCCATCAGGATGGCGGTATCAATGAACTTTGGCGATGTGGCCAGCCCCGTCTGGAAGATGTGGGAACAGGGAAGGGTCGACGATACCCAGGCAACCCGCGACGAGAAACTCAGCCGCGCCGGTGTGGTCTTCACCCCGCAATACTTCAAGCGTGAGTACCAGCTGCAGGACGGCGATATTGACGAGACACCACCGTCAGAACGCCAGAAGAACATGCTGCCGCTGTCATTTGCCGAAGCTATTGATGGCGATATTCAGGCACAGCAGGCCCTGGACGACGCGCTGGATATTCTGATGAACGGAGGCGCGTTAAATGGCACGCTGGAACCCGTACTGGCTCCTCTGATTAAGCGGGTTGAAGATGGCGTCAATCCGTCTGAGCTGCTGGGCGAACTGGCCGAGCTGTACCCGCAGATGAACGCGGATGACCTGCAGGAACGGCTGGCACGGATTATGTTTGTTGCAACTGTCTGGGGGCGTCTGCATGAGCGTGACAACGGCTGAACTGGCGTACTGCATGACGTTGCCCCCCAAACGGGCTATCAGTTACCTGAAGTCCAAAGGGTACAGCTTCACGTGGGACTGGGAGGAGATGTGGCAGGATGCCCATGCCCGCGCCTTTACCGTCGCCAAAGTGACCCGCCTTGATATCCTGGAAGATATTCGAAGAGCCCTGCAGCAGGCGCTGGATGAAGGTAAGACTGACCGCTGGTTCCGGCAGGAGCTGGAGCCGGAGCTGCAGCGCAAGGGATGGTGGGGGCCACGCGATACCACCGACCCGGTAACGGGTGAGCCGGTCACCATCCAGCAGGGCAGCCCGTGGCGGCTCGATACCATCTTTCGTACCAATATGTCCGCGCTCTACAGCGCCGGGCGATGGGCCGAACAGATGGAGAACGTCGACGACAGGCCCTACTGGATGTATACCGGCATCAACGACAGCCATACCCGCAAGAGCCATCTGGCCCTGCATGGTCTGGTGCTGCGCTATGATGACCCGTTCTGGCAGGCGTTCTATCCGCCGAATGGCTGGCGCTGCCGTTGTGGCGTGATTGCCCTGAGCGCGGCGGATGTGCGTGCCCGTGGACTGAAGGTGTCCGGCTCTGGCGCAGCCATGGGCTGGGAGCTGAAGCTGGTGTCAGAGAAAACGGGCGAGATGCAGAACGTCGCCACGTTCAATACCGGCACCACGAAGGTGGCTACCGATGTTGGCTGGTCATACGCACCGGGGGCGGCATACCGTCCTGATCTGGTCCGCTATCAGGGCACGCTTAAACCGCTGGCACAGCAGGAACTGCGAGGATAACGATGGCTTCTGATAACCTGGTCAATATCACCATTAACGATGAATCCCTGCGCCGGAGCCTCCGTGCGCTGGACCTGGCCGCGACAGACCTTGAACCCGCGATGCGCAAAATCGCCGGAACCCTGCTGGCGGAAACGCAGTTTAACTTTCTTGATGAGGGCCGTCCGGGATGGACTCCCTCGCTGGCAGCAATCGAACGTGACGGACAAACACTGCAGAAGACCGGGCGTCTGATGGGGTCAGTATCAACCGATCATGATGACAGGCAGGCCGCGGTCGGCACTAACGTCGTTTATGGGCCTGTTCACCAGTTTGGGGGTAAAACGGGGCGTAATGAATCTGTTGAGCTTCCGGCCCGTCCGTTCCTGCCGATGACGGGTGACGGAGAGCTGCAGCCTGATGTGGTTGTCCCCATCCTCGATACGATTGTCCGCCATCTTGAAGCAGCGGCCCGTCGCTGAGTTTTGTCTCTACAGGCGGGTGATTTATCATTGCCAGCCGCTGAGGGGCTGTATTACCTTTATAAAGGCTTTACAGCCCCCGCTTCGCACCACTATTCGCCTGCAGCGTGACATTCCCCGTACTGATACCCCCGATTTTTTCTAAAGCAGATTAAAAGCGCTGCTGATGCTTTTTCCACAGACTGTCCCCGACAACGTAACGCGGGACAGCAAAATGCCAGCCATTCACATTTTTAAAGCCGGTACTCATACCGATATGCACGGCGCGAAACTGCCGTTCACGCAAAGCGATCTTGCCGCCTGCGTGAAAGCCTATGACCCGTCCGTCCATGAAGCACCACTCGTTATTGGCCACCCCAAAACGGAAGACCCCGCGTGGGGCTGGGTGAAATCCCTGTCGCTTAACGGCGCTGACCTGTTGGCTGAACCTGACCAGCTCGACCCGCAGTTTGCCGAACTGGTGGGCAACGGACGCTTCAAGAAGGTCTCCGCCTCGTTCTATCTCCCTGACTCACCGAACAATCCGAAGCCCGGCACGCTTTACCTGCGTCATGTCGGCTTTCTGGGGGCGCAGCCACCTTCCATTAAGGGGCTGAAGCAGGTGTCGTTTGGTGAGAAAGAAGAAGGCGTCGTGGAGTTTGCCGACTGGAGTGATATCACCAATGCCTCTTTATGGGGGCGTCTGCGCGATTTTCTGATCGCCCAGTTCGGGCTGGACGAGACCGACAAGGTGCTTCCTTCATGGCAGGTTGACTCCCTGCGCGAAGAGGCTTACCGCGACACCGGGAAGTCTGAACCGGACTTCAGTGAACACAATCCCAACCCTCAACAAGAGAACAGCACCATGACTGATGAAGAAATCAAAGCGCTTCAGACGGAAAATACGCGTCTGAAAGCGGAAGCCACCCAGCGGGCGGAACAGGAAGCGAAGACCAGGCAGGAAAAACTGCACGCGGACAACGTCTCCTTTGCCGAGAAGCTGGTCGGCGCGGGTCGCCTGACCCCGGCAGCAAAACCGGTTGTTGTTGCCATTCTTGATGCGGTAGCCGGTGGTGATAAGCCTGTCGAGTTCGCCGAGGGCGATACCCGCACCCCGCTGGCCACGGCGTTTAAGACGCTGCTGGATGGCACTGCCCCGGTACTGAATTTCAGTGAGCACGCGACCAAAGACCGCGTGAACACGGATATCAAAACGACGTCAGCAGAGTTCGCTGAAGCCGACCCGGAACGTCTGGCGCTGCATCAGAAAGCGCTGGAACTGTCGAAAAAAGAGGGCATCAGCTACGACGCTGCTGTCTCCCGCTGCCTGTAATTAAGGAGAGAACATGTCTGACTATTTAAAGGGTAAGCGCGTTGTTGACCCGGTGCTGACCAGCATCGCTCGCGGTTATAAAAATGCCGCGTTCATCGGCGAGCGCATCTTCCCCATTGTCCAGACCGATAAGGAAGGTGTGACCGTTCCGACTTTCGGTAAATCCGCCTTTGTGGAGTACGACACCGAGCGTGCCGTAGGGGCTGACAGCAACGTTCTGGTACGCGAGAAAAACGGCAAGCTGGACCTGGTTCTCAACGAACACGATCTGGCCGCGCCGGTGGACTATCGCGAGCAGGCCGAGTCGATGTTCAACGAAGAGGCCAAAGCCATTCGCCGTGTGACCAGCGGCGTCAACCTCAAGCGCGAGCTATATGCGGCCCGTCTGGCCCAGGACAAAAACGTCTACCGTGCAGCTAACGTCAAAGCGCTGGCTGCGGCTGAACGCTGGGCAGGTGGCCAGGGTGATCCGATTGGCATCATCGAGGGCGGGATTGAAGCGGTACGTAACGCTACCGGTCTGCGTCCGAACCTGATGACCATGGGGGCCAGCGTCATGTCGCTACTCAAGTTCCACCCGGCGATTCAGGCAGCGATTGGTGCTAACGAGCGCAAGCGTATCACCATCGAAATTCTGAAAGACCTTTTCCAGCTGGAAGATGTCGTTATCGGCGAGCCGGTCTCCATGGCCTCCATGAAAGATGCGCAAAACAAGGACAAAGTCCCGACCGATATCTGGGGCGACAACCTGATGCTGCATTACGTCGGCAAACCCCAGCCGGGCACTGACAGCGCCGACGAAAATGAGCCGTCATTCGGTTACACCCTGCGCCGTAAAGGGATGCCGGTGGCGGACAAATATGATGGCGTCGGCGGCAAGGTGAAGTACTGCCGTTATACCGATATCTACAAAGTCGCCGTGGTCGGTGGCGATGCCGGGTATCTCGTCACCAACATCGTGAAATAAGGAGACGGTCATGGGTACAACTCAGCAGGTCATTCTGACCACTACCGTGACGGCCAGTGCGGCGCTGACACAACAGCGCTTTGTCGGTGCCGATAACGCGCCCTGTCAGGCCGGGGCCGTAGCGCTCGGCGTGGCGGAGGTGGATGCCGCAGCCGGTGATTTAACGCCGGTCAACGTACTGGGTATCGTTGCCGTCGAGGCCGGTGCCGCGATTGCCAGGGGGCTGAACGTCCAGTCGGATGCGAATGCCTGCGCTGTTCCCCAGACAGCAGCATCAGGCGACACCCCGGCAGGTATTTCAGCCGGGATTGCGCTGGATGAAGCACTGGCCGAAGGTGATGTTATCCGCATCCTGCGCGGGGTGTGACATGTACTGCACCCTGGCGGATTTACAGGAACAAGTGCCTGAGTCAACGCTGATTCAGCTCACTAACGAGGTCGTGGATTTCGACACCCCTGCCACGGTGAATGTGACGGTTGTGGACAGCTGTATTCGCTACGCCGGGGAGTTGATTGATGCGCACCTTCGTGGTCGCTATACCCTGCCGCTGGCAGAAGTGCCTACCGTTCTGCGGGATATTGCCATCACGCTGGTGCGTTACCGCCTGTATGTCCGTCGTCCTGAAGGTGATCTGCCTGACACCGTCAAAGACGACAACAAAGAGGCCCGGCGTCAGCTTGAGGCTATCCGCGACGGGAAGCTGACGCTGGGGCTGCAGTCCACTCAAAAAGACGTACCTGAGTCCGGTGAAATCCGGGCGCGGGCACGCCGGCCCACCTTTGGCGGGCGCGACGGCTTACTGGAGAAATACTGATGAACGTTTTGCCCGTCCTCGATGCTGTGCTGGCCCGGTTGCGCGAGAAGCTGCCCCAGCTGCAGGTGGAGTACTTCCCGGAAAAGCCGTCCGAATACCGTCTGAATCATCCTGTCGGGGCGTTGCTGCTGAGCTATGCCGGTTCGCGCTTCGAAAAACCCGATGATATTGGTGCGGTGATCCAGCCTCAGACTATCCAGCTCTGCGTCACGGTGGTCTTCCGCCAGCTCAACGGTAAAAGAGGTGCGATTGACGTTCTGGATGCAGTCCGCCGCATCCTCGGTGGCTACACCCCGCCGAACTGCCGCCGTCGTATCGGGCTGACTCGTGAAGTGTTTATCGGTGAGGTCAAGGGGCTGTGGCAGTACGCTCTCGACTTCGCAACCGAAAGCGTCTTTATCGAAGACAGCGATTTACCGTCCGGCCCGCTGTTAACCGAAGTGAACTATGAGGAAAGCGAGTGATGAAAGAATACCGCTATTCCGGCCCGGCCAGCGGCGTCACGCTGTCGGACGGAACCGAAATCCTGCTCTGGCCGGGGAAGAATGTTTCCCTGCCGGAGGAGCATGACTATGTGAAGGTACTGGTGGCGCTGAAGCATCTGACGCCGGTATCTGAAGAGACTAAACCCGCCAGCACACCGGCTGTGCAGCCACAAAAGCGCAGGAGCGGCGGCGACAGCGATGTGAAAACGGAGGACTCCCATGTCAGCTAACTATCTGCATGGCGTCGAAACCATTGAGGTGGAAAACGGTGCCCGCCCGGTTAAAACGGTGAAATCCGCCGTCATTGGCCTGATTGGTACTGCCCCAATGGGAGACGTCAATACGCTGGTGCAGTGTCTGTCTGAGAAAGATGCAGCGGCGTTTGGCAGCCAGCTCACTGGCTTTACCATTCCGCAGGCACTGGATGCGATCTACGACCACGGGGCAGGCACCGTTCTGGTCATTAACGTGCTTGAACCGGCTGTGCATAAAACCGCTGTGGCCGATGAAGACGTAACATTCGACAAGGCGACGGGCAAGGCACAGCTGGCTAATCCGGTGGTTGCGCAGCTGGTACTGAAACCGGACAGCGATGGCCAGCCTTATGTGGAAGGTCAGGACTACTCGCTTGATGCACAGACCGGGGTGATTACCAACCTCGGTAAGAGCATTGCTGCAAATGCAACGGTGAAGGCCAGCTATAACTATGCTGATCCGACCAAAGTCACCCCGGCTGATATCATCGGTGCCGTTAACGCGGCGGGCAACCGTACCGGCATGAAGCTGCTTAATGATAGCTTCAACCTGTTTGGCTACTTCGCCAAAATCCTGATTGCCCCGGTATTCTGTACCCAGAACAGCGTCTCGGTTGAGCTTATCGCCATGGCTGAGAAGCTGGGCGCGGTTACCTACATCGACGCGCCGATTGGTACCACTTTTGCTCAGGCTCTGGCGGGGCGTGGCCCGGAAGGCACCATTAACTTCAATACCAGCTCCGACCGCGTCCGTCTGTGCTACCCGCACGTCAAGGTGTACGACGCGGCCACCAACAGCGAACGGCTGGAGCCGCTGAGCCAGCGTGCTGCAGGTCTGCGTGCCAAAGTCGACCTGGACAAGGGCTACTGGTGGTCGTCCTCCAACCAGGAGATTCTGGGTATCACCGGCGTGGAGCGCCAGCTGTCGGCAATGATTGATGACCCGCAGAGCGAGGTGAACCTGCTCAACGAACAGGGCATCACTACGGTCTTCAGCAGCTACGGCAGCGGCCTGCGTCTGTGGGGCAACCGGATGGCAGCATGGCCAACGGTCACCCATATGCGCAACTTTGAGAACGTTCGCCGCACCGGTGATGTGATCAACGAGTCCCTGCGTTATTTCAGCCAGCAGTACATCGACATGCCGATTACCCAGGCGCTGATTGATGCGCTGACGGAGTCGGTCAACGCCTACGGTCGCAAGCTGATTGGCGACGGTGCGCTTCTGGGCTTCAGTTGCTGGTTTGATCCGGCCCGTAATGAAGAGACGGAGCTGGCCGCCGGTCATCTGTTGCTGATCTACAAATACACGCCACCGCCTCCGCTGGAGCGGCTGACGTTTGAGACCGAGATCACCTCGGAATACCTGTTAACCCTGAAGGGGAATAGCTGATGGCAAAGATTGAGATCAACCGCATCACGAATGCCAACATCTACCTGGATGGCGCTAACCTGCTGGGGCGGGCCGAGGAGGTCAAACTGCCTGACGTCTCCATGACCATGCAGGAGCATAAGGCTCTGGGGATGGTGGGCAAGGTGGAACTCCCGGCAGGCTTCGACAAGCTTGAGGGCGAGATCAAGTGGAACAGCTTTTACCGCGACGCGATGCTGTCTGCCGCGAACCCGTATAAGTCGCTGGCGCTGCAGTGCCGTTCCAGCGTCCAGCGCTACAGTTCGCAGGGGCTGATTGACGAAATCCCGCTGGTCACCTTCCTGACGATCATGTTCAAGAAGAACCCGCTGGGGACGTTCAAACAGCACGAGAACGCCGAGTTCTCCAGTAGCTTCACCTGCACGTACATCAAACAGGTACTGGATGGTGAAGAACTGCTGGAGCTGGACTATCTGGCCAACATCTTCCGCGTCGGCGGCGTTGACCAGTTGACTGATTACCGCATCAATATCGGAGGGTGATCATGGTGGTACCCAAAGTTGAGCGTAAAACGATAGACGACCTGGTGGCGTCGCTGAGTTATCAGACCCACCACTTTCCGGGCACCACGCTGACCATTGCTGTTGCGCTGATGCCGGATGGCTTTATGGTCAGCAGTGGATTCAGCGCCACGGCGCATCCGGGTCTGTTCGATGAAGAGACTGGCAGGAAAGTGGCGATCGCTAAAGCGCAGCGCAATGAGACTGAAGCGCTGTGGCAGTTTGAAGGGTACAGGCTGAAGTCACAGCTGGCGTTGGGAAAACACGATGACCGTTGAGATCGAAGATAAAGGCGGTGACTGCGGTTCGATTGGCATGGGGAATGGCACCTGGTTCACCCTCCTCGATATTCCGGGGGTGGAAAATCTTTTTAATACCCGAAAAACCAATTACCCGATTGACTGCACCCGCTCCAAAGCACGGAAGCTGGCTGACCTGATTGAGGCATGGGAACCGCCTGACCACTGGTTCACCGGCATCGGTAAAGCTGAAGGAAAGGCGCTTCTCATTGCATTTCTGCGTAACTGCAAAGGGTTTCGCACTCACTGATATCACAGGGGCTTCGGCCCCTTTCTTCTTAATCCCCTTTAATATATGTTCCCCGCGTCACCAGACATACTGCCCTGAACTTACACAGGAGCATGAACATGTCACAGACCCAAACAGAAGCAGAAATCTTTGTCCTGCAGTTCCCTTTCACCACGGCAGCAGGTAACTCCATTTCTCAACTCACCCTTAAGCGCCTGACGGTTAAAGACCTCAAACTGGTCAAGAAAACGCATAAAGACCCGGCAGATTGGGATGAGCCACTGATTTCCCGCAGTACCGGCCTGCTCCCGGAGGACATGGACAACATGGACCTGGCCGATTATCTGGAGCTGCAGACCCGATTTCAGCAAATCACGGGGTTGGGCAAGAGCGACAAAGATGCTGACGCAGGCACAGGGACTGCTGGCGAGGTGGTTTAGATTTCAGCCGGGGGAGATTGATGCCCTCGATACTGACGATCTGGAGATGTGGCTGGAGCAGGCTGAAGAGCAAATCAAAAGCGAGTTCGGCGACAATCAGTAACTCCTCATCACCTGACAGCCGCCACTCGCGGCTGTTCTGCATGCCTCTCCGATATTCCCCTTACGTTTTTTCGCTTTCAGAGGATAACCAGCGTGGCCAGTGAATTTTCAGTTGGCGTCATTATTGGCGGGATTGTCGGAAGCAGCTTCCGTTCTGCCGTCAGCGGTACCCGACGCGCCCTCGACTCCCTTGGCGATACATCACGCCGTCTGCAGGAGCGGCAAGATAATTTAACTCAGAAAATTGCCCGCTATGGTCACCTCGGTACCTCTTCCATGCAGAACCTGAACAATGCTCTGCTGCGGGTTGGTCGAACAATGGAACAGGTTGAGCGCCAGCAGCGTCGTCTTTCGGTGGTATCTGCCACCAGTGATGCGCAGAAAGCTAACCGCATGGCGCTCTATGGGCAGGGGGCAGAAACCTATGCCATAGGCAGAACACTGGGGTCACCAGTTATGGCCTCAATCAAACAATATGCCTCGTTTGAGTCCCAGCTTCGCGATATCAGCGTGACCGGCGATCTGGATGCACGTCAGGAGCAGGCTATCGGTACTGCTATTCGTCAGGCATCGCTCAGGGTTAACCAGCTGCAGGAGTCTTTGTTGGGTGGTGTTGGTCAACTGGTTGCTGATGGTATGAACCCGGAACAGGCAGCAAAGTTTGCCGGAATGCTGGGCAAAGCAGCCACAGCCACCAAAGCGGATATGACAGACCTCGCCAAAATGACCTATGCCTTCAGCGATGCGCTTAAAATTACCGATGCGAAGGAGCTGGAGCAGGCTTTTGGAATTGCGGCAACTGGGGCAAAGCTTGGGTCATTTGAACTGAAGGATATGGCGAAAGCGTTGCCCGGTATGGCCAAAGCTTTCGCGGCCCGTGGTATTTACGGTAAAGACGCCATAACCCAGATTGTCGCCAGTCTGGAAGTGGGTAAAGGCAGCGGCTCTGCAGAGGAAGCAGTCACCAATATGTCTAACTGGCTGGCGGCGATGGGGCGCGGAGATACCATTCAGAAATATGCCAAAGCCGGAGTGGACTATCAGGGGTCAATGCAAAATTATGTAGCCCAGGGACTCTCTCAGTATGAAGCCTCTCTGATGATTGCCAACCGATTTATCGACGGTAAAAGCAAGGCATTCGTACAACAATGGAAAGCTGCAGGATCAAGAGGCGATCAGGAAGGCCAGCAGAAGTTGATGGAATCCTTTGGACTGGCGGAAGTGTTCACCGATATTCAGACTGTCAACCATCTGCTGGCGATGCGCCAGGGCTGGGATAAGTACCAGTCTAATAAACAGGAAATGAACACTCCCTCTGCGATGTCTACCCTGGACAAGGATGCAGCAAAACAGAATGACACACTCGAAGGACGCTGGCGCAGTACCCAGATTGGTTTTAACGACTCGGCCATTAGCATCGGAGAATCATTACGCCCGGCTTTGATCCAGTTGGGGGAAACTTTCATCCCCTTAATGAACAGCGTTGGCAAATGGATAGCGGCAAACCCGCAGCTCGTCAGCGGTACCATTAAGGTTGTGGGTGCATTACTTGCCTTCAAGATGGCCACAATCGGTCTCAAGCTGGGGCTGAATCTCCTTATCTCACCATTTACCAGCGTATGGGGAAGTGTTGTCAGGCTTCGAGCTAACTGGCTTCGTCTGACCCTTGCACTGGGTGAAGGCGGCAAACTCCGCTGGTTAGTGACCGGCTTCAGCGCTGTCGCCAAAGGGGCTGGTACGCTGGGGCGTGTACTTGGTGGCAGTCTTGTTCGCGGCATTATGCTCGTCGGACGGGCAGTTCTCTGGATTGGCCGGGCGCTGATGATGAACCCTATCGGTCTGGCCATCACCGCTGTTGCTGTGGCTGCTTACCTTATTTACCGCAACTGGGGAGCGGTCAGCGGCTGGTTTAAACAGCGCTGGGCAGACATTAAAACGGCGTTTAACGGCGGTATCGTGGGGATTGGTAAGCTGCTGATTAACTGGTCGCCGGTTGGTCTGCTCTACAAAGCCTTTGCGGCTGCGCTGAAATATCTCGGCGTTGATCTGCCAGCGAAGTTCACTGACTTCGGTGGCCATCTTATCGACGGGCTGATAAACGGCATCAAAAACAAATGGGACTCGCTCAAAACCACCGTCACCGACATGGGAGACAGCGTCGGCGGCTGGTTTAAAGAAAAACTGGGTATTCACTCGCCGAGCCGGGTGTTTATGGGCTTTGGTGACAACATCGCACAGGGAGCAGCCATCGGCCTGCAGCGAACCACTCCGCTTGCGGCGCTGGCCGGGCAGCGGCTGGCTGAACAAATGACACCGGATGTACCTCGTATCCCGTCGCCAGAAATCATGGCTGCGGGGTATTCAGGCCGTGGCGCAGCTGCATCCGGTGGCGGAATGTCTGGTGGTATTCAGGTCGACTTTAATCCTCAGTTCTACCTCAATGGCAAAGAGACAGCAGCGCCAGCCGGGCTGACCGGTGCGCTGAATATGAGCGTGCACGAGCTGGAAAAAATGCTGGAGCGCCTGCTGGCTCAGCAAGAACGCAGGAGGTACAGCTGATGTTTGCGGTTCTGGGCGATATTGAATTTGAGCTGATTACCTACTGGGATGGCTTCGAGGCGACGTTCGGCGTCGATTATGCCGAGCATGCCCGCATCGAAGGGAAGCCCGGCCTGCAGTTCATCGGCGACAAGCTGGATGAAATCCAGATAAGCCTGGTCTTTCACCAGCACTATTGCGTGCCCGACGTCGAGCTGGCACGCCTCAGAACGGCGATGAAGGCCCATCAGGCGCTGGCGCTGGTCTTCGGGAATGGCGACTATCGCGGCTGGTTTGTGATTACCGACGTGACCGCGACTAGCGAGCAGACCGACAGCACCGGCAACGTGCTGGCCGTCAATGCCACCGCGTCTCTCCGGGAGTACATCGGCGACCCTAAAAACCCTCTGAAGCCGCCCGCTATCCGTGCGCAGGTACCGGGCACCGGCGCGGTGTCTTCTGCGGTTCCGTCACCTTCCGGCGTGGCGCAGTACGTACGGGACGGCGTCAACTATGCGAAGCAGGCACAGTCAGTGCTCCAGACCACCATGAGCGCGGTACGGATTGCACAGAAAATGAAGGATAACCCGACTGTGGCGCTGACCCGCGTACCAGGATTGATGAGTGGGCTGGGGAATATCTCCGGGTCGCTGGGCAGCAGTATCCCGGCGTTTAATGCGCTGGCGGAGTCCATGCCGGATGCCGTCAGCCTGGCCCGGTCCACCGGTGAGGCCGCCTCGTATGTTCAGCAAGCGCAGTCCGCGCTGAACGGCGTTGACGGGAGCAATATTGCGGCGGCACTGGATGCGGTTTCCGGCCAGCTTAATTCCGCCAGCACCACGTTCACCCGTATGTCGCCGGGGTTAAGCACCATGGCAGCCAGAATCATGGCGAGGAGTGTCTGATGTTTCTTGAGCATGTCACCCGTGACGGGGAGCGCTGGGACGCGCTTGCCTGGCAGTATTACGGCGACCCGATGGGCTACCCCCGGATTATTGCCGCCAATCCGCACGTGGCCATCACGCCAGTGCTTCCCTCCGGGCTGTTGTTGCTTATCCCGGTGATTGAGGCTGAAGAAGCCACGACAGAAGAGGATACTCCGCCATGGCTGAGGTAAGCAGTTCGCAGGCATCGTCTGCCCTGACTGGCGTCAGCGATGTACTTTCACCGGTGTTCACCTTGTGGTATCTGAAAAAGAATATCACCAGCGATATCACCCCGTACGTCACCCGCATTACGTACAGCGATAACATCAAAAATGAGTCCGACACCATCGAAGTGGAGCTGGATGATACCGATGGTCGCTGGCTGGATACGTGGTATCCGGGCAAAGGCGACACGCTGACCCTGAAGGTGGGCTACCAGGGCGAGAAGCTGTTGTCCTGCGGTACCTTCTCTATCGACGAGATCGAGGTCAGTTCGCCTGCGTCCGTGGTTTCTATCCGGGGCGTGGCCACCTCAGTCAACAGCGCGTTACGGACGAAATCAAGTCGAGGTTTCGAAAGCACAACGCTGGCGGCCATCGCCGGGCGTATTGCCAAAAAGCATCAGCTGAAGCTTGTCGGCAGCATCGAGGTCATCAAAATTGACCGGGTGACGCAGTACGCCGAGACCGATGTGGCCTTTCTGCACCGGCTTGCCAGCGAGTACGGCTATGCGGTGAAGATTGTCAGCGACCAGCTGATATTTTCGCATCTGGCCACGCTTCGCAGCCAGGAGCCGGTGCGGCAGCTGAAGCCGCAGGACGTGGCCCGTTACTCGCTGCGCGATACCATCAACCGGGTCTACAAATCCGCCAGGGTCAAGCACCAGAAGAGCAGCTCGAAAAAGCTGATTGTGTATGAGGCTGACGGTGGTACCAGTGAGAGCAGCAAGCAAACCAAAGGCGGCAAGGTCACCAGCGCCGATCGGCTTCAGGTCAACAGCCGCGTCAGTGACCCGGACAGCGCCCGCATTAAGGCCGATTCCGCGCTGGCTCGTCACAACGAATACCAGCAGAGCGGCTCACTGACGCTGATGGGCGCATCCCAGCTGACAGCGGGCAATAAAATTGAGCTGTCAGGCTTTGGCCAGCTATCCGGGCCGTGGCTGATAACCACTGCCCGCCATACGCTTGACCGCAGCAGCGGCTACGTGACCGAGCTGGATGTGGCGCGGGGGCCGGTGACGCGGGGTAAGGCGAAGAAAGGCAATAAGACCGGCAAGACCCAGACACTTACTGTCTACAAGCCGGACGGCAGCACATCCACGGTAATAAAGGAAAAGAAAAAATGACAGGCGTAACCCTGCAGACCGGTACAGTCAGTGCCGTCGATGCTGATGGCGTGAAAGCCCGCGTCCGTTTGCCTGAGTGCGATAACATGCGCACCAACTGGCTGGACGTCCTTCAGCGTAATACCCAGAACAACAAAGACTACTGGCTCCCGGACGTGGGGGAGCAGGTCAAGGTGCTGCTGGATGAAAACGGCGAAGATGGTGTGATTCTTGGTGCAGTCTATTCCGACATTGATAGACCCTCGTTCAGCGACAAGAACGTTCGCGGCACAACTTTCAGCGACGGGGCGGAGATCAGCTACCACCGGGGCACCCATACGCTCACCATTAAGGGCGGGATCGAGCATCTTGTGATTGAGTGTAGTGCTGACGTGCTCGTGAAAACGCAGAAAGCCACGATTGATGCGCCAGAAACCATAATGACCGGGGACCTGCTTGTCATGGGTAAGCTCACTTATGAGGGAGGCATGACTGGTTCTGGCGGTGAAGGTGCCACCGCAACCATTCAGGGCAATATCGAGATTGAAGGGAATGCCCACGCCACCGGTAGCATGCTGTCTGATGGCGCAAACTCCAACCACCACTCCCACTGAACCTTATTAAACGCCTTTAATATCGGCATTCCCTTCCGGGGGCAATACTGCCCCCATGAAAACAACCTCAGTATTCTGGCAACCGGCCCTGCAGGCCCCCGGCGAAATCGTCCAGGGGCTGGATGATATCTGGCAGGCCATTCAAATCATTCTGCGCACTCCTCGTGGCAGCGACCCGCACCGCCCGGAGTTCGGCAGCAATCTTCACCTTTATATTGACTGGCCCGTTGATCGTGCCATTCCGCACGTCGTGCGCGAGTCCGTCGATGCCATTCGCCGCTGGGAGCCTCGCTGCCAGCTGACGTCAGTTAAACCCGCCGTTGACGGTGAACATCTTACGCTCCGGGTGAGCTGGAAAGGCTCAGACGGACAACCCCGGACTCAGGAACTGCTATGGCGCTGACAGAACCCGATTTTATTGAACGCGATGCCGACAAAATCACGGCAGAAATGATTGCGAAGTATGAGGCGGATACCGGCAAAACGCTGTATCCGGCACAGGCCGAACGTCTGCTGATTGACCTCTGGGCCTATCGCGAAATGCTGGTCAGGGTGGCGGTACAGGAGGCGGCGAAGCAGAATCTGGTCGCCTTTGCCCGTGAGCCGATGATTGATTACCTCAGTGAACTTGTCGGTGTATATCGTCTTGCCGCACAGCCTGCCACCACAACGCTTCAGTTCTCCGTGGATGAGGCGCTGGCCATTGATGTGCTGATTCCGGCAGGAACCCGCGTCAGCGCTTCCGATAGCATTATTTTTGCCACCGATACGGACGTGGTGCTGAAGGCCGGATTGTTGCTGGTCAATGCCACGGCCACCTGTACTGAACCGGGAGCCGCTGGCAACGGCTGGCAACCTGCGCAGGTTAGTCAGTTGCTCGATGAGATTGATAACGTCGACCTGCAGGTGACTAATCTGGTGGCCAGTTCTGGCGGTTCTGAGCAGGAAGACAATGACAGGCTTCGCGAGCGTACCAAACTGGCCCCGGAGTCATTCACCAACGCCGGAAGCCGTATGGCATACCGTTTTCATGCCATGGGAGCACATCCCAGCATTGTCGATGTCGCCGTTCTCTCGCCTGTGCCCGGCACCGTCGAGCTGTATCCACTGCTCAGCACCGGTCTGCCGGACGACAGCATCCTCACGCTGGTCGAGAGCTTCTGTTCGGATGAGAAAGTCAGACCGCTCACTGATACCGTGCGGGCTAAAACACCTGTGCAGGTTGATTACGCCATTGAAGCCAACATCACTATTTATCGTGACCAGGATGCCAACTCGATAAAGGATAGTGCCAACAGCGCGATACAGAACTGGGTGGCGTCCCGTACCGCCACTCTGGGGCGCGATATTGTCCCCAGTCAGATTATCAGCGTGCTGTCCGTTGCCGGAGTGTATCAGGTCGAACTGGTGACACCGGCGCTGAAGGTAGTGGCAGAAAACGAATGGGCAAACTGTACGGCGATCACTCTTAACATGACCGGAGTGTCTGATGGCTGAGCCGCTACAACTCCCGCCGCCGCTTGAGGGTGATATCAGTCTCAGAACGCTGGGAAGACTGGCCGGGCGGCTGGATAACATCGACTTGAGCGTACTGATGGTTTATCTCGTCGATATCGTAGACAGTTCCGCGCTGCCATGGCTGGGCGAGCAGTTCTCACTGTTCGGCGATGGCTGGGAGCTGGCGGAATCGGACGATGTTCGCCGCATGCTTATCAAATCCGCTATCGAGCTGCACCGCTACAAAGGGACGCCGTGGTCAATCCGGGAAATTATCCGCCGTTTTGGCTTTGGCGAAGTGGATCTGATTGAAGGCACTGGCCAGATTGGCTACGACGGCAAACACACTTACAACGGGCTTTTCGTCCATGGTGATGCGGAAGCCTGGGCGGTCTATCGCGTCATCCTTCAACAGCCCATTACTAACGACCAGGCAGCACTGTTACGTCAGACGCTCGCTGCCTTTGCTCCGGCCCGCTGCCATCTGGCGAGCCTTGAGTATCAGTCTGTCGCCATTCGCTATAACAACACCGTCAACTATGACGGCAGCTATAACCACGGGAGCAGTTAATTATGGCAAACCTACCTGAAACCCCGCAGTGGGAAGACGGCATCTACCAGATTGAGGTCTCTGACCCCGTTCTGGGCGGGCCTGACGGAATTTCTAACCGCCAGGGTAAACAACTGGCCAGCCGCACGTTGTACCTGAAGCAACAGGTCGAAAAAGGCGGAACAGACCTTGCTGCGCACATCGCGGCAGCAGACCCGCATACTCAGTACGCGCCAAAGGCCAGCCCAACATTCACCGGCACGCCGACTGCGCCCACACCGGCAAACAGTGACAACAGCAAAAAGCTGGCCACAACGGAATTTGTGGCCAAAGCGCTTGCCGCACTTGCTGGTAGCGCACCTGAGACGCTGGATACGCTCAAAGAGCTGGCCGATGCCCTGGGTAACGATCCAAACTTTGCAACCACGGTACTGAACAAGCTGGCGGAGAAGCTGGCCAAAGACCAGAACGGCGCGGATATTCCTGACCCGGTGCTCTTTGTCAAAAACCTTGGTTTGAAAGAAGCGGCAAAACGGGATGTGGGAACGGGGGTAAATCAGATACCGGATATGAGTTCATTTCTTGCAAGTCTGTCTACAAACGGCTACCAAAGGTTTCCCGGTGGTCTAATTGTTCAATGGGGGAATGGTTTTCCTGATTCAGTTGGATCTGTGACAATTAATTACCCCGTTGCTCATACTCAAAAACCTTTCTACATTGGATTTGGTTATCGCCAGTCAAGTACGCCAACAGCAATGCAGTCAATCGTTTTGAACGATCAGATTGTTAATAACATAGGGTTTCAGGCTAAGTGTTATCAAAATGATGGCTCGGGGATGATTCCTGGGCAAAGCGCCTTTTTCTGGTTTTCGGTAGGTAAATGACATGTATATGTATAGTGCTAAAAACAATGCCTTCTATCTTTCTGATAACGAGGATTTATATAAGGCAGAAGGTACGTGGCCTGATGATGCCAGGTCAGTTTCAGATAAGATTGCTGAAGAATTTATGGCAGAGTCACCTGTCGGGAAAAAGCGTATTGCCGGAAAGGATGGCTACCCATCCTGGGGGGAGATTCCACCACCAACTCAGGAAGAGTTAGCTGCAGCAGCTGTTGTTGAAAAGCAGAGTCGAGTTGACCAGACCAATGCTTACATAAATAGTAAACAATGGCCCGGTAAAGCGGCGATTGGTCGTCTGAAAGGTGACGAGCTGGCACAGTACAATCTATGGCTAGATTATCTGGATGCGCTTGAGGTGGTAGATACGACCATCGCACCAGATATCAAATGGCCTACACCTCCGGCTTCGGCGGAAAGGTAATGCCAGGCGCGGTACTGGTATCGACTTTAGTCAACCTGTATCGGTACCGCTGCCATTCTGTCAGGCGTGTCACGTCTGCATCATCGATGTAGCCTCCAGCCTGAGCATCTGCCAGTGGGGCGATAATTGCTGTCGCCTCCGCCAATAATGCGGTTTTCGTCTGTTCCGCTTCTGTCACTGCTGCCTCGTGCAGTGCCCTCGTGTCGGTCTCCCACTCGCTGCCGTTCCACTTATCGTATGGAGTGGCAGGAGCCAGCGTTGTAGTACCGACCGGGTAATCACCCAGTGCCGTGATGGCAACCGCTTCGCCTGTTTCAGTGCTGTAAACAACCTCACCACGACGATCAGCTACATATTCCCACGCACTTAGATCTGCTGTCCGGCAAATGGCAAAACCCTCTTTGCTTTCGCCCGGCGCATCGGTGCAGGAATTTGCAGGAATACCAACCCCCACGGCGAGATGCTCAACGGATGAAGACAGATATTCGCGTGCCTCACCATAGTAGTTAAAGACGGTGATATCACCGGCAACCGTAGCAATAAATTCATTGTTTAATTCTGCCTGAGACATTATGCGGCCCTCACGATGTAGTTAAATGCGATGTTTCGCGCACGTGTTTCAGTTGCAGTGCGGACTGCGCGTGATGCATCAAACGACCAGTTACAGGCACCATATCCAACATCAGGGCCGGGAGCAGGAGATAAACCAACGGAACCTAGCTGGTCGATTTGATTAAACGGACCGGTGTACATCGTATCTTTAAAGAGCTGGGTTCTTCCCAACGTCCCGACAATATTTTGAATAGCATCCCCCTGAGCCGACAGTAAGCTACGCCCGGAATCCACACCGCGCCCATCATCCCAGCCACGGATAAACTCCCCGCGTAAATCAGGCAGTCTGAGTGCCGGATAAGCCTGAGCCAGCTTAGGGTACTGGGAAGCAGTGAACGCGGCTCCGTTGCACTTAAGCCATCCCGTTGGGGGGGGTGCTGACGGCCACGGAATGGGAACGCCAACCGGCAAAGCAGAGCCTTCCCCTAAACCAAGGTTTTTGGAAAAGCGGTTACACATAGCGAAATCTGTAAAAATCCTCCCTCCGCGACATAGAGGAGGAGAATTGATGGCCGTCATTGGTTATATCCGCGTATCAACAATCGACCAGAATAGCGATTTACAGCGTAATGCACTCACAAGCGCAAACTGTGACCGCATTTTTGAAGACCGTATGAGCGGAAAAGTTGCCAGCCGCCCCGGTCTTAAACGCGCTTTAAAGTGCGTTAATAGCGGAGACACCCTGGTCGTGTGGAAACTGGACAGGCTGGGACGCAGCGTTAAGAACCTGATCGCACTGATATCAGAGTTACATGAACGCGGTGCCCACTTCCGCTCTTTAACAGACAGTATTGATACCAGCACTGCCATGGGGCGTTTCTTTTTCCACGTGATGTCTGCACTGGCGGAGATGGAACGCGAGCTGATCGTCGAACGAACACTGGCTGGGCTGACAGCAGCTAGGGCACAGGGGCGCATCGGTGGAAGACCCAATGCATTAAAGCCGCATGAGCGGGAACAGATTGGGCGGCTATTGGCTAAGGGGCATACCCGCCAGCAGTTGGCCATTATCTACGGGGTGGGGTTATCTACGCTCTACCGGTATTTTCCGGTTGATGGTCAGAGGAAGGATGACGCGGTAGGATTGTAATTCTTTTGCAAATGTTGAAACGCCGCAGCGATGCCATTTATCTCACGGAAATGGGCGCATTTATCGCGCGGCGCATCAATCAGAATACAGAAAAAGATTATCGCCGTAATCAGAGTATGGCACCAAAAGGCTATGTCTCTGCCACTATGCTGGACGCTTCGCTCAAAGCCCGGGATACCGCATTTCATCAAGTGAATGCTGCCCGCGCCCTGTTGGATGAAGCACAACATGGCGATCGCGCCGAACAGAAAGATGCCTTTGTCGCCGCCCTTCATCAGGCAGAGGAAAACCTGACGCAAATAAAAGTTCAGCAGGACGATCTGCTGGTTAAAGCCCCGGTAGATGGTGAAATTGGCACCATTCCCGCAGAACAGGGGGAATTGCTTAACGCCGCCAGCCCGCTGTTAACCATTATTCGCCTGCCGAATGCCTATTTTGTCTATAACCTGCGTGAAGACATTTTGGCTAATGTGCGTAAGGGTGACAAAGTGATGTTGCAGATACCAGCATTAAAAAATCAGCAAATTGAAGCAGAGGTGCGCTTTATTTCACCAATGGGCGATTTCGCAACCAAACGGGCCACCCGAGCGACCGGCGATTTTGATTTAAAAACTTTCGAAGTGCGGCTCTATCCGGTTAAACCGGTTGAAGGGCTGCGTCCGGGGATGAGCACATTATGGAAATGGGAAGATTAAAAGCAGGCTGGCGCTGCTTTAACCGCTCATTTAATGTAGAAGCTAAAGCAGGTTCACGCAGCATTGTACTCCACTGGTTAACCTGGATCTTTCCTCTGCTGCTGTTTACGGTTATCAGCGCCAACTTCTCTGCCGGAACCATGCTGAAGCTGCCGGTTGCGGCGGTAGATAACGACCATAGCAACCTGTCCCGGCGTATTATCCGCGATTTGGCTGCCGGCTCTCATGCTCAAATAACCCAGTATGATGACCTGCAACAGGCACAGGTGGATCTGCGTTCGGCTAAAGTTTATGCACTGTTGTACATTCCCCATAATTTCGAAGCGGATGTATTAGCCGCCCGTCAGCCAACTCCGGCGCTTTACTATAATGGTCTGTTTTATGGTGCGGGCCTTTACTCTACTCAGGATTTTCCCGGTCTGACATCAGGCCTGAATCAAACCTATTCGCAAATTATTGCGGCGGCCATTGGTCGTCCGCTGCCGCCGCTGGCACAGGTCAGTATCTCTTATGAAAGTCTGTTTAATGCCAGCGGTAACTTTATTTACTATCAGCTCTTTGCGGCAACTATCCACATTCTTCAACTGTTTGTGGTTACCTGTACTATCTATGTTTTGAGTCGACGTAAAGTGCTGCTTAATGCCCGCCCCTTCAGCCTGGCGCTGATAGGTAAACTGGCACCTTATACGATTATCTATACCATATTGCTGATGGTAGAGATTGCCGCGCTGGTCACCTATTCCGGGGCCAGAATCAATGGCAACCCACTGTTTATGCTGGCTATTGGCTTCTTTTATATTATGGCGGCGCAAAGTATTGGTTTGCTGCTGTTTACCTTTACCAAAGACATTATTACCGCTTATACCTTAATAGGTCTGCTGGTCGGTATCGCCATGACCTATTCCGGTACCGCCGTACCGGAACTCTCTATGCCGCTGATTGCTCAAATTATCGCTAACATTGAACCGCTGACCCATGCCCTGTACGCCCTGTTTGACGTTTTCTTGCGTGGTGTTCCCGCATCATCACTGGTGTATGTCTGCATATTATTGCTGGTTTATCCGCTGATCGCTGCATTTCTGGTGAGAAAACGCTTACCCAAGCGCCTGCAAAGCGGAGACATTCGATAATGATGAAGGCCTATTGTCGCGGCTTTATGATGATCATGAACCGCATGTTGGAAAAACCCATGTGGATGCTGTTGCTCTGCTCGCTGTGCATTATGAGTCTGGTTTACGTTAACCATTCGGTGTGGGATCTACCAGTGGCCGTCATCGATCAGGATCACAGTTCCGCCAGCCGTATGGTAACCCGCAGTCTGGATGCCAGTTCTAAAATTGCAGTGCGAAGCTACACCACCATTGAAGAAGCACAGCAAGATCTGGCTGCCCGTAAGCTGTTTGCCATAGTGGTACTGCCACACAATATGGAAAAGCGCATTTTGCATGGCGAAAACGTCACTATTCCGGCCTATGGCGATGCGACTAACCGGTTGGCTAACGGACAGATAGAGCTGGATGTTATTAGCTCTTATCGCTCAATGAGCCTCTCTTACAACAGCCAGATTTTGATGAATAATGGATTCACCCCGGTTCAGATCCAGCGCATTCTCTCGCCAATCAAGGCGCAAAGCATCGATTTATTTAACCCCGGTATCAGCTTTGCGGCCATCACCTTTCCTGGCCTGATGGTGATGCTGCTACAACACACGCTGCTCATTGCCGGTACGCGCACCAGCATTGTGTTACATACCCTGCCGCAGGGAAAACCTCCGCTGCCAGTCTATCTGGGCTGCCTGTCGGCCCTGATCCCCATTTGGCTGTTTTTATCGGTGGTCCTGTTTGTTATCTGGCCAATGCTATTGGGCTATCGACAGACGGCATCAATACCCGAAATCCTGCTGCTGACCTTTCCGTTTATTCTGGCAACGTTAGGCTTTGCCAAGCTGATTACTGAATGTTTGCGTAGTATTGAGTTGATTTATCTGACGTTAGCAATGGTCACTACGCCGGTTTTCTATATTTCCGGCACTATCTGGCCATTACAGTTGATGCCTAAATGGGTGTGGTTTATTTCCCACCTGCTGCCATCAACCTGGGCAACCAATGCTATTGCCAGCGTTAACCAGATGGGGCTTTCCATTACCGAGGTGGGGGATGACGTGGTGATGATGTTGGTACTGGGCGCAAGCTATGCCACCCTCGGCTGGCTGGTGGGAGCACTGAGAGATGGTCACCTGAGGCGCTTTATTACCACTATCAGGCATCGTCGTTCGCACAAAAAATCGTAATCCCGGCCGCTGGCCGGGATAGCCTTTAATTTACTTAATGGCTTTTAAATTAAGCACTGCCGGGTCCTGCTCATCCACCGACACGGTGACGCTGTGTTCGGAATCCTGACCAATATAGGATTCGGCAGCCACCAGCATATACGGGAACATATAGCGTAAATCGCCGTTATCGTTATTGCTGACAATCAGCACATCCCACAGTGGTTTTACCATTTTGTCTTTACGGTAGATGGCGGCATCAATGGACTGCAAACGGATCAGTTTTCGGTACACAATAGATTGATAAACCATCGGTTCATAAGCCGGATATCCCAGCATTGGATAAGGATAATAACCAAAACGGGAACCGTAGAACGGTCCGACTCGCGGGTACACTGGGGTATTCACGATCTCGGTATGAACCTGTGGTTCGCTCACCCGATAGCTCAAAGAGATCAGCACTTCCGCATCCTGCTGATTCTTCACCTGCACATAACCCTGCTGATTCAACACAACCGCTACCTGACGGGCATATTCTGCAAAGCTCAGGTCATCATTAACCGGTTGATAGTGGTCAGAGACAATGGCAAACTTTTTATACTGGGTTGTCACATCTTTCGCCTTAATGGCGCTGACCTGAACATATTCTGTCTGAGCACAGCCGGAAAGCACACCGACTAACAGCAAAGTGAAGACCATTTTCCAGTTCATAAACGTGCTCCCAAGAGATAGATGACTACAATGTCTTTGTTTATTATGACAACAAAATGGGGAAATGAGTCGTTATCCTGATGAATAAATGATGAAATATTAACCACATCTTCTCATAACTTGCTACAGAACACATCTTGTAGACTCGCTTACTACAATTCATAACGTGACGCCGCATCAGGTCTGACGACATATTCTCTTTCAGGTAACGGGTTCTTTCTGTTTTCCCGCAGGATCTCTCTGCTATTCGCCTATTTTTTATCCGTTTAATCACCTAATTGCCTGTTTCCTCTCCATCCCCCACGCAATGGGGCTGCCATGCCATTTCCCCTCGAAAATTATGGTCTACACTTTAGCTTATCGGAGAGCTATTACGTTTCCCTTTCCGTCATTTCCGCGGTGGTGAGACCCGGATAATTCCTCTTTTATTAATACATAATCAAAAAAAGCAGGCGAGCAATGAAAAATTCAAACGATCCATCGGCGAAGCGCCGCAAATGGAGTGTGCTATGGATATTAGTCATAGGCATTATTCTTGGTGCGGTTTTATTAGGCGGCTCGGCGTATGTAATGCATAAAACCAGCGATACCGCGTTTTGCGTATCCTGTCATACTATGCAACAGCCACTGGCAGAATACCAGGGCAGCGTACATTTTCAGAATACCAAAGGTATTCGGGCCGAATGTTCTGACTGTCACGTTCCTCATCAACCGGTCGATTATCTTCTGACCAAAGTTGCAGCTTTAAAAGATGTTTACGGTGAAATGACCGGAAAGATCGATACGCCAGAAAAATATAACGCCCACAAACTGGAGATGGCCCAAAAGGTCTGGAAAGAGTTTGAAGCCAATAACTCAGCCACCTGTCGCTCCTGCCATAGCTTTGATGCCATGGATATCATTGCCCAAACGCCGGAAGCGCGTATGCAACACCCGGTCGCAATAAAAGAGGGACAAACCTGTATCAGTTGTCATAAAGGGGTCGCCCATATTCTGCCGGATATGAGTTCTCTTGCTGCCGCCGGTGCCTCCAAACTGTCTGACGCTGCCGCCAAAACGCCGGAAAGCGCCACTAAGCTCTACACCATCGGTACTCAACCTTTCTACTTACAGCCCGGTGAACAGCACAATGCCGGTAACCTGATGCCTTCCACCGAAGTGACCGTGGTCAAACGCGATGGGGATCGCGTATTGGTTAACGTCACTGGCTGGCAGCAAGACGGGGTGAACGAAGTGCTGTATGCGGCAGAGGGTAAACGCATCCTCAGCGTATTACTGGGTGATGAAGCCCGTACTAATCTTAAGGCACAAAATAGCGTAACCGATCCGGAAACCGGTTTGGTCTGGCATCAGGCGGCCATTCAGGTGTGGGTATCTAAAAACCAGCTGATCGACGATCAGGAAAAAATCTGGCAATACGCCTCCACCATGATGTCCACTAACTGTACAGGCTGTCACGGTTTAACCGCTCTCGACCGTTTCAACGCCAACCAGTGGATCGGGGTGGTCAAAGGAATGGCGCCAAGAACCTCGCTGACCGAAGAGCAGTTGCGCCTGTTGACTCAATACGTTCAGAAACACGCCAGCGATATGCAAAGCGCTCAACCTGCTAAATCTTAAGGAATAAAAAATGAAAAAATATGATTCTGAAGATCGCCGCATTGATGAGCAATCCGTGTTTGAACAACAACCGCTGAAACTAAGCCGCCGTCGTTTTTTACTGGGTACCAGTGCGATGGCGGCAGTGCCGTTGCTGAGTGGCCTGTGGCCCAAATCGGCTCTGGCGGAAGCCATCAGTCAGGCTTTACCCCAGTTTGTTGCCCTGCGTCAGGCTCAAAAGGGCATACTCACCGCAGCCCACTGGGGTGCGTTTGAAGCCATTGTTGAAAACGGTAAGATGATTGGTGTTCAATCGGTTAATGACGATCCCTACCCTAACGAACTGGTTACTATGGCCCCCTATCAGGTTCATGCCAAAAACCGCATCAAATATCCTATGGTGCGGAAAAGCTGGTTGGAACATGGTCCGGGGAGCCATCCTGAACTACGCGGCAATGATGAATGGGTACGGGTTAGCTGGGATAAGGCGCTGGATTTGGTCAGTAAACAAATTGCCCGCCTGCAAAAAGAATTTGGTCCACAGTCGATTTATGCCGGTTCCTACGGCTGGAAAAGTGTCGGTATGCTCCACAACTCCCGAACCTTATTACAGCGCCTGATGAACCTCAGCGGTGGCTTCCTTGGCTATGCCGGTGACTACTCCACCGGCGCGGCACAGGTCATCATGACCCATGTGGTTGGCTCTATGGAAGTGTATGAACAACAAACCGCCTGGCCAAACGTGATTGAAAACAGCCAACTGGTCATCATGTGGGGCTGTAACCCGATGGTCACTCTGAAAAACAGTTGGAACGTGCCGGATCACTATGGTCAGACCGGATTTGAAGCGTTGAAAAAGAAAGGTACTCGCATTATCAGTATCGATCCGGTGCATAACGACAGCGCTAAATTCGTCAATGCCGAATGGATTGCCCCTCATCCTTATACCGACAGTGCCATGCTATTAGGTATTGCCCATACGTTGCTGACGGAAAAGCTACACAATCCGGACTTTATCAAAACCTATACCGTTGGCTTCGATAAGTTTGAACAGTATCTGATGGGAAAAACCGATGGTGAAGAAAAAACCGCCGAATGGGCAGAAGCCATTTGCGGTATTAAAGCGGATACCTTACGTCAGCTCGCCCGCGATATGGCTAAAAACCGCACCATGATCATGGGGGGTTGGGGTATACAGCGTCAGCATCATGGTGAGCAACCTCACTGGATGCTGGTCACCGTTGCCTCTATGCTGGGGCAGATTGGCCTGCCAGGTGGCGGCTTCGGCTTTAGCTATCACTACTCTTCCGGCGGTAGCCCAACGGCTAAAGGCGGCATTGTAGCGGGTATCTCTGCGGGTAATGCACCGAAAAATGCACCTACGCCAATTCCGGTGGCACGTATTGCCGAATGCTTAACCAGCCCGGGAAAAACCGTTGATTTTAACGGCAATAAAGTCACCTATCCGGAAGTTAAAATGATCTATGTTTCCGGCGGTAACCCATTCCACCAGCATCAGGATACCAATAACCTGCGTAAGGCATACAGCCATGCGGAAACCGTGGTAGTCAATGAACCTTACTGGACCGCTACCGCGAAACACGCGGATATCGTTTTTCCGGTAACCACCAGCTATGAGCGTAACGATCTGGAAATGGGGGGCGATTACTCCCAGCTTTATGTATTCCCGATGCATCAATGCGTACCGCCGCAGTTTGAAGCGCGTAATGACTTCGATATTTTTGCCGGTTTAGCCGATCGTCTGGGAGTACATGATGCCTTTACCGAAGGAAAAGACGAAACCCAGTGGCTGAAAGGCATGTATGACGATATGAAACTGCAAGCCCGTAACGCCAGAGTTGCCCTGCCGCCGTTCGATATGTTCTGGGCATCTAACAACTATGTGCGCTTCCCGGTACCGGAAGCCAATACTCAATGGGTGCGCTTTGCTGACTTCCGGGAAAATCCACTGTTAAACCCTCTGGGTACGCCATCGGGTAAAATAGAGATCTTCTCTGATACCATCGCCAAAATGAATTATGCAGACTGTAAAGGGCACCCAAGCTGGATGCCGCCACACGAGTGGTATAAAGCGGACATCGCGGAAAAGTATCCGTTATCTCTGAACACCGCCCACGCCACCAACCGGCTGCATTCCCAGTTAGACAACACACCGCTGCGTGAAAAGCATGCGGTCGCCGATCGGGAAGCCATTTTGATTAACCCGCAGGACGCCGAGAAACGCGGCATCAAAAATGGCGATCTGGTTAGGGCATTTAACGATCGCGGGCAAATTCTGGTGGGTGCGATTGTCAGCGAAGATATTCGCAGCGGCGTAGTGCGCATCAGTGAAGGCGCCTGGTTTGATCCGGCCAATCCCGGTGAAGATAAACCTTTATGTAAAAATGGTAACGTTAACTGCCTGACTTTTGATATTGGTTCATCCAGTCTGGCGCAGGGTAACTGCGGGCAAATGGCCCAGTTGGAAATTGAAAAATATACCGGGCCGATGCTTAAAAATACCGCTCATGATGTGCCGATGGGAGCATAGTCGAATGTTAATTTACTGAGTCTGTAATCGAAACACCGGGCTTTGCCCGGTGTTTTTCTTATCTGCTTCAACTCTCTGTTATAGCGTTTTACTCTTCCTCACTCACGCTATAAAGCATCCGAAACAATGTCTCCATCTTTTCATGCAGAATAAACTGCAAAGACTCTTTTACCGATGCTTCGTTAATGTTGATTACCGCGCTGGCAAGGGCCAGACATTGCTCCGCCAGTTCCAGCGGATCCTCAGGGGCAGAGTCGATAAGATTAAGCATAAAAGCCTCCTATCGCTGGCGCATAATCCACTGAAATAAAGGATCGTTTTTCCGATCCGGATCTGAAACTGGATCGAGGGTGAAGTATAAATTCAGAGTGAGTTTGGGTATGCTTCACGACAGCCATGATGTTACCTCTTATAACGTTGTGGTCAGAGACCCCGTATGTGTTCCTAGCACTGCGGGGTTTCGCTTTTTAAGCCAACCCATAAAAAGCGGTTAACAAACACAAGGTATATTTGTACCGAAAAACGGTCAATATGCTTATAGCTCAATATGTTGGATTATGGGGATAGGTCGCAGAAGTTTGAGAATGGAGGAAGGGTTTGCACTTAATCATCAAGTGAATCAATATGGTTAAATGTTAATATCTCAAAAAACACCACAGGGAAGTCCCCTCATGAACAATCATGAAAAACCCGTCAGTCATAAGCGCTATATCATAGAAACCCTATTACTTACCCTGATTGGCCTTCCCATTCTGATTCAGGTAGCCAGCATCGCAATTGGCATGCTGATTCCAAATTTTCTGGTTGCTATCGCTCTCGCTTCACTGATTATCTTTCTGTCAGGATTTTGGTGGGCGCGGAAAAAGAACTTACCAGCCAACTTTCTGCCCCGTTATCTGCCTGTATTTGCTCCGTTAATATACGGTTTATTCGCCTGGGCTATCATAATGGTTATCAGCAAGGGCGACTTTACCCATTCCTCATTTGGCAATCTGATGGCGCTGTTTATTCCTTTTGTGGCAACAAACTTTATTGCCTTTTTTACCGGCAGCCTCTGGATATTGATTCTGACGCCTGCGGTTTGCTATATCAGTTTTGCTGCCGGCCTTGCCGTTGGCGCAAAAAGATTGGGGAGAGTAACTACGACCTACCGGGGCCGATTACCCGTTCTGGCGTTAAGTGGGATTTTACTGATTATTATTGCCTTTCAGGGCTATCAACGTGAAACCCATTTAGTCAGAGAAAACCGTGAACTCACTATTAACGAAACCATCAGCCTGTGGGATTACGCCCCTTTTGACACCGAAAATAACCGACTAACGCCGCTCTCTTCCCCGGCCACAATATCAATCGACAAAAACTGGCCGCGAATCGATGGTGCGACTGCTGCTTACCCGGTTTACGCATCAGCCGTTCAGGCATTGTATAAAGGGTTGGATAAAAACTCGGTAACCCCTTATATCAGCAGTCGTCGCACACCAGAAGCATACAAAGCGCTGATTGCGGGTGAAACTGACTTAATCTTTGTTGCCCAACCATCAGAACAACAAAAGAAACTGGCCGCAGAAAATGGCCTGACGCTAACGATGACGCCCTTTGCACGGGAAGCTTTCGTTTTTATCGCCCATAAAGATAACCCGGTGAAAAATTTATCCGTTGAGCAAATACGCGATATCTACGCCGGACAGATAACTAACTGGCAGGCTGTGGGTGGTCAGAATATCAATATCATTCCCTACCAGCGCCCTGAAGACTCTGGCAGCCAGACCACCATGCTGGCTAAAGTCATGCAAGGTACCGCTATGCGCGCACCGCTGGAATCAGAGATGGCACAAGGAATGGGCGGCATCATTCGCCGGGTGGCTAATTATCAAAACACCACCAATGCTCTCGGTTACTCATTTCGTTATTATGCCAGCCAGATGAATCACAACGATCGATTACAGTTATTATCGGTTAACGGCATTGCTCCAACAGCAGAAAATATTCACAATGGCAGTTACCCGTTTAGCGTTAATGTGTATATGGTGACTGCCCGTCAACCCGGGCCAAATACTCAGAAATTAATGGACTGGTTCCTCAGCCCACAAGGGCAAAAGCTAATAGAAGATGCAGGGTATGTACCAATCGGAGCAACACACTAATTCCGGATCCTGTTATCGAATCAAGACAATGGAGGTTATTTAAATTGAGCTATACCGTCGAATTAATCTGTATTCCACTTCCTGAGTCAGACAAACAGGCCTGGGAGAAAATTTTTCAACTTAGAAAAGAGTATTATGATGATAAAAGAGAAAAAGCTCCCGCTCTTCTGGAACTGCATAAAAGATTAACTGCACGCTATCCCTGCTTATGTGACTGTAGTGATGATGAAGTTGATAACTGCCCGTGGGCCGATGGCCCAATGATTAATAATTTCAGCCATGAAATGGGGATGCTGGCCATTTCGTTCTCACGCGTTGGTGAGGTTGTGCCCTTTATCATTGAAACCGCTTTAGCACTCAATATTATTGTTGCTGATGCTCAGTCCAACGAGATACATCGTGGTTTACCTCTCAAAACCCCTCCCAAAAAGCCCTGGTATCGATTTTGGTAATTTGAGATAAAAAAACGCCCTGTTTTAAACAGAGCGTTTTTTAAAAGATATTGGAGTCGGCCGTTAAGCCGGGTTCTGTCGTGGACAGTCATTCATCTAGGCCAGCAATCGCTCACTGACTCAAGCAGCCTACCCGGGTTCAGTACGGGCCGTACCATGTGAACCCCTATTTGGCCTTGCTCCGGGTGGAGTTTACCGTGCCACGGTCTGTTGCCAGCCGCGCGGTGCGCTCTTACCGCACCCTTTCACCCTTACCTGATCCCACTTGCGTGGGCCATCGGCGGTTTGCTCTCTGTTGCACTGGTCGTAGGCTCGCGCCTCCCAGGCGTTACCTGGCACCCTGCCCTATGGAGCCCGGACTTTCCTCCCTTCCACCCGTCTCCCCAAAGGGACTACGGTGAAACGGCGACTGTCTGGCCGACTCCGGCGCGAAGTATACCCGTGATAGCCTCAATAAGCCAGAACGCAAACCAACAGGGTTTCACCAATGACTGCTGCGGGCTACTAAAAAACTACTCGTTTTGGTTTTCACCCTGCTGTTGATCAAGCGCGTAGCGATAGAGCGCATTTTTCTTTACGCCATGAATTTCAGCCGCTAAAGCCGCTGCCTTTTTCAACGGCAGCTCTTTTTGTAACAGCGCCAGTGTACGCAGCGACTCGGCAGAAAGCTCGGTCTCCGACTCCGCTTTATAACCTTCCACAATTAATACCATTTCACCTTTACGGCGCACTTCATCCTCTTTCACCCAGGCCAACAGTTCACCCACCGGTGCGCCATGAATATTTTCCCAGGTTTTGGTTAATTCCCGCGCAAGTACGACATAACGCTGCGGCCCCCAAACGGTGATCATGTCCTGCAGGCCATCCAGCAAGCGGTGTGTAGACTCGTAGAAGATTAAAGTTCTGGGTTCTGTTTCCAAATCACGTAACACATCACAACGTGCTTTCGTTTTAGCCGGTAAAAAACCTTCATAACAAAAACGATCGGAAGGAAGTCCCGCCGCTGACATGGCGGTAATGGCCGCACAAGCCCCTGGCAATGGGATAACCCGAATATTTTCTTCCCGACAGCGACGCACTAAATAGTAACCGGGATCGTTAATTAATGGGGTACCTGCATCAGAAACAAGCGCTATACTGTGTCCATCTTTCAATTTTGTGATTAGAATGTCTGTCTTAGATTGCTCATTATGATCGTGCAGTGCAAAAAGTTGTGCATTAATGGCAAAATGCTGTAATAGCAGACCAGTATGCCGGGTATCTTCTGCCGCAATTAGCGAGACACTACCCAGTACATCCAGCGCTCTCTGAGTAATATCGCCAAGGTTACCGATGGGGGTGGGCACCACATAAAGGGTCGAGGGTAGTATAGCGACTTGATTGTGTTGACTCATGGTTTCATCCGGGTGGCCGTTTAATATTAACGATCTCAAGATTATATATAAATTGGATACAGCATGCGTTTAACTACATACCTCCGTACTAAGGCAAGCCAGGCTCTGCCAGTAGTACTGGCTACGCTGTTTTTGGTAGGATGCCAAAGTTTAAATAACTCACAGAACAGTATTCAGGGTGAGCTGACTCAACCATCAACTCACTACTTGCAACTTGCCGCCGAAAGCAGCGGCGATGCTCAGACAAACTGGAAACTATTAGCCGTTCGCGCTCTGATTATGGAAAATGACACCAAACAGGCGCTGAATATTCTACAAGAGCTGCCTGAAATGCTGCCTGTTGCTCAGGATCAGGAACGACTCCTTTTACGTGCTGAACTGGCTGCAAAGCAACAGGATAGCAAAGGTATGTTCCAGTGGCTAAAAAACATTAATCTGAACGACCTGTCTGACGTACAGAAAGCACGTTACTATCGCGTAGAAATACAGGCGAATCAGGGCCGCGACCCCGTAGCTCAACTGCGCGCCTATATTAATCTGGAACCTCTGGTAACAGAAGATGAAAAGCAAAAGGTTATCGATCAGACCTGGAACCTGTTAAACCGGTTTACCATGCCGATGCTTACCTCTTTAAATGTTGATGCTAATGAAAATGTCCTGAGTGAGTGGCTGGAATTACTGCAAACCTACCAGAACAATAAAGCGGATAATAATATGCTTCAGTCTGCGGTAAAAGACTGGCAGGGTCGCTACAGTAGCCATCCGGCATCCAAAATATTACCGGCACCATTGGCCCGCGCCTTAGGTTTCCAGAAAGGGGATGCCACGACCACCAATATCGCGTTATTACTGCCGCTGACCGGCTCAGGCAGCAAATTTAGCCCGGCAATTCAGGACGGTTTTAATATGGCTAAATCGCTGAGCAGCACCGGTGCAGGTACTCAGGTCAAAGTTTACGATACCGGTAGCAAACCCGTAGAAGAACTTCTGGCCCAGGCTGAACAAGATGGCGCATCGGTTATCGTTGGCCCATTAATCAAAACTGACGTAGAAAAACTGGCTCAATCTCCATCAACGTTGAATATGCTGGCGCTGAACCAACCAGAAAAACTGTCGGACCGTCCTAATATTTGTTATTTCGCGCTTTCACCGGAAGATGAAGCCGCTGATGCTGCACGCCATATCAACGCCCAGGGTAAATTATCTCCGCTGGTGATTGTACCACGTGGAAATCTGGGCGATCGCGTAGCGCGTGCATTCGCCGATCAGTGGAGTCAGTTTGGCGGTAGTGCGGCTCGTGTCCAATATTTTTCTAACCAGACAAGTTTAAGAGACGCCCTGAGCGGCGGTCGTGGTATGAGTGCCGATGGTCAGCCAATTACGCTGTCATCCGGTGTGACGGGTACTATCAGCGATCCGGTAGATGCTATCTATATTGTGGCTACACAGCCGGAGCTGGCATTGATTAAACCAATGCTGGATATCTCTAAAGCGTCTAAATCAGCTGGATTATACGCCAGCTCACGTAGCTATCAGGCAAATGCTGGTCCGGATTTCCGTTTCGAGATGGAAGGTTTGCAATTTAGTGAAATTCCAATGCTGGTAGGACTTTCCCCGACAATTTCACAGGCCGCAAGCAAATACAGAAGTGACTATACTCTGGTTCGTCTTTACGGTATGGGAGCAGATGCCTGGGAACTTGCGAACCATTTCTCAGAAATGAGTCAGTTACCTGACTTCAAAGTTACGGGTTCCACAGGCATACTCAATGCAGACTCTAACTGCGTGGTTCACCGTCAATTACCATGGATACAATACCATCAGGGACAACTGGTCCCGGTAAAATAACCCACTATCAGGTTGGTACGCGCTATGAAGCCATAGCGCGTCGCCATCTGGAACGATCGGGTTTGCGCTTCATCACCGCTAACGTTAAGTTTCGCGGTGGTGAGCTGGACTTGATTATGCAGGACGGTGATATTCTGGTCTTTGTGGAAGTTCGCTATCGACAGAACTCACACTTTGGTCACGCCGCCGATTCTATTACCTGGCATAAACGGCAACGTTTGCTTTATGCTGCTTCTCGCTGGTTGGCACAACATCAATTATGTCTGGAAACAACAAACTGTCGGTTCGATGTTTTAGCCATTACCGGTAATCAGTTACAATGGTTGCCAAACGCGTTCAATGCCGATGGTGAGACCTAGCGCCCTCTTCGGCCAGACAGGCAAAACGAAAGCAGAACTCATACTATGTTAGAAAGAATTAAAGGCTGTTTTACCGAAAGCATCCAAACACAAATTGCAGCGGCGGAAGCCCTGCCAGACTCAATATCTCGTGCCGCGATGAGCATCGTTCAGTCTCTACTTAATGGAAACAAAGTACTGACCTGTGGCAATGGCGCTTCAGCCGCTAATGCCCAGCATTTTGCTGCTACGCTTATCCATCGTTTTGAAACTGAACGCCCCAGTTTACCCGCTTTAGCTTTGAGTGCAGATACCATCACCCTTACCGCCATTAATAATGGTGGTATAAAAGATGAAGGTTATGCTAAACAGGTACGAGCCCTGGGACAGGCCGGTGATATTTTAGTGGCGATTTCAAGTCGTGGTAACAGCCGTGATATTATCAAAGCCGTTGAAGCCGCCGTAACCCGGGATATGACCATTGTCGCTCTGACGGGGTCTGATGGTGGTGAACTGGCCGGTTTACTGGGCTTGCAGGATGTTGAAATTCGTATTCCTTCGCATCGGACCGCCCGAATACAGGAAATGCATATGCTCATTATTAACTGTCTTTGCGATCTTATTGATTACACCCTATTCCCTCACCAGGATGACTGAAGGAGCTTTTTTGAATGAAAATCCGTAACCTTACTGTGTTGGCTATGTTACTGAGTACCACCATGCTAAGTGGCTGTGTGGCTGTGGTTGCCGGTGGTGCTGCTATGGCAACGAAAACAGCTACCGACCCGCGTACAGTAGGCACGCAGGTAGATGACGTCACATTAGAAGCCCGCGTCAGCAGTGCTATCGCTAAAGACCAGGAAATTAAGCAAGAAGCCCGTATCGTTACTACCGCCTATCACGGCAGCGTTCTGTTAACCGGCCAAACGCCAAAAGCAGAGCTGGCTGAACGCGCCAAAAACATTGCCGTAGGCGTAGAAGGTACACAGGAAGTTCACAATGCGGTTCGTGAAGGTAAGCCAGTAGAAATTGGTACGGCATCAAGCGATAGCTGGATCACCACCAAAATTCGTTCTCAACTACTGACCAGTGATAAAGTGAAATCCAGCAATGTGAAAGTAGTGACTGAGAATGGTGAGGTCTTCCTGCTGGGTCTGGTAACGGAAGCTCAGGGTCAGGAAGCGGCTAAAATTGCCAGTCAAGTGAGCGGCGTAAAACAGGTTGTCACTGTATTCCAGTACGTGAAATAGCGCCCTTATCTGGCATCACAACAGACATTAGTATTGGTTGTGATGCCAGGTTTAATAATAAACCTTACTCAAACTCCTGGTAAAAAAACCAAAACGCAATCACTCACCCGTTCGGGTAGCAAATAATTTCCTCTGTTACTAAAAATACTGACTTTTCAGACCTGTTTTCTGTGAAATTCACCATTTCTTGTTTATGCTTAAATTATCCCGAACATAATGATGTAAGGTACAAAATGAGCGCTGAGCATGACAAAACAGACCACCTTCAACTATTCGAAGGTAAGCCAACCGAGCATATCAGTAAGTTGATGGAAATTTTAACACCGCTCGCCACCTTTAAAACCTATAAACAGTATCGAAATATCCAACTGTCTAATAAAAACATTCCCCTTTGCATTCTGTTACTCAAGGGCAGCGCTTCCGTATGCCGACAAAAAGATAGTCTGGTATTAACCAATACCTACGCGCCCGCAATAATGGGACTCGCCTCTTTAGGCATGAACCAAAGCGAGTTCTTTTTACGTACAGAAACTGACGTTGAATTGGGGTTATTACCGGCAAAACAGGCACTGGAGTGTATCCAGCAGCATAACTTATTAATAAGTTTGATGTACTTACAGGCTTATTTTATTCAGAGTCTGGGAGAAAGAGAGGTCAATATACCGGGAACCTCCATTTATGAATCAATATGCCGGCACTTGTTACAACTGATGGACGAACCGGAAGAAATACGCCTGAGTACCAGTGCTTACACCTACATTCAGGAGCGGACTAACTTTTCCCGTAGTCGTATTATGAATATACTGTCTGCACTCAGACAGGGGGAATATATCAAAATTGAAAATGGAAAATTACAGTACGTAGGCAAGTTGCCCGACAAGTTTTAACCACTCTCCTGGACTTATCCGTTATCTTTCCTTTAGCTTTTGATAACGCTGCCATACCCGGTAAGCGTATTTCATTCTCAGGTCGTGGCGTTTTTCGCCCATCCCGGCATTGTAGGCGCCAACCACTTCCCAGGTGTAACCGTATTGACCAATCATTTCCGATAAAATAGAAGCACCAACCAACACAGAAATACAGGGATCGTTAACCAGTACATATTCATCAACGCCTAATTTCTTCAGGCGTGAGAAGTGCGAGCTGTTTATTTGCATCAATCCAACGTCATAACTTCCATTATTATTGGAGTTATAGGCATCCGCCTTCATACCCGACTCAACTTGCGCAATGGCATTTAATAACCGGGGATCAATATTGAAGTAGCCTGCGGCTTCATCCCAGCAGGTGGCATAGCTTGCAGTACTGATTGCCATGAATGCAAAGAAAGCTGTGATTCTCATTATATGCTCTCCGGTACAGGCTTTACTATTTGCCGGTTATCGCCACCCTGGCGATAACCGGACTTAGTCAATAGTTAACGTTTATCCCAGGCATCTTTCCAGTTAACGCCTTTACCCGGTTCATAGGCCCATGCTGCCTGGCTACACCAGCCAGAATATGGGAATGGTTTACATTCATAAATGCTGCCATCTTTTCCTAACACGCGAGTTCCGGCAGTATATTTACTGATATCTTTCGGATAAACATACTGGTAATCCCCTGACGGTGCTGGCGTTGGTTCAGCCACAGGGTTGACCTGTAATGCCGTATTTGCCGTTGCACTCAGATTATTTTGGTCGATAACCCGAGCTGTCAGTTGATAGCTCTTCACTGTGGTGACGGATGGTGCAGTAATGGTCAAGGTATTGGTGCCTTGTCCGGTAACCTGAGTCAGTTCACTTGGAATTGTCCAGCTCCAGGTTAGCTGACTACCCGTACTGTCAGGATCGGTCGCCGTGGCGGTAATCACTACCTGACTGCCACTTTGTACCTGCCAGCTTGGAGACAGTGTTAATGTTGGTGCGATTGGCTGCGCCGCATTAATTACAGATACGGTAGTATCCGCATAAGCACTGTGTTCAGGGTCTTTAACCGTCAAACGGAACTTATAGGTTGCGTGCTGTACCGGTTGTTCGACACTAAAGGTCGCTTTCGCCTTATCAGCACCATTTAAAGTCACCGCTGGTCCACTGGTCTGCTCCCATTGATAAGTGAGTGCATCGCCATCCTGATCGGTAGAGCCAGAGCCATCCAGCGTGATTGGCTGCGAGCCATCAACCGTCTGGCTGACGCCTGCGTTAGCAACCGGAGGCACATTTCCAGTAACCGGAGGCACAGGTTGACCATCACTGGCGGTGGTGAACGGTGCAAAGACTTTACTATAGGCATATATTGGTGCCTGTTGTTCAGTCATCCCACTATTCTCCGGACCTACATATCCGGCTGTACCTGGCTGGTCACGGAACATTGACCAGATACCAATCATACCGATGTTACGATTTTTAGCCTGTTGGTAAACCACATTGGCATCAGACAGATAGAATACTTCCCCCTGAACGTCGTTAAAGCCGATCATTGGTGTAGTACCTAACATGCCATTCACCGTCGCGTCATCTTTGGTAGGCCAAATGGCTTTTACCTGAGAAAACAGATTATCAACCGCTGATGTGGCACACTTAGCGTGAATATTCTGGCCTTCGGTACCGGCAGACTGACAAATGCTATTACCGTAGTCCATGGTCATGACGTTAACACCCGCCAGATCCACACCCTTGGCTTTAGCATCATTCAGTACATAGATACCTTCCTGAGTTAATCCGGTTGGCAAAATTGGTAAGGTATACCAGATACCCACTTTACGGCCTTCCTGACGCCAGCGATCCTGTACCTTTTTCACTGCCTCGTTGCGTCGTTGAATTGACTCACTATCTGCAACCCAGTTACCTTCAATATCGAAATCCAGAACGTTAAGATTCAGGTTATCAACAATGTCATAGTATTGTTTCTGCAGATCGTCTACGTTCTTACAGGCGGCTGCCAGTGGTGTGTTGTTTGCCCCACCGATAGAGACCATCACGTCACCACCCGCTTCACGTAACTCTTTAATCTTTCTGTATTGGGTATAGTCGTTAATGTTATAGGCCGTACCCCAGGTTGGCAGACAGGTATTCGAATCTTTAGCCACAATAAAGGCCAGAGTGTAGTGCGTAATATTCTGGCTCTTCGACAGAGAAGCCAGGTCAGGAATACTGTTTAGCGTAAAGTCGACATAAGGAGCATAAACGTGTTTTGGCCATGTTGAGTTTGGTTTACCAACGCGCTCTTTGGTGCCGGTCCAGTCAATGTAAATTTCCCAGGATGTTTTATCATCAGGTTTCACTTTATGAACCTGTGATTGGGCAACATAAGGGATACTTTGGTACTTCACCAGAGTCCCGGCTGCATAGGTAGTTTCTAAATTCAGGGTTGGCGCTTTAGCCAATTCCTGATCGGTAAAGTTAGTTAATGGACCCAATGGTTGCCATGGACGACCGTTATTACCATCCGGACTTTGGTTGTCAGCGCTGGCCGGGTTATCACCGATGTTATAGAACAAAGATTTATAACCCTGACCATTTACAATAACAATCTCACCTGCTTCATACACTTTATCGGCTGCCCATCCAGGCGCCGCCGCATAGGCTTTCCATGGATTGGTTTTTCCCGGTTCAAAAGTATGGTCGGGAATATCCGCCGTTGCCTTATAGGTAGCGCCAGCGGCACCAACAACGGTTCCCTTAGTATAGGATTGTGTAATTTCAAAATTAGGGGCAACGACGGCACCTGCACCATTCGAGACATCACAGGTGGTCGGGTTACCGTACTGTTTCATCTCTTGTTCGGTTGCGGCCCGAACAAAACGCCACGCATTGCTGTCAGGATTCTGAATTGAACTGGCAGGACAATCGCTTGCTCCCACCCACCAGGCATTGGCATAAACGTTACCAGAATAGATAACCTGATAATTATCACTTCCTTCCTGACCACTCCAGGCTTCCAGCGCCATGGCCGATGAGGCCATGCTACAGAAGCCCAGTACAATGAATGCTTTTGATAGCAACTTCATCTTCATAATAAAAGCTCCGATTTAGAATAGTTCTTTAGCCATTGGTAAAAACGCCCGTTGGGTAATGGCGTGCAATACTTTTGGTACTGCACGCCCCATGGCTCAACGATTATTTACAATCAGAAGCGCCCTGTTTAACCCAAACATCGGCTTTGCCAGGCTCATCGCCTTTAGTCCACCATTTGGCTTTCCACTCGGAGCCATTGAAGGAAGTAGTCTCACCACCGTTATAAACGATATCTGAACGCCAGGACAGTTTGACCTTGCTAACCAGTTCCCACTGATCGACACCAAATCCAGGCTGGTTGTTTTGAGTCCAGTATTTCGCTTTCCATACCAGGTTGTTGAAGCTAACAGTCTCACCACCGTTGTAAACCTTAGAGGCTGACCATGCTGGTTGGCTGGCTGCCGCCGGGTCAACCGGATTAGAACAGCTACCGGTTGCACCACCGCCGCTTCCACCACTACCACCACCGCTGGTACCATCATCCGGGTTCGGAGTTGGGGTTGGTTCTGGCTCTGGAGTTGGTTCCGGAGCTGGAGGAGGCGTTACGGTAACGCGAGTACTGGCCTGAGTACTGGTTTTACCATCGCTGACCATAACCGATACGTTATAGCTGGTTTCGGAAGTGACAACCGGCCCGGTGATAGTTAAATCACCCGTATTAGTAGCGCCTGCAGACAGTTCTCCCGGAACTGACCACTGGTAGGTCAAGGTATCACCATCAGGATCGCCTGCTTGCGCATGCAATGTGACGGATTCACCCGATACAACAGAGATGCTATCAATCAGATTAACCACCGGTGCCTGATTTGCCTTAGGCGCTTTGTTAACGACTTTCACTTCAATCGCATTACTCAAGCCTTTGTCATCAGTCACTTTCAACTGGAATACATAAGTTTGGTCAGTGGTAACCGCCGGTGCGCTAAACTTCGCTTTTGCGGTACTGGCGTTAGTTAATGTTACTGTTGGACCAGAAATTTTGCTCCACAGATAGGTTAATTTGCCACCTTCAGGATCCATAGATGCTGAACCATCCAGAATGACTTGTACCGGACCAGTAACGTTTTGGTCGGCTGCTGTTGCTACCGGAGGCTGGTTAACCGGAGCCGGAGGTGTAACATCACCGCCGCCGCCAGAACTGGTACCCATCAGGCTTTCGTTCATGGCATTCAGGATATCACCGTTATCGGCATCAATTTCCTAGGCAAACAAACCACCCATGCCTTTATCCAGAACGTACTGACCTTTTGCTGCGACAGAACGAGCATCATCATAAGTGACTAAATCACCGGTTGAAGAATTGAACAGGTAAGGGGCCTGTGCAACGGTATCGTAGCTATATGTCCAGCCAGAACCATTTCTGTACTTGTTGACAATTTCACGATAGTCCGCAATACCACTTTCCCATGTACCTTTCACCGGTCCGGTTGCAGTACCAGTAAATGGATTACCTGCGGTATATCCATGTACACCAGTCCAGCCACGACCATACATCGCTGCACCCAATACCAGTTTCTTCGGATCAACGCCCTGCGCCAACAAGGCTTTCAATCCGTTATCTGCTGTGTAGTTAGTGTCAGGTCTGAATGCCGGTGCATACAGTGCAGTTTGGTGACCTAAATCGGTCATACTCCAGGCACCATAGAAGTCATAGCTCATCATAAAGATGTGATCCAGATACTGTTGAGCAGTACCGTAATCAACATCTTCAACCTTATCGCTACCCACACCAATCGCTGAGGTTAACTCATAAGTACGACCAGTTTCGGCACCTAAGCTATTTAACATATCGCGTAATTCACGCATTAACGCGGTATAGGTCGCTTTATCTACCTGCGGATTACCTAATTTCTCGTTTTCACCGCCACCGCCCGGGAATTCCCAGTCAATATCTACACCGTCAAAGAATTTCCAGGTTTTCAGGAAATCTTTTACTGATGCAACAAAACGGTCGCGTTTAGTTTTATCATTCAATTGGAAGAATGGGTCAGACAGTGTCCAGCCACCAATTGAAGGCAGCACTTTCAGGTCCGGATAGGCTTTTTTCAACGCCATCAGTTGACCGAAGTTACCTTTGTAGGGGTCATCCCAGGCGCTAACGCCAGTTTGCGGTTTCTGAATTGCCGCCCAAGGGTCGTGAATAGCGACCTGGAAATCCTGACGACCAGCACAAGAACGCTCCAATGCCGCAAAACTACTACCACCGTCAACGGTTTTCAGGCTGTCGTTAATACCATTACCACCACAAATCGGTATGAAACCATAAAGAATATGGTTCAGGTTAGCAGCAGGAATTTTATCAACCGGGAAGTTACGGTCATAAACGCCCCACTCGGCATAGTAGGCCCCAACAACTTTATCGGTATGTTTACTGAACGTTTTATTGTTCTCTTTCATCGTTGGTGCCAGCGGAAGCAGGTGGCTACCGTCGGTATCCGCAACGATCACAAGTTTGCTGTCACTTTTGGTACAACCGCTATCATTACAGACTTCAACCTGTTCCTGATAACGACCGCCTTTTTTCACTGCAAAGGTGGCTTTGCCGGTACTACTACCAGCTGAACCACTCCAGACTTCTTTACCATCAAATAAGACTTTAGCCGTTTTTCCGGTATCGCCACTCCAGATACTCCACTCAACAGTAACAGTGGCACTATCATGGACTTTAACTAGGTTATTGTAAGCTGTTGCACTTTGATCGACTTCAATAATAGCAAACTTGTCATTTCCACTACCTAATGACGGTTTGCCAGGGACAGCAGCCCATGCGGGTACTGCCAGGGTGGCAATTATCAATGCCAGAATATTGGGCTTCATTAATTTCATTTATAAATACCTTTATCAATAAAATAAATACCTTGCCTTATGCTGGGGTAACATCACAAAAAGCACTCTTTAAATCTTGACAAAATTCGTTAAAAAGCAGACTTCAATTAATTAAAAAAGGACCTGCCTTCACTCCTCTGATATTAATCCAATACCAACTTTCTCATAATAAATAGTCAGATATCTTTTCTTCATTATCTTTATGAGACGCTAAGACCACTAAAACACTTATCTTTCAGCTACATGAAAAATACGGTGCTACCTCGGAAAAATCCGAAGAAAAATAACGGCATATCCTGGCAAATTGATTTGTTAAAAACAAAAACATATCTTTATGCAAGAATAATAAAAACCAACCATCAGGCTTAATAACTTTTATTTATTTCAAATAATGCTTACCTCATACTTATCCATTAAATAAAAGAGTTCCTCTCGTATTAAAACAATAGCAATGAATAACTATTTCTTCCTGAATCTAAAAAAATAAAATTGTTATTTTTATTAAGTTAAAGATATATATGTGAATTATAAAATATAAATAATATTGCGCCGGAAAAACTTAAATAGGGGCCAAAAGGTAGTGGTGTCTGTTTCCCTGCTTTCCAGGTTTTCCAGCCACCGATGACCATACCTGTGAGTCCGGCAATAAGGCACAGAAAGGGGAGCGCCTGCCATCCTAACCATGCCCCTAGTGCAGCTAACAATTTAAAATCACCATAACCCAGCCCCTCTTTTCCCGTCAGCCCACGAAACAGCCAGTACAGCAACCATAAGCACAAATAACCCGCCACCGCGCCGTATACAGCATCCGCTAAATTAACTGCGCCGCTACAGGCATTGATCAGTAATCCCAGCCAAAGCAGCGGCTGTGTTAATACATCCGGCAACAGCATATGCCACCAGTCAATCAGGCTAAGGGCCAGTAAAAAACTGACCAATATCCATGCTGATAATAACCTTTCTGGTGACGGCATTAAGATTGCCATCAGACAAAACAGTAGACCTGTCGTCACCTCAATCCAGAGTAATCGGGCTGGAATGGCACTTTGACACTGACTACAACGCCCACGTAATACCAACCAGCTAACGATGGGAACATTCTCCCACCAGCACAATACATGTAAACAATGCGAACAATGAGAGCGAGGCAGAGTCAGATTCAACTCCGGCTCCCCTTCCTGATGGTTAAGCATCAAGGGTAAACGCTCTATCACCACCCCCAAAAAACTGCCTGTAATGGCGCCTAACACAGCGCTAAACAGGCAAAACAGCCATAAATGCTCACCTCGCAGCAGGAAAAATAGCTGCTCTGTTGAACTCATCCTCTTGGGCCCCAGGCCAGCTTCAACTGAACTTTCACGCCTCCCGCATTATCTGCCGGAGCCATAGTGATGTTTTCAATTCGAATGCCTGATGTATTGTTTAACGCGACCAGCCAACTTTTTAGCGAAACAAAAGGTACATTATCAATAATGATATCTGCGCTATTGGCCGCCATTTGCATCTGTGGCAAAGTGATTTTTGCCTGAGCTGCACTCTGCTCAATCGCCTGTTTAGGATCCGCAGCAATCAATTGATAAGTCGGTAAATCTCTGTCTTCCGCCATTTCCTGCATCCAGGTGATGGTATCCTGAGAGCGGGAGATGGCCTGCCAGCCTTCCTGTACTGCTGTCTGTAAAGGGATCCACAAACCGTAAAACAACAGTCCCCACAGTAGGGTTATTACCCCTAAAACCATCAGTACCCGTTCCCGTGGCGCTTTGCCATTAAAATAGGCGATTAGCTTCTCTTTCATTTTGCGACATCTCCCCCAACCAGAACGCCGGTATATGGCGGATTTGTTGAACCCGGCTGTAAAGTGAAGCCAAAGATCGGCTGAGTTTGTGTAACAAACGCGGAGATCCGGTCTTTTTCCATTGAGCTGACATCCAGCGTTAATGCTCCACTCTTACCATCATATTTCACTGAGCGAACTTCAATATCCGGATAGGCCTGCTTCATCATATCCAGCTGTTGTAACTGAGTGAAAAAACCACTTTTCGCTTTAGCGATGCCTTTTTCAAAGTTGTACTTCAGGTTGCTGGTTGGTGCCTCACCGGGGAGATAGCGTTTATAGACCTGCTGGGTTTCCTCAGCCAGCGCATTCTGGCGGCCTTTAACGTTCCACAACACGGCAAATTGAGGAAACAGACTCAGACAAAACGCCAGAATCACAGAAAATATCAGTGGTTTTTTCCAGCGCTTTAAGATCTCACCGCGGTTATCAGACTGGCTAAACACACCATGCAGTACATTTAGCCGCTCTGCCCGCCAGCGTTCCTGAATTAGCAGTAATGGATGCTGCCACGGATTGACTTCATCAGCACTCATGCCTTCCGGTAAGTCACCATAGCTGCGCCGGGTTCCCTGGGGTAAACGAACCAACAGGTCCGATAACAGTGGCGTTTCCACCACGCTGGCCCCGGTTTCATAACGCACCCACCACTGATCTTCCAGAGAAACCAACGTATGTCCCTGAGGATTCTCCGGCAGCAATAACGCGTCGGGTAATGCCTGGAGCACTTTAAGCCCCGCGCTGTTACAGGCATCCAGCCACTGCTGCAATTTGGTACTGCGTACCGCAACCGTATCTAACTCACCGCCGGTCCGTCGCATAACGGTCCAGTGCAAATCATCGATTTCACCCATCAGTGAGTCTTCTGCTATCCAGGTAAATTGAGGGGTTTGATGCAGAGCCCATTTTTTAGGTAACTTAAAACGGCGAAAGATAAGATCGCTGGTAGGAAGTAACAGGCAAACATATTGCGATAACGGATGTGCCCTCAGTTGAGAGAGTTGATCCCAGCCGTTCAGACGCTCAGGTGTTGATGCCACTCCAGCCTGCAGAGCACACCACCAAACGGGCGTATCCGGCGTTGAACCTAATCTGATAAAAAGTGCCTGTTTCATTATAAATATCCCTACTACTCAATAGTTCGATATCGATGTAACCAGCGGCTGGCTTCTCTGGTCTCTTCATCAAGGTACAAATTATCAACAAATCGCAGAGTCAGATTATCCGTGCGTCCGGTAGTATAAACGGTGAAAAAATTACTGTTCACGGTCATATACGTGTCGGCGGAAGTCTCTTTACCCTTCACCGGAAACTGCTTCTCCAACTGAGCTTTAAATGCTTCCACGGTTTCCCAACCGCTATCAGGGCGTTTGCTAATCAGTTGACGGGCATCATCAACCGTCAACTCTCCTAAAAATAGCCCTGAAAGCAAAGGAGCCTGCTGTTCCGTCAATGAGTTAATGTTCACTTTAGTTTTAGTATTGGGTAATGCGCATAACAGCTTGCTTAATCTGGCATAAGACTCCAGTGGAAACCCCGGCAGCAATTTCAATTCGCTGATGGAGTACATCATCTGTTTAGCCGGTACTCTTGGCGGTTGCATCGTCTTAAAGGCTTCTGCCGCTGAATTGGCTTTAGCATTGTCGCTTCCGCCATCAATCCCTAAATAAACGGTCAGTTCATTAAACAGCGTTTCTGCCGTTGCCGAATTAATACCGGCACTGCTCATCAGGTATTCCACCACTTTTTGCGTCATCGGCTTCTCACCGGGAAGGGATGAATTCGAGCTATTATCCACCGTTAACAGGCTGTTGACGTTAAAGCAGGTTTGCGCATCAACGACCTGGCTTTCCAACTGATAATCATCCGTTTTTACGCTAACTGGCTGGGCCCAGGACTGATCCAGCGAACTGGGCTTTTTCCCGTCAGACAGATCGCCTTCCAATCGAACAATCGCCAGTTGCACCGCGGCATCTGAGTTCCAACGCAAAGTTTGCTGGCCCAGTTGAAACTGAATCTTCTGTAGGTTGCGGGTAAACTGCTGGCTGATGCGGGCGGCTAATACCGACATTAATACCAACAGAATCAACACTACTAACAGTGCGACACCTCTCTGACGCCGTTTAGATCCACGGTTCATTTGGCACCTCCCGCATCCGGCGTACTGCCACCTTGTGCAGGCGTGGTTGCCGATGGGGCGGCATCGCCCGGTTTATCCGCATCAGGTTTCTGCTCACCCGCCGCCGGATTGTTTTCATCAGACCCCTGAATACTTGATGTTCCACCTTTTGGCCAGCTACCCGGGGTCATAAACACCCAACGCCATACCGTATCGTCTTCCAGCGTTAAGGTTAGCTCGATACCTTTAGGGATCATCTCTGCTTCATCCCACTGGTTTTGCCAGTCTGTATTAAAAAAGCGCCAGTCCATCTTTTTGACATGGTCAATCATTGGAATCTTAGTCCAGTCAGTGACACTGGCACCATCCAGTACCGAGGCGATCCCCCGATAGACCTGGTTATCTTTCAACCACCATGAAACCCGAATCAAGTCTGCACTTTGTGGATTTCCAAGGCTGACTACACTGTCCTGCGTGGTCAGAACCAATATGCCGTCTCTCAGTTGAAACGCAGCGCTGCTGCCAACCGGAGCGCGAGGCATGGCCTGCGAAAAATCACGCTCCAATCGGCTATAGGTTATTTGTAGCTGGTTAAACCTGGCCGACTGTGCGTCCGACACCGCCGCATTGCTCATTGAACCGTTTAAAATCTGCCACGCCATCATGCTGATCATGGCGAATATTACCAGCGCAATGATCACCTCCATCATGGTAAAACCCTGTTGGCGAGCACGCTTTAAGGCGTTCATTTTGTGCCTCCAGCCAGTGAAGCATCCCGTAGAGTGACCAACGGATGTTCCTCTTCACCTTCGCGAAACACGATGACCTCATTCACTTTCACTCCGGACGACGTCTGCGCTAATCGCGCCTGCCAGTACCAGGTTTGGCCGCCAATCTCTTCATTGCCACTGGGCTGGTCGGTAAACGCACGGTGAGCTAACCGCGCTTCAGCCATTTGATTTTCCGCTACCCAACTGGCCCGCAGTGTCTCTCCCAACTGTGCGGTATAGTGACTACTGACGGTCACGGTATTCATCAGCGCTAACGCTGCGCAAGAGAAGATAGCCATGGCCACCATGACTTCCAGCAGCGTCATGCCTTGCTCATTGCGCATCTTTCGCATTATCTGCCTCTTTTGCTTCGTTACCGTAGCCGTTTACCACCTCAACCGGAGATGCGCCCTGAGAGACCACAGAATAGATATCTTTTCTGTCTTCTCCTTCGAATGTCAGTCTGAACAGACTGATCTCACCGTCCGGTAAAAAAATAATTTGTGGTGGATCATTTAAACTCAGCGCCATTTTCTGCGGTTCTATGGTGATCCGCAGATCTTCCGGAAATTCGCCTTTAGTGGTAATACGACCCGCCACAAGCGGCTCCCACTGCAGGCTATCCTGAGCCCCTTCACCGTTCCCTTTCAGGATCATCAGTTGATATCCCTGATAGGTTAGCGTCAGGCCGACAACACTGTCCTCCATGACGGCTTTGCTGGAGCCATAATCCACCAAGGTTTTAAACTGTTCGCCAAACACTCCCGGCCCGCTTTTTGAAGGTAATGTCATCACCACAATGGTGGCGCTGATAGCAAAGATCACCAGCGTTAGCATAACTTCAAGCAGCGTAAAGCCCCGGGAGCGATGACTGGACATTATTTTTGTCCTGGCGTTGCTTCGGTTTTCTTATCCATATCCCAGTTGGTGACATCATCGGCAGTATTTGCCTCACCACCCGGACCAACGGAAAACACATCAATAGGTCCGTGTTCACCCGGGCTAACAATTAAATAGTCATTGTTCCATGGGTCAGTTGGCAGACGACGAATATAGCCATCTGCACGATAGTTTTTCGGTATTGGCTGAAGTTCAGGTTTGGTAACCAGCGCTTTAAGGCCCTGCTCAGTGGTTGGGTAGCGCCCGTTATCCAACTTGTACATATCAAGGGTATTTTCCAGTGCGACAATATCACTCACCGCTTTTTGTCGGTCCGCACGCTCTTTGTTTCCCATCAGGTTAGGGATAACCAGACTGGCCAAAACACCCAAAATAACGATAACCACCATGATTTCCATCAGGGTAAAACCCGATTGGCTCCGCATGCGCTTTTGATTAATGTTTTGATTTTTCATGATATTCTTAACTCACCATGTTATTAAGTTGCAGGATCGGTTGTAGAATCGACATGACGATAAACAGCACGATAGTCGCCATGGTAATAACCAACGCGGGTTCGAAAACGGCTAAAGTTAATGTAATACGATGTTGAAGGGCTTTATCCTGAGTGTCTGCGGCGCGTTCCATTAGCGGCCCCAACTCGCTACTCTGTTCTCCCGATGCCACCATATACAGCATCATTGGCGGGAATAGCTGTGTTTGTTCCAGAGAAGAGTTCAGCGTTGCCCCCTGACGAACCTTGTCAGCCGCTTCGGTGAGTACTTCTCTGGCATAAAGATTCTCTATCCCGTCTACCGAGATATTCATGGCTTCTAATAATGGAACGCTACTGGCCTGCAAAATACTGAGGGTACGAATATAGCGGGCACTGTTAATTGCCCGTACTAATTTGCTGATGGATGCGGAACGTACCAGCCATTTATGGTAACGCAGACGGTTCTGCCCTCTGGCTACCCAGGTACGGAATCCAAATACGGCAGCAACGATCCCTATTAAAATAAACAGCCCATTGTTTTGTAAGAAGTCACTCACGGCAATCAGCGTTCGCGTCGTCACCGGCAGTTGCTGCTTCATATGGGTAAACTGATCGACCACTTGCGGTACTACCGCCACCAACAAAATACAAATAACCGTCGTTGCTACCAACGTCAGGGTAATGGGGTATACCATCGCCTGAGTCAGCTTACTTTTCATCTGTTGACGTTGATCGTTGTAATCAGCCAGTTTGTCGAGCACTTTCCCTAAATGACCGGTCTTTTCCCCTGCGGTCACCAGTGTACGGTACAAATTGTCGAACGCCTGAGGGTAGTTACCCAAAGCATCCGAAAGGGAGTAGCCTTCCACCACCTTATCGTGGATATCATCAATGGCTTTCGCCATCACTTCATCTTCCGTTTGGCGGGCAATAACTTTTAACGCGCTTTCTAAAGGCAAAGCGGCATTGGTCAGTGTTGATAACTGGCGGGTAAATAGAGCCAGTGAGTTACTGGAAATCTTGCGGGCAAAAAACGATTTTTTACCACCCGACTCCGCTTTAGTCTCTTCTATGCTGATGGGCGTCATGCCCTGTTCCCGCAGCTGCTGGCGCGCCTGCTTTGGCGTATCCGCCTGTAGGGTGCCTTTTTGGGTTTTGCCGTTTGGCAACGTTGCCCGCCATGCGTAATGTGCCATTATGCTTCTCCGGATTCATTTTGTTCAGCGGTGACGCGCATCACCTCTTCAATAGAAGTTTCACCACTGATAACTTTTAGTAATCCGTTCTGCCGCAGGCTTCGGGTATGTTTGCGCAATATATCGTCCAGCGTCATCTCATCCAGATTGTCGTTAATGGCACGACGCAGCTCTGTATTCATCACCAGAAATTCATGGATACCGGCACGTCCCTGATAACCACTTTCACGACACTGTTCGCAGCCAACGGCACGGTAAATCACATCCGGAGGTTGGGGTAAAAAGCTATACATCGCTTTTTCCCTTTCGGAAAGTTCAGAAGTAGTACGGCAATGTTTACACAGGCGGCGCACCAGACGTTGGGCAATAACCCCTAATAATGAGGAACCGATCAGAAACGATTCCAACCCCATATCCCGCAAACGCGTAACCGCACCGCAGGCACTGTTGGTGTGAAGGGTGGACATCACCAGGTGACCGGTTAATGATGCCTGAACGGCAATTTGCGCGGTTTCACTATCACGAATTTCCCCGATCATCACCACATCCGGGTCCTGACGCAGAATGGCGCGCAGACCACGGGCGAAGGTCATCTCAACTTTGGGGTTAACCTGAGTTTGCCCGACGCCTTCCAGTTCATATTCAATAGGGTCTTCTACGGTAAGAATGTTGCGTTCAAAGCCATTAAGGGAAGAAAGGACGGCATACAAAGAAGTACTCTTACCAGAACCTGTTGGTCCGGTAACCAGCAAGATACCGTGCGGTTTGGCAATCAGCCCTTCAAGGAGCACCCGGTCATCATCCGCCAGGCCCAACTGTCCCAGATCCATGCGCATATTGTTTTTATCCAACAAACGCATAACCACACGCTCACCATATTGTGAAGGAATGGTAGATACCCGCACATCAATGGCTTTACGACCAATACGTAAAGAGATACGACCATCCTGTGGCAATCGCTTTTCAGCAATATCCAGCTTGGCCATAACTTTAATACGGGAAACCAATAACGGAGCCAGCTTTCTGGCTGGCTGTAAAACCGGATGTAACAGGCCATCAACCCGAAAGCGAATACTTAATGTTCGCTCAAAGGTTTCGATATGAATATCCGATGCACCTTCTTTAACGGCTTCACTTAATATGGCGTTAATCAGACGAATAACCGGCGAGTTTTCGTCACTGTCCAGCAAATCTTCACTATCCGGGATCTCTTCCGTCAGTGCCATCAGGTCGATATCACCATCCATATCATCGACCATTTGCTGAGATACACCGCTACCCTGCTGCCAGACCCGCGACAAGCGTTCATCGAACGCTTCCACGGTTAACGTAATAGGGGTAAACGCCTGTTCCTGTATACGCCGCATTTCCAGTAACGCCTGTAAAGGCGTATCTTCACGCAGGTAAACCTCACCTTGATCCAACAGAATTCCATTCTCTTTGGCATAGCTATAGGCACTGAAGTCTTTGCTCGAAGTTTCCATATCATCCGCCTTCTACTATTTATTTAGTCGCGAAATGGATTACGTCCACGCGGTGCTGCCGTTGTTGTTGCTGGCACAATCGGCTGAGTAGTGTCCTCAGTGCCCGAGCTGCCTAAAGTACCTGGAGATAAGTTGTCAGGGTATTCAGGTAGAACTTTCGGATCGATTGGCGGAACAATACCGATCTTGTTCTCTTCAATTCGATACTGCTGATCTTCACGGCTCTTGTTGTATTTCACTTTTGAGGTGTAGTTATAGTCAGCATCGCTACGAATAACCGTTGGGCGAATAAAGACCATCAGATTTCGTTTCGCTTTGGTGTTTGAGGTACTACGGAACAGCTGACCAATTAATGGAATATCACCCAGCAACGGTATCTTAGATACAGTTTGTGTCGTGAAGTCTTCAACCAGACCGCCTAATACCACCGTTTGACCACTCTTAACTAATACTTCATTATTAATAGTGCGGGTGTTAAAGGTTGGCCCTAACGTACTTTGAGCCGAAGTTGGGTCAACGCTGGAAACTTCCTGTTCAATTTTCATTTGAACCGAGTTGTCATCGTTAATCAGTGGGGTAACTTTCAGTTTGGTACCGACGGTTTTACGTTCAACCGTACTGAAAACGTTATCACCGGAGGTATTGGATTGAGAACCTGATAACACAGGAACATCCTGACCTACGTTAAATGAAGCTTCCCGGTTATCCAGAGTAACAACGCTTGGTGTTGACAGAATGTCGCTCTTATTATCAGACGCCAGTGCGGTTAACAGAGCACCGAAATCACCGTTAAAGAAGCCGGTAGCTAAACCGTTATAACCGCCAAGTACCCCCGTTAGTGGGTTAGTTGCGGTAAATTTGCCATCAATATCTAACTGATCGGCACCGCGTTTAGCGGTAAAGATAGGAATACCGGTATTCGTAAACTGAGAAATTCCGTGAGAGGTCGCCCATTGCACTCCCAGATTCATGCCGGCACCATCCTGAACTTCAACAATAATCGCTTCAACCAATACCTGTGCCCGGCGAATATCCAGCTTGCCGATAACCTGTGACAGTGACTGCATAACATCAGGCTGCGCGGTAATCACCAGAGAGTTAGTCTGATCGTCAGCGGTAATATTCAGGTCATTCTTACTGGATAATGAAGCCGACGCTTTAGCACCACCACCTTTATCCGTTTGAATTTTGTCACCAATACCGGTTAACACAGTGGCAATTTTCACTGCGTTAGCATATTTCAGGTAGAAGACTCGGGTATTGCCCTGACTGTTTTCATTACGGTCCAGTTTTTTAATCAGGCTACGAGTTTTCTCCCGTGCCTGAGCAGAACCACTCAATACCAGGGTATTGGTACGTGTATCTGCAACCACTTTGGCCGTTAACTGCGGTGCACTCTGCCCTTTTTGTTCCTCATTGCTCAGGTTATTGAGCATGTCTGAAATTTCTTTGGCGGAACCATATTGCAAAGAAATAGTTTCCCTTTGCTGTACACCGGAGGCATCAACCCGATGAACTAAATCCACCAGGCGATTAATAGAAGAGGCTTTCCCCGTCAGTAACAGAACGTTCGACGGTTCATAATTCACTACGTTACCCACGCCGGAAGCATCATTAAGCTGGCGTAATAAAGGGGCCAGGTCTCTGACGGGTACGTTTTCCATTTGAACAACCCGGGTGATGATTTCATCACCTTTTCCCGGATTGGCAGTATCTGCTACAGGTACACCCGCGGTTTTCGCTGTCGATGAACGGACAATTTTAATCATGCCGTTATCCATCGGAATAGCAGAAAAACCATACAGATCTAATACGCTAAGAAAAAACTGATAATATTGCTCTTCAGTAAGAAGGTCATAGGTTCTTACTGACACTTTTCCCTGAACGGCAGGATCAACTAAAATTGTTTTATTTAAATTTCTGCTGGCAACATCAATAAATTCTCTGATATCAGTATCTTTAAAATTAGCACTGAAATCAGCAGCCATTAGATGCCCGGAATATAAAAACAATAATGCGAGCACTGAGCGAGCGCAAATTTTTCTTTTCATATTTGGTTTAATTCATATAGGGTCACAGTATTTGTAAATCTAGATGAATGTTTTTATCTTCGCCACCGCGTTTAACAATAATATTTGCAGAATCTAACTTAGCCCATTGGTCAATAACACTTTTTATTTCTTTATTTCCTGTTACATCATTAGAGTTTATTTTTACAACTATATCACCAGGGTTAAGCCCTGCCTTTTTAAACACATCTGATGCAGATTTAGGTGTAATTTTCAAACCTAATAATTTATCTGAAGATTTATATTCCGGTCCCAGAATAAAATAATCACCTAAATGATTCTCAACTAATTTTGTATCTTTTACCGGTAAAACACGAGTGGTATCAATACCTTTAATATAATCCGGATTTTTTAATTGTACGGTTTCTATATCACCTTTATCACGAATCTGAATACTGTCTTTTTCAATCGAATCAATCCAGGCATCGTCATATCCCTGTAGTTTTTCGCCTTCACGATAGCTAATCTGCTTTCCGCCCTGGTTAACCGTTGCGACGGATAAACCAGGCTTACTACTATATACAATAGCGCTAATATCCAATACTAAAGGCGCCTTTTTCGCCGCGCCCGGAGCAGCTTTTTGCGGCGCATTAAACAGTGCCAGCGTCGCCGGAGCCGCCTCTTCCACTTTTTTATTTTTGTGTGACGGACGTTTAGTTTCGCTGTTTAATGTGTAGTTCTTATGGTTATCATAAGTGTGGTAAGCCTGAAAAACACCAAGTCCACAAACCCCCAGAATCAGTGCCGGAACGGTGTACTTATTGATAATATTAATTTGCATCATTCAAATACCTTGTAGATAAAATAGAGACAATAAGCTACCAACCCGAATTAAAGGGAAATAATTAGAATATTCGGATACTTATTGGATTAAGAATATTTTCCCTATAATTGCCGTCAAGATCCACACGTTTCTTATCCTAAAAAAGACGGAAATTCCTTATTTTTAGTAAGTGCATATATATTAAGAAAATAATTTTTCGATATGTAAAAAACAAAGCAACACTTATGCATTAATATTGTTATAAATATTTCCATAAGTTATTACATTAATGACAGTTGAATAAAGCACGGACCATTAATTTATAATTAATAACAAACCCAATAATAACCCTTAATTTTTTAACATTTTTCATGGGGAAATCCATAAAAAACGGCCTTTTATTATAAAATTTAAAAAAATATTTATATAAAACAGATAAAAAGAAAAATCAATCAAAAACAACATATTCATTCATTGCCTCATAAGATTGCAGTTACATTTTACAATCAATATCAGTCTTCCAAACCTCCCGATTTTGTAGTTGCCATCTAAAAAGATAAACATGTCAAATAAAATTATTTCCACCACGGAATAGGCTTATGGGTAAATTTAATCAAAATCATAAAATTAGATAAAATAAAACATAGAGTTATCTTTTCAGGCCTTAGCCAGATTTCATTAACAAACGAAGTGATATGCTGGTTATCTATTCTTCCATCGCTAAAACTGCTTTGTTTTCATCTATTCTCAGCGCGAAAAAAAATGACCTTTCTTGACAGGGTGAATGGCGAGAACTATAAATTCATTATCACAATGATAATATTATAATTAAGTCAATAAATTGAACATGTTGAATTAAATAATTTTTTAGCAACAGTTCAGAACCATTTATTGATAGATAACATATTTTTACCACTAGGAACGAAATACGCATCATATTGATTTAAATAAAAAATTATTTATTCATATAAAATGCACAACAGTATCAATATAGTAAAGGGTGATAACAATTATGTACTTAGAACATTTCAAATTTGGTAGTGAGCCCTTTAGAAATACTATTTTTCATAACAATCGATTTTTTCTTGAATATTTCCATAGTATTTACTTATTAATATCCCATGCATGCAATAAAAAAGGGGTTATTGGATTCTATTCACAAGATGAAAATAGCCTTAATGACTTTATTAAAAGAATTAGTACTGAATATCAAGGCCATAGTTTAACTGTCAATGCTTCCCCCTCGCTGTCAAAAAAGGAGTTAATAAAAAAACTGGAAAACATAGAGGCCAATCATCAGTTAGTAACTCATGGATTTATCACCAATAATTCACAGCTACTGATCATTACCTCTGCGCAATGTATGACTGAAGGCTGTTGGGATATCTTAAAAAAGCGTCTTGCTCAGGCTGAAGAACAAAATGCCTCACTGACCATTTTGCTGTCTGGCTCAGATAAGCTGGGGCGTTTATTACCCAAAACCTTTCAATCATGGTTACACACCAATTTGAACTTTCGTATGCCGGGCATACGTGAGTACTCTGAATATTTTGAACATCAATTAGCCTGGAATGATGGTAATCCGGCTCTGTTTAGCTCTCAACAGATACGCTGGATTTATCGTGCGGCTAAAGGCAAGCTTTCGCTCGTCAATCGAATTGCACATTATGCGCTGCTCGGTGCTTATGCCGAACGTAGTGAGGTTATCACTCAACATCATCTACATATGGCAACGAAAGAGATCACCGGCTCCTGCCGGGCAACACCGACCCAACTGTCCACCGCGTTAGCTTCAGTGGTTGTTTGTCTGGCTCTTGGCTGGGCGATCTTGCCGGTTATCTCTCCACATTTACCGCATCCAACCGCCTGGAATCCACCGGAGCCAGAGCCAATAGCGCTGCCGGAACCCAAAGCAGAGCCTGCCGTTGACCTGGAAGTCGGCAATCAAATAGCCGCCATGCAGCAAATGTACAAAATATGGGGCTATGACGTCTCTAATGATGACGCATTTTGTGAAGAGGCTGGCAGAGCTAACCTGCAGTGTAAAAAGGGTCAGGCTAAGTTGGAAGATCTGGAAAAGATTGGTTACCCGTGGATAGCAGAGGTAAAAGTTGATGGCAATATTGGCTATGTCAACGTCGTTCGGGTTGGCAAGACAGATATCGATCTGCTGATTAATAACCGTACCTGGCAAGCCAGCCGTAGCTGGTTTGAACAAAAAAATACCGGGCAATATATTATCTTCTATCGTTTGACGCCGCTGGGTCGGGATAAAATCGATGGTACCAGCAGCAGTAGCGAAATAGCCTGGCTGGATAAGATGCTAAGTCGCGCTTTGCTTAAACCCAAAAGCAAAAAGAATTCCTGGTCTCCTGAGCTGATGGAGAGTGTTAAACAGTTCCAGAAGAATGAAGGGTTAAAGGATGACGGGCTGGTCGGTTCAGAAACACTGATGAAATTAGCCTTGGCCTCCGGTGATTCACCGAAGTTAATCAAGCAAAAGATACAGTAATCATGTCCGCTATCTCCCTGACTGCTTATCGTAATCAGCGTAATCAACGCAACCAGACTAACCAACGTACCAGTGAAAAAGTTCGTATTACGGCAGCACCGCCCAGCTATTTTCGGTTGGGTCTGTATATTGTTGCGGCCGTAACAGGTGCATCACTGCTTATCATCGGTGGAACCTTTGGCCATATGTACTGGCAATATCTCTATCCTAAACCAATAGAAGTGCAGGCATCAGTTCCTACCCCGGAAGTCCCCAAAGAGCAGCCGGAAATATTTCTTTCTGATATGCACTATCTTTACACCACTAAACCATTACCTCAGCCACAGACGCCATCACCGTTAACCACCATGAATAACCTCAGCCAACCGCTGGTCGATCGTGATGTAATAAGAGGTGAACCTGAAGGTGATATTCCACTGGCGCCAATGAATAATAAAGCCAGGGCGCCAGTCAGTGATGACAGTAGTGAAAGTGAAGCAACCCGAAATCTACGGGAGCGGCTGGCACAGGCTCTGCAAGAACAGAGTCGGGAATATAATTCAGATATCCCTCAGGTCACCACGGAACCACAAAAGAAATAAATCAGCAAAGTATACAACAGAAAACTTAACAGGCTCAGAGCTTACCCCTCTGAGCTTTTCATTCTTATACCGCGTTACCAGTCCAGCGTTCCCATTCCCAACTGCCTCATTTGGCGCAATATCCAGTTTTGACGCTGGATCACATAGCCGGAAGGCTTATTGGCTTTATAACGAATAGGATTAGGCAGAACAGCCGCCAGCCTCGCCGATTCGGAAGGGGTCAGATTTTTTGCCGATTTATTAAAGTAACGCTGGGCCGCCTCTTCAACACCAAACACGCCCTCGCCAAACTCGGCAACGTTCAGATAAACCGTCAGAATACGGCGCTTAGTCCACGCCAGCTCCATGCCAACAGTTAATCCGGCTTCCAGCCCTTTGCGCACCCAACTGCGGCCATTCCACAGAAACAGGTTTTTCGCGGTTTGCTGAGAAATGGTTGAAGCACCGCGAATGCGATTAGGTTTACGTTCGTTATGGCTGAACGCTGCAGCAATCGCATTCATATCAAAGCCCCAGTGGTCAGGAAACTTTTGATCTTCTGCTGCAATCACCGCCAGCGCCATATGAGGGGAGATATCATCCATCGATACCCAGGTTTGACGGGCTATATAGGAGAAATTACCAGTAAGCCAGGCCCCCAATTGCTTCTCTACCATGACAGCAGAAAACGGTACCGGTAAAAAAGCAAAGACGATGATCCCGGCACCCCAAATCAGTAAAACAACCTTAACGCATCGTTTTAGCCAAAACAGCAGGCGCCCCATCATTTTTGAAGGGGCGAATGTCTTCATTCGCTCAACACCAACACCCGGGCTACCAGTTTTTCGATACCCTGAGCGGCTTCGCTGATACGCTGCGCTAACATATAGGCTGGCGTAGTAACCACTTTTTGCTCTTCATCCACCACGATATCATCAACCGGGCAAGTAATATGCTCACCGCCCATGGCATCCACCACCTCAGCAGTATCAATATCGTTACCGATGGTCAGGCGGACCGGAACACCTAACATTTTTGGTAGCAATACGGGTGCAATACAGATGAAGCCCATTGGCTTACCTGCTTTATGCATCGCTTTCACCAAACGGGTTAAATCCTGATTAATTTCACACTCCGCACCCTGAGAGGCGAAATTGCTCAGATTTTTGGCAGCACCAACCCCCCCCGGTACAATCAGTGCATCAAACAGCGCAGCATCAGCCTGAGACAGTGGCTGAATTTTACCCCGGGCAATACGGGCTGACTCAGTCAGCACATTACGGCTCTCAGTGGCTGGCTGGCCGGTAAAATGGTTGATGACATCAGACTGCGGCTGATCGGGGGCAAAGCAGGTTACCTCAGCATCAGCGCGGTCTAACGCCAACAGGGTTAACACTGATTCATTGATTTCTGCTCCATCTAAAAAACCGCATCCACTTAATACAACGGCAACCCGTTTCATCAATCACTCCTCCCGTTAAATTGACCAGACCTAATTTACCGATTATCGGTATACCATTCTGTACTACAAATTTACCTGTAACCATAAGCAACAACGCGGCAAACCTTTCGGTTTCGCCGCATTAAAATCACCTGTATTGAGGCCTGTCAGTGTTTTTCCTGAGCCTCAACCCAAGTGCGTAATACCTGAACATCATTACGCCATTCCAACTTCAGTTCATCAATCCACTCTTCCACGTTATCCCACCATGCAGGTAACGTTGGCGTTTGAATTTGGCGAGCCAGCTGTTGAAGATGTTTCAGCCCAACGGATCCGGAAGCTCCTTTAATTTTGTGTGCTTCTTCGGTGATACCTTTTTCATCTTTGGCCGTCATATTGGACTCAAGCACTGCCAGATAGCCTGGCATCACTTGTTCATACATAGTCAAACCATCAAGAATAAGCTGTGGACCAACTAACTCCATATACTGCTCTAACATGGTTAAATCGAGTATAGACTCATTGGGCTTCATCGCGCCTTGCTCCTGTAGTTTAGGTAACATTTTTAGTTGGGCACTTCCGATTTTCTTGATGACTACCATTAACTCCGGCACCGAAAGCGGTTTACTGAGTACATCATCCATCCCTGAGTTCAGATATTCTTGTTTGTCCTTTAATACGTTTGCCGTCAGCGCCACTAACGGTGGGATCTCTTCCGGCGCATAGTTTTTTCTGATCTGCCGGGCAATATCAAAACCGGTCATATCCGGCAGTTGGATATCCAACAACAGCAAATCGAACTCTCCTGGTTTAAATTTCTCCAGCGCTTCCGTACCTGTCATCGCAACACTAACAGTATGCCCCAGTTTTTCCAGCACTGAACGAGCAACAATCACATTCAGCTCAATATCTTCGACTAATAATACCCTTAAAGAAGCTGAAGGTAACTCTTCTTTCTGCGGCGCTTCTTTTTCTGCTGCCGATGCCTTAATAAATACGGTAAAGACGGTACCTTTGCCCACTTTGCTCTTAACAAAGATGTCGCCCCCCATCGCCTGAGCCAGACGCAGGGATACTGCCAGTCCAATACCGGTTCCCGTCGCCGGGCGGCCACCGTGTTTACTGGCAACCTGATAGTACATGGCAAAAATCTTATCAATCTCTTCCTGTGGAATGCCAATTCCGGAATCTTCCACTTCAAAATAGAAGTGATTCTCCCCTTCACGGCGAGCCCGAACGGTAACGCCTCCTTGAGAGGTAAACTTCACCGCATTACCGATCAAATTCCATAGAATCTGTCTCAGGCGGGTTCCGTCGGTCATAATAAAGGCCGGCAGGTTATCACCATATTCCAGCGTAAAACTCAGACCTTTCGGTTCTACCAACAACCCGGACAGGTTTTCTAAATCTGAGAGAAAATTCAGTAAGTCCAGCGGGGCGATTTCCAGTTGGGTTTTGCGCCGTTCAATTTTATCCAGCTCGATAACATCGTTAAAGATATACCCCAGCGTAGTGGCGCTAACGTAGATAGTACGCAGGTATTTAAGCTGTTCGGCGTTCAGCTCGGTATCCAGCAAAATACGGCTGAGTCCGACAATTCCATTCAGCGGCGTTCTTAATTCATGGCTGATGGTAGAAATAAAAGTGGTTTTGTCCCGGCTGGCTTTTTCCAACGCATCCTGATAGCGTTTACGTTCGGTGATATCCCGCCCAAAACCCATCAGGCCATGACGTTTGCCATCCAGTGCATAGAAAGGCACTTTACGTACTTCAAAACATGCTTTGCGACCATCCGGATAAACCAACCACTGCTCATAAGTCAGGGAAACATTATGGCGGAACACTTTATCATCAGTTTCGATAACTTTTTCTGCCACTTCATTGTTATAGATATCACCCGGACTCAAACCAATTAACTGCTTCTCGCTGCGGCCGGTCAGTAACTCCATTGCCCGATTGCAGCCGGAAAAACGCCCTTCCTCGTCCCGGTAATACACCAGATCGGGGGATGAATCTAAAAACGAACGCAAAAATACCGACTGTTGTTCATATTCAATCTGAGCCTGCTGGCGCTGGACAATCTCAATTTGTAACTCTTCTATCGCCCGTTCTCTGGCCTCTTCAGCTTTTATCCGTTCGCCAATTTCCTGATTCAGGCGTTCAATATTATTCTGTAGCTTATGATTAAGTTCTAAATCGCGCGCACGCATATCCTCCAACGTTTCAACCAGTTTGGCTAACCGCTGACGGGAATCTTCCAGTTGTTCGACCACGATAGAGAGAAAATAGACTGCCCAGGGAGTAACCAGCAGCCCAAAGAAAATAGAGCGAATAACATCGATACGTTCAATTTCACCATGCAGTGCCGCAGTTACCGAAATCTGCACGGTAAAAGCTAAAACAATAATGATCGACGCTAAAATAAGAGAGAAGCGTACCAGGCCTAACTTCACCATGGCATCAACATAATACTGGGCTAATTTCCGCAGTTGCTTCATTGTTACTCCCAAGATTTTTTTATCGCCGAAATCATACCGTAAACCGGGGATAAATAGCGAAATATGCAGTTAAATCATGCATCAATTTTTGAACCAGAACATAACTTACTATTTAAAGCATATGCCATAACACTTCGCTGCAACATAAAACTTTACCGGACTATTCCGTCGTCATCCCGCGAGGGATAAAAGCTTTGTCCCAAAGCCGACCCCTGGTTTCCCGTTTCAATAAGGTACTTTTCAATAGCATTCATGGCCGGCCAACGATTCTCGCACCACAGTGGCGCTAACAGGGTTGGGCGCCGTGCGGTAGCTGAAATTCGGTGGTAAATAATATCAACCGGCGTATGGCGGATCATTTCACCTGCGCGTTGCACATACTCTTCCAGTGTCAACGCCGTCAAACGCCCAACCTGCCATGCTTTTGCCATGGTACTACCGGTAACAATATGTAAAGGATGAAGCTTTAAACCATCAGTGCCCGTTTCCGCAACTCTGGCGATGGTCTCTAAATTGTCATTAATATTTTCATCCGGCAATCCGGCGATCAGGTGAGTACAGACTTTAATTCCCCGCTGTCGGGCGGCGACAGTTGTTGCCTGATAGCAGGAGTAATCATGACCGCGATTAATTTTTTTCAGGGTTTTATCATGGGCGCTCTGCAATCCCAGCTCCAGCCATACTTCATACCCCTGCTGGCAATAGCCCGACAGTAAATCCAACACCGGCCCGGATACACAATCAGGGCGAGTGCCAACGCAGATCCCAACAATATCTGCCTGCGACAGCGCCTGTTGATACATATCGCGCAATAAGCAAATCTCAGCATAGGTACTGGTATAAGCCTGAAAATAGGCCAGATAGCGGCTGGCCCGATTGGTCTTCTTCGCCTGACGCGTCAACTGTTCTGCAATACTTTGATGTTGCTGTGCCTCATCAGAAAACGAAGCCACATTACAAAAAGTACAGCCTCCTCTGCCTACCGTACCATCACGGTTAGGACAACTGAACCCGCCATGCAGCGTCAGCTTATGGATTTTTTCGCCGTAGCGTTGCTGTAGATCAGCGCCAAACATATTGATATGTCGATTCAGTTGCATGATTAATCACATGTTTTAGAAGGATATTCTATTTTCTCGTCGGAAGAAAAAGGGCCACCAGACTACGCTTAATTCTTCCGTCACGAGGTGATAAAGATCAAGTCAACGAAGCAGTCAGTACAGAAATAATGGCGATATAAGCCAAAGTGAATAACCACAACTTTCTATGATTTCTTTTTATACTGATACTCAACCTGTCTGTAACATAATCTCAACAAACAACACAATTAAATACTAAAGATAATTCAAAAACCGACATATAATACCAGAATATAGAGTATCAGGAGAGGATGAACATAATTCCGACCCGATAGTACAGTGACTTAGCTCACATTTTATTATGATTAAAAAACAAAACACTCATCTCAAATGAGTGGTAAATTCAATATAAATCAATCATATAATCAATAAAGTATAAAATAGTGTGTTTTACGCTGCATATTTGACCTGAATTCTCTTTGTATATTAAGTTGGTCAGGCGCCATTTTTAAGAGTCTAAGGAATAGATTCTGCTATCCAATAACAGTGGCGTTTGTATGCAGCGTGTTCCCCATCACACTGACTATACATCCCTCTCTGGACAGGCAAATTATAAATAACGGATATAGCAGATAGCGTGGTTCTTAATACACGGGTAAAGGAATGTCCGACATCCACCACGCTGATTATGAACAGGCAATAAACTATAACAACATCAGAAATACACACATGGGGTAACTGGAGAGCAACATCATGCTATACGACGCGTCGAAAGAACGTGACAACTGTGGTTTCGGCCTGATTGCCCATATAGAAGGTGAGCCGAGTCATAAAGTCGTCAGAACGGCTATTCATGGCCTGTCACGCATGCAACATCGCGGCGCGATATTATCGGATGGTAAAACCGGCGATGGCTGTGGATTATTACTGCAAAAACCTGACCGTTTCTTTCGTCTGGTGGCGGAAGAGCAAGGCTGGCGACTGGCAAAAAATTATGCCGTCGGCATGCTGTTTCTCAGTCAGGATGCGGAAGAGGCAGAAGCCAGCCGTAAAATTGTTGAAGAAGAACTTCAGCGAGAAACCCTTTCAATTATTGGCTGGCGGGTAGTGCCAACCAATCCGGATATGCTGGGAGAGATTGCACTCTCTTCCCTACCGCGTATTGAACAAATTTTCGTTAACGCACCGGCGGGCTGGCGCTCATTAGATATGGAGCGCCGTCTGTTTATGGCGCGCCGCCGTATCGAAAAACGGGTAAAAGATGAGACATTCTACGTTTGTAGTCTGTCAAACGTGGTCAGTATCTATAAAGGGCTGTGTATGCCCGTTGACCTGCCGCGTTTTTATCTCGATCTGGCAGACCTGCGGCTGGAATCTTCTATTTGTCTGTTTCACCAGCGCTTTTCTACCAATACCGTACCCCGCTGGCAACTGGCACAGCCGTTTCGTTATCTGGCACACAATGGTGAAATCAATACCATCACCGGTAACCGCCAGTGGGCCAGAGCGCGCTCCTATAAATTTAAAACTCCGCTGATTCCTGACTTACAGGAAGCGGCCCCTTTTGTTAATGAAACCGGCTCCGACTCCAGTTCGCTGGACAATATGCTGGAGCTGTTTCTTAGCGGTGGGATGGATCTGATTCGAGCCATGCGTTTGCTGGTTCCACCGGCATGGCAGAACAACCCGGATATGGATGAAGAGCTACGCGCCTTCTTTGACTTCAACTCTATGCATATGGAGCCGTGGGATGGTCCGGCGGGTATTGTCATGTCCGATGGGCGCTACGCTGCCTGTAATCTGGATCGTAACGGCCTGCGCCCTGCCCGCTATGTAATAACCAAAGATAAGCTGATTACCTGTGCTTCAGAAGTCGGCATCTGGGATTATCAACCGGATGAAGTGGTTGAAAAAGGCCGCGTTGGCCCCGGTGAACTGATGGTGATCGATACCCGTACCGGCAGAATTCTGCGCACCAATGAAACTGATAATGACTTAAAAAGCCGTCACCCTTACCTGAGCTGGATGAGCAAGAACGTTCGCCGCTTAACGCCATTTGAAGATCTGCCGGACGATCGGGTCGGCAGCCGCGAAATGGATGACGCCCTGCTGGAAACCTACCAGAAACAGTTCGCCTACACGAATGAAGAACTGGAACAGATAATCCGCGTTATTGGTGAAAATGGTCAGGAAGCTACCGGCTCTATGGGGGATGATACCCCGTTTGCCGTGCTCTCCAGCAAGCCCCGGGTTATCTACGATTACTTCCGTCAACAGTTCGCTCAGGTCACTAACCCACCTATCGACCCGCTGCGGGAAGCTCATGTGATGTCACTGGCCACCAATATTGGCCGCGAGATGAACGTATTTTGTGAAGCGGAAGGTCAGGCCCATCGCCTGAGCTTTACTTCTCCGGTATTGCTGTACTCTGATTTTGTGCAGCTAACTACGCTGAAAGAGGAGTACTACCGGGCCGATACGGTAGATATCACCTACTGTCCGGACAACATGGATCTGCATGCTGCGGTTATTGCTATGTGCGATGAAGCCGAGAAGAAAGTCCGCCAGGGCACGGTACTGGTGGTGCTATCTGACCGCAATATTGCGCCGGACCGTTTACCTATTCCGGCACCAATGGCGGTGGGCGCACTGCAAACCCGTCTGGTAGAGTCAAACCTGCGCTGCGATGCCAACATTATTATTGAAACCGCCAGCGCCCGGGATCCACACCACTTTGCCGTGCTGTTGGGGTTCGGTGCTACCGCTATTTATCCTTATCTGGCTTATGAAACGCTGGCCAAAATGGTAGAGAACGGCGTTATTGAAAAGCAACAGCGTAAGGTGATGCTGAATTACCGTAACGGTATCAACAAAGGTTTATATAAGATTATGTCCAAAATGGGCATATCTACCGTTGCCTCCTACCGCTGCTCCCAACTGTTTGAAGCCGTTGGTCTGCATTCCGAGCTGACAGCACTCTGCTTTAAAGGTGTCTCCAATCGTATTGGCGGAGCCCACTTCAGCGACTTCCAACAGGATCTGCTTAACCTGTCTAAACGGGCATGGTTAAAGCGTAAGCCTCTGGAACAGGGCGGTTTACTGAAGTTTGTTCATGGTGGTGAGTATCATGCTTACAACCCGGACGTGGTGTCTACCTTACAGGCCGCAGTGAAATCAGGCGACTATGAAGACTATAAGCGGTACGCCGATCTGGTGAACAAGCGCCCGGTAACAACCCTGCGCGATTTACTGGCGTTAAAACCACAGGATGAGTCTCAGGCCATTGCCATTGATCAGGTTGAACCGGCAGAATCGCTGTTCTCCCGCTTTGATACCGCCGCGATGTCTATTGGTGCTTTGAGTCCGGATGCCCATGAATCGCTGGCTATTGCCATGAACACCATCGGCGGTAAATCTAACTCCGGCGAAGGCGGTGAAGATCCAGTGCGTTACGGCACCAATAAGGTCTCTCGCATTAAGCAGGTGGCTTCCGGCCGCTTTGGCGTTACCCCAGCCTATCTGGTCAATGCGGATGTGATCCAAATTAAAGTGGCTCAGGGGGCAAAACCGGGAGAAGGTGGTCAATTGCCGGGGGATAAAGTTACGCCTTATATTGCCAAACTGCGTTATTCCGTTCCCGGTGTCACCCTGATATCTCCGCCGCCTCATCATGATATCTACTCTATCGAAGATTTGGCCCAGCTGATTTTTGACCTTAAGCAGGTCAATCATAAAGCCATGATATCGGTGAAGCTGGTGTCTGAACCGGGGGTTGGCACTATCGCTACCGGCGTGGCCAAAGCCTATGCCGATTTAATTACTATTGCCGGTTACGATGGCGGCACCGGTGCCAGCCCGTTAAGTTCGGTGAAATACGCCGGAAGCCCATGGGAATTAGGTCTGGCAGAAACTCAGCAAGCTTTAGTGGCAAACGGCCTGCGCCATAAAATTCGCCTACAGGTGGATGGCGGTCTGAAAACCGGACTGGATATTATCAAAGCGGCAATTCTTGGCGCAGAAAGTTTTGGTTTTGGTACTGGCCCGATGGTGGCCTTAGGTTGTAAATATCTGCGAATCTGTCATCTGAACAACTGCGCCACCGGCGTTGCCACTCAGGATGAGAAGCTGCGTGCCGACCACTATCACGGCTTGCCAGAACGAGTGATAAACTACTTTAACTTTATTGCTCATGAAACCCGCCTGATTATGGCCGAGTTGGGTATCGCTCAACTGACCGATTTGATTGGACGCACCGATTTATTAACGGAGCTGGACGGTTTCTCTGCTAAACAGCAGCGTCTGGATCTCTCCGGCTTGCTGCACTGTGCACAACCACACCCTGGCAAAGCGCTGTTCTGTACCGAGAATAACCCGCCGTTTGATAAAGGGATACTGAACCAGACCATTCTGACTCAGGCAGAACCTTATATGCAGGCTAAACAGAGCAAATCGTTCTACTTTGATATCCGTAATACCGACCGCTCGGTGGGCGCGGCACTGTCCGGCGCTATCGCCGAAAAACATGGCGATCAGGGGCTGGCGGGAGATCCTATTAAGGTTCACTTTAACGGTACTGCCGGACAAAGCTTTGGCGTGTGGAATGCTGGTGGTGTTGAATTAACCCTGACCGGCGATGCCAATGACTACGTGGGTAAAGGCATGGCTGGCGGTATCATTAATATTCGTCCGCCGGTGGGTTCTGCTTTCCGCGGACACGAGGCTTCAATTATCGGTAATACCTGCCTGTATGGTGCCACCGGCGGTAAGCTGTTTGCCGCAGGTCGTGCCGGTGAACGTTTTGCCGTGCGTAACTCCGGCGCTATTACCGTAGTAGAAGGCATTGGTGATAACGGTTGTGAATATATGACCGGCGGTATTGTTTGTATTCTGGGTCGTACCGGTATCAACTTTGGTGCAGGTATGACCGGTGGTTTCGCTTATGTACTGGACGAGGATAACGAGTTCCGTAAACGGGTTAATCCTGAACTGGTTGAAGTGCTGGCAGTCGATGCATTAGCCATTCACGAAGAGCATTTGCGTGGATTGTTAACCGAACATATCCAGAACACCGGTTCCGCCAGAGCAGAAGAGATTCTGGCAAACTGGTCCATATGGGCAACTAAATTTGTCCTGGTCAAACCCAAATCCAGCGATATTAAAGCACTGCTCGGCCATCGTAGCCGTTCCAGTGCTGAGTTGCGGATTCAGGCGCAGTAAGAGGAAGGTAAACCATGAGCGAAAATGTCTATCAATTTATCGACCTGCAGCGTGTTGATCCGCCTAAAAAACCGCTAAATATCCGGAAGATTCAGTTTGTTGAGATCTATGAACCCTTCCTGGATACGCAGGCCAAAGCGCAGACAGACCGTTGTCTTTCCTGCGGTAACCCCTATTGTGAGTGGAAGTGCCCAGTACATAACTACATTCCTAACTGGCTGAAGCTGGCCAATGAAGGACGAATTATGGAAGCGGCCGATCTGGCTCACCAAACCAATAGCCTGCCGGAAGTGTGCGGTCGTGTTTGCCCACAGGATCGCCTGTGCGAAGGCTCCTGCACTTTAAACGATGAGTTTGGTGCCGTTACCATCGGTAATATTGAGCGTTATATCACTGATAAAGCGCTGGAAATGGGCTGGAAACCGGATATGTCACAGGTGAAACCTACCGGTAAGAAAGTGGCGATTATCGGCGCTGGCCCGGCAGGATTAGCCTGTGCCGACGTGCTGGCACGTAATGGCGTACAGGCGGTAGTTTTCGATCGCCATCCGGAAATCGGCGGCCTGCTGACGTTTGGTATTCCCTCTTTCAAACTGGATAAAGAGGTGATGGTGAAACGTCGCCAAATCTTTACCGAAATGGGGATCGAATTTCGTCTGAATACCGAAATTGGTAAGGATATTTCCGTTGCTCAACTGCTGGCTGAATACGACAGTCTGTTTCTTGGGGTCGGTACCTACCAATCGATGTCCGGTGGTTTACCGAATGAGCAGGCTAATGGCGTATATAACGCCCTGCCTTATCTGATTGCTAATACCAAACATATTATGGGCTATGCCGCCAGCAGCGATGAACCCTACATCAATCTGGAAGGTAAGCGCGTGGTGGTACTTGGTGGTGGTGATACCGCAATGGACTGTGTCAGAACCGCTATCCGTCAGGGGGCAACTCAAGTGACCTGCGCCTATCGTAGGGATGAAGAGAATATGCCTGGCTCACGACGCGAAGTGAAAAATGCCCGTGAAGAAGGCGTCGAGTTCCAGTTTAATTTGCAACCCATCAGCATTGAAGTCAATGCCGCCGGTCAGGTTAATGGTGTGAAAGTGGTTCGCACTGAACTGGGCGCACCGGATGCTAAAGGACGCCGTAATCCGCAGGTGATCGAAGGTTCTGAGCATACCCTTAACGCCGATGCCATCATTATGGCTTTCGGCTTTAAACCGCACAGTATGCCGTGGTTAGCGGAACAGCGCGTTAATGTTGATAAGCAGGGCCGAATTACCGCACCGGATAACAGCGACACCCCTTACCAAACCAGCAATAGCAAAATATTTGCCGGTGGTGATGCGGTTCGAGGTTCCGATCTGGTTGTCACCGCCATTGCCGAAGGGCGTAAAGCGGCAGATGGGATTATGACGTTTTTGGGGGTTTAGCTAGTTGTTAATTATGGTAATACATCATCATATTTAACAACCTCAAACTACTGAAACCTAACATATCAGCAGCTATGAATATTCCGGTCGTAACATATAAAGTGCTTATATCTGCTTTGTGTTCGACCGGAAGACCGTTTTTACTTAGCTTCGGAGTGCGTCAGGCTTGACCGGATTAGGGGTAGTTATGAAACACCCTGCGGGCCAGCGCAAACGCTGTTCAAACAGGCTTTGCCTGTTTGTCGTTGGCTTATGCTAAGTCGCCCCCAACACCCGTCCCGCCTGACGATTAGCCATTTTTAAGTACAAAAGTAAACAGTCAGACTTTTCATCAATAGTTTTCAGTTTTCTTTGCTTTAACCAGCTTTCCTTCTTCCGACGCGCACTTAATAAATAAACTTCTTAACCATTGGGCTGCCGGATCGTAGTGCACGCGATGGTGCCATACCAGCCGGGTAAAGAATTTGCGTGAATCACAAGGGTAAGGTAACACGACTAAATTATTCTTTTCTGCAAAATGATGGGCGGTCTGGCAGGGTAAGGTTAATACAAAATCCGTTTCAGCCAGTATCATAGGAGCCGCTAAAAAATAGGGGATCGACATGGCAATATCATGGTCTGCCGATTGTTCAAAAGCGCCTTCATCAATGGCATATCCTTGCCCCTGTTTACCATCATGAACGGTAATCTGCATACGGCGGAACTGATTAATCTGTTCCATTGAAGGGACGTTCCCCGACCCAATATATTCCGTCAGTGGATGCCCTTGCCGCACCAGACAGGCGTAAGAGGTTTCAAACAAATTGATCTCATGAAAATCTGGTGGCAAAGCCAATAACGGGAAAATGGCTAAATCCATGGTTCCATACTTCAGACTGGAACAAAGATCTTCACCTATCGGCAATATCTCAATGCGCGCTTTTGGCGCCTGACGAAAGAGCTCACCAATCACCTGGGAAAAGATAGTGAATACGCCATTATCTACCGCCCCCACATACAGCGTGCGCGTTAGCGACTCTGGTCGAAACTCATCTGGATCGGTTAAACGTTCCAGTTCCTGTAAAGCTGCCAGCACTCTGGGGGTAAGCAATTTGGCCCTCGGTGTTGCCTGCATGCCATAACCCGACTTAATAAACAGATGGTCATTAAAAATCGATCTGAGTTTAGTTAGTGCTCTGCTGGCGGCAGCCTGGCTCATTCCCTGCCTGTTTGCCGCCACCGTCAGTGATTGTGTTTCAGATAATACTTTGAATAAACCCAGTAATTCCGTATCCAGCGGAATGTTTTCCACTTTACGCATAATCGTTATCCGGAAAGGAGTATTTATCTCTGCACAGAGATAACCTACTATCGGCATAAAGTAAACAAATGTAACAAACGTAACGTGATTTTAGTCAAATAAAATTAAATTAACAAATTGATAGATATGAATATAAAAGAATTTAATCGCAATAAACCATCAAATATTAAGCGCTTAAATTTACATTTAATTTTACATAATATAGAGATGTTTCATTCATTAAGAATACAGAAAAACAATAACTATTAAATGGTTATGGATGAAAACCACTTTCCCTTTTATTGATACGTCTGGTTAAGCCAACCGCTTAGTTATACCAATTAACAGCATAAAAAATTCCCCTTTTGGGATGGTTGGGGTTGGTACCTGATTCTGAGGTATGCCCCTCTAATCGCAAGAAAATAGCATTACCAATCAGGAGATAACTATGACTATAAAGACCAGAAATACGCTGGTGGCAGGCACAATCGCATTAGCGTTAGGCTTTGCTTCCCCAACGCTAATGGCTGCCGGATTTAAACCGGCACAGCCCGCTGGTAATTTAGGTGCAATCGTTGTGGATCCATACGGAAACGCACCGTTAACCGCATTAGTTGAACTGGACGGTCACAAAGTTTCTGACGTTAAAGTCACGGTACACGGCAAAAGTGATAAGGGTGTCCCCATCAGCTACGCGGTTGGTGCAGATTCAATAAAGAGTTATGACGGCATTCCAATATTCGGCCTGTATCAAAAATACGATAACAAGGTCACGGTGGAATATAAGGAAAACAATAAGCAGCTAAAAGATGACTACATCATCAAAACTTCGGCCATCGTTAATAACTATATGGATAATCGCTCGTTAAGCGATTTGCAGGAAACAAAAGTCATCACTGTTGCTCCGGGCTTTGAAGATCGCCTGTACTTAGTTAACACCCATACCTTCACCGCACAGGGCTCTGACCTCCACTGGCATGGCGAAAAGGATAAGAATGCCGGCATTCTTGACGCTGGCCCGGCGGGCGGCGCCTTACCTTTTGATATCGCACCTTTCACATTTATCGTTGATACACAGGGAGAATATCGCTGGTGGCTTAACCAGAATGCTATTTACGACGGCCGTGATGTCAACATCAATAAACGTGGTTATCTGATGGGGATTCGGGAAACCCCACGCGGTACCTTTACCGCCGTACAGGGACAACACTGGTATGAGTTTGACATGATGGGCCAGATTCTGGTGGACCATAAGCTCCCCAGAGGCTTTATGGATGCCACTCATGAATCGGTGGAAACCTCTAATGGCACCGTACTATTACGGGTAGGTAAACGTAACTACAAGCGCGATGACGGCTTGCATGTTCATACCATTCGCGACCACATCATTGAAGTAGACAAATCCGGACGCGTGCTCGACGTATGGGATTTAAACCTGATACTCGATCCGTTACGCGATAGCCTGTTGGGTGCTCTGGATGCCGGTGCGGTGTGCGTTAACGTTGATTTGACCCATGCCGGTCAACAGGCCAAGCTGGAACCAGACACACCTTACGGTGACGCTTTGGGTGTTGGTCCTGGTCGCAACTGGGCACACGTAAACTCCATTGCTTATGATGCCAAAGATGACTCCATCATTCTCTCTTCCCGTCATCAGGGCGTGGTAAAAATCGGCCGTGATAAAGAAGTGAAATGGATACTGGCCCCATCCAAAGGCTGGAATGAAAAACTGTCTAAAAAGCTGCTAAAACCGGTATCAGACAATGGAAAACCGTTGCAGTGTGACGAAAACGGCAAATGCGAAAACACTGACTTTGACTTTAGTTATACCCAGCATACCGCCTGGCTCTCCAGTAAAGGCACCCTGACCGTATTCGATAATGGTGACGGCCGTGGCCTGGAGCAGCCTGCTCTGCCAACCATGAAATACTCACGTTTTGTGGAATATAAGATCGATGAGAAAAACATGACGGTTCAGCAGGTTTGGGAGTATGGAAAAGATAGAGGCTATGACTGGTATAGCCCTATCACGTCCATTGTGGAGTATCAGAAAGACAAAGACACCATGTTTGGCTTCGGCGGCTCCATTCACCTGTTCGATGTTGGTCAACCCACCGTCGGTAAGTTAAACGAGATCGACTATAAGACCAAAGCGGTCAAAGTAGAGATCGATGTGCTTTCCGATAAGCCTAACCAGACCCACTATCGCGCCCTGCTGGTGCGCCCACAAAATATGTTTAAGTAGTTGGTAACCGCTCCCTGAGTGCCTTTCCTCTCAGGGAGCAACAAGTCAGATAACAAAAAATTATTATATTTTTCAATTTATTAAGGAGCCATCATGTATTCATCAGGGTTTAAGTGCTTACTCAAAAGTGCACTTTGTGCCGCTTTGTTAGCTGTGTCATTTATCGCTTCGGCTTTTACTGAAGGAACTGACTATGTCGTTCTGGAAAAACCGATTCCAAACGCAGAGAAAACGCTAATCAAAGTATTCAGTTATGCCTGCCCTTTCTGCTACAAGTATGATAAAGCGGTTACCGCACAGGTAGCGGCTAAAGTGGCAGATACGGTGACTTTTGTTCCCTTCCATTTGGAAACCAAAGGTGAATATGGCAAACAGGCCAGTGAGGTTTTCGCCGTTCTGATTCATAAAGATCAAGCAGCAGGTGTCTCTATTTTTGATGAAAAATCCCTGTTTAAAAAGGCTAAGTTCGCCTATTACGCCGCCTATCATGATAAGAAAGAGCGCTGGTCTGATGGTAAAGATCCTGACGCCTTTATCAAAACCGGGCTTGATGCTGCTGGCATCACTAAAGCGGACTTCGATGAAAATCTGAAGGATGCAAAAGTTCAGGAAACACTGGAGAAATGGAAAGCCAGCTATGAGGTGGCAAAAATTCAGGGAGTACCGGCTTATGTGGTCAACGGTAAGTATCTGATCCTGACCAAGAGCATTAAATCCATCGACTTAATGGCCGATCTGGTTAAAGAGCTGGCCGCTAAATAAGGATTCCACGTTATGGGTCTGTTGAAAACAATGTGGAAAAACTTACGCACCTCACCGGTTGATACGCTGGTCAGATGGCAGGAACAGCGTTTCCTATGGCTATTAATGGTGGTGGTGATGGGCGGATTAATCGTTCTTGCCCATTCGTTTTTCCAGATCTACCTGTATATGGCACCATGTGAACAGTGCGTCTATATTCGTTTCGCTATGTTTGTCATGGTCATTGGTGGGCTGATTGCCGCCATCAATCCGAAAATAATTGTGCTTAAGCTGATTGGATGTATCGCGGCATTTTACGGTGCGATTACTGGTATGGGCTACGCCATTAAATTAAATGGTATTCACCATGCGGTACATAACCCTGACCCTGATGCGCTTTTTGGCGTACAGGGTTGTTCCACCGATCCATCATTTCCTTTCGGGCTTCCACTGGCTGATTGGTCGCCAGAATGGTTTAAACCAACCGGAGACTGTGGCTACGATGCCCCTATCGTTCCGGATGGGGTGACGCTAAACAGCATCCAACAATGGTTTATTGATATGTATGTTCAGGCGGAAGGCTGGTATCTGATTCCATCATGGCAGTTTATGAATATGGCTCAGGCTTGCTTTCTGGCATTTGGGCTGTGTTTTATTATTTTGGTGATCATGACTCTTGCCTGGATCATTAAGCTGGCTCGCGGCAACAAACCGGTACGGGTGGGTTCTCAAATCCGGTAGTGTTTTCTTTTGGGTGTGAAACAGGCGGAGATAATCTCCGCCTGTTTCATAAAACTGGTACCGTTATTTCACCACTCTCAACGCGGGACGGCCGCGTGGAGGTTGAGGTGGCTCATCATCACCCGGGCCGTTATCAGAAACCTCTGGTTCTTCATCTGAAACCAGATGAATTCCTGTTTCTGACTTGTCGCTGTCGGCCTCATCGGTATCCTGATAAGCGAATGCGGATTCCAGATACTCTGGTTCCGGTTCAAACATGGTACCTGCACCGTTCTCTCTGGCATAAATTGCCAGTACAGCCGCCATAGGAACATGGACATGGCGAGGAATGCCGCCAAAGCGGGCATTGAAACGAATATCATCGTTCCCCAGTTCCAGATTGCCTACCGCATGAGGCGCAATATTCAAAATTATCTGACCGTCACGGGCAAATTCCATTGGAACGGAAATTCCAGGGACAGAAACATCCACAACCAGATGGGGAGTGAGCTGGTTATCCAGTAACCAGTCATAAAAAGCCCGTAACAGATAAGGGCGACGCGGAGTCATCTGTGTAGGCTCCATCACTCTTATCCCCGCATTTGCAGACGCATTTCGCGCTCGGATTCGGTTAAAGAAGCCAGGAATGCTTCACGCTCAAATACGCGGTTCATGTACAGTTTAATTTCTTTAGCACCGGCACCTGTCAATTCAATACCCAACTGCGGTAAACGCCATAATAACGGAGCCAGATAGCAGTCAACCAGACTGAACTCTTCGCTCATGAAATAAGGCGCTTCGTTAAACACAGGGGCAATTGCCAACAACTCTTCACGCAGTTGCTTGCGGGCTGATTCAGCCTCTGAAGCACTACCAGTCAGGATAGTATTCAGCAGTGAATACCAGTCTTGCTCAATTCGATGCATCATCAGACGGCTGGTCCCACGCGCAACAGGATACACTGGCATTAATGGAGGATGAGGAAAACGCTCATCTAAATACTCCATAATGATGTGAGATTTGTACAGCGTCAGCTCACGATCGACCAAAGTAGGAACAGAACCATAAGGATTGAGATCGATTAAATCCTGCGGCAGGTTATCCATGTCGACCTGCTCGATCTCGACGCTCACGCCCTTTTCAGCCAGAACAATACGTACTTGATGACTGAAAATATCTATAGGGCCGGAAAATAGCGTCATGACCGAACGTTTATTGGCAGCGACAGCCATGAAAACCTCCAAGTTTCTTAAAATAATGACCAGAAATGGGCAGCCGTCGGACACGACAACTCCCCTAATTTTGTGCTTTCTGCTATGAATTATCTTCCTGCAAGGTAAATGACCTGAATCGATAAGCATACGAAGCGTCGGCTATTCTAGCAGATTTTAGCCATCTTGATCAGACGTCAGTGATGATTTATTCAACATTATTTGTAGGGGGTTTATAAATCTACAGAATAACGACGAAATTCCCTGGCGTTGGCCATAAAAAAACCCGGTATAAACCGGGTTTTTAACATTAAGCATCTGCCCGAAGGGCAAACAATTAACGCTTGGAGAACTGTGGACGACGGCGTGCTTTACGCAGACCGACTTTCTTACGTTCAACCTTACGAGCATCACGAGTAACAAAACCTGCTTTACGCAGTTCGCTACGCAGTGATTCATCATATTCCATCAGCGCACGGGTGATACCGTGACGGATAGCACCAGCTTGACCAGAAATACCACCACCTTTAACAGTGATGTACAGATCCAGTTTCTCAACCATCTCGACCAGCTCTAACGGCTGACGAACTACCATGCGGGCAGTTTCACGACCGAAATACTGTTCCAGACTACGCTGGTTAATTACGATATTACCGCTACCCGGCTTGATAAAGACGCGAGCGGAAGAGCTTTTGCGGCGACCAGTGCCGTAGTATTGATTCTCTGCCATTGCCTATAATCCCGATTAAATGTCCAGAACTTGCGGTTGTTGTGCCGCATGGTTGTGCTCGTTGCCTGCGTAAACTTTCAGTTTACGATACATAGCACGACCCAGCGGGCCCTTAGGCAGCATGCCTTTAACCGCGATTTCAATCACACGCTCAGGGTGGCGGGCAATCATCTCTTCAAAGGTCGCTTGCTTGATACCACCGATGAAACCAGTGTGGTGATAATAGATCTTGTCAGAACGCTTGTTGCCGGTTACAGCAACTTTCTCTGCGTTCAGAACGATGATGTAATCACCAGTATCAACGTGCGGAGTATATTCCGCTTTATGCTTGCCGCGCAGACGACGAGCCAGTTCAGTAGCAAGACGGCCCAGCGTTTTGCCAGTTGCATCTACAACATACCAGTCACGTTTTACTGTTTCTGGCTTAGCTGAAAAAGTTTTCATTTAAATAACTTACCCAATATAAAGTTACACACGTTGGTGAACACCAAAACGTCAAAAAACATTGTTGAGGCTCACACGACCAATCGAGTCCAGCAAACCTACCCCTTCGAGCAGTTAAATGCCGGCACCATTAAAGTTTCTGGGAAAAAAAACTTTGTTGTAACGTGGGGTCGCAAGATTATAGAGAAGTCGCCCCCAAAGGTCGACCTGTTTTTACAGCTAAACATACTTTATTCGCGATTAATTACGCAAAAAATTAGCCCGCAGTCAGTGCCGCGGGCTAAACAATCGAGGATGTTAACTGTTGATTCAGCTATCGGGCTTAAATAATGCCCATGCTGATTAACAGTTCCCACCAGCCAAGGCCAATGGTCATATGAATAAACAGGCTCAGGAAGGCAATCACACCGCCGATAATCCACCATGAACGAATGTCGTTATAACCGGCACCGAACACGATTGGAGCAGCCGCGCCTCCGTAATGGGTCAGACTACCACCGTAGGAGTTAGAAAACAGTAACCCTAACGCCAACAGCATTGGAGGTGCACCCGCCACCATACCAACGGTAGCAAATACCGGCACCATCGCCGCCACATATGCACCACCGGAAGCGAACAGGTAACGAATGGCTACGCTGATAAACATAATCACAAACAGCGCGGTCATTGCATGGTCACCAAACGTAAGGTGTTCACCCATAAAGGTAGCTAACCAGGTAAAGAATTCGGCTTTGGTCAATACGCCAGACATACCGATAATACCGCCGTACCAAATCAGCGTGTTCCAGCCACCTTTATTCTTCAGCACGTCATCCCAGGTAACGACACCCAAAATCAGCGTAACGGCCATAACACACAGTGCTACGGTAGAAGCATCGATGCCAATAAACTCAGCGCCAATCCAGCCTGACAGTGCTAATACGAAAATGACACCCAACAGTTTTTCACGCAGCGTCATTGGACCCAGTTTCTCCAGCCCTTCTGCTGCAATCTCTTTGTTGTTAACTTTTTTCAGCTCTGGCGGATACATCTTGTAGATCAGATAAGGCGTGATAGCCAACATAATCAGGCCCGGAACCGCAGCAGCCAGTGCCCAGCCAGCCCAGCTCAGTTTAATGTGCAGGATATCTGACATCATGGCTAATGCCAGCGCGTTAGGAGCCATTGCCGTCAGGAACATATAGCTGGTGGTTTTAGTCACCATATAGACGTTAACCATCAGATAATGACCCGCTTTACGTGGGCTATCGTTAGGATCGGAACCCAGTGCTACCGAAACGCTGTTAATAATCGGGAATACAATACCCCCGGCGCGCGCAGTGTTAGAAGGGGTCGCAGGTGCAATAAACAGATCGAGAATAGCGGTAACATAGCCTAAACCCAGCGTTGTTCCCCCTAATTTACCAATCAGGATATAGGATATTCTTTTGCCCAGACCGGTAATAACGAACGCAGCACTCAGGGTAAACGCCGCAAAGACTAACCAGGTCGTACCGGAGGAATAGCCCTTCAGCACTTCAGCTATTTTAATATCCTTACCGCCGTAGAGACCAATCACCACCGCTGTTGCTGCAATCGTTGCCAACAAAATAACCGGTTCAGAATAAGGTTTTAATACCAGACCGACAATGGCAGCCAGATAGAGACCAAACAATAGCCAGGCTATTGGCGGCAATCCTGCCGGCGTAGGTATTAATGCAATAACTATGGGAATAGCTATTAACAGCAATAGCTTCCACATTTTTTCTTTACTCATTACTCTCAATCTCCTTAAGATAAAAACAAAATAAGGGGTGTGCTTAAATCAATAGAAATAAGCATCAAAGCTGTTTATAAAAATCGGCGAACTACTTTAGTACTCTATTATTTATTGTTATCGACTTGTTATTATCGACATAGCTGTCGATTCGCTATCTAACCTTAGTAAATAAACACAATGCCTGAAGGCAAATATATTCTTATCAATTGCCTCAGATAATGCGGCAAACCAAATAATAATTATGTGACGCAGACTGAATTGAAGTTATAAATTTAATGTTTTTAATTATCCTTTTAATTCTTATTAACTTTATATATTTAACTATTCATATGAATAATATTATCCACAAAGAAAAAATGGCACTTACCAAGGAATAATAAGTACCAAGACAGATAAACAAACAGGAAATTAACCATGACCTATTCGAGTCTTATATTTTCTAATTTTTATTACTTAATTTATAAAGGATATAATAAATGATTTATTATTAATTGAAATCAATATCACCCCGCATTAAAACCCGGGCAGTTCGATATACCGTTCCGTTTAATACTTTCAGTTCACCGTTCTGGTTTTCTACTCTGGCGCTAACCGATAAAACTCCGCTGCAATGACCGATATTCAACTCCGCTTTTTCACTACAGTTGCCAGCGATTTCGTGCACCAGCGTTCCCGGAGTTTTGGCCGCTACGCCAAGACAGATCCCCCCGGTAATGGCCAGTACCGGATGCAATTTCCCCATAGACAGCATTCTGGCCTGGATATCGATGGCATCAGTGGGTACAACCTGACCGGACAACGCAGTATAGCTCATCGGTGGTGCAATAAAACAGAACTTAGGGACCGCCTGACTGTTGTGTTTAGCATCATTCATATCCTTCGCCAGTCCAATCAATACTGCCGCCGCCTCGCGAATAGCCAGCATTCTGTCTAACAGACCCGCATTACCGTCAATTTCAGCCGGTAATTCATTGCCGATGAGACCTAAATCAGCGGCTCTGACAAATACCAGAGGATTAGCTGCGTCAATAATGGTGATTTCCGTAAGCCCGTAACCGGGTACATCGATCACATCTTTAGGCTGTCCTGTTGGTAGTAATTTTCCCGTTACCGCACCGCCGGGAGAGAGGAAATCCAGTTGGATACGGGCACCGGTACCAGGCACGCCGGAAATAGAGAAATCGCCGTTATACAATACCTTACCCGCTTTAACCGGCACATGGGAAACAATGGTTTTTTGGGTATTGGTATTGAAGATTTTGACTTGAGTTACCGGTTCCGTGATCTCATCCACCAACCCATTTTCAATCGCAAATGGCCCTACCGCAGAAGAGATATTGCCGCAGTTTCCTTTACGGTCTACCGCATTAGTCGATGTTTCAACCTGACAAAAAGTATAGTTAACGCTGTTCTTTTCACCGTTTCGCTTTCCTACAATCATGGCCTTACTGGTGGTTGAAGTTCCGCCACCCATACCGTTTATCTGGCGTCCTGAAGGATCGCTACTGCCATAAATGCGACACAGCAATTTGTCCTGTTCTGAAATTTCCGGAGGAAGCGTATCCTCCACAAAACAACCGGCTTTACTGGTTCCCCCTCGCATCCAGAAGCAGGGAATTGTACGATTTTCCACGATAAACTCCTCCAGCGATAATTAATGAGTATTCTTGCTATGGGATTCAGGAAATTGGGCCAAAAACCAGGTCACAATCAGCAAATCGGCGCTGCCACCGGGGCTTAAATTGCGCTCAATGCACTGCCGGTCGAACTCTTTCAGTTTGGTGATGTAATCGGTTTGCATCACCCCACCTTCGGTTAAAAACTGTTGCGCCGTTTGCTGCAACCAGCGCAAACCTTCCGGTCCACCGCGGGAGGCAACATTGGTGTCACCATTCACCGCCATCAGACTGAGCAATGCCTGTAATAAGGCGCGCTGAGGGTCAATTCCCTGAGCAATTAAACTTTGATAAACCGGTAATGAAACGGTCAATACCGACTGAAAACCAGACTCGGCCTCACCCCGGGCACCGGATAATCCGTACTGCTGATAGAGCCTCTGCCCTGCCGTTAGCGCCTGATTATTCTGTTCCAGCTCACGCATCACCATGCCCTGGCTCATGGATGCCACTTCATGACATAAGCTTTGCTGGGTAACCGCCTTCTGATTAGAAACCAACCGGCCTATCGCGGTTGCCAGTAGTCCCAGTGAAAAAATCGTGCCTTTATGAGTATTGACGCCGGATGTGGCCTTATACATTGAAGCTTCACAAGCCAGCCCCAGCGGGCGTAAACCGTATAGAATATCGCTACCGGGTTGCAGGTGAGTGCTCATTCCATACTCGATGAAATAAGGGATCCAAACCCGAATCGCCTCCGCACTGCGATAGAAATCCGTCAGATCCATATCTTTATGCGCGCCGTTATTTCGCATATCCACCAGACCGGGTTTAGGTGTCAGATTGACTTCGTTAAGCATGGCGCTGTTAGCCAGTTGGCTACAGCGAGCTACCCAAGGTAGCTTATTAAGTTCCAGACAATGAGCGGCATTCGCCGAATTCATTGAACTAAACATGACTGATTAACTCCTCCATCGCCTGATACAGCGCCGGTATGGAATGGGTACGTTCGCGGGCGCAAATTCGCGCATCACGGGAGCAAAGAAAGCACTGTCTTGGAGCCATTCCCATTGACTGACGGGAGATAATGCCTTCGCTACCGACCACATCAATATCCCACAGGCGACCAACCGCGCTTTGTTCTTCACTGTCTACACAAGCACGCTTAACCTGACTGGCATCATGAGCTATTGCTACCAGCCCTTCCGGGCCGGTTGGCAAACAAAATACTGCTTTATCAACAACCTTCCACTTGTGCTGCTGACATAACTTATCCAACGTTTGCCAGGCCAGATTAAAAGCCTGGCGCACTACGGTGCTGTCTTTAATTTCACCCGGAGCCACAACGGTTAAAGAAATCAGCGTGGATTGATATTTAGCTAACCAGCGCTGTTGCCGTTCCTGACGCGCCTCTCTGCTCAGCAAAACCTCTTCCAGCGTGACTTTGTGATAACTCGCCTGTTCCGGGAGAATATGCATCACAGGGTTACTCTTTTATCTGATTAACAACGTCAATCACCGAACCATCACGATAACGAACAACTGCCACCACCCGATCGGTAAACTCAATCGGCTTAGGCTTACCGGTTAGCATTAATGCACGCTGATACAGGTCATTAATGCTGACAATATCGATACCTGACTTCTGTAACCGTTCTGCCAGTTCAGGGCGTGCCGGGTTAACCGCAATGCCGTGGTCAGTAACCAGAATATCGATACTGCTTCCCGGTGTGATTAAGGTTGTTACCTGCTCAACGATGGTTGGAATACGACCACGCACCAGCGGTGCCACAATGATGGATAGCTTGGAAGCGGCGGCAGTATCACAGTGTCCACCAGAGGCTCCACGCAGTACGCCATCAGAACCGGTTAATACGTTGATATTAAACTGGGTATCAATCTCCAGCGCGCTGAGGATCACCACATCCAGATGGTCAACGGAAGCCCCTTTGGAAGTGAAGTTAGCGTACTGATTAGCGCTGATTTCAACATGATTCGGATTACGCGCCAGTGATGCAGCAGCACCGCTGTCAAAGCTCTGTACATCCAACAGCTTGTCGATAAGCCCTTTCTCATGCAGATCAACCATCGCCGCGGTAATGCCACCTAAGGCGAAACCGGCGGTAATGTTCTGGCTGCGCATTTTATTTTCCAGAAAACGTACCACCGCCAGAGAAGCACCACCGGTACCGGTTTGCATTGAGAAACCCTGTTTAAAATAACCAGAGTTAATGATGACTTCAGCCGCTTTGCGGGCAATCAGCAGTTCACGCGGGTTGGTGGTCATACGGGTAGCATCAGCACCAATCTTATCCGCATCACCAACGCGATCGACTTGTATAATCAGATCAACCTGATCCTGACAAATACTCAGCGGATGATGTGGATAAGGCAGAATCTCTTCCGTTAACAGCACCACGGTTTTAGCGTGCTCTGCATCCACCCGGCCATAACCCAGCGAACCGCAGCAGGCTTTGCCGGTAAACCCATTGGCATTACCAAACTCATCGCATGCCGGAACCCCAAGGAAAGCCACATCAATGCTTAACTCCCCGGATTCCACCAGATTAACGCGACCGCCGTGAGAGTGAACCTGAACCGGCTCTTTCAATAAACCACGGGAGATCTCTTCTGCCAGTGGCCCGCGAAGACCAGAAGTATAAATTCGGGTCACCACGCCATTACGGATATGTTCAATCAACGGAGAGTGGCAACCAGCCAGCGAACTGGAGGCCAGCGTCAGGTTTTTGAACCCCATGGCGGCAATTTGAGCCATGACTAAATTAACGGTTAAATCCCCACCGCGAAAAGCATGGTGGAAAGAGATAGTCATCCCATCCTGCAGGCCAGAGCGACGAATCGCATCTTCCAGCGAATTGCAGATTTTCTTATCTCTTGGCTTTTTCGATTGCAAATTAGCCTTGGAAACATCGCGAAAAGGCGACAGTTTCAACGGTGGTTTAGCGCCAGATTCTTCATCAAAATCATTAAGTTGCTGAATCAGGCTATTACATAAATTGGTTACACGTTGTTGGCGAGCCATTATTATTCACCTCATCTTATTCTTCACGAACGCCGGAAAGCGCTGCGCGTTGTACCACCAGACGAGCACGTTCAATAATCGGGCCGTCAATCATTTTGCCATTTAGAGACACTACACCCAGCCCTTCAGCCGCCGCAGCTTCTGCCGCTTCAATCACTCGCTGGGCATGGTCCAGCTCTTTGATTGTTGGTGCATAGAGGTTGTGAAGAAGTTCTATTTGACGAGGGTTAATCAGCGATTTGCCATCAAAGCCTAATTGCTTAATATGAGCCGCTTCATTCAGGAAGCCCTGCTCGTTATTGGCATCGGAGTAAACGGTATCAAACGCCGCAATTCCCGCCGCGCGAGCGGCCTGCAGAATAGAACAGCGGGCAAACAGTAACTCAATACCTTCCGGTGAGCGTTCGGTACGCAGGTTGCGCACATAGTCTTCAGCACCTAAGGCGATACCAATCAGGCGCGGAGAAGCCAGTGCGATATCAACAGCATTATTAATACCTTCCGCAGATTCAATCGCCGCCATCATACCGGTGCTGCCAACTTCACGACCACACTCCGCTTCAATGCGAGCGATATGTTTTTCCATATCAATCACATCCTGAGCGCTATCGGTTTTTGGCAGGCGAACAATATCAACTCCGCCGCGCACTACCGCTTCAAGATCTTTAATGCCAAATTCAGAATCCAGCGCATTTACCCGCACAACGGTTTCAATCTTCTGGTACATCGGATGTTGTAGCGCATGAAATACCAGCAAACGCGCGGCATCTTTTTCTCTCAACGCCACTGAGTCTTCCAGATCGAACATGATGGCATCGGCAGAATAAATAAAGGAGTTACTCACCATGGCGGCATTAGCGCCGGGAACAAACAGCATACTGCGGCGGACCCGCTGCTTCAGAGCTGGATTCATTTTAATGCCCCCCACGGAAGTTCTTTGCTGTCACTGGCTCTTAACAACACGGTTTGCAGACGAGCACGTAAAATACAATCCAGAGCGCCTTTATCATCAATAATCAGTTGAACGCCTGTTACACCCAGTTTGGCTAAGGTATCCATCACAGTTTCCCGAATGGCATCACCAAACTGTTTTTCTACGCTGCTGTTTAACTGCAGATCGATTTCCGATCCTCCAATGGGAGCTATCCGTACCATGACATCACTTGACTCAAGTGTGCCGGCTACGGCTTCTTTTACAATTTTCATAATTCACCTACGGTAATAACAGATTCTTCTGAGGTATCTCCTGCACTTTTCTGCCGAATATTCGGGTTATTAATTAAATAGTTATAAGTGCAGTCAGGTACCAGATTGGCGATAACATCCATCTGTTTTTTAGCCAACAGACGACGTACCCAGGAAGCTGAAATCGCGGTGCCTTCATGTTGCAAACGCTCTATTTCAACTGACTCAATAGGAGGGAAAGTTAATTCAGGAGTATTTAACCAGTAACGCATATCAGCGTTGTATTTGCTGGTCACTTCGCAGAAAGGCTCGGTGCCCACAAAACGATGAGTAACCCCCAGCGCCGGTGCCAGATACTGCCGAAAAATTTTCAGATCAATTTCGGTATAGCAGTTATCAACAATGCCCTGTTCTTTAATAAAGTAACAAGGGAAGGTTGCCCGGGAAATCATATACTCAGACCCGGGATGGACCGTCAGATTAGGAATGCTTGCCGTTCCCTCAGTGACCAGCCTTAAACGGTCAACATAAGGAAAAGTCGAGGTATTTTCTTTAACTAAAAACAGGTGAAGCCAGTCGCACTGTGCTGCCGCTTGCTGTACCAGATATTGATGCCCCAGAGTAAATGGGTTGGCATTCATAATGATACAACCAATCTTATCCCCCGGCTGGCGACTGGTAGCCAGTTGCTGACTATAACGACGTAAACGACAGCTGCTGTTTTCCATCAGAACGACAATGCCGGGAACTGAAGCGATAGGAAAGAAACCACACTGGCGAAACAAAACTTCATTTTGAGTTTTCGTATAAATAAACAGATGGGTATGGTGGCGTTCATAAGCCAGATTAACCAGCTCAGTGGCCAGAGAGAGCGCAATCCCTTCTCCCCGTAGCTCTTCGTTAATAGCAACACATTTAATTATATTATCGGCAATGCCACCGCAGGCGATAATTTGGCTATCGCGCATCACAGTAATAAACTCTTCAACCGATGTATCAATATTCAAATCGTTCTTACGCAGAAATTTCGTGATCTCAGCTATCTTTTTATACTCTGAACGTTTTACACGACTGAATATTGTTGAGTTATACATGTTTTATTCTCTATATAAGTATTTAGCTATAGCAATAAAGAAAAATACCGTGTTAACTTCCATTTTTATCCGAAGTTAATAATTAAAAGAAAATGATGTCTATAACATTATCGGAAATGTTATTTTAATATTTAAAAAATAAGCCAATTGACTAATAAAACCATGGATTACATCATAGTAACTAGGCTGAGGTAGTTAATTGATCTGCTTCACACTTAACCGAATAAACATTAATATCTTAATGGTTTTTATTTTTTTTATTAATTAAATGCATTTTATAAATAAATTAATTATATTCATTCCTGATAACTTAAATAATAAAAAGCGAATGTTAAATGCGTATTAAAACTAAAAAGGAATATATTAAGAATATGTTAAAAAACATGTCATTTCAATGGCGTGTATTCTTATTATTGCTTGTCGTTTTTACTTTGCTGTTAGGCGCATTAAACAAATTCATGGAATATCAGTTAGATAATTATCTGACCGAAAAGGTCAGTGAAATCGCCATGAATCAGGCCAAGATTATTGCCTCAATGGATGATGTGATTGAGGGTGTGGAAAAAAGAGATACCCAAAAGCTTAAAAAGATAGCTGACCGTCTCAGTATGGAGTCTAACTTCAGCTATCTGGTGATTGGTGATGAAAACTCTATCCGCCTGTATCACCCCAACCCGGAAAAGATTGGTTATACCATGCAGTGGAACAAGCCCGGCGCACTGGAACGAGGTGAAAGCTATATTATCAGCAGTGAAGGCTCCATGGGGCTGGCACTCAGAGCAAAAACCCCAATCTGGAATAAAAATAACCAGGTCATCGGCGTTATATCCCTGGGTTATCTCAATAGTAAAATTGATATGTGGCGCTCCAATCAAATCCTTCCGCTCACCAGCGCCCTGATGCTGATTCTGTTTATCCTCATTCTTCTCTCATGGCAATTTTCCACCCATATTAAAAAACAGATGATGGGCATGGAACCGATGGAAATCGCCAGAGTACAACGCCAGCAAGACGCTCTGTTTGGTGCCGTTTTCGAAGGACTTATTGCCGTTGATACAGAAGGTAAAATTACGGCCATCAATCAGAATGCCCAAAAAATGTTGAAGCTGGTCGGTACAGCAAAGTATCTGGCGGACCATCGGGTACAGGACTTAATTACGCCTGCCGATTACTTTCTTGAAACCAGTGGCACTAACCGTATTGACGATCTGCTGATCATTAATGGTTTAAAAATTATTGCTAACCGGGTGGGAATTTGGATTGATGGCGAATTTCAGGGTTGGGTCATCAGTTTCCGTCGTCATGATGAAATTAATACCCTCAGTGCCCAGCTTAGTCAGATACAACAATATGTAGAAAACCTGCGCACGCTACGCCATGAGCATCTTAACTGGATCTCCACCATTGGTGGATTATTACAGCTAAAAGAGTATGACCGTGCGCTGGAGATGGTTAAATTCGAATCATCTAACCAACAGTCTCTCATTGATAGTATTAGCCAAATGTTTAAAAATCGCCTGATTGCAGGCCTACTGTTTGGTAAGTACCATCGGGCCAAAGAACTTGGATTGGAAATACAGTTCATTCCCAGCAGTTCACTGAGCGCTAGCGTGAGTCCACTGACAGAGAATGAGCTGGCCAGTATTCTGGGAAATTTATTAAATAATGCTTTTGAAGCCACATTAAAAAATCCTGACAGCAATAAACTCATTGAGTTTTTTATTTCAGATGAAGGCTCTGAACTAATTATTGAAGTTTCAGACAATGGCTGCGGCATTGCTCCCGATATTCGTGACACTATTTTTACGCGAGGCGTGACGTCTAAAAACAGCGGAGACCACGGCATCGGTCTCTATCTGGTCAAAACCTATATTGACCAACATAACGGCACCATCACTATTGATGATAATGAACCTTGCGGCACCGTATTCTCTATTTTTATCCCCAAAGGAAAAGGAAGTTAATTAAATGAAATATCTAAATATTCTAATTATTGAGGATGAAACCCCGCTCGCGGAAATGCACGCTGAATTTATTAAACGTCACAATAGCTGTCGTCAGGTTTGGCTTGCCGGTAATCTTGAGCAAGGGCGCATGATGATTAATAACTTCAAGCCCGACTTGATCATTCTGGATAACTATTTACCAGATGGCCGTGGCATTGAGCTATTACAGGAACTTTCCGCTGAAAAATATCATGGAGAAGTCATTTTTATTACTGCCGCCAGTGATATTGATACCGTTTCGGAAGCCATTCGCTGTGGTGTTTTTGATTATCTGCTTAAGCCAGTTTCTTATGACCGTCTGGAACAGACGCTGGTTCGCCTTAGCCACCTGCATCGGGTTCAGGAACAAACGGAAGATGTCAGCCAATGGCAAGTAGACGAAATGTTTAACACCTTCGCCCGCATTCAGGCTAAACCAACCATGCCTATCGGCATTGATGAAATTACATTAAAGATTGTTCAGGACGCATTCAGCGACGCACAAGTTGGCTATACCGCTGAAGATATTGCTAAAAAATTAGGCTTGAGCCGCACAACAGCCAGACGCTATCTGGAGTTTTGTGCCAGGGAACGATTCCTGCAGGCTGAAATTATTTACGGCAAAGTCGGTCGGCCTCAGCGTATTTATCGCTTAAGCATCCCGGTCGAATAATACTAACAAATTAATAAATAAAGCATTACTAAGGATAACGACGTAAAACTCCCATTACCGGTTTAAGATTAAAAAGTGCGTTTTATCATGGTAAGATATAGGGAAATGTCGAACGAGGTTCCCCCGGAGCACTATTTACGGGTATAGTTGTTTGGTAAAAATTGAGTAAGTGGATTTCACTGGTAAGGTGAGCACAGAACTATCAGTAAAAGAGACTTGTTCCACTATTACTCTGTTATCCGGGATTGCCCCTCTGTAATTTGTGATCGTAAAAAGGAGTCAATATGACTTGGGAGTATGCACTGATTGCTGGCTTAGTTGTTGGTCTTATCATTGGCGCGTTAGCTATGCGTTTTGGTAACAGAAAACTACGTCAACAAACTGCATTACAGCAGGAGCTAAATAAGAATAAGGCAGAGCTGGAAGCTTACCGTCAGGAGTTGGTTAGTCACTTTTCCCACAGCGCAGAGCTGTTAGAGAAAATGGCGCAAGATTATCGCCAGTTCCAGAAACATATGATTAAAAGTTCAACCGCGCTGTTACCTGATATGGCCACCAGCGATAATCCGTTTAGCTATATCAACTATAAGCCCGTTTCTTCTGCTTCAGAACAAGATCAGCTGTCTGCTGATATCCCGCCGCGGGACTATTCTGAAGGTGCTTCCGGATTATTCCGCTCGGAACGCAAAGACTAAAATCTCTGATGACGCTATCTCCCCGATAGCGTCATTTTCTTCTGCTACAATTAATTACCTTTCTTTACTTTATGCTTTTTATCTGCGCCCCGGCTGTATTTGAAGCGTATCACATTTCCTGATACGACCTATCTCAGCCCTGACTGGCGCTTGAATCATGAACTTTTTGACACGATATACAGTCATAGCATTAGCTACACCATTTTGTCATAGTTTAAACATGTAACCTGTTGGTATTGAGAGTAATCACCCATGAAAAAAACTACTTTATTATTAATCGCCCTGACCGTCAGTTTGGGATTAACTTTTTCCTCAGTACCGGCGGCCAATGCGGCTCTACCAACCACCGTAGCCGGAGAGCAAGTTCCCAGCCTGGCCCCAATGTTGGATAAAGTTCTTCCTGCTGTTGTCAGCGTATATGTTGAAGGTACACAGGTTCAGCGTCAGCGGATCCCTGAAGAGTTTAAGTTCTTCTTTGGTCCAAATATGCCGTCTGAACAACAACGCACCCGTCCATTTGAAGGACTGGGTTCTGGTGTCATTATCAATGCAGAGAAAGGTTATGTGGTGACTAACAACCACGTGATTAACAATGCAGACAAAATTCGTGTTCAGTTGAACAACGGTAAAGAGTATCAGGCAAAACTGATTGGACGTGATGAGCAATCAGATATCGCCCTGCTGCAGTTAACCGACTCTAATCCAAAGGATCTGACCTCTATTAAGATGTCTGATTCTGATACCCTGCGCGTTGGTGATTTCGCCGTTGCGGTAGGTAACCCATTTGGTCTGGGTCAGACCGCTACATCCGGTATTATTTCCGCTTTAGGCCGTAGCGGCCTGAATCTGGAAGGCCTGGAAAACTTTATCCAGACAGATGCCTCCATTAACCGCGGTAACTCCGGCGGTGCGCTGGTTAACCTTAACGGTGAGCTGATTGGTATTAATACCGCGATCCTCGCCCCCAGCGGCGGTAACGTGGGCATCGGCTTTGCCATCCCAAGCAATATGGTGCAAAACCTAACCGACCAGTTAATTAAGTACGGTGAAGTTAAACGCGGCATGTTAGGTATTAAAGGCAGTGAAATGACTGCCGAGATGGCAAAAGCGTTTAAAGTTGATGCCCAGCGCGGAGCATTTGTGAGCGAAGTTCTGCCTAAATCTGCGGCGGCGCAGGCTGGCATTAAATCTGGCGATGTGATCACCTCACTGGATGGTAAAACCATCAGCAGCTTTGCTGAACTACGGGCTAAAGTCGCTACTGCCGGAGCCGGTAAGAAAGTAAAACTGGGTCTGCTGCGTGAAGGCAAGCCAATGGAAGTTAGCGTAGAGCTGCAAAACAGCGAGCAAACTTCCATTAGTGCAGAATCCCTGTCACCGGCCTTGCAGGGAGCAAGCTTTAATAATGGTGAAGTTAAAGGCACCAAAGGTGTGATGATTAAAGACGTGGAAAAAGACTCCCCGGCCGCTCAAAGTGGCTTAAAGGCTGGCGATATGATCATTGGGGTCAACAGCGACCGTACCACTAATATTGGTGAACTGCGCAAAATACTGGATAGCAAGCCAAATGTGCTGGCGCTCAATATTTTACGCGATGATGACAATATCTATCTAATTCTACGTTAATTCCGATCGCAAAAAAGGATACGGCACTATGCCGTATCCGTTCAAGTCATGGTATCCTTCCTTACCTTTACTATTTTTGATGATATGCATGCTTGCCAAACTGTTACGTTCAATAATTATTGGCTTAATTATTGCCGCTGCTTTGCTGATGATATTTCCCTCGCTGCGTGATGCGTCGGGGCTATTTAACAATTCCCTGAATTTACCCCTCAGTGAATCACCAGTAAGCTATAACAGTGCCGTCAGGCGCGCTGCCCCTGCGGTGGTTAACGTCTATAACCGCAGCGCTCTTAGTTCTTCCAGTCAGAATACATTAGGGATTAACACCCTGGGCTCTGGCGTTATTATGAATAAGAAAGGTTATATCATTACCAACAGACACGTTATCCTGAATGCTGACCAGATAATTATCACATTACAGAATGGTCAGGTTTATGAAGCGATTTTAGTAGGTGCTGATACTTTAACCGATTTGGCAGTTCTCAAAATTAAAGAGGACAATCTGCCGGTTATTCCGATTAACTCAAAACGTTCTCCCCATGTTGGCGATGTGGTTCTGGCGATAGGTAACCCTTATAACCTCGGGCAAACCGTTACTCAGGGCATTATCAGCGCCACCGGGAGAACCAGCCTCAGTCCCTACGGTCGACAAAACCTGCTGCAAACCGATGCCTCAATTAACCACGGTAACTCCGGCGGTGCATTAATTAATACCTTAGGTGAATTAGTGGGTATCAATACCCTGTCATTAGATAAACGCACCGATGGTGATACGCCTGAAGGTATTGGTTTTGCTATTCCAACCGAGCTTGCCACTAAAATCATGAATAAATTGATTCGGGATGGACGGGTAATTCGTGGTTTTATCGGTATCGAAGGTCGTGAATTCAGCCAGATGCAAAATCAGGGGAGCCCATTCGATCGACTACAGGGTATTCTGGTGCGTTCCGTAACCCCGGGCGGCCCGGCAGAACAGGCCGGATTACTGGTCGGTGACATTCTGGTTAACGTCAACAACAAACCTGCGACCTCCGCCATTGAAGTGATGGACGAAGTCTCCGAAATCCGCCCTGGCACCAATATTCCGGTCGTGGTATTACGTCAGGGCCAACGCATGACCTTCACGCTGAAAATCTCCGAATACCCGGCGCAAAACAACTAATTTATTCCAGACGTTTCAGTAAAAACAGAAAGTGCGCAGAACATATGTTCTGCGCACTTTTTCATTAATTCAAATAACCAACTTAGCTGTTATTCATCTTTCTCTTTAAAACGCTGAATATTCGCACCCAGAGCATTTAACTTTTCTTCAATGCGCTCATATCCACGATCGATATGATAAATACGATCAACAACCGTAACGCCTTCAGCGATACAGCCCGCCAACACCAGGCTTGCCGATGCGCGTAAATCCGTTGCCATTACCTGAGCGGCAGACAGTTTCTCTACGCTATGACAGATAACGGTGTTGCCCTCTATTTCAGCATGAGCGCCCATACGGATCAGCTCAGGAATATGCATAAAGCGGTTTTCAAAAATGGTCTCGGTAATCACACCGGTTCCTTCAGCCACCAGATTCAGTAAAGAAAACTGTGCCTGCATATCGGTAGGAAAACCAGGGTGTGGCGCAGTACGAATGTTCACACTGTGTGGACGCTTGCCCTTCATATCCAGGCTGATCCAGTCACTACCGGTTTCTATTTCAGCACCGGACTCACGTAATTTGGCCAGTACGGCATCCAGCATATCCGGACGCGTATTGCGACAAATCACTTTACCGCCGGAAATCGCCGCCGCCACCAGAAAAGTACCGGTTTCAATACGGTCAGGCAGTACGCGATAAACACCACCGCCTAAACGCTTAACGCCTTCAATAGTGATATGGTCAGTACCCGCTCCGGTGATTTTTGCACCTAATGTATTCAAAAACTCAGCTGTATCCACGATTTCTGGCTCGCGTGCCGCATTCTCGATAACGGTAGTCCCTTCTGCCAGAGTTGCTGCGCTCATAATGGTTACCGTAGCGCCTACGCTCACTTTATCCATCACAATATGCGCAGCTTTCAGACGACCATTAACCGATGCTTTAACATAGCCCTCTTCCAGCTTAATCTCTGCACCCAGTTGCTCCAGGCCCGAAATATGTAAATCAACCGGACGAGCACCGATAGCACAGCCACCCGGCAGAGAGACCTGACCATAACCAAAACGAGCAACCAAGGGTCCTAATGCCCAAATAGAAGCACGCATGGTTTTTACCAGATCGTAAGGCGCACACAGCTCGGTTACATGACTGGCATCAACAAAAATCGAACCATTGCGCTCAATTTTAACCCCCAGTTGGCTCAACAGTTTAAGGGTGGTATCAATATCTTTCAGCTTTGGAACATTCTGTAGCTCTACGGGTTCTTCCGCCAACAGCGCTGCAAAAAGAATCGGTAAGGCTGCATTTTTAGCGCCGGAAATAGTTACTTCACCACTTAGTCGGGTGGGACCCTGTACTCGAAACTTGTCCATAATCACTCTCTCTAATACAACAACATTTAAATGGTCAGATGCGGATTTAATATTTCTTGTTATGCTTATGCGTTGTTATTTAATCAACATCGATAAATTTACTACTGACATGGGATATTTGGCCCAATTACATACCGCTCAGTTTACGGTCACGTTCCCACTCTGCCGGGGTATACACCTTAATCGACAGTGCATGGATACGGTTATCAGAAATATATTCCATCAGCGGCGCATAGACGGCCTGCTGCTGCTTAACGCGGCTCATACCTTCAAACATATCACCAATGGCAATCACCTGAAAATGGCTACCGTCACCGGTGACGCGAACATCTTGCAGATTTAATGCATCGAGCAAAATTTGTCTTATTTCATTAATATCCATCGTCTTCACTATATTAATCAGAAAGGACCTGCTTTTCAGAATGAAAAACAGCTTAAATTAGCATGTACGCTCAGATTAGCTACAAAAACATCGCGGAGATATAGATATCTATATCTCCGCGACTCATTTCAAATCAGCCTGATGAACATACTATCACACCATGGTTGGTGTACTCACGAGGTAAGGCTGAATAATTTGTTGCAGATTATACAAAGATGCCAACATTTGCAGCTTCTCCGTAATTCCCGTTAGTTGTAGCGGCTGCTTGCGAGCTTCCCCCTCATCCAACAGATGAACCAGCATCGCTAATCCTGCGGAATCTACCCGGGACAGGCCAGATACGTCAATGGTAGCAATATCCGTACCGATAGCCTGCTGCCGAGCTTGCCAGAACGGCAGTAACGTTTCGCGATCTAAATCACCGCTTAACGCTATTACGCCATTTTCAGCCTGCCAGTTCAGAGCGTTCTGCATTATTTTTTATCATCCAGAGTAATTGGCTGACTGGCTAACGTCTTCAGCTGTTGAGTTAAGCCATCAACACCTTCACGGCGCAGGGTTTCAGCCCACTCATTTTGCTTGGTGGTGATCATACTGATACCTTCAGCAATCATGTCATAAGCCTGCCATTCACCGGTTTTGGTATTTTTACGCCATTGGAAGTCCAGACGAACTGGAGGACGGCCGTTGGTGTCATTAATGGTGATACGAATAGAAACGTTATCCTTATCCCCTAATGGTTGCTCAGGCGCAATTTGATACTTTTGACCATTATACATCGCCAGTGCCTGCCCATAAGCCTGCTCCATATAGGCTTCAAAGGCTGGCATATAAGCATCACGCTGTGCCGGCGTTGCATCACGATAATAACGACCTAACACCAGTGCACCGGCATATTTAACCTGAATATAGGGCAGGAGCTCTTCCTTCACCACGGTACGTAAGTAGTCAGGGTTTTGCTTAATCTTAGGTTGTTCATTGGTCAGACGGGTAAAGACTTTTTCCGCCGCAACTTGCATCTGCTGGTAAGGATTACTGGCATCAGCCGCATTTGCCGCCAAAGGGGCAATAATGAAAAGTGCTGCCATCATAAAACGTTTTAACATAGCTGTTCCTCTTATCCTACTGTTGTCCATAATGTTGAATAAACATGGTTAACTCCGTAACCAACCTTTTGCCAGCCGGTTATATTAATGAACCGGTGCAGGCGCAGTACTTTCATCAGCCGGTTTTTCATCACCGCCGCTTTTATATAAGAACTGACCAATAAGATCCTCCAATACCATTGCTGACTTGGTATCTTTGACCTCATCGCCATCTTTCAGAATTTTGGTTCCCATTTCTTCATCTTCAAAGCCAATGTTCAGCGCCAGAAACTGCTCACCCAACAAGCCGGAAGTGCGAATCGATAAAGAACTGGTATCCGGAATATGGTTAAAACGTTGCTGCATATCAATTGCTACGCGCGGGAAGTAGGTTTTTTGATCGAGGGTAATATCAGCCACACGGCCAACCAAAACACCCCCTACTCTCACCGGGGAACGCGCTTTTAACCCGCCGATGTTATCAAATGTAGCGTAAAGCCGATAAGTTGGCTCATTACCCAAAGATTTCACATCAGCGACTTTTAAACACAGGAATAAAAGTGAGCACAGGCCAATCAGCATGAACACCCCTACCCAGATTTCCGTTTTTTTACTTTGCATCGATTTAATTCCCAAACATCATTGCGGTCAGTACAAAATCTACGCCTAATACGGCGAGAGAGGCATGCACGACGGTACGAGTAGTCGCCTGGCTAATTCCTTCCGATGTAGGAATACAGTCATAGCCATTATAAAGCGCAATCCAGGTTACTGTGATTGCAAATACTACACTTTTAATTAAACAGTTCAGCAGGTCGGTGTGCCAGCTAACGGAGTCCTGCATTGCCGCCCAGAAGAAACCATCATCGATCCCTTTCCAGTCCACACCAACCATGGCTCCCCCCAGAATACCGACCGCGACAAAAATCGCGGTTAACACCGGCATACTGATAAAACCAGCCCAAAAACGTGGAGTAATAACCCGGCGCAGTGGATCAACGGCCATCATCTCCAGGCTGGAAAGCTGCTCCGTCGCTTTCATCAGGCCAATCTCCGCGGTTAACGCCGAACCAGCCCGACCGGCAAACAGCAAGGCGGTAACAACCGGCCCCAGTTCGCGCAGTAAAGAGAGTGCCACCATCATACCCAGACTGGCTTCTGCACTGTAGGTGGTAAGGATCAGATAGCCCTGTAACCCCAGAACCATGCCGATAAACAGGCCGGAAACCATAATAATCAGCAGAGACTGAACGCCCACAACATACAGTTGCTTGAGTAATAGCGGCCACTGCTTGCGAAACTCCGGCTTTCCAACCAGTGCTCCATATAACATCAAACCGGAGCGGCCAAATGAGGTGCAAAAATGGATACCACGACGCCCTAAAGACGCCAATGCCTGTAGCAACATTAACTTAGTAACTCCGTTTTATAATCACCGGCGGGAAAACGGAAAGGAACCGGGCCATCTGCCACACCGTCCAGAAACTGTCTGGCGCGAGGGTCAGGGTTAGCACGTAATTCGTCCGGCGTTCCTTCTGCAATAACACGATGCTCCGCCACAATATAAGCATAATCAGCAATGCTCAAGACTTCCGGCACATCGTGTGAAACCACAATGCAGGTGATACCTAATGAATGGTTAAGCTCATCAATCAGTTTAACCAGTACCCCCATGGTGATTGGATCCTGACCGACAAAAGGTTCATCGAACATAATCAGTTCAGGTTCAAGAGCAATTGCCCGAGCCAAAGCGGCCCGACGCGCCATACCGCCCGACAGTTCTGCTGGCATCAGGTTGGCAGCACCGCGCAGGCCAACCGCCTCCAGCTTCATCAATACGGTGCTGCGTAGCAACGCTTCAGGTAATTGGGTGTGTTCCCGTAAAGGATAAGCCACATTGTCAAATACCGTTAAATCAGTGAACAGTGCTCCTGACTGGAACAGCATGCTCATCTTTTTACGGACTTCATACAGGTGGCGACGGGAAAGGGTCGGGATGTTGTCCCCGTCAAAAATGATATCACCGCTATCCGGAGCCAACTGCCCGCCGATTAACCGTAATAATGTGGTTTTACCAATGCCTGAAGGGCCCATAATTGCAGTAACTTTACCGCGGGGTACCGTCAGGTTGATATCCTGAAATATTGGACGACCATTACGGGAAAACGACATCCCCCTTACTTCGACCAAATTCGCTGCCGATTTAATCATAACGTCCTTAAACTATTAGGATGAATACCTATATCGTCCATCATAAGTATTAATATACTCGGGCTCAACATTTCATTCTGCTTGATAAACAGAGGCTGAAACGCAGGCGGTGTTTTACTTTTCATCCAACGCCAGTCAAAATTAACTCAGGGATGTTACCAATGTTCTCAGCCGGAGCCAAAGTCCCTTGTGATAATTCAGTAATAATAATGTTAAACCAACTCTGAATATTACTGTCCATCTGACCTGACTAAGACGATTGTATGAATGAAAAAGTTCAATTTTAAACAGGATAGCGCATGCTGATTGCCGTAGTAATGCTGTTTGTTGGCCTCATTCTGCTGGTTTATGGTGCCGACCGCTTAGTTTTTGGTGCTACTGCTATTGCAAACACCTTAAACATTCCCCGTCTTGCCGTTGGTATTATGATCACCGGAGTAGGCACCTCATTGCCGGAACTGGCCTTTTCGGTTACTGCCGGGCTTAACGGCAAAACCAATATGGTGGTAGGTAACGCCATTGGCTCAAACATCACCAACATATTACTTATTTTAGGATGCGTTGCTGTTATTCGCCCATTGAATCTGCATTCTAAACGACTTAAGCATGAAGATCCCTTACTGTTTCTGATCATGTTACTGGCGGGTTTTGTCCTTTATGATAACCAGCTCAGTCGCAGTGATGGTATTATTCTGCTGGTTACCTTTATCAGCTTTATGGCGCTGGTATTCAAAATGAGCAAACGTAATTTTCTTCGGGAAACGGATTCACTTTCAGTAAGTCAGGAAGCAGAAACGCCCAAAGAGATAAGCCAAACCGTCGCTTTTTTATGGATACTGATAGGCGTATTGGTTTTACCCATCGCCGCCAAAATAGCGGTAGATAACGCCACCGTGGTTGCCCGTTATTTAGGTTTAAGTGAACTAATGATAAGCCTCACCATTATCGCTATTGGCACCAGTCTGCCAGAACTGGCAACCGCTATCACCGGTATGTATAAGCATGAAGATGATATGGTAGTGGGTAATGTGATTGGCTCGAATATTTTTAATATTTTAGTGGTCATGGGAATACCGGCGTTAATTTCCCCGGGCAACTTCTTTAGTGAAGCCTTTCTCCGAGATTACTGGATTATGCTGGCAGCCAGTCTGCTTCTGACCTTGCTTTGTGTAGGTCGCCGCCGTCGATTAACGCGGTCAATGGGAATAGCACTACTGGCCGGTTTTACCCTTTATATTGGCGTACTGATGTATTTCGCATACGCCTGAGTTTAAGTTTCCCCGATCCACAAAAAGACTAAAGGAAACTTTATTAATGACAGTGAGAATGAGTAATGTCTAACTTTGATTTTCAACAAGCGGGAAAACAGGTTCTTGATATTGAACGATCCGGGCTTGAACAACTCTATCAATACATCAATCAGGATTTCTCACACGCCTGTGAGCTGATGTTTCACTGCAAAGGCAAAGTTGTGGTGATGGGAATGGGTAAATCCGGGCATATTGGTTGCAAAATGGCAGCCTCTTTTGCCAGTACCGGTACCCCCTCATTTTTTGTTCATCCGGCGGAAGCCAGCCACGGCGATTTAGGTATGATCACTGCGGATGACATTGTGATTGCCATCTCTTATTCCGGTGAATCCAGTGAGATTATGGCGCTGATTCCGGTGATTAAACGTTTACAAATTCCATTGATCTGTATGACCGGTAATCCAAACAGTTCAATGGGCAAAGCGGCCGATACACATTTATGTATTAATGTTCCTCAGGAGGCTTGCCCACTGGGGTTAGCACCCACTACCAGCACCACTGCTACATTGGTAATGGGTGATGCATTAGCTGTTGCTTTATTAGAGGCCAGAGGATTCACCGCCGACGATTTCGCCCTGTCACACCCGGGGGGAGCGCTTGGGCGCAAACTGTTATTACGCGTTAGTGATATTATGCACACTGGTGACGAAATCCCGCGGGTGAATAATCAGGCATCACTGCGCGAAGCTTTAGTTGAAATTACCAGAAAAAATCTGGGCCTGACCGTGATATGCAATGACGATATGTTGATTCAGGGGATCTTCACCGACGGCGACTTACGTCGGGTCTTCGATCAGGGTGTTGATATCAGCAACGCTAAAATTGCCGATCTGATGACCAAAGGCGGCATTCGCGTTCACCCTGATATACTGGCGGTAGAAACACTGAATCTGATGCAGTCGCGCCATATTACGGCCGTTCTGGTGGCTGAAGGCGATCGATTAGTGGGTGTAGTTCATATGCATGATATGCTGCGCGCCGGTGTGGTTTAAGGCAAAATAGCTGGCTTACACTATTTAAGTGAAAATTAAGTGACAAGTGAAAGAGTATAAACATGATTAATACCTGCTACGGTGCGGTAAGCAAAGCGGTTTTTCAACGGGCGGCTCAAATTCGCCTGTTGATCTGTGACGTGGATGGCGTAATGTCTGATGGCCTGATCTATATGGGTAATCAGGGAGAAGAGCTAAAAGCCTTTAACGTCCGGGACGGTTACGGTATCCGCTGCCTGATTACTTCCGGCATCGATGTTGCCATTATTACCGGACGTAGCGCTAAACTGGTTGAGAATCGAGCCAAAACGCTGGGAATTACCCATCTGTACCAGGGACAATCTGATAAACTGATGGCTTTCGAGAAAATACTTAAAGATGTCTCTCTGGCGCCAGAACAGGTGGCTTATATTGGTGACGATTTGATCGACTGGCCAGTGATGCAAAAAGTGGGTTTGGCGGTAGCGGTAGCCGATGCGCACCCATTGCTTCTGCCAAAAGCACACTTTGTAACGCAAATTGCCGGTGGTCGTGGTGCTGTACGCGAGTTATGTGATTTAATTCTGCAAGCGCAAGATAAACTCGAAGGGGCACAAGGGTTATCCATATGAGTATAAGCAAGACAAAGCTAAGCCTGACGATTGTACTAACGCTAATCGCTTTAGGTCTTACTGGCTGGAATCTCGCTGATTTTGGTGACAATAAAACCATCGTGCCACCGGATGATAAAGAACCCACCTATCAGAGCCAACAAATGGTCACGATAGTGTACAATCCGGAAGGACTGTTAAATTACAAATTAACGGCGGAAGACGTAAAATACTACTCCACTCCGGAAGATACCTGGTTCACTAAGCCGGTTATGATCATGTATGACAAGGATCAGGTAGCTACCTGGTCAGTGCGTTCCGATCGCGCTAAATTAACCAAAGACCGTATGCTTTACCTTTATGATAATGTGGAGGTCAACAGCCTGACGACGACGTCGCAGCTGGAAAGAATCAAGACTAACAGTGCTGATGTCAATCTGGTGACTCAGGATATCAGCTCTGACGATCATGTTACTCTGTACGGGGCTAATTTTACCTCCGAAGGAATGAAGATGCGTGGTAATCTGCGCAGTAGAACAGCTAAGCTGATTGAAAAGGTAAAAACCTATTATGAAGTTCAACCAAAAGCCGGCAATGAAACTCAGCCATCATCGTAAAAACGTGGTTAACAGCATGGTAGCCGGCATACTTCTGGTTACCAGCGCCTCTGCGTTTGCATTAAAGAATGATACAAATCAGCCGATTAACATTAACTCTGCTCAACAATCATTAGACATGAATGGTAATGTCGCCACCTTTATCGGTGATGTTATTGTGAAGCAGGGAACCATTGATATTCGTGCAGATAAAGTTGTTGTCACTCGCCCTGAAGGCGGAGGCGGAAAAGAAGTGGTAGAAGCATTCGGTAATCCAGTGACCTTCTACCAAATGCAAGACAGCGGTAAACCAGTAAAGGGCCGGGGTTTGAAACTCCGCTATGAACTGGCGAATGACTTTGTTGACCTGACGGGCAATGCCTATCTGGAACAGCTGGACAGTAATGTTCAGGGTGACCGCATCACCTATAAAGTGAAAGAGCAGAAGATGGAAGCGTTCAGCAACAAAGGCAAACGCGTAAACACCGTTCTGGTACCATCTCAGATACAGAAAAAATAAACACTTTTAACCGCAGTTAAAGATAAAGAGTAAACAATAGCGAATGGCAACGTTAACAGCAGAGAATCTGGCCAAGGCCTACAAAGGTCGCCGAGTGGTAGAAGATGTCAGCCTGACCGTCAACTCCGGTGAAATCGTTGGTTTACTTGGGCCAAACGGCGCAGGTAAAACCACTACCTTTTACATGGTGGTAGGTATTGTCCAGCGTGATGCGGGTTCAATTCTTATCGACGGTGAAGATATCAGTCTGTTACCGCTGCACGCCCGTGCCCGTCGCGGTATTGGCTACCTGCCACAGGAAGCCTCTATTTTTCGTCGCCTGAGCGTTTACGACAATCTGATGGCGGTGCTGCAAATTCGCAACGATTTAACCAATGAACAGCGGGAAGATCGTGCTAATGAGCTGCTGGAAGAGTTCCATATTGAACATCTTCGTAAAAACCTCGGGCAGTCTCTCTCCGGTGGTGAACGCCGTCGGGTAGAGATTGCCAGAGCGCTGGCTGCTAATCCTAAATTCATTTTGCTGGATGAGCCCTTTGCCGGCGTTGACCCAATATCGGTTATCGATATTAAAAAAATCATTGAGCACCTGCGTGACAGCGGGCTTGGTGTACTAATTACCGACCATAACGTACGTGAAACACTGGACGTTTGTGAACGCGCATACATCGTTAGTCAGGGTCATTTAATTGCTCATGGAACACCATCATCTATCCTGGAAGATGAACATGTGAAGCGGGTCTATTTGGGCAATGAATTCCGATTGTAGCTATGGCTACCCTGTGGGAACATTCGCTTAGCCATTCAGGAATGCGATAATAAGTGTAATATGTCATTATGAAGCAAGGTTTACAGCTCAAGTTAAGTCAACAATTAACCATGACGCCCCAGTTACAGCAGGCAATTCGCCTGTTGCAGCTATCGACACTTGAACTGCAACAAGAGATTCAAATCGCACTGGAAAGCAATCCACTGCTTGAGCAAGCGGATAGTCATGACGAAATAGATTCTCACGAAGAGACCGAGCACGAACAGCTCGATACCAGCGAAGCGCTACAGCAATCGGATATTCCTGAAGATCTCCCTCTCGACGCCTCATGGGACGAAATTTACACCGCAGGGACTCCGTCCGGCACCCATAACGATTATGGTGATGACGAACTCCCGGTGTTTCAGGGTGAAACCACTCTGACCCTACAAGACCACCTGATGTGGCAAATGGATCTAACCCCGTTCTCCGATCTGGATAAAGCTATTGCTACCGCCATTATAGATGCGGTGGACAATACCGGCTATTTGACGGTTACGTTGGAGGATATCGCTGACAGCCTGGGGCAGGATGAAGTCGAACTCGACGAAATTGAAGCAGTACTGAAACGCATTCAGCGCTTCGACCCGGTGGGCGTTGCCGCCCGGGACCTGCGAGAATGTTTGCTGGTGCAGCTTTCCCAGCTATCCCCTGATACACCTTATCTGAATAATGCCCGCCAGATTGCCGATCAACATTTGGCGCTGTTAGGCAGCCATGATTTCCGCTCATTGCTAAAACTGAGCCGAATCAGTGAAGAGTCACTAAAAGGTGCCATGCAGCTGATTCAAAGCCTCGATCCTCGCCCCGGTCAGTCAATTCATGCCAGCGAGTCTGAATACGTTATTCCGGATGTGTTGGTACGCAAGGTTCATGGTAAGTGGGTGGTGGAACTCAATACGGAAAGTATCCCACGCTTGCAGATTAATCAATATTACGCCTCTATGGCAAATACTCACAATGCCAGCGATAATCAATATATCCGTACCAACCTACAGGATGCCCGCTGGCTGATAAAAAGCCTTGAAAGTCGTAACGATACGCTACTTAGAGTAACGGAATGTATTGTAGAACGGCAGGAAGAGTTCTTTGAACTGGGGGCTGAATACATGAAGCCCATGGTTTTGGCGGATATCGCCCAAGCCGTTGATATGCATGAGTCAACCATCTCACGCGTAACAACACAGAAGTACTTACATAGCCCCAGAGGGATATTTGAGTTAAAATACTTCTTCTCCAGTCACGTAAATACCGATAGTGGTGGTGAAGCTTCCTCCACTGCAATTCGTGCGCTGGTTAAGAAATTGATTTCGGCTGAAAACCCGGGCAAGCCGTTGAGCGACAGTAAAATCGCCAGCATGCTAACCGACCAAGGGATTATTGTTGCCAGAAGGACGGTAGCAAAATACAGGGAGTCGTTATCTATTCCCCCGTCAAATCAGCGTAAACAACTGGTCTGACTCAATGGTTCCTACAAATGATGAACACGTTATCTACCATGCAATTACGCTCTATTCTGAAATTAGACAGCACACGCAATGCCGTTCACTGCTCCAGTAAAAAACGGGCGTTAGAGATTGTCAGCGAAATGGCCGCCAGCCAGCTGAATATACCCACCAGCGTAGTGTTTGAGGCCATCCTCAGCCGCGAGCGCATGGGCAGCACAGGTATTGGCGCAGGCATTGCCCTTCCACACGGTAAACTGGAAGAAGACACCACTCGTGCCGTAGGCGTATTTATCACTCTGGATAGTCCTATCAGTTTTGATGCGGTCGATAATCAACCGGTTGATATCTTATTTGCCCTGCTAGTTCCGGCAGATGAGTGCCAGGCTTACCTGGCAACGCTATCCGCTATAGCTCAACGTCTGGCGGATAAAACCCTGTGCCGTCAATTGCGAATGGCTCAAACCGATGAAGAGCTTTATCAACTATTTACTCAGGAATCGTCTGATAAAGAGAATGAACCAACTGAAAATCAATCTGTTTAAAAACAATTGTTCGTGTTAACGTTTATTCAATCAGGGTTGATTTTAACCCACAACAACACATGAAGTGTTGTGTAAGGTCCAGATACCGGCGATATTGATATCGTATCGTGATGATTAAGAGGAATAGCAACATGGTGCTGATGATTGTCAGCGGCCGTTCAGGCTCAGGTAAGTCCGTAGCGCTGCGCGCGCTGGAAGATATGGGTTTCTACTGCGTCGATAATTTGCCGGTAGTCTTATTGCCCCAGTTAGCCGAAACGCTGGCAGAAAGGAAAACTTCTGCGGCGGTAAGTATTGATGTGCGAAATTTACCTGAAACCCCAGAAATTCTCGAAGAAGTTCTGAATAACCTGCCGGGTGATTTCTCTCCTCAGCTGCTGTTCCTTGATGCCGATCGCAATACGCTAATCAGACGTTACAGCGATACCCGTCGTCTGCACCCGCTGTCGAATAAGAATCTATCGTTAGAGAGCGCCATTGACGAAGAGGATGCTCTGCTTGAGCCGTTGCGTTCACGGGCTGACCTGATTATCGATACCGCAGAAATGTCAGTCCACGAACTGGCCGAAATGCTAAGAACCCGACTGTTAGGTAAGCGCGAACGTGAACTGACCATGGTATTCGAGTCATTTGGCTTTAAGCACGGTATTCCAATCGATGCCGACTATGTTTTTGACGTGCGTTTTCTGCCAAACCCACACTGGGATCCCAAACTTCGTCCAATGACCGGTCTGGATAGGCCTGTGGCTTCCTTTTTGGATCGTCATACTGAAGTGCATAACTTTATTTATCAGACTCGTAGCTACCTTGAGCAGTGGCTGCCGATGCTGGAAACGAACAACCGTAGCTATCTGACGGTAGCCATTGGTTGTACCGGTGGTAAGCACCGTTCAGTTTATGTGGCAGAACAACTGGCTGATTATTTCCGTTCCCGTGGGAAAAACGTGCAGTCACGTCATCGCACGCTGGAAAAGCGTAAAAATGACGGTAAAAACAGTAACTAAGCGTGAAAAAATCGTTAATTAGCCTTTGCCCTGCTTTACTGATATGATGAATTTAACAACATATCGTATTGCACTGATGCACCAAACATCAGATAAGCCAAAGGCGATATAAAACCAGAATCTGTAGAGCGTGATCCCGATCTCTTTAATTTAACGTGGTTTTATTAATACTCAGGAAATAGCGCTCTTAGCCCCCGCATTCAACCTGCGGGGGTTTTGTTTTGCTTAGTATATTATTTTACTGCTGGTCTGAAACTCAGGCCGACAAACAATGAACCCTAAAATTAGATAGGACTAGTCTAATCAAAGATATTATCGGAGTGATGTATGCTTAAACCCGCCATAATCATAAATGAACTGGATGCAGAGCGTATCGACATGCTGCTTGAACACCCTGAATTCGCTTCATCACCGGTGGCTCAGGCACTTAATGCAGAAATCGATCGGGCAGAAATTGTTGCGCCAGGTGAAGTCCCTGCGGATGTTGTGGCCATGAATAGCCGGGTGCGGTTTATCGATCTCAGCACGCAGGAAGAACGGACTCGCACTCTGGTATTTCCTCATGACCTGAAAGACAGCGCCGAACAAATTTCTGTTATGGCGCCTATTGGCGCAGCGCTGTTAGGGATGCGGGCAGGCAACGATATTAGCTGGCATTTACCAAACGGTACCGTCACTCAGATTAAAGTGCTGGAGATTTTGTCTCAGCCCAAAATATAAGGTGATTCACGGTAACCAGTTCCTGTTTACCATGACACTTAATTCTTTTTTAATATGAAACAGGCAGACTTCTAATAGAAATCTGCCTGTTTGTTTATGATGAATAATAAAAATAGATAGTTACATTACTTACTCACCCGCAATCTTCATCTGTTCCAGCAGAACGGAACCGCATTGAATATTGCTGCGGGTTTCAATATCGTCACCGACAGTAACCATATTACGCAACATGTCTTTCAGGTTACCTGCGATGGTAATTTCACTAACCGGATACTGAATTTCGCCATTTTCAACCCAGAAACCGGCTGCGCCACGAGAGTAATCACCGGTTACCGTGCTAACCCCTTGCCCCATCAGTTCTGTCACTAACAGACCGCGATCCAGCTGTTTTAACATGGCGTTAAAATCATTTCCCTGACCTTTGATACGCCAGTTATGAATGCCGCCCGCATGGCCGGTGTTGGTCATATTTAATTTACGCGCTGAATAGCTGGTCAGAAGGTAGGTTTCCAGTACTCCGGCTTTGACGATATCACGGGTTTGGGTACGAATCCCCTCGCTGTCAAACGGCGTTGAAGCCATACCTTTGAGCAGATGTGGATATTCACCAATGGTCAGCCAGTCCGGCAGAATCTGCTGACCTAAGTGGTCCAGTAAGAAAGAGGATTTACGATAGATATTTCCACCGCTGATAGCGGAAACCAGATGACCAAACAGTCCGGTGGCTACTTCAGCGGCAAACATAACCGGTGCCTGCATGGTTGCCAGTTTACGTGGGTTCAGGCGCGCCAGAGTACGACGCGCGGTCTCCTGCCCTACCCATTCAGCGCTTTTCAGGTCGGCAATATCACGACCAATGGTATAGGCATAATCACGCTCCATATCACCATTATGTTCTGCAATGACACAACATGACATGGAATGGCGGCTGGAACAGTAGCTTTGCAGCATACCGTAACTATTACCGTAAACTTTGATGCCATAGTGGCTGTTAAAGCTGCCGCCTTCACTGTTGGTAATACGGCTATCTGCTGACATAGCGCTACGCTCTGCCAATGCGGCCTGCTGAATAAAGCGTTCAGCATCCAACTCCGTTGGGTGGAACAGGTCTAAATCCGGTGATTCAAAGGCCATCAGCTCACGTTCACCCAGCCCTGAATAAGGGTCCGGCGAAGTATAACGAGCAATGTCCAGAGCAGCCTGAACGGTACGGGCGATAGCGTCCGGACTTAAATCGGTGGAAGAGGCATTGCCCTTACGCTGTTGGTGATAAACCGTAATGCCTAACGCACCATCACTGTTAAACTCCACGTTTTCCACTTCACCAAATCGGGTAGATACGCCAATACCGGTAGATTTAGTAATGGCAACTTCCGCAGCGTCTGAAGCGGCTTTAGCAAGCTCCAGCGCTTGGGCAACCGCCTGCTCTAACATTTTACGTTGTTCTGCAACTTGAGTGACTATTTTCATTGTTCAGGGCTCTACCATCATCAGAAAAGAATTGAGTGAAGTTTAACAGGATATGCGTCCGATTTCGCAGAACGCCAACAACCTGTTAAGATTAATCTCCAGATTTCGTCCCCGGCACTAGCCTATTCGGACGCTGTTTATCCTATAATAATGGAAAAACAGAAAGAGATTAATGGATTACCCATTTTAAGCATCCTGATTTAGGTTAAGTAACAATATGAATAAATTCGATAATGACAACGAATGGCTTGATGACGAGCTTCCCGGCGAAGAGCAGGAAGACGATGAGATCATTTGGGTCAGTAAAAGTGAAATTAAACGGGATGCCGAAGCGCTCAAAGATCTCGGTACCGAGTTAGTTAAGCTGGGTAAAAACGCTCTGGAACGTATTCCACTGGATGAAGATTTGCGTGCCGCCATTAATCTGGCACAGCGGATCAAAAAAGAAGGCTATCGCCGTCAAATCCAGCTGATTGGTAAAATGTTGCGTTCACGGGATGTGGAACCCATTCAAACCGCATTAGATAAGCTGAAAAATCGCCATAACCAGCAGGTCTCGCTGTTCCATAAGCTGGAAAACCTACGCGACCGTCTGATAGACCACGGCGATGATGCTATCTCTGAAGTGTTAGCGCTTTACCCTCAGGGCGACCGCCAACAGTTACGTTCGCTGGTACGAGCCGCACAAAAAGAGCGTGCGGGAAATAAGCCACCAAAAAGTTCGCGTTTGATATTCCAGTATTTAAAAGAGTTGGCTGAAGCCCCTCAGGAATAATCATCTCCAATCTGATTTGTCAGCTTTTCTGTTGTTCAGAATTGCTGACAACCTCATATTTCAACGCTTGCCTCTATTTTAAATCCCCCAATAGCCACTCACTACCGCCCCTTTTCGTAACGCTATTTTTCCGCTCATCAGTGACGATATATCAAAAATCCCCACTCTGGATGTGCCCGTAACCTCTAAGTCCACCTACCTATAAATAATTAGAATACCCATAACTTTATTATGGGGAATCAAAAAATGAAAAATAACGCAATGTTTACCCTCGTTACCGGTGCTCTGGTCGCTGGTGGTTTATTTAGTGGAAGCTTAATGGCGCAGGAATCTCTGGTACTCAACGGGCATAATCTGACATTAGCCGATGCCTGGAGCGTAGCAGCGCAGGGTAAGAGTGTAAAAATCGATCCCGCGGCGATGGAGCGGGTAAAAAAATCTAACCAGCTGCTAATGCTGGCGGCAGAACAGGGCGTTCCGGTTTATGGCTTAACCGTGGGCGTAGGTCTGAATAAAGATAAATCGCTGTTTGATGCCCACGGTCGTTTAAGCCCTGAGGTGGTAGAAGCCTCTAAAGCCTTTAACCGTAATGCGCTACGCGCCCACGGAGCCGGGGTTGGCCCGGATATGCCGGTGGATATGGTACGTCTGGCCATGGTGATCCGTTTAAACACCATGCTAACCGGTGCCACCGGAGCACAGCCTTACGTGGCGGAACTGTATGAGAAATTCCTCAATCAGGGAATTACGCCGGTAGTTCCTTCTCAGGGTTCAGTCGGCGAAGCGGACATTACTCTGGCTTCCCATATCGGTGATGCCATGATGGGTGAGTGGCGGGTTAGCGTAAACAACAAGGTTATTCCTGCCGGAGAGGCGCTGAAAAGTGCCGGTATCACCCCGCTGGACCCTATTGGTAAAGACGCCCTTTCGATTCTGTCTACCAACGCTATCTCTACCGCTTATTCCGCTAAAGCAATTATGGATGCACAGCAGATTGTTGATATTACACCGGTAGTATTTGGCCTGAGTCTGGAAGGGCTAAACGGTAATATCTCACCGGTATTGCCACAGAATATTAAAGTTCGCCCATTCTCAGGATTAGATGACAGCGCCAAATCAATCTGCGATGTTTTGACCGGCTCCTATTTATGGGAAAAGAATGATGCTCGCCCTCTGCAAGATCCACTTTCTTTCCGTACCACGGTGTTTGCCTTAAACGAAGCAAAACGCGATTTGGTTAATGCCCGGCAGATGCTGTCGGTTCAAATGAACAGCTCTGACGATAACCCTGCTGTCATTCTGGATGCCACACAGGAGTACGCCGACAATAGTCAGGTTAAACAGTACTACGTACAGGGCAAAGATGTTAAAGGTGCCATCTACCCCAGCGCCAACTTTGAACCACTGCCTCTGGCTTTAGCAGTGCAGAAACTTTCGTTGTCACTGGGCCATCTTTCCCATAACAGCGTACAGCGCACGCTGCACCTGTCCGATGACCATTTCACCGGTTTAAGCCGTTTCCTGACGGCAAAAGATAATCCTGGCCATGCATTTGGCGCTATCCAGAAACCTCAGGTTGCGCTGCACTCTCAAATTGTCGACTTAGTCAATCCGGTTTCTCTCGATGGTCAAGTGATGGCAGGCACCATTGAGGACACCTTCACCAATAATCTGTACGCTTCCCAGCGTTTACAGCGCATTGTCGACAACATGAATGTGATTTATGGCCTGGAACTGCTGCATTCCACCCAGGCTATCGATTTACGTAAAGCGATCATGCCGAAGATGACCATGGGTAATCAAACTGAGGCGCTGTATCAGGCTTACCGCAAAGTCGTTCCTTTTGTCGATCAGGACCGTATTTACAGCGATGACATTAAAAACAGTGCCGATATTGTTGCCGGTTATCACAACCAGAAATAGGCGTTAAAAGGGAATAATTATGAGCAACAACAAAAAAACGTTACCGCCAGACAGCATTAACAACCCGACCCGGCGTAGCTTTCTGACTAAAGGTGCACTGCTGGCAACGGGAGGCGTTATGTCTCTGGTTATGGCACCTGCTCAGGCAGTTCCGGTAACCATCAATGTGCCAGAGACGGTCACCGGCGGCAGAACCCGTTTTCATCAAATTTATGATGTGATTGTGGTCGGCAGCGGTTTTGCCGGTCTTGCCGCCGCGCTGGAGGCAAAAAGCCACGGGTTGAGCGTTCTGGTTATAGATAAAATGGCAGTGTTTGGTGGAAACTCAACCATTAACGGCGGCGCCTTCGCCGTTGCCGGTTCCCCACAGCAAAAAGAAGCGGGTATTCAGGACTCGCCGGAACTGATGTATCAGGACATGCTAAAAGCGGGTCGTGGGTTAAATCATCGGGATATTCTGCACGTACTGGTTAACGGCACCCAGGAAGCCTACGAGTTCACCCTCAAGCATGGCGTGCGTTACAAACCTTTCGTGCAACACTTCGGCGGACATTCGGTTCCCCGTACCCTGCAAACCGTTGAAAGCTCCGGTGCCGGAATTATTATGCCTCTGCGCCAGTCGGCACAAAAGCTGGGGGTTATCTTTAAGTCACGCTGCAAGTTTGAGTCCTTTATTCAGGATAATCAGCAAACCGTGGTTGGCATTGAAGTAAAAGAGAACTACTACTTTCCCGATGAGAACTCCGGATTACTGAAAAATTATGGCGCTCGCTATGGGGTAGTCATGTGCAGCGGCGGCTTTAGTAACGATTTGCGTTTTCGTATGATTCAGGATCCTCAACTGGTTAGCGATCTGGACACCACCAACCATCAGGGCGCTACCGCAGAAGGTATTCTGGCCATGCTAAAAATTGGCGCAACGCCGGTACAGCTGGACCTGATTCAGTTAGGCCCCTGGTCATCCCCGGATGAGAAAGGTTTTGGTAACGTCTCTCAGTTCAATACCATTGCTGGCTACCCTATGGGAATTATGGTGGATGCGCGCACCGGTAAACGTTTTACCAACGAGCTGGCTGACCGTAAAGCCCGTGAAGATGCCATCCTTGCTCAACGCGATGAACAGGGAAAGCCAGTCTACCCTATCTGTTTCACCAATAAGGAAGGGGCAAAAAATGCCCAAAGCTTGCCTGCAGCACTGAAATATCAGGTTGCCTGGCAGTTTGACACCCTGAAACAGCTGGCGGACCACTTTGCTCTCCCTTATGAAAATCTGCAAAAAGAGGTGGATGAGTACAACACCGCCGTTGCCAACGGTAGTGGCGATCGCTTAGGGAAAGACGTTAGCCGGGCAATTTCGCTGGCTGAAGGCCCTTACTTCGCCGTTCGCGTCTGGCCTAAAGTGCACTACACCATGGGTGGCGTACAAATTAACCCAAATGCTCAGGTGCTCAATTCACTCACTGGCCATCCTATACAGGGGCTCTATGCCGCGGGGGAAGTCACAGGTGGTCCACACGGGGCCAGCCGATTAGGCAGTTGCGCCGTGGCTGATGGATTAGTACTGGGCCGCATTGCTGGTGCTCATGTTGCCACTCAGACCGCCAATCCATTGTTTAGCACTTCAGATTCAGATAACGCCTGAGGGACGGGAGAAACTTATGTCTATCTATCAACGTATCGCCGTCATCTTAGTTGCGCTGTTTAGCCTTTCAGTCTGGGCTCAAAATGAGAAGCCCGCGGCTGACGACGCTAAAGCCTTTCAACAAAAGTTAAGCGATATCACCATTAAACCCTACCATCAGCCGCTGGCGGCAACCGGACGTGATGCCAGTTGCCAGCTTTGTCACGGAGCCAAAACGCCAACCACACCAGCTAATGACAGTAATTGTCTGACTTGCCACGGCAGCCTCGATCAAATTGCCGCCATGACGGAACCGAAGTCAAAAGAGGGTCATCCGGAACCTAATCCGCATAACTCGATTCACTACGGTAAAGATGTTCCCTGTAGCACCTGCCACAGCGAGCACAAACCATCACAGGTCTATTGTAACAACTGCCATTTATTCAAATACCCGAATATGAAACCCTGATGAGGATGTTATGAAAACAATATCAATGGGGAAATGGCTGGGGTATTTGCTCCGTTCACTGAGTCTGCTGGGGGTACTTGCCCTTAGTTATAGTGCTCAGGCGGCTGAAGTTAACAATAATCAGTGTCTGCGTTGCCATAGCGATAGTGATATCCACGCGGTAACCTCTGATAATGCAGGGGCAAAACTCTTCATTGCTGAAGAAGCCTATCAGGAAAGCGTTCACGCAACGGTTCCCTGCGTTGCCTGCCACCAGAGTGAACAAGGTAATGCCGGATTTGAGGCTCTGCCCCATACGCAAACCACCGTTGCAGCCAATAGCTGTGAGAGTTGCCACGGGCTGGTGCAGCACAACATCACCGATGCATGGAAAAACAGCGTTCACGCCAGCAAAACTACGCAGGGTAAGTTCACCTGTGAGTCCTGTCATGATGCTCATACCATGCAAAGCAGTGTGATAACTAAACCCACCGTGCAGCAAATTACTTCCTCCAATGCTCTCTGTACTGACTGCCACACCCGGGCCGTGGAATATCAGGCGCTTTCTGGCGGCAAAAAGGTCACAGAGCAGGATTTGACCCATGCCTCTATCCCTAATGCCGCTTTACACCTGGATTCATTGCGCTGTATTGATTGTCATGCGGACAGCAACGATCTGACATTACACAACATCGTACCGGCCAAAGAGAGCGTCAGTTGTAATCAGTGCCACAGTGACAAATCTATTCTGGTTCAACGCCGTCATTTTGCACCGACGGAGCAAACTATCGCCGGTAGCCTGCTGAATCAGGGGCTATTTGATGATAAATCGCTACAGGACAAGCTAAATTCGCTGGGTGGCATTCCGGCACAGCAGGAAGTCCAATGGATTAACGGTTCATTGTTTAAAAACAGCTATCTGATCGGTGCCAACGGTGATGTTCGACTGGATCGCGCTATTATGTGGCTGGCAGCAGCCCTGCTGCTTATTCTCGCATTACATGGTGTATTACGCCTGATCATCAGCAAAACATCCTCTGGTGAATGGCATAAAACCTATCTGTATACCTTACCGGTCAGGGTATGGCACTGGCTAAACGCACTCTGTTTTATTCTGCTATTGGTTTCAGGCATCGCTATGCACTTTACTCAAGGTGAACTGGCGACCTGGGCTGACCTGCACAATATCACTGGCCTTACGCTGTGTGCCGTCTGGTTGCTGTTTATTGTGGTAAACCTGTTGGGTAATGGTCATCACTATGTGGTGAAACTCAACGGCCTGCCGGGTCGCCTGCTGCGCCAGACTCGCTATTACCTGTTTGGTATCTTCCGTAGAGAGGCGCATCCGGAACATCCTTCAGCGCAGAGTAAATTTAATCCTCTGCAACAATTAGGCTATATCGGCGTGATGTACCTTCTGGTGCCATTACTTATCATCACAGGTCTGCTGATGCTGTATCCGGAAAACACTCCGGACAGGGTATTTGGCCTGCCGGGCAAACAGTTGGTGGCCTATACCCACTATCTGCTGGCCGCGGTGTCATTACTGTTCCTGCTGGTTCACCTTTATCTGTGTACGACTGGTGATAGTCTGGCAGCACTACTGAAAGGAATGATAGACGGTTATCACCGCCATAAGAGTAATAACGGTAAATCACAGTGAAAGTAGAGGAATCAGTTCCCCCGATTAATACCGGGGGAACTGATTTCTAATTTGACTTATCCGTAATATACCCCAAAACCAACCCTATTTAACTCATTGTAATAATTGAGTTACCTGCCATTTACATTCAATTGAAACATCTGGAAACATTTCTTCTTCTCTTTGAGTTAAATCAGAGAAGCATGGGTTATATGGGCCTACATTATCAGTTGGCGACTAAATTTCAGCCGAAATTATCGCGATAGCTTAATAAGGATGGCCACCATGCATGAAGCCCTGTGCAGTACTCTACAACTGGAAAAAGCGATCTCTGCCTGTATTCAGGCAGCACCAGAGACGTTTCCTATTGATGGCATATTTCTTAACTACTACCGTGATGATATCCAAAGCATTCAATTTCTAGCCCTCGCTACACGTAACCGTAGTCGGGTAAAGCTGAATGTGTTATCTATCCCGATTCATGTCCTGTCACGATTTATTGTTAGCGATAACTTCACCACCACCATTCTTAACCGGCTGGCTGACGATCCGCTGACTGATTACGTGATTAAGCATCACTTTCGTAAAGTAAAATCCGCCATTGTGATGCGCCTGAAAGTGGACGATATTCGCCTGGGCGCAGTGGTGTTTTTTAGCTACAAAAGCAATGCGTTCCAAGCTGAACATGCTGAACTGGTGGAATCATTACGGGGATCTTTTTCTCTGTTAGCGTCGCGAGCTTTATCGCAGCTTAAGCTGATTAACGAGCAAAAGCCTTACACCCAGTATTCTCATTTGCCCTCATCGGGCAGCCGGGGAAAACTGCCGGAAGGGTTTATCTCCGCGCAAAGCAGTCCTATGGCAGCCCTGTTTAGTCAGCTTCCTTTGATCGCCAGGAGCCAACAGGCCATTATGATTTGTGGGGAGAAAGGCAGCGGTAAATCGATGCTGGCGCACCATCTGCATCAACAGTCAGCAAACCCGCATGCTCAGTTGGCGGCACTGTATGCAGAAACCCTGACGTTGTTTATTACCGCACCAGACCAAAGTACCAGAGTGATAACACTAACCGAAACCACGCTGACAGACAACACCCTGTTTAAATATGCTGATGGCGGAACGTTACTGATAGAAAATATTGAATGTCTGCCTGAGGCAACATGCTGCCAGCTAATTAAAAACATTCAAATTTATAAAGAGAAAGGTAATAACATCCGAATTTTGATTACTCAAACCCAGCTTAAACCGGTACATACCGATCCCGGCAATTTATTAAGCTGTATTCGCTATTATAATTTATTCTGCCTTAGCGTGACGCTACTTCCTTTAAGACAACGCCGTGAGGATATTCCTGAATTAGTGACACACTACTTATTAAAACTGGGAAAAAACCGTCAACACAAGTTACCGCTACTCTCCACCCGCTTTCAACAATCATTATTAAATTATGACTGGCCGGGAAATATTTCTGAATTAATTTCCCGTCTGGAAAAAGCCATCATCTCTTCCGGCACCCATATTCTGGATATTAAACCCGGAGAATATGACAGAAATTATCCGGATATCAGACAGCCAATTCTCCCTCTTAACGAAATCGTCAAAAGGCATATTATTGAAACGCTGAAACAAACCAACGGGAAAATATCCGGTGAAGGTGGTGCAGCAGAAATACTTAAAATCAACAGTAATACGTTGTATAGCAAAATGAAAAAGTTGGGTATTACTAAGGATATATTTAGTCAGGAAGCCCAAAACAGAAACTGAATCAGGCGTTATCTTCCAGACTATTAAAACTTAATAAACCATCAAGCTCTTGCTCCGCCTCTTCAAACAGATTATACAACGAAGCAAAATCCATTGACTGACGGTCAAAATGGGTAAATACGATTTGAACCGGTAAGCGAATACCTGCGGTTAATGCGTCCCATAATGCATCTAAATTATTACCAAACCAGTCTGGTAACAGGAATATATCAGCGAACTGTAAATAAAAGTCCGGCATTGAACGAATATCAGCAAAATCGAAAACAACGCTTCTCATTAGCTTTTTACCTCCATGAATCGTTTATAATGATCGCGTGAGACATATATCAGACCATCATTTGAATACAGTAATCTGTCTGCTCCCCGATGCCCGCAGCGGTAATTAATATCCGCTTCGTACCAGACTCGTCCGGATGCTTCAGGCAGCCCTCCTTCCCGATTAGAGAAGCGGTCCCCACCGATAGCCCTACCAGGTAGAACAGAACAAAGATTACCATCGCGAGCATCCCAGCCTTGCGAACGGGCCTTACTCTTAGTGATGTAATAATCCGGCAAACGTTTATTTTGACGAACATATGACGCCACAACATCTTGCCGGGTAAGCTTATCAATTTCCTGAGTTGATATATCCGTAGAGGATGGCTTACCGTTATTACGATCAACGGGTTGTGATGAGTTCTCCGCTGAGCGAGACTCAATTGAAGAGTGCCGGGTACTATTTATTTTATTGAAAGCAACGCCAACAATAATCAATAATACGCAAAATATCAGTATCCCTATGGTATTTCTCTTCATGCTCTCTCAGTTACAAATTACGATAACTCACTCTATATTAATATTTAGCTTATATCAGCTTTTTTACCAATATGTATTATTCCACACTTCCACTCAATAAGATGTCACAGTGTGTATCAAAAAAATACATTGGATAAAAATATTCGATCGCGATTAGTTAGTCAGCTTATTTTCGCTTTCTTTACATTTATTGAGAAATTTTAACTCGGCCACGATAACAAAAGTAATCACCACCAGTAACCCCCATGAACTGATTTTCCCTAAATGCACTATCTGCCAGGAGATGGCCTGATTAGGATATTACCAGCCGCCGAACAGAGTAACGATATTCTCCGCAATCCAAATAAAGAAACCAATCAATAAAAAAGCTAACGGCAATGGTATCCAGAACTCCCGTGCTATAGGTTTAAAATGAACTTTGGTATGCCAGAATACCGCAATCAACATCAAGGTTAACGGCCAACGGTAGTCGCCAATAAAGTGGTGAGTAAAAAAGTTAATATAAATAGCCGCAGCCAGAATAATCACTACCAGATGAGATGGATACCCTGTCAAACGCACCGACAGATGACGCCATGCCTGCAATATATAGCTACCCACTGCCGCGTACATAAAACCACTGTATAGCGGTACGCCAAACAGTTTGCTGTAGGCAAATTCCGGGTAACTCCATGAACCAATCCCCGGAGCCGTTTTAAACACCTCCAACGCCAACCCCAACAGATGGAACAGTGAGATAGCAATCAGCTCCTTTTTGATTTCCAGCCCGCTGTATACCAGAGCAAACTGAACCACCAGTGCAACCATCAGCACAAAGTCATAGCGTGGCAAGCCACCCAAGGATAAAAACTTGGACAAGGCCAGCGTGATAAAAAATGAAACCGCAAAAATACAGCTTATCGCCTCTTTTAGCCCGAAGCTCCAAAACTCCAGCAGTGGCAAAGGTAATGTCCGCATCCATCCCTGTATATACCAGGGACGAGCATATCCCATTGCCGGTGATAAAGAGTAGGTATCTATTGCTGACATGGCCGTAATCTCACTGAGGTTAGAATAGTCAGCAATATAATCGGGCTATGTGTGAAGTGAGTGAAGGGAATGTGAAGTAGGGAAATAATCACTTTATTCTCTGACCTTCTTATCAAACGCAAGAAGGTCAGAGGGTTAAATTAGATCTTACCGAGATAATCGCGTTTACCTACCGGCACACCATTGTGGCGTAAAATGTTATATGCCGTAGCGATATGGAAGTAGATATTTGGCAGAGAGTGCTGTAATAAGAAGACTTCTGCCGGAAGTGCATTGTCATACCACGGCAGTTTGATATCACGCTTCTCACAATCGGCGAAGTTGCTCTCTTTTAACGTGGCAATGAAATCGACGGTTTTTCTGATGCGCTCTTTCAACTGTTCAAATGAGGTTTCGGTATCGGCAAAGCTTGGTGGTTCAATACCGGCCAAACGCGCTGCACAGCCTTTGGTCATATCGCTTACCAGTTGAACCTGACGCGACAGAGGAAACATATCCGGCGCTAAACGATCGTTGAACAATACCGACTCATCAATTTTGCGCTCTGCACAAAATGTCATCGCCATATCAATCAAATGATCAAGGTTATTCAGAACACGAGTGGTACTTTGCGTAGCTAACTGATAGTAGGAAATACTCATTTTAATACCCCGTAGAAAGATGACATGAAAACTGTCGAACTCAGGAGGAGAACATTCCTGATTAATGGCATAAATCAAAACCGGGTAACGAATAAACCGTTACCCGATCTGTTTTTATTGAGTACCTCAGGCGGTTCCGCCTACGGTTAAATTATCCAGCTTCAGCGTTGGCTGCCCGACGCCGACGGGCACGCTTTGCCCCTCTTTACCGCACACGCCAACCCCTTTATCCAGCGCCAGATCGTTGCCGACCATAGAGATTTGCTGCATTGCCTCAATGCCAGAGCCAATCAGTGTCGCCCCTTTAACCGCTTTGCCAATTCGGCCATTTTCAATCAGATAGGCTTCAGAAGTAGAAAACACAAATTTTCCGGAAGTAATATCCACCTGACCGCCGCCAAAGTTAGGGGCATACAGGCCGTATTCTACGCTGGCAATAATCTCTTCCCGGCTGGACTTACCCGCCAGCATATAGGTATTGGTCATACGCGGCATTGGCAAACTGGCATAAGATTCGCGACGTCCGTTACCCGTTGGGGCTAACCCCATCAGTCGGGCATTTAGCTTATCCTGCATATAGCCTTTCAAAATACCTTTTTCAATCAGCACGTTGTACTGACCGGGAACCCCTTCATCATCAATGGACAGAGAACCGCGACGCCCCATCATGGTACCGTCATCCACTACAGTACAGAGGTCTGATGCCACCAGTTCCCCCATACGACCGCTAAATACCGACGAGCCCTTACGGTTAAAATCACCCTCAAGACCATGACCAACCGCCTCATGCAATAGCACTCCAGGCCAGCCCGCGCCCAAAACCACAGGCATTGCACCAGCAGGCGCAGCAATGGCAGAAAGATTAACCAGCGCCATTCTTACCGCTTCCTGAGCAAAGACTTCTGCACGAATTCCCATTTCAGTTGGTTCAAGGAAATACTCATAACCAACACGACCACCGCCGCCGCTGGAACCGCGCTCACGCTTGCCGTTTTCTTCCACCAGCACGCTCACCGACAGGCGAACTAAAGGCCGGATATCCGCAGCCAGTGTGCCATCGGTGGCAGCAACCAGTACCATTTCATACACGCCGCTCAGGCTGGCATTGACTTCCTGTACCCGCTGGTCTTCAGCTCTGGCGATTTTATCTACCCGATGCAGTAATTCAATTTTGGCTTCACGGGTCAGGCTTTGCAGCGGATCGATGGCCGGATAGAGAGAGGAGTAAGGCACTGCACCCAACACATGGCTTTTACCATTTCCTTTATCGCTGACAATGGAGCGTGCTGCATGGGCGCTTTGGGTCAGGGCATTTAATGTAATCTGATCCGCATAGGCAAAGCCGGTCTTTTCACCGCTGATCGCCCGAACCCCAACACCCTGATCGATATTGTAGGAACCATCTTTAATAATACCGTCCTCAATAACCCAGGACTCATGGTAGCTGGATTGAAAATAGAGGTCGGCATAATCCAGACGCCGTTCAGACAATTGCCCCAGAACGCTAAACAGATCCTGATGGCTTAATTTATTCGCAGCCAATAGCTGCTCACTGACCAGCGTCAGATTCATAATGGTTATTCACTCTTATTTAATGGATTTTTCAACACCGGCTGAAATCTGTTGTGTTTGACGACGGGCATTTGCTCACGCAATTTTTGCATACCGGAAGTATCTACATGTACCTTGATACCTTCAACCGCATCCGCATTAATGCCGACCACGCTTCCCCATGGATCGATAGCCATTGTATGGCCCCAGGTACGACGGGTAGAACCGTGACGCCCAACCTGAGCGGGTGCCAGAATCCAGCACTGGTTTTCAATGGCACGAGCACGCAGCAGAATTTCCCAATGGGCTTCCCCGGTAACACGGGTAAACGCCGCCGGAATAGAGATCAATTCAGCGCCCTGCTCTCTCAGTGCCTGATACAGACCCGGAAAACGCAAATCATAGCAAATGGTCATTCCCAGTCGGCCAACCGGCGTATCAACCACCGTTAAATGCTGGCCATAGGCATAGGCATCTGACTCGCGGTAATGGTTGTGCCCGTCGGCAACGTCAGCATCAAACATATGCATTTTGTCATAACGGGCTTTGATTTCGCCCTGATCATCAAACAGCAGGCTACTGGCGGTTAAACGGTCCGGATCTTCACGGCTGATAAGCGGCATTGAACCTACTAAAATCCATACGCCGTAACGTATGGCCATCTCCCTGATGGCATCCTGAAGTGGCCCGGTTCCTTCTGTTTCGGAATATTTATAATAAGTTTGAGTATCAGCAAACAGTAACGCATTCTCCGGCGTCATGACCAACTTCACATGGGGTTTCAACTGCTTAATTTGTTGCTCAATTTGCGCCAGATTGGCACGCACATTATCCCCACTACAGAGTTGTAACAGGGCTACGTTAGCACTTCTCATTAATCGCCTTCTCCCTTAGGTTGACGCAATACTTCGTTCACACTTGGATTTTCGAAACTACCATCAATTTTATAACGAATCAGTGAAATCTTATTCCATAGAGGCGCAAGAACCTGACTCACCGTAAACACCGCTGCCCCTGCAATAGGGTTTACCACAAATGCAGTGGCTACCCCCACCGTAGCCGAAATTTCAGGTGCGACGACAGCATTAAGATTGAGGCGTTGTTTGGCTAAATCAATGGAGCCATCAACAGCAATGTCCGCAGATAAACCATCGATCAAAGTATCACTGGTGGTTGCAACGCCTTTCGCCAGCGTAAAGCTTCCATTGATAGTATCAAAGTAAAAACCATTGCCAAACGTATCACTAAAATCAAACTGGAGTTTACGTATTAACGCGTTAAAACTTAACAATCGTAGTATCTGCCCGGCATGACCGCCACCCGCATTATCGACCATCCCTTTACCCAGCTTGGTAATTACCTGTCCATCAAGGGTATCTACCTGAGGTGACCAGGGCTCTCCCTGCCACGCCAGACTAAAACTCACATCAAATGGTGCATCTTTAAGCGAGGTGTAAATGCCAAAGTAATCCATGCTGCGATCGATTTGCTGCCCGGATAATTTACCATCAACCCGGGTGGCAGAACCTGCCGGTGAACGCAACCAGTCGCCGCTGAACGTTAAACGGGTATTACCGGTGTCAATAATACCATTGCTCAGGCTTAAGCTTTCGGAGCGGAACCTTATATCGGCGTCAACGATCCCCAAACGTTGCCCCATTCCCCAGCACTCTTTACAGCGAATTGCAAGGGATGGCAGAAGGTCAAAATTAATGGAGGAAAGCGATGACTTGCCTGCCTTACCTTTACTCTCGTCAGAGCTGCCCAACAGGCTCTCTTTTTTAGGATTAAAGTACAGGTAGCCAATATCTACCTGCCACGGCTGATTATTGTTAATACTGAGTCGGGCATCGATCTCTTTACCTTTGATCCCCACTTGTGTATTTGCTGAACGGGTATCCACATCAACGGCAACATCGCGCCAGAACTGTCCGGCCAGTTCAACCTGCGGCGAACGGAAAATCCAGCGCGGCGGCATGGCAAATTTTCCTGTTTTTCCGCCGGTCTCCGCCGAACTCAGTGAACCAAGAACCTCCATTAACTTTTCACCATTTAACGCCGGTAATTGCATATCAAGACGTTCATCGGAAGAGAGCGCTGGTATTTTTTGACTATTCATCTGCCAGGCAAGACGCGTCAATCGGGTTTGGTCATTAGTGAATACCCACTGACTATTGATCGCCTGATTGCCCGCAATAGTCCCATCCATATTAAAGCCTTTCAGGTCACCGCTGGCCTTCAGTTTCACCGGCAGCGCCGATCCTGATGACTTATTTAACGGCGATGGCAATCGACTGCTCACGCCTTTTAAATCGCCGGTAAATAACACATCATATTTAGCACTACCTTTTGGTGGTAATGCGATATTAACATCGCTCTTCCAGCCAGCATTACCCGCTACTTCTGAAGCCATATCTTTTGGTAGCCATGGCAGCTTAGCCACCGACCAGTTACCGGTGATACCAACCTTAACACCATAATCTTTGGAATTTTGCTTGGTGGAGAAGTTTAAACCTACCGGTTGATCAAACCACAGGGCCGTTAATGGTTTACTAATCAGATCACCATTATCAAAACTGAAGGTACCACTGACATTTTCCATAGTGGAATCAATGGGTTTAATATGCAGGCTATTATCTTTCAGGGTAATATCACCTTTGGCAATGGCATCCTTACCATCAAGAGGGATATTCAGTTGTAACCGCCCGCTAACATTACCTTTAACTTCAACTTGCTCCAGCGCTGCGCCTACGGATGACTTCAACGGCGAACCATTCATATAGTCACGAACATCGATGCCATCACCATCCACATCGGCAGCAACGGTTAACTGCTGTTTGGCATAGTCCGCAATAATGGCTTCAATATTACGACCATTGACCTTGCCCAGCTTCGCCGTTGGAGCATTCATCCATAATCCTGCATTGATGAAATCCAGGTCTATGGTCATATTGGTTAATGGCTTCCAGTCAGGCTGGAACTTAAAGGTGGTTTCCGTTAATGGCGCATACACCTCGAACAGGCCATCTTCTTCCGGATAAGGAAATTTAACCGGATTACCGGAAAAGATCAGAGTGGCGTTATCTGACTTACCGGCAACAATGGAGGAAGAGAGGTAATCGACTAAATCTTTACCCATCAGCGGCTCAGGGAAGTAACGCCAGGCATCACCGGCATCATATACCCGAATGCCCGCCAGAATACTTAACCAGGGGTCGCCGCCTTCCGGTTGAGTGTAGTCAAACCCACCGTTGACCCACAAAGATTTGGCCTGAACATCAATATGCTCACTCCATAAACGAAACTCATTTTGGTTATTTATCCAGTTTAACGTGGCATTGGCCTTACTCACTTTCAGAGGGGCACGAAATACGTTGCTGTATGGTAATGTGCTGTTATTCAGAGCGATATTTAAGGTTCCTTCGCGGGTATTCCCGGCGATAGTCCCTTGAGTATGATTGCTTCCCGGAATTAATTCCCAGGGCTTCCAACTGGCTTCCTGCCACTCGGCCTGAAAGCGAATTTGTTCCGGCTGCTTTAACGGAATATCCAGCGCCAGCAGCGGCAGATTGCCATGAGGCTCCATACTAAACCAGATATCCAGAACATCAGGCGTCAGAAAACTAAAGATAGGCAATAACGGGTTGATATGGTCAAGGCTGAGATTCTCCGCCCGAATACGTAGCATCTCCTCCCACTTATTGCCACCGGAAACGATACCCTCGGGTTGCCAGAACAAGCTAACCCGACCGTCAGGCCAGACCACGCCATCCGTTTTCAGGTTGAGAGACGGCACATCCAGACGCCAGCCTTTATCCTGTCGGCTCATATGTACTGCCAGTTGGTTTACATCTAACTGGTGCATATTTTCATTATTATGCCAGTTAGCTCTTCCCTGATTCAGGAATATATCTCCCCCATCAATCATCCCCTTTTTAATATAGAGCCAGGAAGAGAGGCTAAACTGGGCATTATCAAATCCAGAATTCGATTTAAACCAGTGACTGAGCCACGGCAGCATGTTGACGTTATCAGCCTGAAGGTAGATGGTGCCATTATCCAACAGCCCCTCTTCATCCCTGAGATCGAGACGTACCTCCAGTAAACTTTGGGTGCCATTTTCGGTTGAAACATGAACCTGACCTTCAGCACGGTGGCGGTTACGGCTATTCATCCAGGTTAATCGTGGAAGCTCAACGATAACCCGATCGCCAGACAGCGCTAAGAAAGAGAGTTTACTGTCGCGTAAAATGAAGTGGTCAAACTGTTTTAAAAAGATGTTTTCCAGTGTGGTTAAGTCTGAAGACTCTTTGCTCTCGCCCGACTGCCCCACCATATAGTCAAGGTCACCCTTAACCTGATAAAAGGTCAGGTCCCGGAACTGAAAGCGAAAACGCAGTAAAGATTCCCAAACATCAAGGGCTACAGTGACCCGGGAGATATCAATTTTTCCGGCAGAGGTTTCCAGCGAGATATTGCGTAAATCAAGAGCGGGGCCATATATTTCCCATTTACCGCTCATCTGCTCCACTTGGGCAGGAATGCCGGTAAATCGGTTAACGGTATCCAGAATGGGTTGACGATAATCATTAATTCGGGGCAAGGCAAAGCGCAAACCACCGACAACCAGCGTAAGCAGCACTAATAGCAGTATCACTATTTTAAACAGCATGCGGCTCGTTCGCCTCATCCTTCCTCCTCTGGCTACTAAACGGGTTTAATGTCTCACTGGCCCACTACATCATCACCACATCAAACTGTTCCCTGTTATAAAGTGGTTCTATCTGAATTTTAACCTGTTTTCCAACAAAGAGCTCTACTTCTGCCAAAGAGTATGACTCTTCACTCTTCAGCGCATCGCCAACCGTAGGAGAAGCATAAACCAGAAAGCGATCCGCATCGTAAGCGTGGTGCACCCGTACAATTTCCCGCAGGATTTCATAACAGACGGTTTCCACCGTTTTCACCCGACCACGACCGCGGCAGCTTGGACATTCGCCACACAACACATGTTCCAGACTTTCACGAGTACGCTTGCGAGTCATTTCAACCAATCCTAACGCAGAAAACTCATTTACACTGGTTTTAACCCGATCTTTAGACAATGCCTGCTCAAGAGAATTCAATACCCGGCGACGGTGGTCTTCACTGGTCATATCAATAAAATCAATAATGATAATACCACCTAAATTACGCAATCGTAGCTGACGGGCAATCGCCTGAGTGGCTTCAATATTGGTATTAAAGATGGTTTCATCCAGATTACGATGACCAACAAATGCGCCGGTATTAATATCGATGGTCGTCATGGCTTCGGTCTGATCGATAATCAGATAGCCACCAGACTTTAGCTCTACCTTTCTATCCAAAGCCCGCTGAATCTCATTTTCAACATCGTACAGATCAAAAATGGGCTGCTTGCCGGTATAACGCTCCAGCTTGGAGGTCATCTGTGGCATAAACTCTGCGGTAAACTCCACCAGAGAATCATAGGTCAGACGAGAGTCCACACGAATACGATCCAGTGATTCACCAACAAAATCACGCAACACGCGCTGGGTTAGCGCCAGCTCACCGTACAGCATATTTTTCGTACCGCCACGGCTCTTGCGCTCAATCACTTTACTCCACAGGCGCTTAAGAAAAGCCGCATCCTGAGCCAGCTCTTCATCACCCACACCCTCTGCGGCGGTGCGGATAATAAAACCGCCCATCTCATCGCAATACTCCGCCACAATCTGCTTTAAGCGCTCGCGCTCTTCTTCGCTGTCAATACGCTGAGAAACACCGACATGGGCAGCGCCGGGCATAAACACCAGATAGCGGGAAGGCAGCGTAATATCCGTAGTCAAACGGGCGCCTTTAGTACCCAGTGGGTCTTTTACCACCTGAACGACCAAATCCTGCCCCTGACGCACCAACTCGGTAATGTCGCGTACATGAAACTGCTTTTGTTCATTATCAGCAATACACTCGGTGTGCGGCATAATATCTGATGCATGAAGAAAAGCAGCTTTATCCAATCCAATATCAATAAACGCGGCCTGCATTCCCGGCAGAACCCGACTGACACGACCTTTATAAATATTGCCTACAATACCGCGCTTAGATTCCCGATCGATGTGAATTTCCTGCAGAATGCCGCCATCAATAAAAGCGACCCGGGTTTCAGAGGGGGTGACGTTAACTAACAGTTCCGCCGTCATTTTTACTCCTTATTTATGCACCCGGTCTGAGCTGCCAAAAAGGCATCCAGAAGCTCACGGGTTTCAACCAAAGGTAAACCGACAACGGCATGATAGCTACCATGAATTGTCCTGACAAAAGCACCGCCAAACCCCTGAATACCATAAGCTCCCGCTTTATCCATCGGTTCGCCGCTGGCAATATAATCGATAATATCCTGCTCACTCAGTTGGCGAAAAACAACCTCTGTGCTAACAGAATAACACATCACATCCCGTTGATTAGCAAAAGCAATTGCCGTAATTACCACATGCTGTCGGCCTGACAACATCCTCAGTATGCGAGCGGCATCTTCGGTATCTTTTGGCTTTTCCAGAACCTTATCGTCCAGCACCACAATGGTGTCAGCGCCCAAAACCGGATAATCCTTTTCGGCCACCAATACCCCTGCCAGCGCTTTGCTTTTTGCCAGACGACAAACGTAGTCTAACGGCTTCTCCCCTTGCAGCTGGCATTCTTCGACTTCGGTATTTAAACGTTCAAAAGGGATCTGCAACAACCGTAGCAATTCACGGCGACGGGGAGAGGCGGAAGCCAGATAAATAGGCTGCATATAAAATCTCATCGGACAGCGAAGCGCCGACGCACTTTACGCATTAATAAAAATAGCCACGGCCATAACAGACCGTTAATTGCACTATTCCACAAAATCTCCGGGCGAAATGTAACGTTATGCACCAGGAATTCAGCCCAGAAAACAATCACGCTCATCACTAAAGAGAGTAACACCACGATAAGTGCCTGCTGCCACAGCGCCATATTACGCAGCAACTGACTGCGGAAGGCCACGACATAAGCAATAATACCCAGCGCTAATCCTCTGACACCCAGTGTCGCCCCCAGAGTTAAATCCCAGATCAAACCAAGAATAAAAGCCGTACCAACATTAATGCGGTGCGGTAAGGCCATCACCCAATACACTAAAATCAACATCACCCACGAAGGACGAAACTGGTGCAATTCCGCTGGCCACGGCATGGTTTGCAATACCATGGCCAGTAAAAAGGTGATCCAGACAATCAGACGGCCAGAGCTATTATAACTGCTCATTACCGACCCCGATTAGTTGGTGCTACAAGTTGTTGCGCCGGTTGTCTTGGTGTTGCTGGCTGTCTTAATGGCGTTGGCGGTTGAGGCGCTGCGCCCGGAACCGCCGATGACGGCGTAGAATTTGCTGGCGGTACCGGAGGCGTTGTTTCCGGAGGCAGAACCTGAGGCATCATCTGGCGTAAGCGCTCTTTTGCTATACGTCTGACCTCTTCTGAAGGCAGAGGCTGAAGCCCATCACGATCGTTTGGCCATAACAACAACAAATAGCGTAAACGCTGTAACGCAACGGTTGGATGCGCCTGAATCACGGTATTAGCCCGTTGATTGTCAATCGTGACGGAAGAGACAACGGCGACCGGATAGCCTTCAGGAAAACGGCCACCAAGGCCTGAAGTGACCAAAACATCACCCACACGAATATCGGTATCCCGCGGTAGATATTCCAACTGTAAATCTTCCGTACAGCCAGTTCCTACGGCAATAACACGAATGTCATTTCGCAGAACCTGAATCGGCAAAGAGTGAGAGGTATCGCAAATTAACAAAACACGGCTGGTGTTACGAGCAACGGCAACCACCTGCCCGACAACGCCCTTGTCGTTAATAACCGGCTGGCCTTCATATACACCGTCCTGAAACCCTTTATCAATAACCACCTGGTAGCTGTAAGGATCGGACTCCGTTGAAAGCACCTGAGTAATCATTTTATGCTCATCGCCACGCAGCGGTGAACCCAGTAGCTCACGTAATCGGTTATTTTCCTGCCTGAGTTGCCCCAATAGCTGAATGTCGCTGTTTCTCAGCAACAGTTCATTACGCAGTAATTCATTTTCTTTCTGTAGTTCTTCACGAGAAGTAAAGGAGTCAGACACGCCATCTAAAATGTCGCGAGGTCCATTTGCCACAAAAAAGAATGGGCTAACGGCCGTGTCCAGATAACTACGTACTTTTGAGAAAATACTTAACCGACTATCGACAACAATCAGGACGATAGCAAAGATAACGGCCAGAAAAAGGCGTAACTGCAGGGATGGCCCCCTGCTAAAAATAGGCTTCATAAATTGCATTATCCTTGTCGACAAGAAGGGGTGCGACCCCTTCTGGCAGGGACAACTTAATTTCTATCTGTGCTTACACTACAGTGGCGTTCTGAAAGACAGAACCGGACAGGCATTATAATAATGGTCCCTGTTACCTGCAGCCTTCCATAGAACGTTCACTGTCAGAGAAAGAGAACAAAAATGAAATTAGTCCTCGCTGAATAAATCACCGCCGTGCATATCGATCATTTCTAACGCTTTACCACCACCACGGGCAACACAAGTTAGAGGATCATCGCCCACAACGACAGGGATACCAGTCTCTTCCATCAGCAAGCGATCTAAATTACGCAATAGTGCACCACCGCCAGTCAGAACCATTCCACGTTCGGAAATATCAGAAGCCAGCTCAGGAGGACATTGCTCTAACGCCACCATAACTGCACTAACGATACCCGCCAGAGGTTCCTGCAGGGCTTCAAGGATTTCATTTGAATTTAATGTAAATCCACGCGGCACACCTTCTGCCAGATTACGGCCACGGACTTCAATTTCACGGACTTCATCACCAGGATAAGCCGATCCAATTTCATGTTTAATACGTTCAGCAGTAGCTTCACCAATTAGTGAGCCATAGTTACGACGCACATAGTTGATGATCGCTTCATCAAAACGGTCGCCGCCGATACGTACAGAAGAGGAGTAAACCACACCATTCAGAGAAATGACGGCAACTTCTGTGGTACCACCACCAATATCAACAACCATAGAACCCGTTGCTTCAGATACCGGCAGGCCAGCACCGATAGCAGCAGCCATTGGCTCTTCAATCAGGAATACTTCACGGGCACCAGCCCCTTGAGCGGATTCACGAATTGCACGGCGCTCAACCTGAGTAGCACCTACCGGCACACACACCAGCACACGCGGACTTGGGCGTAAAATGCTATTGCTGTGAACCTGACGAATAAAGTGCTGTAGCATCTTCTCGGTTACAAAGAAGTCTGCAATTACACCATCTTTCATTGGGCGAATCGCAGAGATATATCCAGGAGTACGACCTAACATCTGCTTGGCCTCATGGCCTACAGCAGCAACACTCTTTTGCGAGCCAACTCTATCCTGACGAATGGCAACCACAGAAGGTTCATTCAATACGATTCCTTGTCCTTTTACATAGATCAGGGTATTTGCGGTACCAAGGTCAATGGACAGGTCATTAGAAAACATGCCACGAAATTTCTTAAACATTCTAGAAAGTAATCCTGAAAGCTGAGACGGTATATTAATCCGCCTACTTTACCAACCACGAAGGACGGCTACAAGGCACAAAAAAGCGTCCATTTAATGAACGCATCCAACGTGAGCTCAATGCGCAGGTTTGACTCAACTTCAACCAAACACACGCCACATAAACTTTTCCACTCGATTTAATGATTTACGCGCACTGTTAATACAGGCAAACAGAAACCAATAAGTAGGAAACGCTATTCTACGTGAAAATCATCAACATTTCAGAGTTAATAATGATGATTTTTACTACTATTTTTCTCTTTAGGAGGTGGAATCAATACTAGCGAGGCAAAAAACTCTCCCTGACCGCCACCAATTCCGCGAAAACGCAGGGTTTCCCATTCGAGATGTGTTCTTACGCTCACGGCCATCACCACCACATTTGTTCCTTCGCAGGCGCTGATAAGACTGTCAACGAATAGCTGATTTTCCGGGCGCCGATCGATATTACGTACCAGACCCGGATGAAGTTTGATCACTTCAATCGGCATGGTTTTAATATAAATGGTACTCACTACCGTCAATCCTGCCTGAATAATGCCTAAACGGCAGCCTAACAAATGCAATAATCGAATCACCGGACGTAAGCGATCGCTATATTGACAAACATCTGCCTCTGCAAGTTCAAATATAATTCGCTTTCGATACGATTTTTCTTTTTCCAACAGGTTATCCCGCAGCCACACTTGAAAAGAGTGTTTCAGCAGGGAATCGACGGTAACCGATACCGCAATGGTATCATTTGGCCAACAGTCAAGCAGAGGTAAGGTTTTACTCAATACCAAACGGTCAAAACGTTCGGTTAAACCAAATTGTTGTATCAACGGCATAAACTCTGCCGGCTGTAGCTCATCATTACCATCGTGGATACGTAGTAATATCTCCCGATGGTTCAATTCACCTTTTACCGTTACTGCCGGTTTGTAATAAATATCCGGCCCGCCCTTATCCAACATCTGTTCTAACAGAGTTCGCCAGCGAACGCTGCCTCGGGCGGCGCTGGTCACCTGATTATCATAAATAAACCAACCGTTGCCGCCCTGTAATACTGCGGTGCGGGCTGCCTGTTCGGCATTATCCATAATCTGTTCTGGCGTCTGCCCTACATGATACAAGCAGATACCAATATGAATCAGGGACTCTTTTTCAATGCCGGATGATACCGGCAGCATATCCACCGCATTCACCAATTGAGCGGCAATAGCATCGGCTTCTTTTAATGAACGGTGAGGTAACATAACGCTGAAGTCATTATCAAAATAGCGAGCCAGTAATGCCGCCGGATGGCGCATAATAAAGGTCGATAGCATATTCACCAGCGTATACAGCAAATCGTCAATCACATCTTTGCCGTGCTCACTCGCCATCAACTCTAATTCAGGCAGGCGAATCATCATGATGACGCCATGAGCATTCGGCTCTTCAAGCTGAGTCGCCAGTTGATTATCAAAAAACAGGCGGTTATTAAGCCCGGTTTGTGCATCCTGAGCGGCAAACGAGCGAATCAATTTATCTACCCTGACGCGTTCATTGCTCATATTACTCAGTTCAGACAACAATCGGTTAATGGCTGCGCTGGTATTTACAGGCCACTCTTTTTCATCCGCAACTTCAGCGCCCTCTCTCTCACCGGCTAAAATTCGTTGGGAACGCTCTTCCAGTAACAGCAAGCCTTTGAACTGCTGTTTAAGCCAGTGAATCCACCAGAACATGATCAAACCAATAAAAACAATGACGGTGATAATGGCTAACAGAATTGGTAATGAAAAGAGTGTGCTGAGAATCGGATTAACATAAAGGATCTGCATGCGATAACCGGGATGCTGAGGTAGTTCCAGATCGATATCGCTAAGGGTGTGAACTTTTTCCCAGAAACCGAGGCGGTTATCACTACTATGGGTATAAATAGTTGTATCTTTTTCGTCTTTAATCGTCAGATGGCGCACCCCCGTTGCATACATCACAACCGGAAGCCAGCGGTCATAAGCGCTTGGCGATTGATAAATCAACGCCTGATCTACCGTAGTGGCAAGCGCATACCAATGCTTCTCCATTTTTTCCTCGCCTACAAAATAGACACTTAACATACTGGTCATCAGTGCCAAAATCATGGTGAGAAAAACTAATAAAGAAATAAAAATAGATAATCTGGCGGTAAATCTCATTCCCATAGTAAATTATTCTAATATGCTGGAAAGCAATACAAAGTTTGCAGAACGGATGTTCTACATCGCAACCTAATTCACCGACATTTTAGCAGACTTTATCAAAACGAGGGGCTTAACGTCATATTTTAATAAGATTTAGACACTCTTTTATCTACAAAAGGTGATAGTCATTTTCTGAACAATAGAGCAATATGCTCAATAACAACTTTGCTTTATTTCAGTAACCATCACAAAAATGTCAGCCCCTTATCGATTGCCCCGGGAACAACAAAAGAGAATAATAACGACAATAATTCCGTTGCTCTGAATGAAGTAATGGTTATTTCATTCACCCCCTTTCACTTTCAGATAAGAGTAAAAACAATGATTAAAGCTCTGGTTCTTGAACAACAAGATGGACAAACACTGGCATCCGTAAAGGGTGTCACCCTTGAACAGTTGCCTGAGGGCAATGTCACCGTTGATATCAATTGGTCCGGCATCAACTATAAAGATGCTTTGGCGATTACCGGCAAAGGCAAAATTATTCGTAATTTTCCTATGGTACCCGGTATTGATTTTGCCGGTACCGTTCATAGTAGTGATGACCCACGCTTCACCCCGGGACAAAATGTATTACTCACGGGTTGGGGGGTTGGTGAAACCCATTGGGGCGGATTAGCAGAACAGGCACGCGTTAATGGTGACTGGCTGGTTGCCATGCCTGAAGGGTTGGATCAACGTAAAGCAATGATCATCGGTACCGCTGGCCTGACCGCAATGCTGTGTGTGATGGCATTAGAAGAAGGCGGTGTTCTGCCTGAAAGCGGCGAAGTATTGGTTACCGGTGCCAGCGGTGGTGTCGGCAGTACTGCCGTTGCGCTACTGCATCAACTGGGCTATCAGGTTTCTGCCGTCAGTGGTCGTCAACATAATGCTGAATATCTGTTATCACTTGGCGCAAAAAACGTACTGGAAAGAGAGAGTTTTAGCGAAACGGCTAAACCGCTGGAAAAACAGCGTTGGGCAGGCGCAGTGGACGTTGCCGGTGGAGAACTGCTGGCAAAAGTTATCGCCCAAATGAATTATAACGGTACTGTTGCTGCCTGCGGTCTGGCTGGCGGATACCAACTGCCAACCACCGTTATGCCATTTATTCTGCGCAATGTACGTTTACAGGGTGTGGATTCCGTTATGATCCCGGCAGAGCGTCGGGCCGAAGCCTGGAAACGACTGGCTAAACTGCTGCCGGAAAACTTCTATCAGCTAGCCACCAGCGAAATTGCCCTCAAAGATGTTCCTGTCACGGCGGAAAACCTACTGTCAGGTAAAGTAACCGGTCGGGTTCTGGTAAACATCGCCTGATGGCGCAACGTCATGATGATACCCCACGTTTTTTCTCCGTGGGGTAAATCTGAACGACGCCCTTCTGCACTTCTGTATCGCAATATTCTCCATCTAATTTCTGGCAAAACAGGACAATCGGGACAATGATTTGTCTAATCATCCATAATACTTTCTGCTGTCAGAGTCACTATCATGGTCAGAAAAACACGCTTAACTGAAAACGCAATAACGCCTGAGACACTGTTTTATCAACGCCGCAAAATTTTACAGGCGTTGGGTATCAGTGCCGCGGCATTAGCGCTTCCTCATCACGCTCAGGCAGAACTACTCTCATGGCTGACCGGGGGTGATAAACCTAAAACGCCCGCCGGTAAAGCACTCACTTTTACCCCTTCGGCCAACTACCATCCTAATCTACCTTTGACTCCGGAGGAAAAAGTCACCGGATACAATAACTTTTATGAGTTTGGTCTGGACAAAGCCGACCCCGCAGCCAATGCCGGAACGCTAAAAACCGAAGGATGGAAAATTCGAATCAGCGGGGAAGTAGCAAAACCGATCACACTGGATATGGATCAGCTCCTTAAACGCTTCCCTCTGGAAGAACGTATTTATCGCCTGCGCTGTGTGGAAGCCTGGTCGATGGTGATCCCCTGGCTTGGTTTTGAACTGAATAAACTGCTCAAACTGGCTGAACCAACCAGTAAAGCGCGCTATGTGGCCTTCCAGACCCTTTACGATCCGGAAAACATGCCGGGACAAAATAGCCGCTATATTGGCGGGGGGCTGGACTATCCTTACGTTGAAGGCTTACGTATGGACGAAGCAATGCATCCGCTAACTCTGCTAACGCTTGGAGTGTACGGCAAAACGCTGCCAAACCAGAATGGTGCTCCTGTCAGACTGATTGTCCCCTGGAAATATGGTTTTAAAAGCATTAAATCCCTTGTTGAAATTAAACTGGTGGAACAGCAGCCACCCACCACCTGGAATTTAAGCGCACCGGATGAATACGGTTTTTATGCTAACGTAAACCCTCAGGTGGACCACCCTCGCTGGTCACAGGCAACAGAACGCGTCATTGGCAGTAGTGGTCTGTTGGATGTCAAACGCCAACCCACACTCTTGTTTAACGGATATGGCGATCAGGTGGCCTCGCTCTATCAGGGATTAGATTTGCGGAGCAACTTTTAGTGAAAATCAGGTCAGAGAATATTAAATGGTTCAAGCTACTGCTCCATCTGCTGGCATTTACTCCTCTGCTATGGCTCATTCTCTCCATTAATCAGGGGTGGTTGAGTGCCGATGCGGCAAAAGACATTCAGCATTACACCGGCAGAATGGCTCTTAAGCTATTACTGGCCACCCTGCTGGTAACGCCATTGGCCCAGATGCTCCATCAACCTATACTGATTCGCTGTCGGCGATTGCTTGGATTATGGTGTTTTGCCTGGGCAACTTTACATCTGATTTGTTACAGCGTTTTAGAGTTAGGTTTAGACATCTCTTTGCTGTTGCAGGAACTGATTAAACGCAACTACCTTATTCTGGGTATTATCAGTTGGCTTATATTATTGATAATGGCATTAACCTCAACACAGAACTTCCAGCGAAAACTGGGTTCTAACTGGCAAACTATCCATAACTTTATCTATGCAGTAGCGATACTGGCGCCAGTACATGCTCTGTTATCCACTAAAGTGCTGTCTCCAGAGCTGGCAGTCTATGCAGTAATCTCACTATTACTGCTGACATATCGCTACAAAAAGCTGCGAAAGTGGTGGGAAAAGAAAAAAAGAGGCCGATGATTTTATCTGTCAAACGCTTACCCGCCAAGGCTTGGCCCTATATGGTCTAAACCATCTTCGCTGATAAGACCAGTAAACAGCTGCTAATTTCGGCGAAATAGATATAATGGCGCACTTTAATTTGATCCGTTCGTACAATTTCACAAGAAGAAGAGTGACAATTGGCTGACATCGAGTTATTTTTACCGATTATTGTTTGATTGCCGGAGATGTCAGCACAATGACGAAGAAAGCGCACATTTTGCTGTTAAATGGCCCTAACCTGAATCTATTAGGGGCGCGTGAACCTGATAAATATGGACATACGACCCTGACTGACATCGTGACCAAATTAGAGAATGAAGCTCTGCGCTCAGGCGTGGCGTTTTCTCATCTGCAATCAAACGCCGAGTACGAGATTATTGATGCGATTCATCAGGCTCGTGGCTCAGTTGACTTTATTCTGATTAACCCGGCAGCATTCACCCATACCAGCGTAGCAATTCGGGATGCGCTGCTGGCCGTCAATATTCCATTTATTGAAATCCACCTGTCTAACGTCCATGCTCGTGAGCCATTCAGACACCACTCTTATCTCTCTGATATCGCAGTAGGTGTGATTTGTGGCCTCGGTGTTGACGGTTATGACTTTGCTCTGCAAGCTGCCCTGCGCCGTTTGCAATAATTATTTATTCCACGTAACAAGAGAATACGGAATCACACCTATGGATATTCGTAAAATTAAAAAACTGATCGAACTGGTTGAAGAGTCTGGCATCAATGAGCTGGAAATCTCTGAAGGCGAAGAGTCAGTACGTATCAGCCGCGGCCCTGTTGCCGGTAGTTATGCAGCGCCAATGCAGCAATATGCTCTGCCTCAGGCACCGGTTGCGCAACCTGCTCCTGTCGCAGCTGCGCCAGTTGAAACGGCTGTTCCAGCGGCTATCAGTGGTCACATCGTTCGTTCGCCAATGGTAGGGACTTTCTACCGCACGCCGAGCCCGGACGCGAAAGCCTTTATTGAAGTGGGTCAAACCGTTTCTGTTGGCGATACCTTATGTATCGTTGAAGCCATGAAAATGATGAACCAAATTGAAGCTGATAAATCAGGCGTGGTAAAAGCGATCCTGTTAGAAAGCGGGCAGCCGGTAGAATTTGACGAGCCGCTAGTCATCATTGAATAACGAGGCGAGCTATGTCTAAAAAAATGGACAAAATCGAGAAAGTTGTTATCGCGAACCGGGGTGAAATCGCCCTGCGTATTTTGCGTGCCTGTAAAGAGTTGGGCATTAAAACGGTAGCGGTTCACTCCAGCGCCGATCGCGATTTAAAACATGTACTGCTGGCAGATGAGACCGTTTGTATCGGCCCTGCTCAGTCAGTCAAAAGTTATCTGAATATCCCTGCGTTAATTGCCGCTGCCGAAATTACCGGTGCCGATGCAATTCACCCGGGATATGGTTTTCTGTCTGAAAACGCAGACTTTGCTGAACAGGTAGAACGTTCAGGTTTTATCTTTATCGGCCCTAAAGCCGATACCATTCGTATGATGGGTGATAAAGTTTCCGCTATCCACGCCATGAAGAAAGCCGGGGTTCCTTGTGTTCCTGGTTCTGATGGCCCACTGGATGATGATATGGTGAGAAACCGTGAGCTGGCTAAACGCATCGGTTATCCGGTTATCATCAAAGCTTCCGGTGGCGGTGGCGGTCGCGGCATGCGCGTAGTACGCAACGACAAAGATCTGGAAGAGTCCATTATCATGACCCGTGCGGAAGCCAAAGCAGCTTTCAATAACGACATGGTATACATGGAAAAATTCCTGGAAAACCCACGCCATATCGAAATTCAGATTATGGCGGATGGTCAGGGCAATGCGGTATATCTGGCAGAACGTGACTGTTCGATGCAACGTCGCCACCAGAAAGTGGTTGAAGAAGCACCAGCACCGGGTATCACTGAAGAGTTGCGTCGCAGCATCGGTGAACGTTGTACCAAAGCCTGTGTGGAAATCGGCTACCGTGGTGCAGGTACCTTTGAATTCCTGTACGAAAACGGCGAGTTCTATTTTATCGAAATGAACACCCGTATTCAGGTAGAACACCCGGTTACCGAAATGATTACCGGCGTTGACCTGATTAAAGAACAGCTACGTGTGGCAGACGGTCAAAAACTGTCTGTCAAACAGCAAGATGTTCAGGTACATGGTCATGCCATTGAGTGCCGTATCAACGCAGAAGATCCGGGTAACTTCCTGCCTTCTCCGGGCAAGATTACCCGTTTCCATGCTCCGGGCGGTTTTGGTATTCGCTGGGAATCTCATATCTATGCCGGCTATAGCGTACCACCATACTATGACTCCATGATTGGTAAACTGATTGCTTACGGTGAAACCCGTGAAGTCGCTATTTCCCGCATGAAGAATGCGCTGGCTGAACTGATCATTGATGGCATCAAAACCAACGTTAGCCTGCAACTGCGGATTATGAATGACAAAGGGTTTGAGAAAGGCGGAACCAACATTCACTATCTGGAAAAAATGCTGGGTATTCAGGAGAAATAATCCTCCCGAAACGACCGATCCGGAAAGGCCGATAATTATCGGCCTTTTTTCTACCTGAAGCATATCGCCCATCCCTGTCACTGGCCTGAACGGTGGGTTTGCCTCGCAACACAAAAAAGTCCTAGGCAAACGTGTTCGTTTCCGTACAATTCTACCCTTTGGCCTATAACCTCTGACTGTTTAACGTGATGGAGTACATATTGGATCCTCGTTTTCTTCAGGCTCATAAAGAAGCGCGCTGGGCGGTATGGCTAACCATAGCCTATCTGATAGCCTGGACGCTGGCGGCCTATCTGCCAGATTCACAACAGGGAATAACCGGGTTACCTCACTGGTTTGAGATGGCCTGTTTACTGGTTCCGCTGGTTTTTATTCTCTTATGCTGGTTTATGGTGCGCTTTGTCTTCCGGGATATTCCGCTGGAGGATAATAACGATGCATCTTGATATCGTACTGCCGCTGGCGGCCTATCTGATACTGGTTTTTGGGCTGTCGATATACGCCTATACCAAGCGGCAGAAAGGAAATTTCTTAAATGACTATTTCCTTGGCGATCGCTCCATGGGTGGCTTTATTCTGGCGATGACCCTGACAGCCACCTATATCAGCGCCAGCTCATTTATCGGTGGTCCCGGCGCTGCCTATAAGTACGGATTGGGCTGGGTACTGTTAGCCATGATTCAACTGCCAGCGGTCTGGCTGTCACTCGGCGTATTGGGTAAAAAGTTTGCCATTTTAGCCCGACGTTACAATGCCGTAACCCTGAATGATGTTCTGTATGCCCGCTACCAAAGCAAAACGCTGGTCTGGTTCGCCAGTATCAGTTTGCTGCTGGCCTTTATTGGTGCAATGACGGTGCAATTTATCGGTGGTGCCCGTCTGCTGGAAACCGCCGCAGGCGTACCTTACGACATAGGCTTGCTGATATTTGGCGTCACCATTGCGCTGTATACTGCTTTTGGTGGCTTTCGCGCCAGCGTACTAAACGATGCCCTGCAAGGGATGGTGATGTTGATTGGCGCCATTTTGCTGCTGGTTGCCGTTATCTATGCCGCCGGGGGATTGGGCCATGCCGTAGATAAACTACAGCAAATCGACCCTAAACTGCTCTCACCAACCGGTGCCGATGACTTTTTGTCCCTGCCGTTTATGGCTTCCTTCTGGATACTGGTGTGTTTTGGTGTCATTGGCCTGCCGCACACGGCAGTGCGCTGTATCGCCTATAAAGACAGCAAAGCCGTGCATCGCGGTATTATTATTGGCACCATCATTGTAGCTATCCTGATGTTCAGCATGCATCTGGCCGGTGCTTTGGGGCGGGCAATTATGCCTGACCTGACAATTCCTGACCTGGTGATCCCAACCCTGATGATTAAGGTTCTGCCGCCAATGGCCGCCGGTATCTTTCTGGCAGCGCCGCTGGCGGCGATTATGTCCACCATTAATGCCCAGTTGCTTCAGTCATCGGCTACGTTAATCAAAGATCTCTACCTCAGTCTGAAACCCGAACAGGCCCGCAATGAGCGTCGTCTGGCTCGTATATCCAGCTGTGTAACCTTTATTCTCGGGCTGCTGTTGATTCTGGCGGCCTGGCGTCCACCAGAAATGATTATCTGGTGGAACCTGTTAGCCTTTGGTGGGTTAGAAGCCGTGTTTCTGTGGCCGTTAGTATTAGGATTATATTGGGAGCGGGCTAATGCTCAGGGAGCGCTATGCTCAATGATATGTGGAGCAGTGTGCTACGCGGTGCTGGCTACCCTGAAAATACAGATTTTTAACCTTCACCCTATTGTTCCTGCTTTAAGCGTAGGCATTATTACCTTCCTGATAGGTAATAAACTGGGTGAACGTGCCGTCAATGCACCGGTAATACCGGCAAAATAAACATTACACAACCGGGATAATCCGTTTATCCCTTAAAGAGAATTGCTATGCCCTGGATACAGTTAAAATTAAATACCACCGGTGATAAAGCGGAAGAGATTGGTGATGCACTGATTGAGAGCGGTGCAGTATCTGTCACTTTTCAGGATACCCATGATGTACCGGTGTTTGAACCCCTACCGGGAGAGACGCGTCTGTGGGGGGATACCGATGTTATCGGCCTGTACGATGCTGAAACGGATATGAAGCAGGTGGTTGCCGTGCTGGAATATAACCCACTGCTGGGCAGCCATTTTGTACATAAAATCGAGCAACTGGAAGATAAAGACTGGGAGCGGGAATGGATGGATAACTTCCACCCAATGCGCTTTGGTGAACGGCTGTGGATTTGCCCAAGCTGGCGTGAAGTTCCTGATGTAAATGCCGTTAACGTTATGCTCGATCCGGGTTTAGCCTTTGGTACCGGCACTCACCCCACCACGGCACTTTGCCTGCAATGGCTGGATGGACTGGACCTGACCGGAAAAACGGTTATCGATTTCGGCTGTGGTTCCGGTATTTTAGCCATCGCCGCCCTTAAGTTAGGGGCAGCAAAAGCTATTGGCATTGATATCGATCCACAGGCTATTCTGGCCAGCCGCGATAATGCGCAACGTAATGGCGTCTCAGAGCGTTTGTCACTCTATCTGTCCAAAGACCAGCCTCAGGACCTGCAGGCCGATGTGGTGGTTGCTAACATCCTTGCTGGCCCATTAAGAGAACTGGCCCCCATTATCAGTCAGCTACCGGTCGTTGGCGGGCATTTGGGTCTGTCAGGCGTGTTAGCCACTCAGGCTGAAGGAGTGGCTCAGGCCTATCAGGAGATGTTCCTGCTCGATCCGGTCGCAGAAAAAGAAGAGTGGTGCCGCATCACCGGCGTAAAAGCAAAAACCAACTAATTTGGTTAAAAAGTTAGCATAAGCAAGGGGTTGTCTGGTAATACAGACAGCCCCTTCTGCTTTTACGCTTGCTCAAACACTAACTCACAGTTGCCCGCCAGTGCACGCCAATAACCAGCGAAAGCGTTTTTCCGTTAACCTATAGTGCGGAATTTTTGTAAATGCCCCTCAAAAAGCCAATTACAATAACTCTTTGTTAAATATGATGAATAAAGCCTGAATCACTTCAGCAGTTTTATTTCTTTGATTTTAGTCGTCGATTGTTCAAAGTTTGTCCTTTCATCTGATTCAAAAAATGCGTAATATACGCGCCCTTGCAGACATATTATGGTCTTCGTTGTCGATGCGCATTGGTAACCTTCAGCTAACAAATCGTTTAATTGCCGCTCCAATGGCGGGAATAACAGATCGTCCTTTCAGAACGATGTGTTATGCGATGGGAGCTGGAATGACCGTTTCGGAGATGCTCTCTTCCAACCCGGAAGTCTGGCGTACCGATAAGTCGAGATTGCGTATGGTACACCTTGATGAGCTCGGTATTCGGGCTGTCCAAATCGCCGGATGCGATCCGGAAGATATGGCAGCAGCGGCGCGCATTAATGTGGAAAATGGAGCACAGCTTATTGATATCAATATGGGCTGTCCGGCCAAAAAAGTTAACCGCAAGCTGGCAGGATCTGCACTGTTGCAGTATCCGGAGTTAGTTGGGAAGATTCTTAATGCTGTCGTGAACGCCGTTGACGTTCCGGTCACATTAAAGATCCGTACCGGCTGGGATCCGGAAAACCGTAACTGTGTTGAAATTGCCCAACTGGCAGAACGCAGTGGTATTCAGGCCATTACTATACATGGACGTACTCGTCGTTGTTTATTCAACGGTGAGGCTGAATATGACAGCATTCGATCGGTTAAACAGAACGTAGATATTCCGGTTATCGCTAACGGGGATATCACCGACCCGCATAAAGCCAGAACCGTTTTGGACTATACCGGAGCCGATGCTCTGATGATAGGACGAGCGGCTCAGGGAAGACCTTGGATCTTCCGGGAAATCCAGCATTATCTGGACACTGGGGAGCTGTTACCACCAATGCCACTCGGCGAAGTGGAACGCTTGTTAACCTCGCATGTGAGAGAATTGCACGACTTTTACGGTCAGGGCAAAGGACTCCGCATCGCACGTAAGCACGTCTCCTGGTATTTACAGGAACATGCCCCAAATGACCAGTTTCGGCGCACCTTCAATGCAATCGAGAATGCCAATGAGCAACTGGATGCACTGGGGGCATATTTTGAAATTTTGCCTAAACAGATAGAAGAGCTAACAGAACTATGTTCGAACAACGCGTAAATTCTGACGTACTAACAGTCGCTACCGTAAATTCACAAGACCAGGTCACTCAAAAACCTCTGCGTGATTCGGTTAAACAGGCATTAAAGAACTACTTTGCTCAGCTTAACGGTCAAGACGTTAACGATCTTTATGAACTGGTACTGGCCGAAGTTGAACAACCTCTGTTGGATATGGTTATGCAGTACACTCGCGGTAACCAGACCCGTGCTGCAACCATGATGGGTATCAACCGTGGTACTCTGCGCAAGAAACTGAAAAAATACGGTATGAACTGATACCAGTCAGTTAACTGATTTCAGAAGGCGCTTATGCTGTTTGGGTAAGTGCCTTTTTTATTATTTATTAAGCATACCATGCTATTAATACCGCATTAGAATACCGACAAGCCATATTATGACTCAGAGGTAGCAAACGCATTATCAATCCTGAACCTAAATACAAAGCAGTTGAGTAATTTATCAGTTTTATACTCTTACAACTGCTTTGGTAACTATTATCTATTTCACACGCCAGCAATATTGTTCATTCATAATTCAGTACTGACATTAAAATCAACTGAATCCATATCAATAGAACAATAAATTAGCATACATATAATCACTCAAAAATAATAAGTTAGAAAGTATCGGATCACCACTATCTTTTGAATGCCATAATAAAATTCAAATACTTCATTTTTGTTAATTGTAGAAGTCATATCGAAAAATCAACCCATAAATCAAAATGATATATTCCTTTATTAACAATCAATTAATGAATTAAATTTATATCTATATCTGAATTTTTACACGTTAGAACTTATAATACGCAGTATTAATTACTATAATAATTGTTATCATTATAAATAATTATTATTATTTATAATTATCCTGTATCTTATATACCTGTTATATAATAACCACACAAAAACTGGATTATTTCAATGGACTTAATTTATATAATGAAATTGTTTTTCAATAGTAAAATTTCACTACAATATTAATAAACCAAAGACATAAATTTATTAATATGAATTCTTTATAACTCTTTAGATAATGATCTAAACAATAATTAGCTTAACCTAAAAATCAAAAGATCTGTTAGTGAGCCTAATTAAAAACATCAAAAAACCTTAAAATAAGATCAGAGCTCAGCCTTTAATCCAACTAATAATAAAAATTATTTCGAAAAAATGACACGCATCGAACATAAGAAACAGTGTCATAAGTTAAACACACAGTGATTCTTTAGAAAAGATAATTGTTCTATCGTGAAAATTTCTGGAGAATAATAGTTTAAGAATACGCTTATAATGAATATAGCATTCTTTATATAATAAATTCTAAAAGGTGCCTCATCATGCAACAAAGTAGCCTTTCACGCATAATAAGAAGCGACATTAACCTGTTGGTCACACTTTATTTTTTACTTAAAACTAAACAAGTTAGCAAGGCTGCACGGCAGATGCATCTTGGTCAACCAGCAATAAGTCACCAGTTAGCTCGCTTGCGAGAATTATTTGACGACCAATTGCTTGTGCGTAGTGCAAACGGAATGAAACTCACCCCATTTGCAGAACGACTGTACCCTGAATTAGAGATTGTTTTGGCAAACCTGGAAGTGTTACTTGATAAACGCAGGGAAGTTAAACCATGCTCACCACAAAAAGAGGTTTACCGGGTATGTGTGCCTGAAGATATCTATATTAATGATGTGTCGGTACTTTTTTATAATTTTGTAAAACGTGAATGTATAGAACAAGCAGTGACTTTTGAGGTCTTTACACGTTATAACCAATGCATAACCGATCTGAAAAATGGAAATATTGATTTTTTCTTTGGGCAATGTAACGCATTGTCAGATGATATTTGCCAAAGTGAGCTGATTGAGATGGAGTATTTTCTGGCGGTAAGACAAGGTCATCCACTGGCAGAAAAAGTTGTGGATTTCAATGAGATAGCTCAATTTCCGTGGATAGAAGTATTATTTCGTGAGCAAATACAAGTTTTAGCGGAAAAGCTCTGGGGTGAAGCCATCTTAAACATGAAATCTGTGTTGAAAACATCTTCAACCAGCGCTGCTGTGACACTTTTGCGCCAATCGGATGCGGTATGTTTGTTTACAGAAGACCTGGTAAATAAAGAGAATTTGTCAAAAATCAAAGTAAAAGGAGAAAAACTTACAATGATGAGTTATATGTACTGGCACAAGGCAATGAATAATGACAGTTTTCATAAATACATACGGGAGCATATTATTCATAGATATATATCCGAACATGTCCTGCCAAAATAATATATAACTGATTATTAGGTAGCATCATATGCTGAATGTTTTATATATTTTTTGAAAAAATAATAAAAATCATAATAAGATATTTAATCTTAATTATTAAACCCAAATTAATACAGGTGAAGCTTATTCATTGATGAGCATCTTCATCAAAATTAACATATCAATTTAGAACATTAAACAATTACTAACCAATATATAAATAACCAAATTAATCAATAAGATAACAAGAGTCAAATCTACAATATTAATCACATAGGGATATGTGGTTAATTGTTAAAAAGGCATTACATCATGAATATTAATAAATTAATTCATACACTATCTAATGTATTTTCAATTTTCTATGATAATAAATATAAAAGAATAATTCTATTACTGATTTTCAGTTCTTTCTTCATGCTTCAATACACAGTATTTGCAGAAGAATATAATCATCATTCTCCTCTTCATGCGACTAAAAACACTAATAAAAACAAAACACTTGCCTCAACTACAACAGATCAAAATGGAATAAGGATCATGCCTCCGACTATTTATGCTCAGTCATTTTCAGAAATATCTGATGAGGATTTTGATCTGTTGTACGCCGCAATAAAACAACACTATCAATTATTTGAATCAACAGTGTCTGAGGTCATTATCGATGGTTACAGAATCATTGAGTTAAGGATAGCAATACCCGTAGATGGTTCGAAAATTATACATGCTATGATTTTTACTAAATTAAATGGAAAATTAGCTACAGTATCCTTTACAACAGCAGAGGATACGGCAGATCAGGACTTTTCTGATAAAAGAGCATCGCTAAAGAAGATGTTTAATTAGAATTATTTATTGTTCAAACATCCCAAAAATCATTTAAACCAAACAATATCAGACTTTTTATTAGTATAATACCCGCCTGTTATGCTTAACTGGCGGGTATTAGTGTAACAAATGGAGTTAATTTTTAACGAACAAGATGTAAGAAATGAAGATGCTTTTCATACTGATCTAAAATATCGTGAATGATCTGCTCTTGATTCCATCCCATAAGATCATAATCCTGCCCTCCTTCTTTCAAATATACATCCGCCCGGAAATATCGATGTTGTTCAGTCTGAAGCTCATCATTTTCCAATCCTGACATAGCGAAAGTTGGGGGGTTATATCCACGCAATCGAACTTCATAAATAAAATTGAGTTCATTTCCGAGATCGACTTCGAAACTAATTCTGTCGTCCTTAGTCATATCAATAACGCTTCGAGTATTTTGTTTTACCAGTTCAGTTTCAACTAATGCCATAGAAGGTTGAACAACTTCATCAATAAATCGTTTTACTTGTGAGCGTTTTGGATGATAAGCAATATTACGTAACCGGCGTTGCCATGATATCGGATTTCTGGCTGCGGTAGGTGCTATAGTGGCCATTGTTTGGCTATCGCGTTTAGTAATATCAACTCGCAATGCTTTTAAAAGCCCGTATATTGAAATCAATAATATTATTGAAAATGGAAAAGCACTGGCTATCGTCACCGTCTGTAATGCGCTTAATCCACCGGCAAGAAGAAGGGTAATCGCCACTACGCCCATTAACCCTGCCCAAAAGATTCGTTGCCAGACCGGGGTTTTATCTGAGCTTCCTGATGCCAGAATATCGACAACCATCGCGCCGGAATCAGCTGAAGTAACAAAAAAGACCACGACCATTACTATGGCAATAAATGATAAAATCGTAGACAGAGGAAAATGTTCAAGGAAATTAAAAAGGGCCAGTGCCGTATCTTGCTGCACTATTGCAGCCAGATCATTAGCGTTTTGATACATAATCATGTTTATCGCACTATTTCCGAAGACCGTCATCCATATAAGCGTAAAGCCCGTAGGAACAAATAATACCCCTGTGACAAACTCTCTTATAGTACGTCCACGTGAAACTCTGGCAATAAACATTCCAACAAACGGTGACCAGGATAACCACCATCCCCAATAAAGTAATGTCCATCCCCCTAACCAATTACTGGATTTAGGTTCATAAGCATACAAATTGAAAGTTTTACTAACGATTTCAGATAAGTATCCTCCGGTATTTTCAACAAAAGATTTCAACAATAAGACCGTAGGACCTAATATTGCAACCAGCACCAAAAGAAGCACGGCCAACCCAAGATTAAGTTCCGAAAGTATCCGAATGCCCTTATTTAAACCTGAAACAACAGAGATCGTTGCAAGCGCTGTAATGGCAATAATTAAAATAACCTGCACAGTTTCATTGATGGGTAAACCAAAAAGATGATTCAAACCGGCATTTACTTGTAGAACACCATATCCAAGTGAAGTAGCAACACCAAGAACAGTACCAATTACAGCGAAAATATCTACAGCATGCCCTAAAGGCCCATAAATTCGGTCGCCTATAATAGGAAATAGGGCAGATCTTAGGGTAAGAGGTAAACCATGACGATAGCTAAAATAGGCCAGAATTAATGCAACAATGGCATAAATAGCCCACGCATGAAGCCCCCAGTGAAAGAAAGTGAGGCGCATGGCCTCTTTAGCAGCCTGAACTGTCTCAGGCGTTCCAACAGGTGGTGACAGATAGTGCATTACCGGTTCGGCAACACCGAAAAACATCAGTCCAATTCCCATACCAGCCGAGAAAAGCATCGCAAACCAGGAATGATAGCTAAAGTCTGGTTGGGCATGATCCGGACCCAGTTTGATACTGCCATAACGTGAAAGTCCGAGAAAGGTTACGCTTAATAAGATCAAAGCTACCGCCAGAATATAAAACCAGCTGGCATTAGTAAAAATCTGTTGTTGTAACGCCTTAAATTGTTGGTTCGCCACGTCGGGAAAAACGACGGAAAAAGTAACCAGACAAAATATCAGAGCCGCTGATATATAAAAAACGGGAGGGTTAATATGACTTGGCTTGGCTTTGTTTTGACTCATAATTTTCCTACTTAACTATTGGTCCTGAACGCTAAAGGATATTTAACCCATGGATAGAATGGTGCTCTTTTACTCGTTACGTATGCCTGACGTTTCTTAATCTCTTGTCATTTGGTTCGGATTTGCTGTTAACCCAATGAAATAACTCAATGATAGTGCACATTGTATGAAAAATTCGGAAACAGCGCGGTAATGCGCTAAATCCTTTTGTTCCTGACATATGGGTTTAATAAACGCCTATGAATTGAAAAAATTAACAGCATCACCGGTAGATTAAAGCGTTTGTTTTAATGAATCCAAAACATACATATCAATATTTCTATTGGATTTTCATCAATTGGTATTTTCTAACTCTTTAATATGGGCCTTCACTCTCGATAAACGGACCTGCATTTCAAAGCTGATCTGTTCTGGGGTATGATTTTGCTCCCACAAACGTTCTATCTGAACAGCAATATTTTGTTCTTTTCCTTTATATATATAAGTGGTCTGAAAAGTTTTACGGCAATTCACGCAATAATAACGCTGAAGCCCAGCCTTACCTACGCCATGCTTTTTAGTGCAATCGTTACCACCACAATAGTGGCAAATAGGTGCTATTTTCTTTAAGCAATTATTCATATTCAGCTCCAAACTTACTTATAAGAAGATTCCTTTTAATTCATTGATATAAATTAATTAAACGTCGCTATTATCAATCGTTACAACATCAAAAGCCGCTGGCTCAATAAACCGGCATATTCAACCAACCCAGCAGCATTGCGGACTCCGCCATAATGTTGATATTGGCGGTATAACCATCGAACTCATTGTTGATAGCCGATATCTGATTGTTAAAATGTTCATTTTCTGCCGTCAGTACATCCAGTAATGACCGCTTACCCAGGTAATACCATTGTTCATAGAACATGGTTCTTACCCGATCCGTCTCTGACGATAAATCCCGATACTCTTTCGCCCTTTCAAAAGCTGAGTCTCGTACCTGGATCATGCTGCGGATTTTGTATTTCAGCTCCAATACGGTGGTTTCAAACTGCATTTGTGTGGCCTGTGCACGCTGTACAGCCGCCTGCTGAGAAGCCGACGCAGAACCACCAGTAAACAAATCCCACTCCACATTTATTCCCGTGTACCAGGACTGCTCATCACCATAGATATCTTTGGCCGTGCTTTTTGACACCACCCAGTTAATGTTGGGATAAGAAGAAGATTTGATAGCATCAGCCTTATGCAGACTGGCCTGCACTTCTGCTTTAGCACGTTGAATTTGTGGATGGTTATCCAATGAAGCCAGAATGCTACCTGAACTAATATTGGACTCATCCCAAACCAAACTTTCTGGTAAATGCACTTCACGCCCCAGCAAACGAGTCATTTTGATTTGGGTATCCCGCCAGTTACTTTCCAGTTGCTGCACGTTAGTCTGAGCCTGTAAGAGCTTAGAGCGCGCCTGTACCAGTTCACTACCACGGCCTTTGTCTGTCTGGGTGATTTGTGACAGCATATTCACCAGATCGGACATCCGCTTTTCATAAGTTTTCGCTACTTTGATGTCTTTCTGGTACTTATCCAGTGTCAGTAGTCCTTCAATGACTTGATACGCGATTTGATTGCGGGTCAGCTTCACCATCTGTAAAGTTGATTTGGATAACTCCTCCGCACTTTGAATACCACTGCCGGTTTTACCAAAATCATAAACAGTCGTAGTCACTGACACCGAACCGCTAGTATCGTTAATACCCGAAGAGTTACTGTTGTAAGTACCGCTACCAAAGTTGGATACCGGCGAGTTAGTACCCACTTTTACCTGCGGCCAGCGAGTACCTTTGATTTCATCTACATCATATTTTGCCGCCGTGAATGAAGCCTGAGCGTTACGAATTTCCGGACTGAAATTCAGTGCCTGGCGTACCGTACTTTTTACAAACTCAATGGATGGAATCCCTTCGCTGGCAACCGGAGGCTTATTGGCATAGCCCTGCGCTTTAGACGAAATGACTATATTTTGTCTGCTGCCCGGTGTCGTCGACGAGATATCACTGGCATCCCAGTTGAGGATATCCTGCTGAACCTTTTCATCTGCTTTAGTCAAAGTGCTATCAGTTTTACTTACAGAGGCAGGCCGGGTATCCGTCGGTAAGGTTACCTGCTTACCTTCATCTGGTTTTATCGGCGTTGATACCGTCATCGGTTCGGTATCCGATAAAATGGCAGTAAAGATCAGTTGTTCTGCATCAGGCTTCTGAGGAGCTGCTACCATTTTATTTTCAGGCACTGCTGCCAATGGCTTAATTTCCGGCACAGACTCAACAATAGCAATGGGTTCCTGTACTACCGGTTTCGGATTCTGTGCACTTATGATTCGTTGAGGCTCTCCGCCAGTATCTGGAGCGCCGACAGCCATTGCATGAGAAACAGAATCGAGCTCTTCAATATCCATAAGCTCAGGTCCCTGTGAATCAGGAACAGATTTCACAACGGGTAGTATCGACTGACGTGCAGGTTTTGGTTGAACAGAGCGGTCTTGTACCCACCCCTGATTGTTTGTTACTGGCTTTTCTACTACCGGCCAATCGTTACCATCACGACCTACGGTTGCTACCGGTGCCGGTGGCGGCACAATAATCGCAGGGGTAACATCACGGGCCGGTGACGCAGAACGCGGGAGCGGAGTAATAATCACTGCTTCAGCTTCAGCCTGCACCAAATCCTGATTATCACCAGAGGCTGGTACAACCGTTTTAGATTTTTCAGCCGATGGTGGCTGATTAACTACGCCCGCGCGTCGACCCGGCTGTAGCGCCTGTAACAGCTTTTCATCCACCTGGGCTGACATGGCGGCAGTAATCGTCACGGATAAAGATAATGTCAGCAGGGCAAGTTGTTTGATCTTCATAATATAAACCTTACCGTTCCCGGAACGCTTCTCTGGCCTTTAAGACCGGTTTCAGGATGTAATCCAGTATGGTTTTCTCTCCCGTTCTGATTTCAACCGTAGCTATCATTCCCGGCATAATCGGGAATACCTTACCTTTAACAGTCAGTGCCGCTTTGTTAGTACGTACTAACACCCGGTAATACGTGTTATCACCACGACCCTGACGCATTTTGTCTTCATCTTTCAGCGTGTCAGCACTGATATGTTCCAGCGTGCCGTCCAGACCACCGTAAATCGCATAGTCATAAGCTGTAATTTTTACCGTCGCGGGTAAACCCGGATGTAAGAAAGCCACATCTGAGGGCTTAATCTTTGCCTCTACCAATAATTGATCTTCCAGTGGGATAATCGCCATAATTTCGCCCCCCTGCTGAATAACGCCGCCGACGGTGGTCACTTTGATGTTATTCACCGTGCCCCTTACCGGCGCCACAATGGTAGTACGGTTCATCACGTCTTCTCGTGCCGCTACGTTCTCTAAGCTCTGGGCCAGCTCACTCTCAAATTTGTTTAATTCGGCGTTAGCTTCAGAACGGAATCGGTTCTGACGTTCGGAGATTTGCAGGCGAAACTCGTTAGCCTGACGGCGCATTCTCAACAGCTCGACTTCTGACATCAGGCCCTTTTTCATTAATGGTTCGGACAGATTAATTTCGTCTTCTGCCAGCTTCAGGCTGATTCTCAAGGTTTTCACACTCTCATCCAGCGTTTGCTTACGAGAGTTATAAGCCTGAGTTTCATCTTTCAATACCGACGGTACAGCCATCACATCTGGCGGAAATTCCAGCGGCGTATCATAAGCTTCGGCACGCAGGCGGGCTATAGTGGCTCTCAGGCCTATCACTTTAGAAACACCCTCGCGGTAAATCGCGCCAACCCGCGTAGGGTCAATTTTCAGCAACACCTGACCTTTTTCTACAATGTCACCTTCACGCACGTTGAGTTCTTCCAGAATCCCACCTTCCAGACTCTGGATAATCTGCTCACGGCTGGCAGGAATAATCCGGCCTTCTCCCAGAGTGATTTCCTCCACCCGTGCAAACTTCGCCCAGACAATGGCAATAATCAGGATCGCGCCAATCAGATACAGCATGATCAAACTGAACGGCGTTTTCTGCTCAATCAGCGCTTCCTGCAGGTCACGCATAAAAGGCAGATCGCTGTTTTTTACTTTTCCTGTTGGTGTCGGCAGCCCGCCACCTATTTTTTGTATCTTGTCTGTCATTGAGCTTGTATTCCCCGGCGCTCACGGCGCTATCTATTGCTACCTGCTATACACGTCCCTGCAGGCCCGTTTCACTCTACGCGTCCGATTCAAAGATGAGTGTTATTGCGCTTTACCATTGGCTTTTAGTGCAGCGATAACCTCATCTTTTGGCCCATCAGCAACCACCTTACCTTCATCCAGCACAATCAACCGATCCACCAGCTCCAGCAGAGAGAAACGGTGAGTCACCAGTACCACCGTCTGGTCAGTAATGGAGGTTTTTAACTTGTTGATAAACAGCAATTCCGTCATGGCATCCATTGAACTGGTCGGTTCATCCATCAGCAGAATTTTTGGCTTCAGCAACAGGCAACGCGCCAGTGACACCAGTTGCTTCTGGCCGCCAGAAATCCCCTGTCCCATTTCACCAATAGGCATTTCAAAACCCAGTGGATGACGCATAGCCACTTTATCCAGACCGGTCATATGGGCTACCTGTAACAATTCCTCGGTGGAAACTGACGGCTTACCGATACTGACGTTTTCTCTCAGAGTGCCAAAGAACAGACGACTGTCCTGCCCCACATAGCCCACCGACGTGCGCCAGTCAGCCGGGTCTACCTGAGTGGCATCCACGTTATCAATCATTAACTGGCCTGCACCCGGCTGAAACAGTCGCGCCATCACTTTCAGTAAAGTGGATTTACCGCTACCAATACTGCCAAGAATTGCGACACGCTCCCCTCGGCTAATAGATATATTGATTTTCTGCAACACGACTGGCGATGCCATCATGCCGCCACTTGGATAACTGAAATTGATGTTTTTTAAACGCAGATTGCCGGTAAAATTGGGTGCCGACAGGTAGTGAATTTTTTCGTCACGTTCTGTAGGCATTTTCATCAATTGATTTAACGAACTTAATGCGGCTTTTGCCTGTTGAAAGCGCAAAGTCAGACCAACCACCGATGCCAGTGGCGACAAGGTTCTACCCGATAAGATCACGGCACCGATCATAGAACCCATAGTCAATTCACCAGCATGGATCAGATATACCCCCCAGATAACGATGGCTACTGTAGTCAGTTGTTGCATAAAGCTGACGAAGGTGGTGGTGGTACTGGATAATGCTTTAGATTTCATCGAGGTTGCTGCGGCTAATGCGCTGAAATCTTCCCAGCGTTTTTGCATTACCCCTTCACCCTGAGCCGCTTTCAGCGATTCCAGACCATCGATAGTTTCAATCAGCAGCCCCTGCTTAAGGGAGATTTCCCGCAGGTTTTCTTTCATGTTTTTCGCCAGTGGCCACTGCACGCACAGGCTGACAATCAGGATAATCGGTACCGCACACAGTGGTACCAGCACCAGCGGTCCCGCCACCAGATAGATAATAAACAGGAACAGGGCACAAAACGGCAGATCCGATAACGTAGACAGCGTTGCTGAGGTAACAAAATCACGTACTGATTCAAATTCGCGCAGCTGGTTGGCAAAGGCGCCGGAGGATTGTGGTTTGCTCTCCATACGAATGCCCAGAACCTGACGAAACAACATAGTGCCTAACAGGAGGTCAGCCTTTTTACCAGCAATATCAAACAAGTGAGCTCTCACTAACCGTGAGACAAACTCGAAGATGATGGCAATAAACACGCCGATACCCAGAGACCACAGAGTGACATAAGCCTGGGTAGGAACCACCCGGTCATATACGTTCATGGTAAAGAAGGTGGAGGCCAGAGTCAGTATGTTAGCCAATAACGCAGCTAACGCCGCACTTGAAAAGTAATGGCGATAGCGCCACAGGGTAGAGAACAACCAGTGGCCTTCTTTATTTGGCTCTGGCAGGCAGTCATTACTACGCTCATCCAGCTTTGGTTTAGGGTTACATAATAGGGCATAACCGGAGTACATCTCTCCCAACGCACGAGTCGACAGCGTTACTTCACCACTGTTCTCCGGCAGGATTACGCGATAAGCCGTAGCTGCGCCTTTACCGCTGCTACGTTCAATAACGATGCAGTGACTACCGTCTTTACGGGTAAGAACTACCGGAAACAGATAGGAGAATAACTGATCCAAGTCCCGTTCCACCCATGCGGCCCCCATACCAATTTGATCCAACATACGCAGGGCTAGTTGGGAAGTCAGTTTCTGCTCTTTTGGCAAACCGGCATACAGCACGGCAACGCTGGCTGGTTTGTTGTAGTAAGCGGCCAGCCACTGAACGGACCAAAGCAAGCTATCATGTTCGGCGCCTGTTACGGGGGCGAAATCCTGGCTCATAATTATAGTTATTCCTGTTGTTGTTACTTTCTCTGTTGATATGGGTAGAGGACTTGTTGAAAATCCACTGCCCATATCATTACGTTACTTCTCTAAATTAACTTTTGTAGGTATTCCGGCCGTAAAAGCGATATTGCTCATATCTCTTTGATACCCGGCCGGAAGACCGTCTGTACTTTTCCCCGGAGAGCGCCGGGCCTGGATTCCCCAGAGCAGTTATGAAACACCTTGCGGTGTTTCACCCTGCGTGCCAGCACTTGCGCCAGATCGACTCCAACGGACAACGCTTGTGTTGCCCCGAAGGACAGGCGTTAACCTGTAAATCTCTCCCTCCAATTGACTTCTTTAAATTCAAAGCCAATTATTTTTCTCACTACCAAACCGGTTAGTACAAACTCAGGTACTGAGCCGGTATGACTTACTTCATTACTCTTAGTAACCGGTACCCCTATCAGTTTGGATCATGGTATCGACGCGGCGGTTAGCCCGGTTACAAACGTTGCGTTCGTTGTTTGGCAGCCCCGAGCAGTCAACCGTTAGATCTCTGTCTCCCTGACCGCTGACTGACAATACTGATGGAGATACGCCATAGGAGAGCAACATTTTCTTCACGATTTCCGCACGTTGTACCGACAGCTTCTGGTTAAACGATGAGTTACCTACCGGGTCAGCATGACCAATAATATTCACACGCGAGCCAGCAGGCAGGTCCTTAATGTGGCTTGCCATGTTTTGTACGATTTCGGTGCCACCCGCTTCGATATCCGATACGTTTTTACCGGCGAAGCTGAACAGCACGTTACCTAATGGTGAGCCGCCCACGTAGTCACAGGCACGTACCGCTGAAGCGCGATTGATGGTCGCTCCGCCTTTGTAGCCAAACAGTTTGCTTTCTGCCTGAGTACGGGCCACTGCGATAGGTGTACCTACGCCCGGTACGCGGTTAGTTTCAATAAAGTAGGTTTTACCGCCGTTAAGACGGGCAATGGTTTTTGGTGCTTCTTTGCCACTGTAGTTTGGCGCATCGTCCGCATAGGCTTCGATAATATGTTTGCCGGGTTCCACGCAAAATACGGTGAATTCACCGTTTCTTAACGCGCCCTGAAACTCACGATCGACGTAGACGTTAGAGACCCCCACACCCATATCACCAGCCGGGCGGTAAAGCACCACCTGAACCAGATTTTCACTTACTCTGGATACGGGAACGTATTGTGTACCGGTATGGGTCAGTACCACCGGAGCCGCCGCCGTGGCTTCTTCCGTTGAGCTGATTTCCATCACATCATTTGCCAGTGCACCAGCAGCGGTTACATTAAAGGCCAGTAAAGCAGGAACCAGTCCCATCGCAGAAATACGCAGTAGTGTTGCCAGCTTATTCACTTCAGACTTCTCATTTTCCCTAAACATGTTTACTCCTGGGTTATTCAATTATTGGTAAATTAAGCAGTGTCCCGAAAGGACTGCCTTGCGGCAGTCCTTCGGTTAAGCCATTACAGGATGACCGGGTTCACCGTGTTCTCGACCAGCACCTCGACTCCTGAGGTGCCCATAGTCCAGACGTTATAGGTGTTACCCTGATACTGATAATTGCTTTGCGACATAGTCCACTGACCGTCAGCACTGTTTAGCTGTAAAGTGCTACCGGCATCACCGTTGACCACAATCGCTTTGTTACCACCGTTAATTGCCAGCTCCTCTGACCCCAGGCGCAGGACATCCTCCAGCGATACGTTCAGGGTATTGCTACCATGCCCCATATCGAAGATTTCCACTGAGCTCAGTTTGTCTTTCAGCGCACTCAGGTCGAATAGATCGCCTTTGGTATCCAGAACCAGAGTATCGATACCCGCGTCACCTGAAATTGAGGAAAAGTCTGTAGAGATAACTTTGATGATGTCGTTACCGTCACCGCCCTTGACCTGATCCCCTTTACCCATACCGATAAAGGTATCGTCGCCAAGACCACCCAGCAGAATGTCTTCCTGCCCGGTACCAAACATGATGTCATGACCCTCAGTAAACATCTGGGTAATCGACAATAGTGACTTCGTCGTTGATGACTTGGTCGTCAAGCTATCATCACCCACTTCGATCTGGTTGTTGGCCAGCAATGTCTCCAGATCGATATTCACACCTTTCAGCGTGATTAACTGCTGGAAGCCATAAGCACCACCTTTACCATCACGGTCAATGCTGATTACAGTATCGCTACCCACTTGCTCTACTTTTAAATAGTCCAGTATGCCCAGTGAGGCGTAATCCAGCGTCATCTTGCCGCCATCCACAAAGCAGGATAGTGGACCGGAATAATTCAGCAGATCGCTCAGGTCAATCAGATCTGCATTTTTATCAGTCAATAGATTACCTACTTTGAAGCTATAGATAGTATCCTTACCGGTGCCTCCGGTTCCGTCACCTTCCTTACCTGCATGGACTCTATACACCAGTCTGTCGTTACCACCATTAGTCAGGTAGAAAGTGTCATCACCACCACCGCCTTCAAAATGGTTGTTAGCTGCGTTATCAGTGAAAGTATCTCCATAAGCCGTACCAACTAAGCCTTCAATACTGACCAGAGTGTCAGTACCGTGTCCTGTTGCGGCACCCGTTCTCAGGTTAGCAGTCACCGCTGAAGTAGCATGTCTATAGTCAACAATATCCAACCCACCGGTTTCGCTCCATACGGCCTTTCCGCTCACAATCAGGTCCCAACCACCACTACCAGAGTAAGTGTCGTTACCCGCGGAACTGAAGAAAGTATCGTTATAACCGGTACCGATAATACCACCCGCTCCTACTGTATCATTAACAGCATCGGTATTTTCTGCCGTTAATACATAGGAATCGTGAGACTTATTCGTTGTCAGACCACCCCAAGTTGCATTCACTGTACCGTTGGTATAACCACCGATGCTGGAGGTTGCGCCAACGTGGTTTTCTACACCGTTGGTAATACGCAGCAATTGTACTGAGTACACTTCGTTTGGATCTAATCCAAAGAAGCTAACCAGCCCCATACTGTTACTGGAACCAGATGCCTGAGGATTAATCAGCTGTGTCGCCACCAGTTCACCAGCAGAGTTGTACAGCTTGACAGTATTACTGTAGAAGGTGTTGATACCGAAACCGTCAACAATACGGACCTGCAGGCTGGAACCATCCGCCGCGATGTTGGTATTTTTCACCAGCAATGTTGGTGCAGCACTGGCGCTACTCACCACATTGGAAAGCGAACCACCGCGATACAGCACTAGGTCCATTGAACCATCCCAGTCATAATCAAGCGCTACTGCACCGGTCAGGTTGCTGAATGTCTTAGTGCCTGTCAGGCTAACTGAGTTAGCCCCCCAGGTACCAGTACCGTTGTTGGTATACAACATTGGACTGCCGTTTACACCAGAACGTGGAACTTCGATAATGTCGATCTTGCCATCATGGTTCCAGTCCACCGCCAGTGAAGTACCGCCGTCAATACTATCGCCAAACCACAGAGCCTGAGCATCTGCTGTTTTCAGCTTACCGGTACCATCATTCAGGTAGATGCGGTTTTCATTACTGTTAACCGAGTTTTTCGAACCACGGCTCAGGAATAGATCCAACCAACCATCGCCGTTATAGTCCGCATAAGTCATGGAAATCGACAGATTACCAGCATCCTGATGTCCATCATCTCTAAACACGTTGGCATAGTAACCAACACTACCAAAATTAGTTTTGCTGGTACCTGTTGTCTGGTTGTACAAAATACCCAGACCACGAGAAAGGTTACCTACGCCAACACCCGCTCCGTTGTAGTTAATGTGTGCAGTAATATCAATTGTACCGTTGTTATCGATATCCACTGCACCCACTTCGTGCATCACACTCAGGTTGATTGGAAGAGCACCGCCCGGGTGACCATTATAGAAACCAGCCACATACTCGTAACTCAACGCTCCACCTTCATTTTTCAGGAAGGATATGGAGTCTGCCTCGGAATCCGCCAGCACAAAGTCCAGATAACCATCACCATGGCGATCGTAAGCCACTAATCCACCTAAGTGGTTGAGAGATCCCTGATTTACTGATCTTGCCGTATAACTACCATCTGCATTCTGCATCCAGTAAGCAGTAAGCCCACCATTCCCATAAGAACTGACCTGTGACATCACATCGCTATAACCATCGCGGTTAATATCAGCAAATACTGCCGAGTTAATGTAACGTTCATAACTAGCATCAGTAACGTTACTTGGTTGAGCCAGATAGGTAGATTCATAGTTTTCACGGGTGGTTGCTGTATACACCCGACCAGCATTCGCTGTAGTCGCACCAGAAGTACCAGCAGCGGCCTGGAAGAATGACCATGACCCATTCTGACTAATGGTCACTGCAGCAGAGTTAAGCCCAAGCCCAGGATTCACTGTTCCTCCCCAGCTCTGCTCAACTAACAGAGAACCCGCTCCGTCAGTCACACCAACGCTGGTGGTTTTACTCAGGCTGGAGTGGTTACCTGCATTATCCCATACCATAAATGCCAGGTTATGTGCGCCGGCCGGCAATGTAGTATTTAGTGACCAGGTGCCATCAGCATTGGCTTTGGCAAAGCCTAATACCTGGTCCAGCCCCTCCTGATAAGTACCGTTACTGTTTACATCACTTATCAGCGAAACAATGGCTCCTGCTTCTACTGCACCGTAACGACTACTGTCGAAAGTGAAGCTATCCTTAGAGTTAACGACCTCAGCGACATCCGGTGCTTCCCGAATGCTATCCGGTATCGTCAAATCAATGGTCACTTTATAATCGTTAGTGAATCCAGTGTTAATACCCACATTACCAACATTATCAATCGCCTGAAGTTTGATGTTATATGTCGTGTTAGCCGAGACTTCCGGTAACTCATAACTCCAGGTGTTACCAGCCATGGCAACGTTGTGCCATGTAGAACCATTATCCAGTGAGATTTGTAGATATTCGCCAGATTTCAACGCAGCACTCAGCGTACCACTAAGCGTCACATTACGGTCACGGGTGACCATGTCATCGTTAGTTAACGTCGCACTTTGGCTGAACAGCTGACCACTCACCAATCCATTGCTGGTATCCGTAGAGAGCTTCATCGTCGTATTCAGACCTTCCATATCACGACCTACCGTAACGACAGTCATGTCATGAGAGGCTTTATTACCAATGTTGCCAACATCATCCACTACACGAGCCTGAATAGTATAATTACCATCAGGTAGTACTGTGCCTTGCAGATCAACGGTCCAGTTAGTACCGGTTACTGATGCTGCTCGTGTCCAGGTATTACCTCCATCCAGCGTGATTTCTACCCACTCATCTGCCAGCAACGTTTTATCTAACGTACCGTTTATCAACAGGGTGTTATCGTTGGTAATAAAGTCGGAGTTAACACTTCCGCTATCTTCAGAAATCCCCGTAATAGTGATTTTCGCATCAGATACTGAGGTATCTACCGTAACGATAAATTCATTACTTGGTGCCGTGGCATTACCCACAGCATCTACCTCAACCACAGTAAATTTGTAGGTACCATCAGCCAGCGCACTGGACAGAATCAACTCATGGCTCCAGACATTATTGGCACCTACTGTCGTACTACCCACTTGACGTTTAACACCGAGTTCATCTTCCGCATAGATAATAATGGTATTGCCAATTTCATGGCCGACACCTTTCAGCTCCGGACGGCTATCATCGGTTTTTCCACCAGAAGCCAGATCGCCAGTGATGATGCCAACGTTATCGATGATTTTGTCGATCTTCAGTTCACCACCCATTGGTCCCTGAGTGTCAATCGTCAACGTAAAGTCAGATGTTGGGTTACTCTTATTACCTGCAGCATCGGAGGCAATAACATAATAATCATGACGACCGTCTGCTTGCACCGGTAGCTCATAGACCCATTTACCCTGGTCATTCACCACCACGCTACCCAGCGGTTTATCATTCTCATCATAGATAGTGATAATGCTGCCTTTCTCAGCGTTGCCGTACAGAGTTGGTGTGTTATCGTCTGTACTATCGCCAGTTTTCAGATCACCAGTGATAGTACCAACGTTATCCACGGCCTTCTCAATAGTCGGAACACTCGGAGGAATGCTGTCGATAGTGAAGGCAAACTCCGGACTCATTGGCGTTACATTGCCTGCGGCATCTTTCGCCGTGATCGTAACTTTATGATCGCCCTGTCCCAAATCGGTAGTTGGCGTAAAGCTCCAGCTACCATCAGCTTTCACCGTTGCAGTGCCCTGATTCACACCATCAATATATACCGTAATGATGCTGCCGGGCTTGCTGCTGGTACCCACGATTTCCGGACGTAAATCATCAGTAATACCGTTGGCCTGGATATCACCGGTCACCGTTCCCGTATCATCAATCAGTTTACTAATATCAGCACTCAACGTGCTGGTATCTATAGTGATATTGACAACAGCCGTTGGATCACCAATATTGCCCGCTTTATCGGTAACTGTAGTAGTGAACTTATAGTTGCCGTCTGGTAAATCGGTACTCGGAGTAAACGACCAGGTTCCACCTTCACTAACAGCCGCAGAGCCAATAGCGACTCCATTGTTGTAGATGGTTACAACGCTGCCAGCTTCCGCCTTGCCACTGAAGGTTGGAGTACTATCATCAGTAGTATCGCCGTTACTCAGAGGCCCCTGATAACCACCGACATTATCGGTAATTAACAAGCTTTCTACTGGGCTTGGTACCTTAGTATCTACTTCCAGTACAAACACACTACTTGGATCACTGACCTGACCGATTGGTGAAGTGGCAGTGAATGTAATGTTGTGTGTACCATCTTTCAGTGCCGTTGATGGTTCAAAAGTCCACTTACCGCTGGCATCTGTCATCGTGCTGCCCAACAGAGTGGCACCGTCATATATCCTGATCGTGCAGCCTGCCGATGCTGTACCTTCAAAGACGGGCTTAGTATCATCAGTGACATCACCGCTCTTCAGATTTCCGGTAACAATACCCACATCATCGATAACTTTATCCAGCGTTGGAACAACCACCGGAGTACCATCCACAGTAATGGTATACGCGTTACTAGGTCCAGCTTCATTACCTACCGGATCGCGCTCATAAGCAGTAAATTTATTGCTGCCCTCTTTCAGAGCATCTTCAGGGCGCAGGCTCCAGGTGCCGTTATCTTTAACGATTGCCGTACCTATCAGTACATTCGCACCGGAATCATGGGATACATAAACATAGACCTTGTCACCCGAGGTACCAGTACCCTGGATAGTTGGACGAGTATCGTCAGTAAACTCACCATCTTTAACATTACCTGTCATCGCACCAACCTGGTCATCCACGCCGGTGATGGACAGCTTGCTGCTATCCGGGCCGGTGAAGTCCATAATCAGCACAAAGTCTGACGATGGCAGGCTGACGTTGCCCGCTGCATCCGTGGAGGTGACGTGGAACTTGTGCACCCCTTCCTGCAGCGGTGAGGTTGGGGTAAAGGTCCACTGGCCGGTGGTGGCATCGGCCACCACGGAGCCCAGCAGCGCATCGCCGTCGTACACCTTCACAATGCTGCCCTTCTCCGCCTTACCGGTCAGGGTCGGTGTCGGATCGTCGGTCGCCGCGCCGTTTAGCAGGTCATTCTGAATGGAGCCCACGTCGTCTTTTGCCGACTCGATGGTTGGCTGAGCCGGTGCCACCGTGTCGACGGTAAACTCAAACGCCGAGGTCGGATCGCTGGTGTTGCCGGACAGGTCGGTGGCGGTGGCGGTAATGCTGTGCTTGCCCTGACCTAAATCGGTGGTCGGGGTGAAACTCCAGCTCTTGTCCGCATTCACCGTAGTGGAGCCCAGCAGGGTGGCGCCATCATACACTTTGATAATGCTGCCCGCTTTACCGGTACCGGTGATTTCCGGGCGGGTATCGTCCGTCACGCCGTTTGGTGTGACCTTGCCGACAATGTCGCCCACGTTATCCACCAGCGTATCCAGGCTGACGGTAACGCTTTCGGTGTTGATAGTAATGTTCACCACCGGTGTGGCTGCGCCGGTGTTCCCCGCCTTATCCGTCACCGTGGTGGTAAACTTATAGCTGCCGTCCGGTAGCGGCGTGCTTGGGGTAAAGCTCCAGCTGCCGTCTGCCGCCACTTTGGCGGTACCCAGCAGGTTGCCGTCGCTGTAGACCGACACGATGCCGCCCGCTTCCGCCTTACCGCTGAAGGTCGGGGTATTATCGTCGGTGGTATCGCTGTCTTTCAGCGCCCCCTGATAAGCCCCCACGTTATCGCTGATCAGCAGGTTCTCCACCGCGCCCGGAGGTGTGGTATCGACGGTAAAGTCAAAGATACCGGTCTTCTCACTGGTCTGGCCCACGGTATTGGTGGCATCGGCCGTAATGTTGTACTTACCGTCCGCCAGCGCGCTCTCCGGAGTAAAGCTCCAGTTACCGTCTTTATCAACCCGGGCCGTGCCTATCTTCACATCGTTGTTATAGATGGTGACGATACCGTTTGGTACCGCGGTACCCTTCAGGGTCGGCGTATTATCATCGGTCACATCGCCTTTTTGCAGCGGTGCGGTGATGGTGCCCACGTTATCTTCCACCGTTTCAATCACCGGCGGCTGTGGCTTACTAAAATCAATGTTAACGGTATAAGAGGCGCTTGGATCGGTGGAGTTACCCACCGGATCGACTTCCACCGCGGTGAACTCATTGGTGCCCTTGACCAGCGGGGAAGCCGGACGCAGGGTCCACTTGCCTTCACTGTTCACGGTGGTGCGGCCAATTTCATGATTACCGGTACTGTCTTTAACGTAGACAATGATGGTATCCCCGGCCGTACCGGTACCGCTGATGGTCGGCTGGGTATCGTCGGTGGTCTCACCCGGCTTCACGTTACCGGTATATACCCCCACCTGATCGTCCACGCCGGTGATGGACAGCTTGCTGCTATCCGGACGAGTATAGTCAGTAATAATGATAAAATCGGCCGATGGCTTACTCGTATTACCTGCGGCATCGGTAGCGGTAACATGGAACTTGTGTTCACCTTCACTAATTGGGGTAGCTGGCGTGAAGTTCCATGCTCCTGTGGAGCTATCCGCAATCACTGTTCCCAACATCACGTTACCGTCATATACGGTCACAACGCTGCCTTTCTCCGCAGAGCCTTTCAGGGTTGGTGTAGAATCATCGGTTATGCTGCCACTGGCTAATGAACTTTGCTTACTACCTACGTCATCAATTGCGGAGTCGATAACTGGCATGGCTGGTGCGATAGTATCAACAGTAAAGTCAAACGCTGCCGTTGGCCCTGTCAGGTTACCGGCTTTATCGGTCATAGTGACTGTAATGCTGTGTGTTCCATCCTTCAGTGCATCGGATGGCGTGAAGCTCCAGTTACCATTGGCTTTAACTGTGGTTTCGCCCAATAACGTACTACCATCGTATACCTTGATGGTGGCGCCGGGCTTACCCTGACCAATGATTTCTGGTTTAGTATCATCAGTGACACCATTAGCACTGATATTGCCGGTAATAGTACCAAAATCATCGATTAATGTAGTAATACTGACCGAATAGTTAGACGTATCAATAGTAATTGACAGACTAGGACCGTCTGGATTGACGTTACCCGCTTTATCAGTCACGGTGGTGGTGAACTTATAATCCCCGTCAGCCAGTGCCGAATCCGGTGTAAAAGTCCACTTACCTTCATTATCAACTTTCGCCGTACCCAGCACTTTACCATCCGCATAGATAGTAACGGTGCTGCCTACTTCCGCCTTACCACTGAACGTTGGGGTGTTGTCATCACTGGTATCACCGTTTTTCAGCACTCCCTGATAATCACCGACGTTGTCAGTTACCACCAGATTTTCAACAGCGTTCGGTGCTTTAGTATCTATTTCAAAGTCGAAGATACCGGTCTTATCACTGGTTTGACCGACAGGGCTGGTGGCCGTTGCGGTAATACCGTGCTTGCCGTCTGCCAGTGCAGTATTCGGGGTGAATGTCCAGACCCCCTTATTGTCAGCAATTGTCGAACCTAACAGAGTTACCCCATCGTAAATACGTATGGTATAACCTGCTTCCGCGGTACCCGTAATAGCTGGTTTGTTATCATCAGTCACATCGCCTTTTTGCAATGGACCAATTATGTCTCCTGCGTTATCCAGCACGTTAACAATCACTGGCTCACTTGGGCGAGAAACATCCAGTGTCACGGTGTACTGATTACTTGGATCAGTTTTATTGCCAGCCGTATCCACTTCCACCACAGTGAACTGGTTGCTGCCAGGTAGTAATGGGGTTGCTGGTTGGATATTCCATTTACCGTTAGCGTCAACGATGCCCCGGCCAATTTCATGATTGCCGGTGCCATCATTCACATACAGAATAATAGTGTCACCCGCGGTACCAGTGCCCTGAATAGTCGGACGGCTATCATCCGTAGCACCGCCATTGGTGATGTTACCGGTGATTTCACCATAGTTATCAAGTACACCTGTGATAGATAAATTTGCTGAGTCTGGTGCCGTAGTATCCACCACAAACTCAAAACCATCAGAAGGCTCACTGGTATTGCCCGCTTTATCGGTTTCAGTCACAGTAATATTGTGTTTGCCTTCTTCCAGTGGAGTTTCTGGTGTAAAGGTCCATGCACCATTCTCATCAATGATGGCGGTACCAATAACTTTGCCGCCGTCGATAACCGTGATGATATTTCCCGGCTCTCCTTCGCCAGAAAAAGTTGGTGTTGTGTCATCGGTTTCACTGCCGTTAGAAATTGAACCAGTGATATCTCCCTGATTGTCGATAACGCTATCAATGCCAGGTTTAGCCGGTGGCGTGGTATCCACCACAAAGTCAATGGATTCAGACGGTTCGCTGGTGTTGCCCGCTTCATCGGTTTCGGTGATCACCAGACTGTGATCGCCTTCGCCCAGCTCTTCGTCCGGGGTAAAGGTCCAGTTGCCTTTTTCATCCACGATGACGGTACCAATCACTTCGCCGTTATCGGTGATGGTGATGGTGCTGCCCGGCTCACCCTTACCGTTAATCTCCGGCTTCGTTTCGTCAGTAATGCCACCGTCGGTGATAGAGCCGGTCTTGTCACCGGTCTTATCAATAATGTCGCCAATGCCAGGTTTAGCCGGCGGCGTGGTATCCACCACAAAGTCAATAGGGTCAGACGGTTCGCTGGTGTTACCCGCTTCATCGGTTTCGGTGATCACCAGACTGTGATCGCCTTCGCCCAGCTCTTCGTCCGGGGTAAAGGTCCAGTTGCCTTTTTCATCCACGATGACAGTACCAATCACTTCGCCGTTATCGGTAATGGTGATGGTGCTGCCCGGCTCACCCTTACCGTTAATCTCCGGTTTCGTTTCGTCAGTAATGCCGCCGTCGGTGATAGAGCCGGTCTTGTCACCGGTCTTATCAATAATGTCGCCAATACCAGGTTTAGCCGGCGGCGTGGTATCCACCACAAAGTCAATAGGGTCAGACGGTTCGCTGGTGTTACCCGCTTCATCGGTTTCGGTGATCACCAGACTGTGATCGCCTTCGCCCAGCTCTTCGTCCGGGGTAAAGGTCCAGTTGCCTTTTTCATCCACGATGACAGTACCAATCACTTCGCCGTTATCGGTAATGGTGATGGTGCTACCCGGTTCACCCTTACCGTTAATCTCCGGTTTCGTTTCGTCAGTAATGCCGCCGTCGGTGATAGAGCCGGTCTTGTCACCGGTCTTATCAATAATGTCGCCAATACCAGGTTTAGCCGGCGGCGTGGTATCCACCACAAAGTCAATAGGGTCAGACGGTTCGCTGGTGTTACCCGCTTCATCGGTTTCGGTGATCACCAGGCTGTGATCGCCTTCGCCCAGCTCTTCGTCCGGGGTAAAGGTCCAGTTGCCTTTTTCATCCACGATGACGGTACCAATCACTTCGCCGTTATCGGTAATGGTGATGGTGCTGCCCGGATCACCCTTACCGTTAATCTCCGGCTTCGTTTCGTCAGTACTGCCGCCGTCGGTAATAGAGCCGGTCTTGTCACCGGTCTTATCAATAATGTCGCCAATACCAGGTTTAGCCGGCGGCGTGGTATCCACCACAAAGTCAATAGGGTCAGACGGTTCGCTGGTGTTACCCGCTTCATCGGTTTCGGTGATCACCAGGCTGTGATCGCCTTCGCCCAGCTCTTCGTCCGGGGTAAAGGTCCAGTTGCCTTTTTCATCCACAATGACGGTACCAATCACTTCGCCGTTATCGGTAATGGTGATGGTGCTGCCCGGCTCACCCTTACCGTTAATCTCCGGTTTCGTTTCGTCAGTAATGCCACCGTCGGTGATAGAGCCGGTGTTGTCACCGGTCTTATCAATAATGTCACCAATGCCAGGTTTCGCTGGTGGTGTTGTATCAACAACAAAGTCGCGCGAATCGGAAAGCGCACTCACGCCACCCGCTTTATCCGTTTGAGTATAAGTAATGCTATGATTGCCTTGGGCTAAATCAAAATCAGGTGTCCAACTCCAGGTACCGTCAGCATTAACCGTTGTACGGCCAAGCTCTTTTTCACCAGAACCATCACTATTATCATAAATAATGACAATGTTACCGACTTCACCCCAACCCTTAAATTCTGGACGAGCGTCATCTGTCTTACTACCATTCTCAATAAGGCCAACCCGAATCCCTACATCATCGTAGGCCTCAAGACGTGGTGGCTTATCTGGCGCAGAAACATCCACATTGAAATCAAAAGTCGGAGAAGTCGCGCTGGTATTGCCCGCGATATCCGTTTCCGTTACGGTAATCTGATAATGACCATCTGCCAGATCGGCAGTTGGCGTCCAGCTCCAGGTGCCATCCTCACCAACAGCAGTTTTACCTGCTTCTTTACCATCAATAAAAATAGTAATAGTGCTACCAGCTTCACCTTTGCCAGTGATCTCAGGGCGAGCATCATCTGTCGTGGCTCCGTTAGCGATAGTGCCGGTAATAGCTCCGACATCATCTGATACCTCAAAAAGAGGTTTATTTGGCGCTACAGAATCTACAATAAAAGTGAAATCATTAGACTGTTCGCTGGTTTGACCATCAGGGTTGGTTTGGGTAATAGTAATTTCATGAGAACCATCACTTAACGCAGTTTCTGGCGAGAAACTCCAGTTACCGTCAGAACCAACAACGGCAGAGCCAATTGCTATGCCGTTATCATAGATAGTGATGATATTACCGGCTTCGCCGGTACCGTATATAGTCGGCTTGGTTTCATCAGTAACAGAACCATAAGTGATTGGGCCGGTAATATTGCCAGTCACATCCGTTGCACCACTGAGTGTTGGTACCGAAGCAGGTTGTGGTGACGGTGATGAATCATTATCTTTGTTATGCTCATAGATAGCATTACCAACAATTCCACCGATAACAGCGGCTCCCAAAAACCATGGCCATAATGCTAACAGGCCAGAATCATTGGTTTCAGTATTCTCAAACAGATAAGCACCATCGCCCATTGGCATACCACCAAGTGCAACGGGGGCAAAGCTGCCGTCGTTAAACAGATAACCATCGCCCAAACCGGAGCCATCAGTCACCACATAGGCATAAATCTGACCATCTTCCGCCATACCTAATAATGGCGTGTTATCACCGGATAGATAGTAATCCTCAATAACTATTGCCGGGCTGGTATCACCTTCCAGAATTACATACAGATCGTCCCCGTTACGCTGAAGCGTAACGTTTTCCGGAGCAAAATTGTCGCTCTGATTTTTAAGAAGATATTTTGTACCTGCCTGAATTTTTATCTTGATGGGTTTTCCCGCATTCAGAGATACTATCTGAGAAGGACCACTTCCTGAATTAACCAACAAACTAGCATTCGCATTCATATTTAAATAACTCCTTGAATCCCTAATTTCCCCTAAGAGAAGCGTTTCGTCAGATACATATCAACCAACTCAAACAAATCCTTCCCCAAAAGACGAATACAACACAAAAAAACCACACATGAAGACTTGATAAAACCCTATCTCAATCCATCGGTGGATATTGGCCAGATTTACCAGGTCAATAAAAATTATTAAGACCTTACAAAAATTAGATTTTTTAAGTTACCTTGATAAAAAAACAAGTTAACATAAGAATAAATAAGCTCATGAAAAAACAATGAGATAAAAAAATTGGAAAATAAAGGAAATATTAATAAATAGCGGGATAATAACCCTTGAAAACTATATGATTCCATAATATTTATATTAAAATCCAACATGTTTATAACTCTTAATAACTATATACACATCAATAAAAACCACCATTTAAGTAGTAGTTACATATAACAAAAATTTAACAAGCTATAATGATTCATTGAAAAATATCAAATTTCATAAAATCTCAGCCATTATTTAATTCATTATAAATTACTCTTTTATATTATTGTTATTATAATATTTAATATTGCTTATTAATTTAATTAATAAAACTCATTGAATTTATATTCAATTAAATAATAAAAATGGATTTGTTGCGGCAATTAATACCACTCACAATGCAATATATCTTTTTGAAAAACCATATGACTATCAGATGTCATTTACACCCGATCGCGAAGGGAAATCTAAGCTGTAATACTTTCAGTAATAGAGTCTAATACTACATTAGTCACTTCTTACTACGGTGGCTCGACCCGCGCTTAGTGTAGTTGCGTAACCAGCATTGCAGGGAAATACGATGAGAGGGGCTAAAAAACCCCCTTTTTTCTGTTCAAACAAAATGTAATATCACCAGTGATACAAATAGATCAATGCACCTTATCCACCAACAACGTCTCCAGCAGATCCAGGTCATACAGTACCTTCTGTAGCGTCTCATTACTGATTTTACGGGTTGCCCGCAGGTGGTAAAGTTCGCCGCGTTCGGCCCTTAGCGCCGTTAAGCGAAAGCGCCGTTCTAACTGCTCATCTTCCAGCGCTCGGGCGCGCTCATCATTGGTATAGATGCGCTTACGTAAGGTACCGATAACTCTTGAACTCACTTCGGTTAGCATATGGGGATCAACGTTCTCTTCACTGCTGGCCTCAATGCGATCGCGTAGTTTCTCCAGGCTAACAATCCCCACTTCCGCCATGGATGCCCATGCTACTCGTACCTCTTCCTCCAGTCTGGCCTTATCGGTAACGACCAACCCTCTGAGCAGCAGAGGCAAGGTAATGACCCCCATCATCAGAGAAAACAAAATGACGCCAGTGGCTAAAAACACCAACTGATAACGGGCAGGGAAAGGAAGCCCGCTGGTTAACAACAATGGTATTGAGAGCACACCCGCCAACGTAATGGCGCCGCGAACCCCGGCAAAAGTGGCAATAAAGATTTCACGTGCGCCATAAGTAGCAAACAGCAGAGGATGTTTTTTAAGGAAACGCTTACTGTAGACTTTCATCAGCCAGATCCACAGAAAACGCATAATCATCAGTGCAAAATAGATCCAGACGATATCCATAAACAGATGCCAGACTTCAACATTCGGATCGCTTTCTGCCTGAAGTATTGAGGCTGAGAGAATATCCGGCAGTTGCAACCCCAACATAATGAATACCATGCCGTTAAACACAAACTCCAGCATCGCCCAAACGCTATTGCCTCTTAAGCGCATGGTTAAAGGTGCATTGCGAATAACGCCGGACTGACTAATGGTCATACCCGCCGCTACCGATGCTAAAATGCCCGAGAAACCAAGATGTTCCGCCACCAGATAGGAAGCAAAAGGCAGCAGCAGCATCAATACGATTTGCGTTGCCGGATCGTCACTGCTCCAGCGACTAAGCAGGCGTAAAGACTTACTGTACAGCCAGGTAATAGCAATACCTGACAGCACACCGCCAATGGCAACGATTAAAAAGTCTACCGTTGCACCATAAACCGTAAATTCCATAACACCCATGGAGACGGCAACCGCCAGCTTGAGAGAAACCAGACCGGAAGCATCGTTCATTAATGCTTCCCCCTCCAGAACCCCCATAATGGATTTAGGGATCTTCCCCTCCCCCACAATACCGCCCAATGCGACCGCATCCGTAGGTGATAATACCGCTGCCAGAGCAAATGCTGCTACCAGCGGAATACTTGGAATAATCAGATGAATCAGATAACCAACACCGATTACCGTCAGCACCACCAGCACTAACGCTAACCCTAATATTTCCCGCCCATGATGTAAAAACTCACGTAACGGAGTACGCCAACCGTCAGCAAACAGTAAAGGAGGAATAAACAGAACCAAAAACAGCTCAGGATCAAAGTTGACATGTAGCCCAAAGGTTGGCCAGGCCAACAGCGCACCACAGGCTATTTGCATCAAAGGGAGAGGGATCTGGAAAGGCAACATTCGGGTAACAACCCCGGAAAGAGAAACGACCAAAATTAAAATCAGAATGGTAAAAAATATTTCCATAAATCCCTCATAACTAACGGACAAAAACGCCCTTGCCACCCATCAAAAAGCGGTAGTCATAAAATAGCACCATACCTTTTATAGCTAAAAGTAAAACGTGCCTTTTACAACGCATTTATCTGATTAAGTCGGCAGGTCAAAAGCAACGAGGAAAGCAGAAAAAAGAGGGGAAGTCAGTGTATAAATAACTCCGCTGATTTACCCCAAATACGATAAAACAGCGAAGCCAGTTAAAAAATAGCGTTAGATAGCCCAACCGCCAACGTAGAAAGTCACCAACGCGGCAGCGATCAGCACAATACTGATATTCAGCTTTCTCCACTCACCTGAGCAGACACGACCAATCACCAGAGAGGCAAAGCCTAACATAATGCCGGTTACGATATTGCTGGTTAATACGATAAATACCGCACAAATCAGCCCTGCCATCGCATCAACGAAATCGTCAAAGTCCAGGCGAGCCACATTGCTCAACATCAATAAACCAACATACATTAACGCAGGCGCCGTCGCGTAACCCGGAACCAGACCGGCTAATGGGGAGAAGAACAGCAGCAGCAGGAACAGTACGCCAACCACCAGTGCGGTTAATCCGGTGCGTCCACCCGCAGCGGTACCGGCAGCAGATTCAATATAAACGGCAGCAGGCGATGCCCCAACCAGACCAGATAACATGCTGCTGACGGAGTCCGTGGTCAGTGCACGACCGCCGTTGATGATTTGCCCCTCGTTATCCAGCAGATTTGCCTGTCCGGCCACCGCACGAATAGTACCGGTGGCGTCAAACACCGCCGTCATTACTAACGCCAGAATGCTTGGCAACACCGCCAGTTGAAGGGCTCCCATAATATCCAGACTGAAAATCAGAGAGGTGCCATCTTTTGCCACCAGCGATGGCATGGAACTCATACCTTTATAAGTAACCGCCGGATCGAAGATCAAACCTAATGCGGAGATAGCAACAATCACCAGCAGAATGCCACCCGGCACTTTCAGGCGCTCTAAACCGATAATCACCGCCAGACCGATAAAGGCTATCATCACAGGAAATGAGGTGAAATCACCAAACTGTACCGGTAAGCCCGCCCCCGGGTTTTTCACAACTGCACCAATACCGCTGGTCGCAATCATCAGCAGAAACAGTCCGATACCAATACCGGTACCGTGAGCAATACCAATAGGAATATTACGCAGAATCCATGCGCGAATTCCGGTAGCAGAGATCAGCGTAAACAGTACCCCCATCAGGAATACCGCCCCCAATACCACAGGAATAGACAGCCCCTGCCCCAACACCAGACTAAATGCGGTAAATGCGGTGAGAGAAATAGCACAACCTACCGCCATAGGTAAGTTAGCCCACAGGCCCATAGCTAAAGAACCCAGCCCCGCAACCAGACAAGTGGCAACAAACACGGTTTCAACCGGAAAACCCGCCTGCCCTAACAAACTCGGGACCACTACGATGGAGTAAACCATCGCCAGAAAAGTTGTCAGGCCAGCCAAAACTTCCTGACGGACGCTACTGCCCCGAGCAGAAATCTTAAAATAACGGTCAAGAGAACCTTTCTGATCGGAAGAACTCATGTCCCGATCGTTAACATTCGACATTGGTGATGTCCTCAAAAGGAGTAAAAATCAGTATAAACAGTTAAGGCAAACGATTATCTGAGCTTATATACCCCCATTTCAACTTTTATTATCAAATTTTGAGAGATTTTTACCAGAGGGAAGCATTGAGAAAACAAAAACCGCCTATTGTTGCGTTATTCAGTAAGAAAACAACAATAAGCGGACGAATAAAATACGCTGAACGTTTAGCCCAAAATTAGTGCATCATCGACACGCCCATAAAGAACAGACAGGCTAACAGAGGCAGTCCCAAAAGCACCAGCTCAATAATTCTGACTACCGGATTAAACTCTTCGCCTTCAGGCAAGCGATACAGCGAAATGGCATTCACCAGTAAAGCGATAAACGCAATAAAACCGGCGACAAAAACATCAACCAGTACCACGCTTAACGTCCAACCCAACTCATCACCCGCCAGACCAGACGCGAGCAATTTTTGATGCTGCGACCACGGCCATAGATACAAAGCAAAGGGTATCAGCAGAGATAATGCCCCTAAAATCCAGGAAATGCGCCTTAGCATGATAAAAAACCTTAAATTAGAATAAAAAAATGAAATTAGCCCAAAAGAGATAAATGAATAACTGCTTAAAATCGGCCCTGTTATCCTGGCTCTAAATTCTATTGCGAGAACCCGGTTACTATAGCAATTAATCGCTTTGGGGAAATCCCCTGAAAGGAGAAATTAACCAACCTGTGCCGCCAGATAACGTCCTGTATGCCGTCACCCCATCGCTATCACTCCATTTTTATATTATTTTTACGCTTTTCCACTGTCTTTTATCAACATCTTTGCACCCTGACCGCTACGCTTCCCCTCAATCCGGAGAAGATGACTAATCTATCATGGCAGCCATCGTGGTTTTTTATGCGGAGTTGAATGGCCCCGATTACCTGACAGCTTCAGGGTTAAACAGTCAAATTAATATGGAGGGTAAAGAGAGCCGCTTTGGTTTAATTGCCTCAGTATTATACGCCGTGGTCACCACCGCGGCTTCATGTGGGGCCGTAAACGCCATGCATGACTCCTTTACAGCCCTTGGGGGGATGATTCCGCTCTGGCTGATGCAAATTGGTGAAGTGATATTTGGCGGTGTTGGCGCAGGCCTTTACGGTATGTTGCTGTTTGTATTGCTAACGGTGTTTGTCTCCGGATTAATGATTGGCCGCAGCCCCGAATACCTAGGGAAAAAGATCGAAAGTGTTGAAATAAAAATGACTGCTTTAGCAATACTGGTTACACCAACCCTGGTGCTACTAGGTACTGCGCTGGCGGTGAGCGTCGACGCGGGTAAAATCGCCATTCTCAATCCTGGTGCTCATGGCTTTACTGAAATTTTGTATGCCCTTTCCTCCGCCGCCAACAATATCGGAGTCGGCTATCGCTTTATGCCCTGATTTCTTCAGCCTCAGGAGGCTTTAGCGCCATTTCACAGGCTAACTCCCCGACGCGCTTAATCGCTGCAATATAGTGCTCATTAAACGTATAGCAATAAGAGAGACGAAACGCATTAGCATAGCGCCCGCTGGGTGAAAACAGCATTCCCGGCGTCAGGCTGATATGTTCTGCCAGTGCAGCATGAAACAACTTTACGCCATCAACGTTTAACGGAAGCTCTATCCAGAGAACAAATCCACCTGAGGGCTGGGTTGCACGAGTTCCTTCGGGGAAATAGCGGGCTATCAGGCTACGAGCTTCCTGCATCTGGAAGGCATAGCGTTTTCTTAAGCCGCGCAAATGATGATCGTATCCGCCGGTAGTGAGAAACTGCCCCAGAGTTTCCGCCAAAATCGCTGGTTCAGACATGGATGAAAGTGCCTTTAACCGGCGTAATTTTTCGGTAAAACGTCCACCCGACATCCAGCCAATATGAAAGTCCGCCGCCAGCGTTTTGGTAAAGCTGGTGCAAAAGATCACCCAACCATCTTTATCAAAAGCTTTTACCGCAGGCAGCAGGTCGCCAGAAAACTGTAATTCGGAGTAAAGCCCATCCTCAATCATGGGAACCTGATATTGATTGAGCAGCTTTGCTAAACGCTGTCGCTCCTCGATTGGCATACTGCAACCCAGTGGGTTTTGTACGCTGGGCATCAACATCAGAGCGTCAATTTTCTTCTCTTTCAACAGCACCTCAACGGCATCAACCGAGATGCCCTGCTGTGAGTCGGTTGGAATTTCTACCGCTTTCAGCCCCAGCATCGCCACCATGGAGATCATATAGAAATAGGTGGGTGACTCCAGCCCTACACAGTCTCCCGGTTTAGTCACCGCACGCAGCGCCAGTTGTAGCGCTTCCAGACAGCCGTGGGTTAAAATTATGTCATCAGCACTAAGAGACATTCCCAGCAAAGGCGTTCTGCGGGCGATCTGCTGCCGCAATCTCAGGCTACCCGGCGGCAGGCTATAGGTACCAATCATATTGGGTCGGGAACGTACTAATTGATTTAAAAGACGGGACAGCTTCTTTACCGGATAAAACTCTTCACCAACCGGGCAGGCTAAAGAGATATCGGTAAATTTGGGGTTCTGCTGTGCAGCAAAAACCATATCGATTAAATCCAGCACTTCCAGCTTAGGGGAAGAGACCGGGGTCACCGGCATCACCACCTTATTCACTTCCGGCAAACGCGCCCTGACGTAATAGCCGGACTGGGGGCGAGCCTCAATAACTCCGCGATCTTCCAGATTACGATAGGCCGCCAGTACCGTATTAATACTCACATTACGATTACGGGCCGCATGTCGGACAGAAGGGAGTCGATCCCCCGCCTGCAAAACACCGCGATGAATTGATTCAATAACACCATCAGCGACCTGTAGATATAACGATAAGTCATGACTCTCTGACATGCATGAACCCCGGAAGAAAGCAAAGATGACAACATACGCTATCACAACTGTATCCATTAAAATATCAGTTTTCTGTATCTGTTACCTTCAATTCTTCCCCCCTATTATATCCTGACCAACCGTGATAATTAGCGCAGAGACAGCCATGATAGATTTAGCCTTGATTAGTTATATTGTCGTAATGAGTATTACCCCAGGTCCAAATAATCTGATGCTGGCAACATCGGGCGTTAACTTCGGCCTGCGTCGCACCATACCTCATTTGGTTGGCATTAGCCTTAGCTGTGGCGTGTTATGCCTCTGCATTACCCTGTCGTTCAGCATGATTCTGAATAATATTTCATCCATTCGTCTGCCATTGGCGATCTTTGGCTGTACTTATTTACTGTGGCTATCCTGGAAGATTTGGCTGGCCGGAAGCCCCGAGGGAAAAGCTCATGCCCATCCTATGTCGCTGGTGGGGGCTATGCTGTTTCAGTGGGTTAATCCAAAAGCCTGGTTAATGCTGGTCAATGCCGCCATTTTGTTTAGCTCGCGGGAAATGGATATCACTATGAGTGCCCTGTTACTTTCCGCTGCCTTTACCATTGTCGGTTTCCCCTGCGTTTATGTCTGGGCACTGATGGGTGACAAACTGCGGGAAACCCTGCAAATTGGCTGGCGCTTACGACTGTTTAACGGCGTGATGGCAGGCTCGCTGGCATTAACCGCTTTTTGGCTGCTGTGGGATGAATGGAGAACCTTTCAGGCGCTGGTGTAATTACCCACGTCGATAACGCTCTGGCGTAGTTCCGGCATTATGTTGAAACATTGCAATAAATGCCGATGCGGAACTGTATCCAACCTCCAGCGCCACCTCCTGTACGGTTTTCCCCTGTTCCAACAGGGAAATGCCATACAGAAAACGCAGGCGTTGCCGCCATTCACTAAATGACATTCCCAGCTCCTGATTGCAACGACGGGCCAGTGTGCGTTCGGTGGTATAGACGCGTCTCGCCCACTGAGCCAGTGAGGTGTTATCGGATGGATTGGCTTCCAGCGCCTGAAGAACCGGAGACAGATATTTGTCATCGCTGCCGGGCAACCAGGTGTGTTGAACCGGCGCTACCGATAGTTGATCTACCAGAACCCGGCAAAGGCGAGGGTCTGCGTGGTCTATTGGTACCATCACATTGCGCTCAAAACAGGATTCAACAATTGCACTGCATATGGCCCCCATATTCAATACACAGGGTTGCTCCTGCATTCCACCACAAAAACGGGCGGTAATGTTGATGGAACGAAATCGGGTCGGCCTGCGATTGTAGCTTGAATGTTCCATACCTGCGGGGATCCAGATAGCGAACCCACAGGGGGCTAAAAATCGCTGTCCACCAATATTCAGAGCAAACACGCCCGACTTTACGCAGATAACTTGCCCCCAACCGTGAGAATGAGCGAGAAACTCCGTATTGGCATTCACCTCTTCACTACGAAAAAACAGAATGCTATCAGGATGCGATTCTGTAGATGCAAAACGCTGTTCTCCGGGCATAGCTCTCCATCGGGTTTAATCCGGATTGTCTGAAAGACGTGATGAATTGTCTGATTTGAAGTATATCTATCAAACAGGACAGATGTACACTCTGCAACCTGATAATTTCTGTTTATGAGTGATGTACCGTATGGCCTACCTGTTTCCCCTGCTTGCCGTTCTTATTTGGGCGATTAATGCCATTGTTAATAAGCTGTCGGCTGGCGCTATTGAACCTGCGGCAATTTCGTTTTACCGCTGGGCATTGGCCTTACTTATCATGACACCGTTTATTTTACCGGGCGTTATTCGTCGCAGAAAAAGTATCTACCCCTACTGGTGGAAGCTGCTTATTCTCGGTTTTCTGGGAATGGCGCTGTATCAAAGTCTGGCATACTATGCAGCCTATACCATCAGCGCGCTGACTATCGGTATCTTTGTCTCGTTAATCCCATTGCTGACGGTACTATTAAGCATTGTTATTCTGAAGACCCCGCCAACGCTGGGGGTGGTTATTGGTGGCCTGCTCTCTTTTTGCGGTCTGGTATGGCTGATTAGCGGAGGTAATCCTGCTGGTTTGCTATCTATCGGCGTTGGTAAAGGCGAGCTAATGATGCTAACTGCCGCCACCGCCTATGCGCTATATGGTGTGTTAACTAAGCTCTGGTCAATTCCACTGTCAAACTGGCAGTCGGTATATATTCAGTCCTTCTTTGGCATGTTGTTACTGTTACCCGATTTTCTGATGACCGATGATATTTCGCTAAACGCCCATAATATTCCATTGGTACTGTATGCCGGTATTCCAGCTTCAGTCATTGCGCCTTTTGTCTGGATTCAGGGAGTAATGAAACTGGGAGCCAGTAAAGCGGCACTGTTTATGAACCTGACGCCCGTGATCACCGCCATCATCGCCATTATTTTTCTGCGCGAACCGTTACACAGCTACCATCTTGTTGGCGGCACCATCTCACTTATCGGCGTTATTCTGGCGCAGCGGCTGCATATTCCTTTAGGAAAGCGCAAGCCCAAAGTCTCTATTGTCGAGGTGGAGAGAAAATAGGTTAGATTTCAGCATTGTTTGCTGCGGCTGAAATCTGGTTATGTTCTGTGAATCCGTGGCACAACACATTACAATAAGCACACTTACTCACGCTTGTTAATCAACAGAGACTGATAGCCAATGAATTTTAAACTGATGGTTGATGGTGAGGTGTTGCCGGAAGTCAGTGTGCAGGTGCTGAAAAATGCCGTGACCAGCATCTATGACGATGTTGGTAGTTTTATCGTGCTGGAACCACAAACACCGCTGGAGAGTTCTATCTATCTTCAGGCTGCATTAAACGATAACAGCTATATGATTGAAACCCGGCTAGTCTTTGGCGAAGAATTTTCGCATTACCGCTATACCACCAGTGATGTGAATGAAGTAACGAATTTCTTTGTTGCCTATTATCGGGATAACAAAATACCGGATTTAAAACGCTGGGATAATGTGACGGATGAATTCTAAATAATGTATTAAGGGGCAACATTACCGCCCCTTAATATTATATAAACGAAGAGATCAATCAGGAACCTGACAGCGTTACGCCGTTAGCCCAGTCAGCTTCCGGATCTTCCATCGCTACCTGATGTACCCCACCCGGAAACTGTGATTGCAGCAGTTCATATTGTTCCTGCAACTCCCCAATCGGATGCTTCCAGTCGTGAAGGTAGTAAATCGCCTGAACCTTAGCCTGCAACATAGACTTAGTGCAGTCAAAGCAAGGGCGCAGCGTGGAATAGACAACCGAACCTTCAACCGGATTACCAAATCGGGCTGCGGAAATAATGGCATTTTGCTCTGCATGCACACAGATACAAACATCATAACCAACGCTGGCTTTATAGGCGGCACGGTCACGACAGCGAACACAGCCGCCATCGGTACAGTTTTTTATCCCTTCCGGCGTTCCGTTATAACCGGTGGAGATGATTCGGTTATCTTTGACCATCACACCCCCAACCTTACGCCCAAGGCAGTTGGCCTTTTTACGTACGGCAATGGCAATATTCATATAATACTCGTGTCGTTCCATACGCTTTCTCCTGATGGTGTGAGTGGTTACAGCCAGAATTCCCATGGCTACCGGCAATCATGATGAATAAATTATGAATAGGTAGCAATATACCAGTGAGCATTCAGTTTTTCTAATGTATCCCCATCCAGCGGATGGGTGCCGTCTTCAATCACCAACAGTGGGTTTAGCTGATTCAGTTTCGACAAAAAAGAAGGCAGTACCATTCAACATCCATTGAGCGTAATGATTAGAGTGGGGTTAATCATCCTCTATGATGATGGGTTCTGAGATAATGAAAAGCTCTGTCGAAGACAGGGCTTTGGGAATTACATGGCTGAATCGGTTTTGTTATCAGATTAAATCTTCTACCAGGCAACCCTATATATCTTACTTAATTTATTTTCGGCTCAACAGAAATTTTCTTAAGTCTCTTTCTTCACGCATAACAAATAATATGAATACTTGTTCATCTTCTTGCTTATAGAAGATGCGGCATGGGCTTACGATGATTTCACGGTAGTTCAGATGTGTCAGCTCCGGAGGTATACGACCCGATTCAGAAAAAAGTTCAAGCCTCTCAACTTTAAAAAAAACCGATTGAATCAGATATTTCGCTGCAACAATATTTTCGATGGAAATATATTCGGCGATATCGTTAAGGTCGGATAATGCAGTTTCAGTCCAAATTATTTCAGCCATTTTGACATATTATCTTTGGCTTTTTGGTGGCTAACTACTTTACCTTCAGACAATGCTCGTTCACCACGAGCGATCCCTTCCAGGATAGATAAACGTTGCTGCATAAACTCATAGTCCTCAACATCAACTAAATACGCTGATGGCTTCCCGTGCTCCGTGATTAAAACCGGCTCCTTTGAATCATGCAAATCGGCAAGGATCTTAGTTGCTTGCCTTTTTAATGAGGTCACCAGCTCAACTTTCATTTTTGAGTCACTCCGTGAGTGATAAATAAGTGATACTATTCTATCACTTTTAGTGTAGCAAACACCATAATGGGCGGCACAATCCAGAACTTAAACAATGCTTAAGTTGATTATTTGCTACCAATCGTTAAACAAAAAGCCCTGTAAAAACAGGGCTTTTTATCACTTATGTTATAACGATAATCTCAGGTAAACCTTAGAACGGAATATCGTCATCAAAATCCATTGGTGGTTCATTTTGCTGCATTGGTGCACTTTGTTGCTGAGCCGGGCGAGATGCCTGAGCCTGTGATTGCTGCGGCTGCTGTGGTTGACCCCAGCTACCCTGAGCGGATTGGCCTTCACCACCGCCCTGACGACCACCTAACATTTGCATTACGCCGCCAATGTTAACCACGACTTCAGTGGTGTAGCGATCCTGACCGCTCTGGTCTTGCCACTTACGCGTTTGCAGAGAACCTTCGATATAAACCTGTGAACCTTTACGCAGGTACTCACCCGCGATTTCGGCTAATTTGCCAAAAATCACTACGCGGTGCCATTCGGTTTTTTCTTTTTGCTCACCGGTTTGTTTATCACGCCAGCTCTCAGAAGTCGCAATGGTAATATTCGCCACCGCACCACCATTAGGCATATAACGAATTTCCGGGTCCTGCCCCAGATTTCCGACTAGAATTACTTTGTTGATGCCTCTGCTGGCCATGTCGATTCTCCTGATGAGTAAAGATATACAATTCTGATCCCTCGATTGTAGCATGGCAACAGGCGAAGGACACAAGCGTTAAAAAATGGAATTGAGTCCACAAACTTTATTACAACAGCAATGAAATTACATTAGCTATTGCATAACGTTTCCCGGTCAACGGCTTATCTGTCATAGTAAAATCAGACATTCTGGCTGCCGTGCAACTCCTGAGCTATCCCTTGTTTAACATCATCAGGAATTTTTAACGCCCGAGCCAGCTCATCCAAATAGCTGCGCTCCATAAAGTGGTCAACATCAATAACCGCACAACTCAGCAGGTACACTTCCAGCGCCTCTTCTTCATTATTGATGCCGCGGGCTAAAACTTGTGGATCCAGAGGCTGTTCAATGGCCTGTTGTACCCACTGTTCAGCTTGCTCACCAATGCCTAACTGATGAATCTGATTATTAATGGCCTGCTGTTCCTGCTCATCAATATGACCATCGCTTTTGGCGGCAAACACCAGCGCCTGCACCAGACGACGAGCCCGCAAGTCCACCGGCGTTTGCTGAGAAGTAAACTGTTCATCCTGTTGCTGCGTCTCTTTGACTCGCTGCTTGTATTTATTCCAGAGCACCGCGCCTAATACTGCACCTCCGCCAATCACCAGTGCATTTTTACCGGCTTTCCCTACCATCTTGCGCGAGGATTTATTGGTTAACAGCAAACCCGCCAGACCACCTAATACACCCGGCATTAATAAATCGTTTAATCCGCCGGACTCACGGTTTTCTCCGTTACCTTTTTGTCCAAGTATCGATTGAATCTGTTGTAGCCAGTTGTTCATCATTTATCTCCACCCTATGTTGATATTACGTCGCGAGGGAACCTTGCCCGAGTATAAGAGAAAAAATGTCAAGATATGTATAACACATCAAATGTCAGGCAAACGATTTACTTCCAGTTTTATTAGCCCATATTCCGGTAACTTTCCGATACATATGAGTGAGAAGCAGCCAATTGCTTGAAATTATTAGCGCTAATATGCTGCCTTCCGATTAGAACGTTTTTTGTTCTGAACCACATCATAACACTGTATATCCATTCAGTTTATTTTGTGCGATAATTCGCAGTTCCGCGTCAGAGTTAACACTGTAAGGCTTGTTGAAATGGATAAGATTGAAGTCCGGGGCGCCCGCACCCATAACTTAAAAAACATCAACCTGGTCATGCCGCGCAACAAGCTGATTGTTGTTACCGGGCTGTCGGGTTCAGGTAAGTCATCACTGGCGTTTGATACCTTATACGCTGAAGGGCAGCGCCGCTACGTTGAATCTTTATCTGCCTATGCCCGTCAGTTTTTGTCACTGATGGAAAAACCGGATGTAGACCATATTGAAGGCCTTTCCCCGGCGATTTCTATTGAACAGAAATCAACCTCCCATAACCCACGCTCGACTGTGGGGACTATTACTGAAATTCACGATTACCTGCGTCTGCTGTTTGCTCGCGTGGGTGAACCCCGTTGTCCGACCCATAATATTACTCTGGCGGCTCAAACGGTTAGCCAGATGGTGGACAACGTACTGACCTTGCCGGAAGGCACCCGCCTGATGTTGCTGGCGCCGGTGATCAAAGACCGTAAAGGCGAACATATTAAGACGCTGGAGAATCTGGCGTCTCAGGGCTATATCCGCGCACGAATTGATGGCGAAGTTTGCGACCTTTCCGATCCACCAAAGCTGGAATTGCAGAAAAAGCACACCATTGAAGTCGTGGTGGATCGCTTTAAAGTGCGTGATGATATGGCACAACGGCTGGCGGAATCATTTGAAACGGCATTAGCGCTCTCTGGCGGCAGCGCGGTAGTTGCAGATATGGACGATAACAAAGCGGAAGAGCTGGTGTTCTCCGCTAATTTTGCCTGTCCGATATGTGGTTACAGCATGCGTGAACTGGAACCCCGCCTGTTTTCATTCAATAACCCGGCCGGTGCCTGCCCAACCTGTGATGGTCTGGGGGTTCAACAATATTTTGATCCGGAACGCGTAGTACAAAACGATGAGCTGTCTCTGGCCGGTGGCACCATTCGCGGCTGGGATCGTCGCAGCTTCTACTATTTCCAAATGATTCGTTCACTGTCTGAGCACTATAAATTTGATGTGGAAGCACCGTTTAACAGCCTGCCGGAAAACGTCAGAAAAGTGATACTCAATGGCTCAGGCAAAGAGAACATTGAGTTTAAATACGTTAACGATCGCGGTGATACCACGGTACGTAAACACCCATTTGAGGGTGTGTTGAATAATATGGAGCGCCGTTATAAAGAGACGGAATCCACCGCCGTGCGTGAAGAGCTGGCCAAGTTTATCAGCAATCGCTCCTGTACTTCCTGCGGCGGTACTCGCCTGAAAGAGGAAGCGCGCCACGTATTCGTCGAGAACACAACTCTGCCGGAAATTTCTGAACTCAGTATTGGCGATGCAATGAAATTCTTTGGCGCGCTGTCATTACAGGGCCAACGGGCACAAATCGCTGAAAAGATTCTGAAAGAAATCGGTGAACGTCTGAGCTTCTTAGTTAACGTTGGTTTGAACTATCTTTCCCTCTCCCGCTCAGCAGAAACCCTGTCCGGCGGTGAGGCTCAACGGATCCGCCTTGCCAGCCAAATTGGTGCTGGTCTGGTTGGGGTCATGTATGTGCTGGACGAACCCTCTATCGGTTTACACCAGCGCGATAACCAGCGCCTGTTGGATACCCTGATTCATCTGCGAAATCTGGGTAATACCGTGATCGTAGTTGAACATGATGAAGATGCCATTCGTGAAGCGGACCATGTCATTGATATCGGCCCTGGTGCCGGCGTTCACGGCGGTAACGTGGTGGCAGAAGGCACCATGGAAGACATCATGAAGGTTCCGGAGTCGCTGACCGGTCAGTTTCTGTCGGGTAAACGTAAAATTGAGATCCCTAAACAACGGGTAGCGGCAGATGCCAGTAAAGTGCTAAAAGTGATTGGCGCTACAGGCAATAACCTGAAAAACGTGACGCTAACGGTTCCCGTCGGTCTGTTTACCTGTATCACCGGTGTTTCCGGCTCAGGAAAATCTACGCTGATTAACGATACGCTGTATCCCATTGCTCAACGTCAGCTTAACGGGGCTACCGGTGATGAAGTCGCGCCATACAAAGAGATTACCGGTCTGGAGCACTTTGATAAGGTTATTGATATTGACCAGAGCCCTATCGGACGTACCCCTCGCTCTAACCCGGCAACCTACACCGGCATTTTTACCCCGATTCGTGAACTGTTTGCCGGTGTGCCTGAGTCCCGTGCCCGTGGCTATAACCCGGGTCGTTTCAGTTTTAACGTTCGCGGTGGCCGCTGTGAGGCCTGTCAGGGCGATGGGGTAATCAAAGTTGAAATGCACTTCCTGCCGGATGTTTATGTTCCTTGCGATCAGTGCAAAGGTAAACGCTATAACCGCGAAACTCTGGAAGTAAAATATAAGGGCAAAAACATCAACGAAGTGCTGGAGATGACGGTTGAAGATGCCAGAGAGTTCTTTGACGTAGTGCCTGCTTTGTCACGTAAGCTACAAACGCTGATGGACGTTGGTCTTTCCTATATTCGTTTAGGTCAGTCCGCTACGACCCTGTCCGGCGGTGAGGCTCAACGGGTTAAACTGGCAAAAGAGCTTTCCAAACGTGGAACAGGTCAAACGCTGTATATTTTAGATGAACCCACCACCGGTTTGCATTTCGCCGACATTGAGCAACTGCTGACAGTACTCCATCAGCTACGAGATCAGGGCAATACTATTGTGGTCATCGAGCATAATCTGGACGTTATTAAGACCGCCGACTGGATCGTCGATCTGGGTCCGGAAGGGGGTAGTGGCGGAGGTCAAATTCTGGTTTCCGGTACGCCAGAAACCGTAGCAGAATGCGCCGAATCGCATACCGCCCGCTTCCTGAAGCCAATTCTGGAAAAGGGTTAATCTCTTCACTGAAGGGGAAGCTTATACCGGCTTCCCCTTTTATTTATCGCTTTTCCCGGACGATTCTGTTTAAAGGTACCTGCCTGCATCCACCATTAAAAAGCATAATAGTATTCAAAGTCATTTATAATCGTCGTATATTGCCTGCCTTTACAGGGGTGTTATTTTTGGTATTTAAGGAATAAATAATTATGTCGTTTTCTTCCCATTTCCGCTGGCTGGCCATGTCGTTACTGGCGCTGATGTTAACCGGATGTAATTACAACGAAATCCAGACTCAGGATGAAAATGTGACTGCAAGCTGGTCTGAAGTTTTAAACCAATATCAACGTCGCGCTGACCTGATCCCTAATCTGGTCTCTACCGCCAAAGGCTATGCCGCCCACGAAGCTGATGTGTTTAAACAAGTTTCCGATGCGCGTTCAAGAATTGGATCCACAGAACAGAATATGACAGCACCGGACAGCGAAGAGGCCATGCGTGCTTTCCAACAGTCACAGGCACAACTGGGTAGCGCGCTATCCCGCCTGCTGGTTATCAGAGAGAGCTATCCTGACCTGAAAGCCAATGAAATGTTCTCTAACCTGATGGTTCAACTGGAAGGTACCGAGAACCGTATCGCGGTTGCCCGTCAGCGCTATATTAAAGCGGTTCAGGATTACAACCTGGAGATCCGCCGCTTTCCCGGGCTGATTACCGCTAAACTATTAGGATATAAAACCAAGCAAAACTTCCTGCCGGAAAACAGTGAGCAAATATCAACGGCACCCAGCGTTGATTTCTCATCTTCAGGCAGCGATCGGAGATAGTTATGCGCCGTCTGGTACTGTTTGGACTGTTTTTCCTGTCACTGCTGGCAAATGCGGCACCGGTTGCTGTGCCGCCATTACAGCAACAGGTAACAGACCTGACGGCTACGCTGTCAGCGGACAGCGTTCGCACCCTAACACAGCAAGCGGCAAGTCTGGAGAAAACCACAGGCCATCAGCTTGCGGTACTGATTGTTGACACTACTGGTGATGAAACCATTGAACAGTTCGCCACCCGAGTTTTTGACCAGTGGCAACTGGGTAAGAAAAACGTCGATGATGGCATCTTACTTCTGGTGGCTAAGTCTGACCGAACGGTGCGAATTGAAGTGGGTTACGGGCTGGAAGGCGATTTGACTGACCTTCAGTCCAGCCAGATTATTAACCGGCTTATTATTCCAAGTTTTAAACAAAACGACTATAACCGGGGAATAGAGTTGGCTGTGGAAGCCATCATCTATCAGTTAGCGCCTGAACACAAAAATGAAGCCTCTCCTCAACAGGCGCATACTCAACCTGATGCCCCCCCGCTTGATGAAGGGCGCTCTATTTTGTGGTTAGCCGGTCTGGTTATATTCTCCAGTCTGTTTCGCAAACTTAATCTACTAAAGAAAATGTTTTTTACCGGTCTGACGCTAACCATTGGCGTACTGTTATTTCAACTGCTCGTTAATCATGCCATTGTCTGGCTGGAACTGTTACTGTCGTTTGGCCTGGGCGCTGTCGGTACGCTGGTTGCACCACTGTTAATGAATGCCTTACTCAGCGGCGGTGGTCGTGGTGGTGGAGGATTTGGTGGCGGCGGATTCGGCGGTGGCCGGGGTGGCGGTTTTGGCGGCGGCGGATTCGGTGGTGGTGGTGGTCGTTCCGGCGGCGGCGGTGCATCAGGTCGTTGGTAATAGATCTAAAAACAAACGGGTTGATGAACTGATATCATCAACCCGCTTAATCTTCATCGTTATTTTGCTGCTATTTGCCAGTTACCGAAGAAAGCAACATCTGTACGTTAAATCACGTTATCAGGACAGAATGTTTATGCCCCATCCAGAATATAACTTATTATAATTTCTCGTTTGTATCATCGTCTGATGTGATGATTAACTCATCCTGAACTTCCAGCTCTTCAATCACATCTTTAGTCACGCGAGTGAATGGGACTTCTTTTGGTGTCCACTCTTCAGACTGACCAACAAAAACACCACCGCGTTTAATGGCAATATTTTCGCAACAGCTGGTGCCGCGTAACATACCGTGTTCAAGAATATCAATATTCTCAGCATAACAGCTACCGTGAACCTGCCCATCAATAATGATTTCTGGCGCATTCAGTTGACCTTTGACATATCCGGTATTCATGATGCGGATAGAGCCTTCGGTAATATTGATATTGCCAATGATTTTGCCGTAGATTTGGATATCGCCGCTGTCTTCAATGTCACCAACAAACGAGGCATTTCTGGCGATAATCGTGCAACGATTGCGCACGTCAATAGTATCTGAGTAGACTTTTGATTCACTGCTGGAAACCGTACTTGAAACGTTACTGGTCAACGATTGTGATTGAGTGCCTGTCATCTCATATTTAGATGTTTTTTTCCCAAACATAGATATTACTTTCGTCCTTATATTAGTTAAATAACAAAAGAAAAACAGTATAGATAACGTTGATGAAATAACACCCAAGACCAAATAACCAGAGACGTACAAAACGAGGGCACTTATCCATAAGATCAGTACGCTGCATAGAAGAATGTCCCTGAGAGGCTGATTATGCCTGCTTCTAGCATTCATGGAACTACATTCCAGTAATAATTGATGGGTAACTATAGGTGTTAAGCTGTTACATAAAATACTCATACGAGTGTCGCCCCATTTTATGCTTATTCAGCTCAAAGTGCACCTGATGTATTGCTAATTATATAATCGCAAAGATGTCATTAATCGCGATATCTCTTTATTATATCGAGAATATTTCAGATATCGCCCTGCAGCAAATAAACAATTATTTACTAAAAACACCCGCTAATATCGCTTAAATTAACTAAACCTGTAATTAAAGTAGTCACGGCGGTTTGAAACCGGTGGCTTATTTTATTGCTTTGGGATTTTCCCCTGACACCATAGCCTTTTTTACATGAGCAGGTAACAAAGTGCTCACTTCCTGATAGGAAACATCAATCATACCCTTTATCAGGATCTCTTCCAATTTTCCGGTAAGAAACAGTGTATTCCATAACGCCTTATTCATATGGTAACCAGGAATAATATCCTGGTGCTCATCACGCAAACGTTCCGCCAGTGCCGGAGGGCATTTAAGTGTAATGCCCGGTCTGCCGTTCAAGTCTCCTATGATAGCAAATATTTTACCACCAACCTTAACGCGATCGGCATCCCAAAGCGGTTGATAATCATGAATGCTGCCCACCTTTGTTAAACAATATTCAATACAATCTTGGGTCGTGACGCATATTTAGTGTTGTGGTATTCTTCGCCCTTTGGATGATTGATGGCAAAGATTGATGTAGTTTGTCCCCGCTGTTCTGAAACGAGTGATGTGATCCGAAACGGTCATTCCACCT
>NZ_JAJNAG010000039.1 GCF_021010575.1 Limnobaculum eriocheiris | reverse complement strand
GTGTCGCTACACCGAAGTGCAGTGACGTGAGATACCGTCTTGTGAGTGCCCACACAGATTGTCTGATAAATTGTTAAAGAGCATGGCCGACAGAAAGCTGCGCTTCCCGCGGCACGGGCTGCGTATATTACGCGAATCCGTTTCAGAGTCAAGTATTAAAACGCCTCAGCGTTAACTCTACTCTCTGACTGACAACGTTATCTGCTGTCAGTGGAGGCGCATTATAGGGACTCAAAATCTTCTGGCAAGTGTTAATTTTAAAATTAATGCCAATCGTTCATTTATTCACCAGATGAAGGATATCGTTATCGTCACCAGCCTGTCCGCTCTTATGATTTCATTAATTCTCACGCCAGCAATACTAAAAATAAAAAGAGCCCGGAAGAACGCTTCAAGGCTCCTGGATTAAACAAATTAGAGGTCAGGACATCACGCATTCTTTTAGTAAATGATCCAATGCTAATGCCGATAGCTGTTCTTCATTTTTATTCGTGTTGAACTGGCTCAAAGCATATCGTTCCAGTTCCTGTTCGATGAAGTTATGTATTTGTACTAACTTTTCGCCATATTGAGATTCGGTATTTGCCCGTTTAACTTGCAACAAATAATCGATTTCATTCAGTAATGCTTTATCTTCAACGATATCCAATAGCAGAGAAAACGGCATGGGCGGTACAGTTGCCCTTTCATCTATCCACTTAACCGCCAGCAGTGGTCGTAATACATAGAGATACTTTTTCAGTCGAACCCTATCTCCCTGCAAATAGCCTCTAAAGTTCTTTTTTGCCATCGATAAATAGTGATAACGGGCTCGTAAACTGGAGAAATGTTCAACAGCCAGCTTACGAAATTTGTCCATAAAATCGCTATCTTCCCGATAAACTATGGGAGAATCCAGCCACTCCAATAATGTTGGGTTCGCCTTTTTTAATAAACCCAGTGCCTTACGTAATTCCCAGCCGCTGATATCCAGTTCATCATCTAACGGACGCTCTATCACATCCCTGCCAGGTTCAACGGTCAGATACCACTCTGCTTTTTGCACATAGATAAACCGAACGTCATAATCACTATCTGTTGAAGCGAATCCCCATCCCCTGCTTCCGGATTCACAAGCATACAAAACTTTCACATCAAACTTTCTTTCTATCTCTTCCAGCTCATTCAGGATACGTTTTTTCATCTGCTCCGATACCGGATGATGATCAACAGGTAAAGCTTTACGATTTGTTAGTAATCCTTTTTGCATTGCCATTCTCCTTTCTTAATTCTTTATGACTTCAGTGTTGCTGTCAGATATTGCAATCGGCTTGCCAATTTTTCTTTAGTATCAAAAATAAATTTAATTTATTGTTTTAAATATAAATTACCATGAACACTTTAGTGCTGGCGAATATTAAAAATATAAGATAATTTATTCTTTCAGATAATATTTATATTTAGGGATAAGATATGAAGCGGGTTGCGATTGGTGTATTAGGTACCGTTCTGGATAAACGCGGTAAACGGGAAAACCGTTGGAATAAATGGCGTCCAACCGTAGGAATGTGCCAGCAACCTGATTTACATATTGATCGGTTAGAATTAATTCACTCAGCAAGAGATCGGGGAATGGCTGAACAGCTTGTTCAGGATATCCATCTGGTTTCGCCACAAACTGAAGTTAAGCTCAATACCATTACGTTAAACGATCCCTGGGATATTGAAGAGGTTTATACCAAGCTATTAGACTTTTCTGAGCACTACCCTTTTGATCCTGAGAACGAAGAGTATCTGGTTCATATCACCACGGGTACCCACATCGTACAAATCTGTTGGTTTTTGCTGACAGAAGCGCGTTATCTTCCGGGTAAGTTAATTCAAACGATGCCCGACAGACACAATAAGAGTGATGAACAACCCGGCAATCCCGCGGGTAATTATGCCATTATCGATTTAGATTTAAGCCGTTACGATCAGATTTCCACTCGCTTTCAGCAAATCAGTGAAAACTCGGTCTCTTATTTAAAAGCCGGTATTGCAACGCGTAACGCCACCTTTAACCGTTTGATTGAAGAGATTGAGCGCGTCGCAATTCGTTCCACCGCACCAATATTAATGGTGGGGCCGACAGGAGCAGGGAAATCGTTCCTTGCCCGGCGAATCTATGAGCTTAAGTCAGAACGGCACCAAATCAGTGGCCGTTTTGTTGAAGTAAACTGCGCCACGCTTCGGGGTGACAGCGCGATGTCAACACTGTTTGGTCATGTCAAGGGTTCTTTTACCGGTGCCCAAAACGATCGGCCAGGTCTGCTCAGGGCCGCAGATAATGGAATGCTATTTTTAGATGAAATTGGAGAATTAGGGCTGGATGAACAGGCAATGTTGTTGAAAGCCATTGAAGAGAAAAAATTTCTTCCTTTTGGTAGTGATAAAGAAACACAAAGCCACTTTCAACTGATTGCCGGTACTCATCGGGACTTACGTAAGCAGGTTAGTGAAGGCTTATTCCGGGAAGATTTATATGCGCGCATTAACTTATGGACTTATAAACTCCCCGGTCTGGCTCAACGTAGTGAAGATATTGAACCCAATCTGGACTATGAACTGGTGCGTTTTGCTCGTGAACAGGGAGAACAAACGCGTTTTAATGTCGAATCGCGACGCAAATACCTCTCTTTTGCCACCTCATCTGAGGCACTTTGGTCAGGTAATTTCCGTGAACTGGGCGCTTCCATCACCCGTATGGCAACGCTGGCCGAATCAGGAAGAATTAACGATGAGATTGTCAGTGATGAAATAAAGCGTTTACAGGAAAGTTGGGGGTATACCACTAAGCCGATTTTGTTACCGGAACTGGACCAGCCAATTGATCTGTTTGATCAGTATCAACTGCAAGCGGTGATTGAGGTTTGCCATACCAGCAGCAGCCTGTCAGAAGCAGGAAGAAAACTGTTTGCCATTTCCCGCCAGCAAAAACAGAACCCAAATGATGCCGACAGATTAAGAAAGTACCTCTCCCGTTTTGGTCTTAGCTGGGAAACATTGAAAAAGGACAAAACGGAAAATTAATTATTTTTCTCTTGTTGTAGCAGATCAACAGACAAAAAAAGGGTGACAATAGCCACCCTCTTTTCAATTGATAATCAATTATTGTTTAGCAACAATCTTATCACCTTCAACATCTAACACTACCGGTACACCAGGTAACAGCTGACCGGAAAGAATTTGCTGTGCCAGCGGGTTCTCAATTTCCTGTTGAATAGCCCGTTTCAATGGACGTGCTCCATAAACAGGATCGTATCCCTCTTTAGCCAGCAGATCCAAAGCGGCCTCAGACATGCTGATGGTATAACCGCGATCGTCCAGACGTTGATACAAACGCTCCAACTGAATACGAGCAATGGATTTAATCATGCTCTCACCCAAAGGATGGAATACTACCGTTTCATCAATACGGTTGATAAATTCCGGACGGAAGTGATGGCCAACCATACTCATCACCAACTCTTTCATTTCACCATAATCCAGTTGACCAAAATGCTCCTGGATCATATCTGAACCCAGGTTGGACGTCATAATGACAACGGTATTACGAAAATCGACAGTACGTCCCTGACCATCGGTTAAACGCCCGTCATCCAGCACCTGTAGCAGGATATTAAATACATCCGGGTGGGCTTTTTCTACTTCATCCAGCAAGATAACCGAATATGGACGGCGGCGAACCGCTTCGGTCAGATACCCCCCCTCTTCGTAGCCAACATAGCCCGGAGGTGCACCCACTAAACGAGAAACGCTATGTTTCTCCATAAACTCGGACATATCGATACGTACCATGGCATCGTCACTGTCGAACATAAAATTAGCCAGTGCTTTTGCCAGTTCGGTTTTACCTACCCCGGTTGGCCCCAGAAACAGGAATGAACCAATAGGTTTATTCGGATCGGATAAACCCGCGCGACTACGACGAATCGCATTCGATACCGCTTCAACCGCTTCATTTTGACCAATCACGCGCTGATGCAGCTGTTTTTCCATGCGTAGCAGTTTGTCACGCTCACCTTCCAGCATACGGTCGACCGGAATACCCGTCGCTTTAGCCAGTACTTCAGCAATTTCGGCATCAGTCACTTTATTACGCAGCAGCTTCATGGTTTTGCCTTCGGAGCTTTCTGCCAGCACTAACTGTTTTTCCAACCCCGGAATAGTGCCATATTGCAACTCGGACATTCTTGCCAAATCGCCTACACGACGCGCCTGTTCCAGAGATGTTCTGGCCTGTTCCAGATCGGACTTAATGGTCTGAGTGCCGGATACCGCAGCTTTTTCCGCTTTCCACTCTTCTTCCAGTTCAGAGTATTCACGCTCTTTCTGCTCTAACTCTTCGTTCAGCATTTCAAGACGCTTCTTACTGGCTTCATCAGACTCTTTCATCAGTGCCTGTTGTTCCAGCTTTAACTGAATAATACGGCGGTCCAGACGGTCTAGTGATTCTGGTTTAGAGTCCATCTGCATCCGAATACTGGATGCGGCCTCATCAATCAGGTCAATCGCCTTATCCGGTAACTGACGGTCGGATACATAGCGGTGCGATAACGTAGCCGCTGCAACAATCGCCGGGTCAGTAATTTGCACATGGTGGTGCAGTTCATAACGTTCTTTTAAACCACGCAGGATAGCGATAGTATCTTCAACGGTTGGTTCCGCAACATAAACCTTCTGGAAACGACGCTCTAATGCCGCATCTTTCTCAATATACTGGCGGTATTCATCCAACGTTGTTGCACCAACGCAGTGTAATTCACCGCGAGCCAGCGCTGGTTTGAGCATGTTACCGGCATCCATCGCGCCATCACCTTTACCGGCGCCAACCATAGTATGCAATTCATCGATAAACAGAATGACACTACCTTCCTGTTTCGCCAGATCGCTTAATACGCCTTTTAAACGTTCTTCAAATTCACCGCGATATTTTGCACCGGCGATCAAGGCCCCCATATCTAACGAAAGTACACGCTTGTTCTTCAGCCCTTCAGGCACTTCGCCATTCACAATACGCTGAGCTAAACCTTCTACAATAGCGGTTTTACCGACACCCGGTTCACCGATTAGCACCGGGTTATTTTTAGTACGACGCTGTAATACCTGAATGGTACGGCGTATCTCTTCATCACGACCGATCACCGGATCCAGTTTGCCTTGCTCTGCCCGCTCCGTCAGGTCGATGGTATATTTCTTCAATGCCTGACGTTGATCTTCTGCACTCGCATCATCCACGCTTTCACCCCCTCTTAATTGATCAACCGCCTGAGTGAGCCTTTCGCTGGTCGCTCCGGCTTTTTTCAGCAGATCGCTTAACTGACCGCGCTCTTGCAAAGCGGCAAGAATAAACAGTTCAGAAGAGATAAATTTATCGTTACGCTTTTGAGCCAGTTTGTCACACAGGTTCAGAATACGAACCAGTTCATTGGATGGCTGAACATCACCACCGGCCCCCTCAACCTGTGGAGCACGACTTAATGCATCATCCAGATCGCGACGCAGGCGGTTAACATCAACACCGGCAGAAGTTAATAATGGACGAATGCTCCCGCCATCCTGACTGAGCAATGCGCTCATCATATGAACAGGTTCTATAAATTGATTATCACGCCCTAACGCTAATGATTGAGCATCGGCCAGAGCGAGTTGAAATTTGCTGGTAAGACGATCCAGACGCATAACACCTCCAAAAACAGATCAACAATATATGTTGCTATGCCATATAGATAAGGGTGCAAAAGCGTTTTTCAAGACCAAAGTCAATATAAATTATTGAGATGAATTCAAAGAATAAATAAACGATTTAATATCAATAGATTAATCAAACCAAATCAGACTGACCATTCTGCCGGTATCCCTTTCACGCCGGTATGAAAAAAAGAGTTCAGGTTGGCTAACTGTACAGTAATTCCCACCATAAATTTTTTGTATACCCAGCGATTGAAGGCGCTGACGAGCCAGTTGGTAGATATCAGCCAGATACTTATCGGCTCTGGAGGTGAATGCGCTATCGGCGATTGGATTTACCGCCATAAAAGCATCACGAACTTCCGGCCCAACTTCAAACTGCGTTGGGCCGATTGCCGGCCCTAACCAGGCAACCATGTTATCTGGTGCGGCCATAAAGTTTTCAACCGTTCGCTCAAGAATTCCCGCCTGAAGACCTCGCCAGCCCGCATGCGCCGCCGCCACTTCATCGCCTTTTACCGAGCAAAATAGTACCGGAAGACAATCGGCGGTCATGATGGCGCAAACTTTACCCGGCGTGCGGGTATAGCTGGCATCTGCGCGCAAAGATAACGGTGTATTTTGCGTCAGAGTTAAAACTTCAACACCATGAACTTGTTCAAGCCAGGTAATATCGCCGGAAATGTTTAGCTGCTGTTCCAAGCGTTGACGATTCTGTAGCACCGCAGTTGGTTCATCGCCAACATGGTTTCCCAGATTCAACGTATTATAAGGAGCCTGACTAACACCCCCATTACGCGTAGTGTTAACAGCTTTAACTCCCGCAGGTACTATCCATTCCGGCGTTATTAGTGGGATCATTACCAGTTCAGCTCATCTTTAAAAAGTTCAGTATCGGCGCGTAGTGCTGCTATCAGTTGTACCATATCCTCAGGTAATGGAGCATGCCATTCCATCAGTTCACCGGTAATTGGGTGATGTAGACGTAACATAATAGCGTGCAGCGCCTGGCGGTCAAAAGATCGTAATTGCTGTATAAAAGCTTCGGATGCACCTTTAGGCGGACGAGGACGACCACCATATAACGGATCTCCCACCAGTGGGTGAGTAATATGTGCCATATGCACACGGATCTGGTGAGTTCGGCCCGTTTCCAGACGCAAACGCAGGCGAGTATGAGCACGGAAGTGCTCCATAATGCGATAGTGAGTCACCGCAGGTTTACCCATTGGATAAACTGACATATGGGTACGCTTGGTTGGGTGGCGCGCAATCGCTGCATCAACGGTACCGCCACCGGCCATAGTTCCAATCGCCACGGCTTCATATTCACGGGTAATTTCTCTGGCCTGCAACGCTTCCACCAACCGGGTCTGGGCCGGTACCGTTTTTGCCACCACCATCAGGCCGGTTGTGTCTTTATCCAGACGATGAACAATGCCTGCTCGAGGTACATCAGCAATTTGCGGATAATGATGTAACAAAGCATTTAACACCGTACCATCAGGATTACCGGCCCCCGGATGTACCACAAAATCCCTTGGTTTATTGATAACGATAATGTCGTCATCTTCATAAACAATGTTTAATGCAATATCTTGCGATTCCCAACGTACTTCTTCTTCGATCAGCGCATCAATTGCGATACACTCACCACCCAAAACTTTTTCTTTAGGTTTGACGATTATTTGACCGTTTACTGATACACGCTCTTCCAAAATCCATTCTTTTATGCGAGAACGTGAATAATCAGGGAACAATTCGGCCAAAGCCTGATCTAATCGTTGTCCGAGTTGTGACTCGGCAACTGTTGCTGTGAGTTGTACTTGCTGTGACATAAAATAACTTCTTAAGTTTTAAGTTGGGTTTTCGCGGCAATGCCGTTTAAAATAATGTGCTATTGTAACTGGTACTCACCGGAAGCTGAATGGATAGCTTCCAGAACAACACTCTGAGGATAAGCAAAACGTCATGATGCGTATGAAATATTTAGTGGCCTCTGCCATATTGAGCCTGACGTTGGCAGGTTGCTCATCGGACACTGTCCCCGATAATCCGCCATCGGAAATGTATGCAACCGCGCAAGAAAAACTACAAAGCGGCAACTTCCGGGGCGCCATCACTGAACTGGAAGCGCTTGATAACCGCTATCCATTTGGCCCTTATTCACAGCAAGTGCAACTGGATCTGATCTACGCTTATTATAAAGCAGATGAGCTACCAATGGCACAGGCCACTATCGATCGCTTCGCCCGTTTAAACCCAACACACCCTAACATTGATTATGTTATGTATATGCGCGGTTTAACCGATATGGCGTTCGACGGTAATACCGTACAAGATTTCTTTGGTATTGACCGTTCGGATCGCGATCCGCAACATGCTCGTGCCGCATTCCGCGACTTTACTCAGTTGGTGCAAAACTACCCACAAAGCGCCTATGCAGCTGATGCTCAAAAACGCTTAGTCGCGTTGCACAACCGTCTGGCTAATTACGAGCTTTCCGTTGCGCAATATTACACTAAGCGCGGCGCTTTTGTTGCAGTAGTTAACCGTGTTGAGCAAATGCTGCGTGATTATCCTGATTCTGAAGCAACGCGCAATGCATTACCGTTAATGGAAAATGCTTATCGGCAGTTAAATCTGGCGTCTCAGGCAGATAAAGTCAAAAAGATTATCGAAGCTAACGATATCAAAGGCTAATCGCATTCATTATTCCTTCAGTTAATCGCTATGCGAACAATGTATAGCGATTAACTTATTACTTCTTTCAATTATCTTCTGATCTATCCTCTCTTCTTTTCTCACAGTAAATTTATTTCCTGATATTTACAATATTCATAAAACTCGCTAGGTTATTGCAGATAACCCATATTTATTGAATAAATATTCATTATAAGAGAGAAAATTATGGACAGACGTACGCTATTAAAATCATCAGGATTACTGCTGGGTGGATTAACCTTTGGCAATCTGGCCACCGGAGTTGCCAGAGCCAGTCAGGATCATCAGACTGCCACTGCTGCAAAAGTTTTACCAACACCAACCAAAGAGCAACCATTATTGCTTAACTTTAATGAAAACTCGCTGGGCATGTCTCCTAAGGCGCAGCAAGCGGTGGTTAACGCCCTGCCTCAAGCCTTTCGCTATCCAGATGCCGCCAGAGAACAGTTAATTGAAAAAATAGCGGAAAGCCACAAACTACAATCAAAAAATATCTCATTAGGTAACGGCTCATCAGAATCCATTCAGGCTGTGGTTCAAATGGCTATTTATCAGGCCCAAAAAGCCGGTCAGAAGGTTCAGGTTATCGTGCCCGATCCAACCTTCAACTATGCCGAACTGTATGCCAAAGCCCTTGGCGTTACGGTTATTAAAGTGTCACTGAACGATAAGCTGGCATTTGATATTAACGCAATGAAAAAGGCTGCCGATGAATTCCCTGGCTTATCCATTGTGTATCTGTGTAATCCAAATAATCCAACGGCGACCATCACACCCGCTGACCAGATTGATCCCTGGATTAAAGCATCAGAACGCACGCTGTTCCTGCTGGATGAAGCCTATGCTGAATTTGTCACCGACCCGCGTTTTCACAGCGGCATTGAGCTAATTTTAAAGCAGCATAAAAATGTAGTAGTAACCCGTACTTTCTCTAAAATCTATGCGTTAGCGGGCCTGCGTATTGGTTACGCCGTTGCCCATGAAGAGATTATCGCTCAGGTTGAAGACTTTATTTCTCTGGATAATACCAATGCAGCCGGTGCGGTTGCAGCGCTTGCCTCTCTGGAAGATAAAACCTTCCTGACTATCAGTAAAACTTCCGTAGAAACCGCACGTAAGATTGTTACCAATGCGCTGAATGAACTGGGTCTGGAATATTTGCCATCACAGGCTAACTTTATCTTCCACAAAGTACCGGGGGAAGTAAAAACCTATCAGGACAGAATGAAAGAGTACCATGTGTTCGTTGGTCGTGAATTTCCACCCGCTAAAGGCTGGAATCGTCTGACGCTGGGTACACCGGAAGAGATGACAACCTTTGTTAGCGTACTGAAAGAGTTTCGTAGCAAGGGTTGGGTCTGATTTAGAGTAATCAGATATAAAAAAGGGCTTAACACTGTTAAGCCCTGCATATAACTAATAGCTTTTGGATGTTGCTTAAGCTTTACTACCAAGACGCTCTTTGATACGAGCAGACTTACCAGCACGCTCACGCAGATAGTACAGTTTAGCCTGACGAACGGCACCACGACGTTTAACAGCAATGCTGTCAATGACAGGTGAGTGAGTCTGGAATACTCGCTCTACACCTTCGCCGTTGGAAATCTTACGAACAGTGAACGCAGAATGCAGACCGCGGTTACGAATAGCGATAACCACGCCCTCGAATGCCTGCAGACGTTTCTTACTACCTTCAACGACCCATACCTTAACTTCCACGGAATCACCCGGACGGAATGCAGGTACGTCCTTTTTCATCTGTTCTTGTTCAATTTGCTTAATAATGTTGCTCATAATATCTCTCTTACCCTAGGTAAACTGAAACTGCGGGAACGATTATCCTTCCCTTATTAGTCTTGCTGTTGGTGTTCCTGTTGGAACTGTTTTAACAGCATTGCTTGCTCATCAGTCAGAGCTAGGCTTTTTAGAAGCTCAGGTCTTCTAAGCCAGGTTCGACCCAGCGACTGTTTCATGCGCCAAAGACGAATATGTTCATGGTTGCCCGATAGTAATACTGCCGGTACTTCCATACCATCTAACACCTCAGGTCGGGTATAGTGCGGACAGTCCAACAAACCGTCGGCAAACGAGTCCTCTTCTGCTGACATTTGATGCCCCAGTACTCCCGGTATAAATCGGGAAACCGAATCAATCAATGTCATCGCGGGAAGCTCGCCGCCACTGAGTACGTAATCACCGATAGACCATTCTTCATCGACTTCGGTTTGTATTACGCGCTCATCCACCCCTTCATACCGGCCACAAATCAAAATCAGCTTCTGATTGGTTGCCAGTTCGCAAACACCCTGTTGGTCCAGTTTGCGTCCCTGTGGGGAAAGATAAATAACTTTCGCCCCTTCGCCTGCCGCTGCTTTTGCCGTGTGTATTGCATCCCGTAAGGGCTGAACCATCATCAACATCCCCGGACCACCGCCATAAGGCCGGTCGTCCACAGTGCGATGCCGATCGTGCGTGAAGTCACGTGGACTCCAGCAGGTTACACTCAGCAGGCCATTTTTTACTGCTCGGCCGGTTACCCCATAATCGGTAATCGCGCGGAACATTTCGGGGAACAGGCTAATTACACCAATCCACATACTTAACGTTCCATTTGCTACTACCGCCAGACGCTCAACGCGTCAAATACGGAGTTAGAAACCAGGATCCCAATCAACTTCAATTAATTGAGCAGTGAGATCGATTTTTTTGATAACTTGTCCATCCAGGAACGGAATTAAACGCTCCTTGGCACCAAAAGCATCTTTCAGATTTGCTCTGACCACTAAAACGTCATTAGAACCGGTTTCCATCATGTCAGTGACTTTACCCAGCTCATAACCTGAAGTTGTTACTACCTGACAACCCATAAGGTCTTTCCAGTAGTAATCCCCCTCTTCCAGTGGCGGCAGTTGCCCAGCTTCAACGGCAATTTCGCAGTTGGTTAAACTGTTGGCAACTTCACGATCGTCAACGCCTTTCAGCTTGATGATCAAATCCTGATTGTGGCGTTTCCAGCTTTCCAGCTCGATAACCCGCCATTCACCAGCCCGCTGGATATACCACGGCTGATAATCAAAAATGCTTTCAGACTGCTCGGTGGATGAGAACACTCTGAGCCAACCCCGGATGCCATATGTAGAACCCAGTTTCCCGAGAACGACCGGATTTAGTAGCTTGCTCATTTGTTGACACCCAGACAAATTATGCTGCTTTGTTTGCGTCTTTGATCAGCGAAGCTACGCGATCAGAAACGGTTGCACCCAGACCAGTCCAATGATTGATACGGTCCAGATCTAAACGCAGACGTTCTGCCTGACCGGTTGCAACCGGGTTGAAGAAGCCTACGCGTTCGATGAAGCGACCGTCACGTGCATTACGACTGTCGGTCACAACAACTTGATAAAACGGACGCTTTTTAGCGCCGCCACGAGCTAAACGAATTGTTACCATAACATCCTCTTTAGTTAATAAAACACACAGACCCCATCGAGGAACGGGGTCTGGTGCAATATAAAAAGCCCGAAAATTTTACTCATTTTGGCGCAAAAAGCAACCTAAAGCGCCTGATATTAGTGATTCAATTCCAAAAGTGGCTGGAACAGAGACGGTATCACTCAATAAACAGGGGTAACTTACCACATAAATCAATTGGCCATGTCGGAATAAAGCATTTCGGGCCAGTTTAATTTGATGGTAACGATAAGATATAAAAAATTTAGCCCGAATTAACGGGTCGTGCTCATGGCCAAGGGTTTTTGAGAAGGATCGGCCACGCAGGTTTTGATTCCCCGTTTTTTCAACGACGCTTCTCCTTGTCTGGTACAGATAATCGTTGAACCCTGCCCGCACACCAGCCCTTTGTACATCACCATATTTCCACCTACGATAGTGGCGATAGGCGTTCGGCTCTCTATATCCAGCATGGTATCCTCCGCTTTAGCTAGCATAGTCTGACCGTTGTTACTTCCCCAAAACTCACTAACATGAGTATGGGGGTCGATTATGCCCGGGATTGCAGTATATTCGGTTAAATCAGTAACTTTTTTAGCCTGAATAATAGGAATATCAGCTTGTGTTACCGCTATTTTTCCATCGGCTATTCCGATATCCATCAGGCCATCTGTTTTATTAATTGGATCTTTGAGATGTACATTCTTAATAATCAAATCATAAAGAGACACGATTAACGCCTGATAAATCGAGCTGTTACTATTTATTATCAGGATAATTAATATATCGCTGATAAACCATAACCCACTGAATCATCAGGCTAACAAGCCGCAGGGAAAAGTAACAATGCAAGAAAGCAGGACATATGTAAAACAAGTATTAGATCTAAATCAAAAGCGTGTTTGTTCGATTTTCTTTTCCCTTATCAGAAACGTTATACTCGGGTTCCTTGCTAAAAATAAGGTTATAACTATGTCAGCAATTTCCTCTTATTTGACTCAACATCAGAGTCACATCCTGGCCGATCTTGAGTTATTAGCTAAAGCCGAATCCCCTTCTCATGATAAAGCCGCAGTCGATGCCTGCGGTCAGGTTCTGCAAAAACTGTTTATGGAACATTTAGGGGCAAAAGCCGAAGTGTTTCCTCAAACTGAATACGGTGACCATCTGGCATTTGATATTGGCCATGGTTCACAACACACCCTAATTCTGGGGCATTTTGATACCGTCTGGGACATTGGTCGTCTGAGCTTACGTCAGGAAGATGGCAAGCTGTTCGGCCCTGGGGTATTGGATATGAAAGGTGGACTGGTTCAGGCAATCTGGGCAGTTAAAGCATTAAAAGAATTAAATCTGCTTGGGGATCGTCACATTCGTTTTCTGTGCAATGCCGATGAAGAGCTGGGTAGCCCAAGTTCCCGCCCGATTATTGAAGAGCAGGCGAAGCACTATCAACAAGTGTTGGTTGCTGAACCTACTACCGCCAGCGGTGCGTTAAAAACCGGCCGTAAAGGTACCGGCCGTTTTTATGTTCATATCAAAGGACGAGCAGCTCATGCGGGTAACAACCCGGAAGACGGTATCAGCGCCATTCAGGAAATGTCCTACCAGATTCAGTATCTGCACTCACTTAATGCCCCACAAAATGGCACTACGGTTAACGTTGGAATCGTCAGCGGCGGCAGCAAGATTAACGTCGTCGCAGAAGAAGCTAATTTAAGTATAGACGTACGAGTCACCCGACTGGATGAAGCCGAGCGTATTCATCAGGCGATATATGGTTCAGTTGCCAAACTTGATGGAATTAAACTGACGGTAACCGGCGGAATGGTTCGCCCACCAATGGAACGTAATGCAGCCTCGTCCGGACTCATGGCGAAAGCACAAGATGCCGCCAGAGCCCTGAGTTTTGAAATAACCGATGCCGCCGTTGGTGGGGGTAGCGACGGTAACTTTACCGCCGCAATGGGTATTCCAACGCTGGATGGATTGGGTTCGACCGGTGCAGGACCACATGCAGAATATGAGCATATTAATATTGCTGATATGGCTCCGCGTTCTGCTTTGCTGGCAGAGCTGATTATCCGGTTATAATCAGAAAATTTCATTTATTACAAGAACGAAGGGCACCAAAAGGTGCCCTTCTCTATTGCTAAAAATATCTCACGATAAATCTATATCTTTAGTGCCAAAGAAATAAGTCACGACAAAACCACCGATATAAGACACCAACAAACCGGCGGTATACACGCCAATGCCAGCGAAAATACCATGATGAGAGGTCATCAAAGGAATCGCTACCAGTCCGGATGGTCCAAATACCGTATTTAAACCAACCGGTAACCCCATATAGGCAATCAAACCGATAAAGAAGCCACCGATAGCACCACCAATACAGGCAGTGACAAAAGGCTTAACCCGCGGCAGCGTAACACCGTAAATCAGCGGTTCCCCCACGCCCAGCAGACCTGGAATAATCGCTCCGCGAATTTGAGTACGTAATAATGAAGTTTTATCTGATCTAACATACAGTGCCAATGCAGCACCCACCTGCCCGGCGCCCGCCATGGCTAAAATAGGAAATAGCGAGTTAAAACCCTGGGCATCCATCAGGGCAAAATAGACCGGAATAAACCCCTGATGAATACCAAACATGACGGATATCAGGAACAGACCGGCCAGAATCGCGCAACCAATTGGATTACCGTTTAAATGCAGAAATAGCCAGGACATACCACTAAACAGAACGCCACCGAATGGCATAATCGCCACGAAGGTTACCGCGCCCATAACTAGTAAAGTGATGGTTGAGGTGAGGATCATATCCAAATTATCAGGAATAAAACGTCTGACGCTTCGTTCCACATAAGCCCCCACAATAGTCGCAATCAGTACCCCAATAATATTGCCCTTTGGCACAATATGCAGACCAAAGAAGTTATCCATACCGGAATAGATTCCGGCAGTGGCATTCGGGTCATATCCCAGAATAAACAGAGAAGCAATAATGGCACCATTTACTCCTGAGCCACCAAAAGCCTGCTGGGCGTTATAGCCAATCATAATGCTCAGAAAAGCAAACAGACCTTTGCTGAACAGCTTCATATAAGCGATCACATGCAGCAGGTAACCACTCACTTCCTGACCACTCTGAACGTAAGATTGTTCTATTAGCGTTGCGAACCCCAATAACAGGCCAGCAGCAATAAACCCGGGGATCAGTGGCGTAAAGATAGTGGCAAACTTAGTTAAAAAATGGTGAATCGCACTATTCTGCTTAGACTTCATCTCTTTCTTTTTCGAAGAGGCAATATTTTTTAGTTGCGTTTCACCAGCAGGTTTAACCACCTTTTCCGGCTGTTCTGACAGGAGAGCATTAACCAGCTCTGCCGCTGCCTGTGCTTTTCCCGGCCCTACAATAATTTGCAGTTGATTATCGCTCTCTACCACCCCCATTACGCCAGGAATGACTTTGAGGCGATTTTTATCAACCACCTGATTATCTTTCAGTGTTAGTCGCAATCTTGTCATGCAATTGCCGCTTTTCAGGATATTTTCCTGTCCGCCGATTGCGACAACGATATCTTCAATCATTTCTCTGGTAATTTTAGCCATATCTTTTTCTCATTTCCGCGCTGGTTATTTAGAGGCGATTGCCGCACGAATAAATCCATGACTGGCGGATAAAGCCTGTTTAGCCTGCTCCGCACTCATACCGGTTAATACCATCACAATGGCCGTTTTGCAGTGGCGCTGACATTGCGATAACGCTTGCTCCGCCTCTTCCCGACTACAGCCGGTTGCCTGCATAACGATGTTTTTTTGTCTTTCCACCAGCTTCGCATTGGTCGCTTCCACATCCACCATCAGGTTGCCATACACTTTGCCTATTTTGATCATTGAACCTGTGGTTAACATATTTAAAACCAGCTTTTGAGCCGTTCCGGCTTTCATGCGTGATGAGCCGGTCACCACTTCACCACCAACGACTGGAGTAATGGCAATATCTGCCTGTTGAGCAATGGGGCTATTCGGATTGCAGCTGATACTGATAACGTTAGCCCCCAGTGATTTGGCGTACTCCATTGAAGCAATCACGTAAGGTGTTCTGCCGCTGGCGGCTATGCCAACCAGCACATCTTTATTACTAAAGCCAATCGCTTTCAGATCCTCAATACCTAGCTCCAGACTGTCTTCTGCGTTTTCTACCGCTTTAAAGATTGCCTGATGACCACCGGCAATCAGACCAATAACCTGTTCAGGTTTAGTGCCATAGGTTGGCGGGCATTCACTGGCATCTAAAATACCCAGTCGCCCTGAGGTTCCTGCACCGCAGTAAATTAAGCGACCACCCAGAGTAAAAGCAGTGCTAATAATGTCTACTGCATCCGCAATATGTTGTAACTCCTTTTCAACGGCTAAGGCGACTTTTTTGTCTTCGTCGTTTATCACCCGCAACATCTCCAGCGTTGATAACTGGTCGATATCTTCACTCGCCGTATTGCGACTTTCCGTGACCATGGAGCTTAAATCAATATTCATATGAACCTCAGTAAACTGATTATTACTATCACTAACCATGAATGGAATTTTTTATTCCAAAAATAAAATTAAATTAATAATAAATTATTCCTTTGCGGAGATAAAAATAGAACCGAAAATATGTGATAGAAATCGCATATTGAACAATAGCTAAACCAGAGAAGAATTAAGCGGAGAAATGATTACAAACTAATTTTATTCACTAATTCACGGCTTTGTTGAATCAGTGCGTTAGCATGTTCCTGATTGTGTTGAACCAATCCCATAAATAACAGATCGGTAATCGCATTTTGAGCGGTACGGGAAGAGATAGAAGAACTGCGCCACTGGCTTTCATCTGCTACAGAATGAAGCACATAATCTGCCAGATCTTTGAGTGGATTGCTTTTTAAACTGGTAATTGTCACCAGTTTAGCACCCTGCTTTTTAGCAACTTCTGCCGCCAGAACCACTTCACGACGCATTCCGGAATATGAAACGGCGATTTGAACATCATCCGGTCCCAGGGTTTGGGCAATCGTTAGCTGAACATGACTGTCCATTTCAGAAAAGGCGGGAATACCAATTTTTAATAATTTATAGGTAAGATCTTTCGCAATTAACGCCGAACCACCAACGCCGGTAATATGTACTTTTTTGGCATTGAAAATCTGCTCAACCACTTGCTCAAATATCTGTGGTTGCAAAGCATTCATGGTTTCATGCAGCGCGCTTTGCTTTTCTAACAGTAACTTACCGGCAATTTCAAGCAGGGTATCATCCCCGGTAATTTCATTGTGCAAATGCAATGCCGATTTGCTGGCGACTACCTCACTGCGCCCTAACTCTTCGCTAATGGCCAGTTTAAACGCGCTATAGCCTTTAAAACCCAGTTTTTGAGTGAATTTGACCACCCCTGACTGACTGATACTTAAAATTGTCGCCAGTTCCTGAGATGACAACTCTTTTATTTTTTTGGGGTTTTCCAGTATATATTCAGCAATCTTTTTTTCCATTGGGGGAAACTGAGCCAGATTAGTGGCTATCACAGCTAAACACGCCATTTATCTCATCTCCCCCATGGAACTATCAATACAATATGCTCAATTAACGCATCATGCCCGGTGGCATCATACCTTTCATACCGCGCATCATTTTGGCTAATCCACCTTTTTTCATCTTTTTCATCATGCGCTGCATATCATCAAATTGCTTTAGCAGGCGGTTAACGTCCTGCACTTGCATACCTGAGCCCACGGCAATACGACGCTTACGCGAACCTTTGATGATTTCCGGACTGGCGCGTTCTTTTAGTGTCATGGAGTTAATGATCGCCTCCATGCGCACCAACAATTTATCATCCATCTGCGCTTTGACGTTATCCGGGATCTGGCCTGCGCCTGGCAGTTTGCTCATCATGCTGGCCATTCCGCCCATATTGCGCATTTGCTTAAGCTGGTCAAGGAAATCGGTCAGATCAAAACCATCACCTTTCTTCAGTTTATTCGCCAGCTTTTCCGCTTGTTCACGGTCAACTTTACTCTCAAGATCTTCGATCAGGGAGAGCATATCGCCCATGCCAAGAATACGCGATGCGACGCGATCCGGATGGAAAGGCTCCAGCGCCTCGGTCTTCTCACCAATACCCAGGAACTTAATCGGCTTACCAGTAATATGACGAATAGAAAGCGCCGCACCACCACGTGCATCACCATCTACCTTGGTCAGTACCACACCGGTTAACGGCAGCGCTTCATTAAAAGCTTTCGCCGTATTTGCCGCATCCTGACCGGTCATGGCATCCACCACAAACAGCGTTTCTACCGGATTAATAGCGGCATGAACCTGTTTGATTTCGTCCATCATCGCTTCATCTACGTGTAAGCGCCCGGCGGTATCGACAATCAGAACGTCATAGAATTTGAGTTTAGCCTGTTTTAAAGCATTGTTAACGATATCAACCGGTTTTTCCTGAGCATCAGACGGGAAAAAATCAACGCTGATAGCTTCCGACAAGGTTTCTAACTGACGGATTGCCGCCGGACGATAGACGTCGGCAGAAACTACCAGTACTTTTTTCTTCTGTTTTTCTTTCAGGAACTTGGCCAGTTTGGCGACGCTGGTGGTTTTACCTGCCCCCTGCAAACCCGCCATCAAGATGACTGCCGGTGGTTGAGCGGCCAGGTTAAGGCTATTATTTTCCTCCCCCATCGCAGCAACCAGTTCGTTACGAACTATTTTGACGAACTCTTGCCCTGGGGTCAGGCTCTTATTAACTTCCTGCCCGACAGCGCTCTCTTTTACTTTATTAATGAAATCGCGAACCACCGGTAAGGCGACATCCGCCTCTAACAGCGCCATACGGACTTCACGCAATGTGTCTTTAATATTTTCTTCAGTCAGTCGCCCACGACCACTGATGTTGCGCAGCGTGCGCGATAATCTATCGGTTAAGTTTTCAAACATCGTCTTATGCCCAACATGATGGTAATCCGCGACAGCGGTAAAATAAAATTTTAGCAAGTATAACACGAACAATACTCAGGTCAGTTACCGATACTTATTGAGAATTGATTGGAGGGAATCGCCACTAACGTTATACTGGTTACACTTTTTTCCATGGTTTATGCAAACATTAATGATTATGCCTGTTTTCGCCATATTATCACTGATCGCATATCTGACTAGCCTTGGGTTGATTATCCCCAGTCTGTTAAGAAAAAAAGGCATTCATCGTCGCTGGACGCTGATATCGGCCATTATTGCGATCTTTTTCCACGGAATCGCTCTTCAACAGCGTATTTTTGATGTCGACTATGGCCAAAATCTGAGTTTACTTAATATCGCTTCAGGCACCAGCCTGTTGATCAGCGCCATCATGACATTTGTGGCTTCTAAAGATCGCGGTTGGATACTGCTTCCCATTGTTTACAGTTTTGCCATCATCAATCTGGCGCTGGCCAGTTTTACTCCCTGGGAATTTATTACCCATCTGGAAGATAGCCCAACGCTACTGGTGCATATTGTCTTAGCACTGTTCTCTTATGCTACGCTGATTATTGCGGCGCTTTATGCTATTCAAATCGCCTGGATTGATTATCGACTGAAGAATAAAAAACTCTCCTTCAGCCCGGATATGCCACCACTGTTGTCTATTGAACGCAAATGTTTTCATATTACTCAGGTTGGCGTTATTCTGCTGACTCTTACTTTACTGAGCGGCGTACTTTATCTGGATAACCTGCTTGGCCGGGAGAATGTACATAAAACCACGCTGTCAACCCTGGCATGGCTGGTTTATCTGGTGCTACTCTGGGGCCACTACAGTAAAGGCTGGCGCGGTCGTAAAGTAGTATGGTTTAGCCTGAGCGGTGCATTTTTACTGACCATGGGATATTTTGGCAGTCGACTGATTCAGGAACTTTTGGCTCATTAACAGCTTTTCATCAGTGCTGTTTATAAACTAATCGTGTAACTCATCATAACTGAGGATATTTATCGGTGGACGACGTATCAACCGGTACCCTAATTATCATTTTGATTATCATGGTGCTGATTTCAGCCTATTTCTCAGCCTCGGAAACGGGAATGATGACGCTGAACCGCTACCGGCTTCGCCACCTTGCCAGCAAAGGTAACCGTCAGGCGCGACGTGTAGAAAAACTACTACAGCGCCCAGACCGTTTAATTAGCCTGGTTTTAATTGGCAACAATCTGGTTAATATTCTGGCCTCTTCTCTGGCTACCGTTATTGGTATCCGCCTCTATGGCGACCTGGGTGTCGCCATTGCCACCGGTATTCTGACTTTTATTATTCTGGTGTTTGCAGAAGTTTTGCCAAAAACCATTGCGGCACTCTATCCTGAACGAGTGGCATTTCCCAGCAGCTTTCTGCTTAAGCCACTGCAAAAAATCATGGCACCACTGGTCTGGTTACTTAATAGTATAACCCGCCTGATTATGCATCTGTTTGGTTTGCGTTCCGACGTTAAAGGCAGCGATGCTGTCAGTAAAGATGAACTGCGTACTATTGTAAATGCTTCAAACCCGCTGATTTCTCATCGCTATCAAAGCATGCTGTTATCCGTACTGGATTTAGAAGTCGTCAACGTTGATGACATCATGGTTCCACGCCATGAAATTGTCGGCATCAACGTCAATGATGAATGGAAAGATATCCTGAAACAACTCACCCACTCCCCTCATGGTCGTATTGTGCTGTATCGCGATACACTGGATGATGCCATCGGCATGTTACGGGTTCGCGAAGCCTATCGTTTGATGATGGAAAAAAGTGAGTTTAATAAAGAGACCATGTTACGGGCAGCGGACAAAATTTACTTTATTCCGGAAGGCACACCGCTGAATGTGCAGTTGGTTAAATTCCAGCGCAATAGGGAAAAAGTCGGCATCATCGTTGATGAATACGGCGATATTCAGGGATTGGTTAGTGTGGAAGACATTCTTGAAGAAATCGTCGGTGACTTCACCACGTCTATGTCTCCTTCTCTGGCAGAAGAAGTGGTACCTCAGGCAGACGGCTCGGTTTACATTGACGGTAGTACCAGCATCCGCGAACTAAATAAAGCTTTTGGCTGGCACCTGCCGACTTCCACAGCCAAGACTATTAACGGACTGCTGTTGGAACATTTTGAAGATATTCCGGTAGCAGGCACTCACGTTGACTTCAAAAACTACTCTGTTGATATTGTCGAAGTGAATAATAATATGATTAAGCAGGTGCTGATTCGCCCACTTAACGGTGAACCTCCGGCAAAGAACCTGAAAAAGAAATAATAAATATCGGCAGATGACTGATAAAACAAAACCCGCTAAGAAAACTGCCCAATTTTAAGGGGTCAATTCATAAGGCGGGTTTTGTTATTTAACAGATTAACAACAGATAACTAAATTACAGATGTAACTCGGATAATTTCTCTGCCGGTAATGCCAGCTCATCGTTGTGATTCACCCGAATACCGCTGTCAATAATATGGCGGGCAATATCATGGGCTTCTTTCAATGAATGCATTTCATAGGTACCACACTGGAATTCATTCAGTTCAGGAATCTTTTTTTGATCCTGCACTTTAAGAATATCAGCCATGGCGGCTTCCCAGGCTTTAGCTACCCGGCCTTCTTCTGGTTGGCCAATCAGACTCATATAAAATCCGGTACGGCACCCCATTGGAGAGATATCGATAATCTCAACGCCGTTACCGTTCAGATGGTCTCGCATAAATCCGGCAAACAGATGCTCCAGAGTATGGATGCCCTTTTCCGGCAGAATTTCCCTGTTCGGGCGACAGAAACGTAAATCAAACACCGTAATGGTATCTCCATGGGGAGTTTGCATTGTTTTTGCAACCCGAACAGCGGGTGCAGCCATACGGGTATGGTCAACGGTAAAACTATCTAACAATGGCATTTTCGTCACCTTATAAAAAAATAACTTTTTTTACTTAAACAGGAAACCTTTCTTGAAAACGTGAGTCCTACTAATTACAAGAACACTCGTTATTATCATCCCTTTTATGAGATGTTTATAAGGCCACTAGATATGTGGCCTTTCTTTTATCCAGTTAGCGCTGGTTTTGTTCAGTCAGATATTGATCAAAACTTATCCTATCCTGCTGCTCCATCTCTTGCTGACGACGAAGAGAAGCGACACGTTCAGATTCCATCGCATCTTCCGTTAATACGCTTAACGGTTCTGACTGCAACATTTGACGATACTGTTCCGCCAGAGCCAAACCAAAGCTGCCAATACCAACATCTTTAATGGCCTGTAGCATTCTGCCGGAGAAGGTCAGTTCAGGATCTTCAAAGGCTGATATTAATTTATTGCATACATCCTGATATTGCGAATTTTTATTTGAGCCATCCAATACTTCGGCAACCCGCAGTAAATCTGCAAACAGCAATTTACCTACCACTTCCAGCGGTTGACGAGCAGTATCACAACCAATACCAATAGTCTGCCCCGGTTTACGCCCTTCCAGAATAACCCGGTTCCAGTTATGGCGAGTACATTGAAGTTCTTCACTGCTCATTTCTGGCGCATCTGCCAGCGTACACCAAATCAGGAACAGATCGAGGAAACGCGCCTGATCGGCATCAATACCAATTGGTGAAAACGGGTTGATATCCAGCGCTCTGACTTCAATATATTCCACACCGCCACGCAATAGTGCATCGGATGGCGATTCACCTTTGCGCGTAACGCGCTTCGGTCGGATCGGCGCATAAAATTCATTTTCTATTTGCAGAACATTGCTATTGAGCTGCTGATAGTGACCATTCTTTTTCTCATCCAAATGTTCAAATTGTTCGGCTGGAATAGAAATGGCTTTTTTCAGTCCTTCCACATAAGTGGTCAGATTATTAAAGGTAATGCCGAGATTACTTTGAGCAGTATTGGTATATCCCAGGTCACTCATGCGTAATGAGGTGGCATAAGGTAAATAACAGGCTCCGCTCTTTAGCTTCTCAAAAGGCATTTTGTTTTCACGGCCTTTAATAAAAGAGGAGCAAAGCGCCGGGGATGCTCCAAACAGATAAGGGATCACCCAACCATAGCGGTAATAGTTACGGATCAGGCGGAAATACCCTTCTGAAATTTTCTCTTTACCGCTTTCAGCATCAGTGATTCCTTCCCTCGCCTGCCAAAACTCTAATGGCAAAGAGAAATTATAATGAACGCCGGAAATAGTCTGCATTAATGCGCCATAGCGATTTTTCAGACCCTCACGATACAGAGTTTTAAAACGGCCGACATTTGAAGTGCCATACTGAGCTAACTCAATTTTGTCTTCTGAACTGATAAAGCACGGCATACTTAATGGCCACATCAGTTCAGAACCCAAATCGCGACTCACGTGGCGGTGAATGTCACGCAGAAAAGCCAGCAGGTGATCGACATTTCCGTCCACCGGCGTAATAAATTCGAGCAATGCCTCTGCAAAGTCTGTAGTTATCCAGCTATGCGTCAATGCCGACCCTAAAGATTTAGGGTGCGGAGTCGTCGCCAGATGGCCGTCTGGAGTTATACGAAGGGTTTCACGTTCAATACCACGTTGAATACCATTTAGAGCCTGAGGGTGCGCTTCCAGCCAGGATAGCGCTTTCGATACGTCCGGGATCAATTCGACCTCCCGTAATCAATGTTCATACAACCTGCCGAAACCGAAGATTCATATCGATACTTTTCTCTCTTTGTTAGCTAAAAAAAGAGATGCTCTTTAGAGTAATGACCATCACAAGCAAATAGCGTAGTGATTTCCCTAGTAACATAAAAAAAGTAACCGACCACCAGGGTAAACGTAACCACCCGGCCAGCAGACACAATAAATCACCCATTACGGGCAACCAACTTAATAACAACGCCGGAGAACCAAAGCGTTGTAGCCATTTCATGGCTAATTCTAATCGTGGGTGATGTTTAGGTACTGGCGCTATTCGGCCAATGATGACATTCGTCAGGCCTCCCAGCGTATTCCCTATAATCGCTACCACCAGCAATAACCACGGTGCTGTATTAACCGTGGTTAATAAAGTGACAAATACCACTTCTGAATTACCTGGTAATATAGTCGCACTCAGAAAACTGCTGCTGAATAGCGCCAATAACGACAGTGCATCACTCACAAATAACGAACATCCACGGCATCCATACCAGCAGCTTTAGCCGCCTGAAGGCCAAATGGTGCATCTTCAAAAACAATGCAGGAATCAGGGGTCACTTTCATTAGCTGTGCGCAGAGTAAGAAAGTGTCCGGTGCTGGTTTATGATGTTGTACATCATCAGCACCAACAATTGCCATAAAATAATCTTTTAGCCCAACGTGTTGCAAGAGCCTTTCAGCAAAACCATGCATACTTCCTGTACCTACCGCCATCGGACGTTTTCCATAATAGGATTTAACTACCTCGACAATTGGCAATGGCTTGACCATATCCAATACCATCTCTTCGACAATATCGAATTTTTCCTGCGCTAATTTATAAGGGTCCATATCAACCTGATAGCTATTGATAACAAACTCGGCAATCTTCCAGGAAGGTGAACCATTCAGAGCGATAACTTTTTCTAAATCCAGTTCCATATCATATTTTGCCAGTACTTCACTCCAGGCTTTTCGATGCCCTTCTTCAGTATCCAGCAGCGTGCCATCCATATCAAAGATCAGCCCCTGATAGCGGTCATACATGACAGACCCCTCAATATTTAGATAACAGACAATACACTATTCAGTTACTTTAACTTAAAAGCCGAATAATGTCGCTGATTGAGTTAACCCGGTAGCAGATTATGCACACAAGATAAACCCCTCTATTTATTAAGGTTAATTTACGGCATCAATATAGAAAATAATGCTTCCCGGAAAACATTATCTATTCAGAACAATACCTTGTAACAAATACGCCACATAAACATGGTGTTTATAGTGAATTTCATACCCAATCTTATTATAATAACCGACGGCTCATCGCCAAGGCACCGCCATAAAACAGATTCTATGCGCAACGTTTTTTAATCTGGAAACGCGCAGAATAGGGACATAAACATATACTAGAAAGTTATTCTCAAAAATGAAAGCCGTTATTGCTACATCAGCTATTTTACTCACTTTGTCTTTCAACGCCGTTGCAGAAGAAGCGGCTGATGACGGCATTTGGGAAACTATTAAGAGTAATGTGAAACAAACCTGGAACTCTCCTGGCAGAGATCTTTATGTCCCCCTGAATACCTGGCATAACCGTGCTATGTATGACAAGGATAAAATCGACTCTTATAATGAGCGGCCTTGGGGTATTGGTTATGGTGTGTCCCGGTTTAATAATGATGGCAACTGGCACTCTATCTATGCGATGGAGTTTCAGGACTCGCATAATCAGTTTCAGCCGATTGCAGGTTATGGCTATCAGAAAAACTGGTATTTTGGCAAAGACAGAGATTGGCGTTTAGGGTTGGGTTTTACCGCGGCCATTACTGCGCGCCACGAATACTCTTATATTCCACTACCGTTACCGCTGCCACTATTCTCGATAGAATACAAACAGTTTGCTATTCAAAACACCTATATTCCGGGTACCTATAATAATGGTAACGTCTTATTTACCTGGGCTCGCTGGCAGTTCTAGCTGAGAGTTTTCTCAGAGTCGGTAACGTTGACCTTTTTTCTCAGGCAGGTTAGCGTCCGGCCTGATTATTTAAGCCCTGTGACTAAAGTTCTATTAGTATTCATTTTAAATGTAATAAAAATAGAACTTCGTTTTATCGCCTGATTATCCCTTTAGCCACAGAGAGAATTTATGGATCAAGCACAACATCATCCTTCGGGCAAAACTCGTCATAAAGAGTATTCACTCATTCTGACTATGATTACCATTCCTGTACTGCTCTTTATGCAGCACAATACTAACCTTCTGATTACTGTTTTAATTAACCTTCTTGCACTGGTGACTATTCTGGGTGCAGCTTTTAGCGTAGTACGTCATGCTGACGTATTGGCTCACCGATTGGGAGAACCCTATGGTTCACTGATTCTGAGCCTGGCAGTGGTGATACTGGAAGTCAGTCTGATTTCTGCACTGATGGTGACCGGCGACACCGGCCCAACGCTAATGAGGGATACGCTATATTCTGTCATTATGATAGTCATGAGTGGGCTGGTAGGGATATCGTTATTACTGGGTGGTCGTAAATTTGCAACCCAACACGTTAATCTGGCGGGTATCAAACAATATTTAACGGCATTACTGCCGTTAGCAATTATTGTTCTGGTATTACCTGCAACCTTTGCCAGCGGCACCTTTAGCTCAGGTCAGCTTTTGATTATTGCCCTGCTGTCGGCTGGAATGTATATCGTGTTCCTGACCATACAGACAAAAACCCATCAAAATCTGTTTATATATGAGCACGAAGATGAAGGCGATGGCCCGGACGATCATCATGGAAAACCTTCTGCTCATGGCAATGCCTGGCATGCCGGTTGGCTTATAATTCATCTGATTGCCGTTATTGCCGTTACTAAGATCAATGCCGGATCGCTGGAGTATTTATTAACTGAATTGCATGCACCACCACAGTTTACCGGCTTCCTGATTGCATTATTAATTCTTTCACCAGAAGGTTTAGGGGCGCTGAAGGCGGTAATGAATAATCAGGTGCAACGCGCCATGAACCTGTTCTTCGGCTCCGTTCTGGCGACGATTTCGCTTACAGTACCTGCGGTAGTTGTTATTGCCATGATCACCGGTCAACATCTGGTCTTTGGTTTGTCGACTTCTAACGCAGTATTGCTTGTCACCGTATTGCTGCTTTGTCAGAGCTCATTTGCAACCGGCAGAACCAATGTGCTCAACGGAGCAGCCCATCTGGCCGTGTTTGTTGCTTATATGTTGGTTCTGATGATGGGATAATTTTTTCACTCAAAACGCCACTAAAATTAGTGGCGTTTTGATTTCTACTCATCTGAACTCCCTTCTCCTGTCTGGTTTTTCATTTTTTCACTCAATTAAACAAACACAAATGCTGTTTATTGCCCATGATTAGAGGTACTTTGTGTTACACGAATAAAGCTCAGTTTCCCCTTATCAGTATGAATGAAGGAAGCCATTATGAGTCAAAGTCCAACTATTAACCGTCGTATTGTTCTTGCCTCCCGCCCTTATGGCGTACCTACACTGAATGATTTTCGTCTGGAACAGCAGCCCATTCCTGTACCCGGAACCGGTGAATTATTATTGCGCAATGTCTATCTTTCCCTCGATCCTTATGTTCGCGGGCGTATGAGCGATGCGCCATCCTACTCTCCCCCGATGGAGATAAATGATGTCATCGTAGGTGGCTCGGTCAGCAAAGTCGTGCAATCTAACCATCCCGAATTTCAGACCGGTGATTGGGTTGTTAGTCAGGCTGGCTGGCAAGATTATATGGTTACGGATGGTCAGGACATCATTAAGCTGGATAGCATGATTCCCCATCCTTCTTATGCATTAGGAATTCTCGGAATGCCGGGATTCACCGCCTATATGGGGCTTTTAGATATTGGCCAGCCCAAAGCAGGGGAGACGCTGGTCGTTGCTGCCGCTACAGGCCCCGTGGGAGGAACCGTAGGCCAAATAGCTAAACTAAAAGGATGTCGGGTCATTGGTATTGCTGGCAGTGCTGAAAAATGCCGCTATGCGGTAGAAACGTTGGGATTTGACTTATGCCTCGACCATTACCAGCCGGATTTAGCTCATCAGTTGGCGAATGCTTGCCCTCAGGGAATTGATATCTATTATGAAAACGTAGGAGGTAAGGTATTTGATGCCGTTCTCCCTCTGTTAAATGCACGCGCCCGCATTCCGGTTTGCGGCATCATTTCGCAATATAACGCCACTGCCCTGCCTGATGGTCCTGACCGACTCGGCCTGCTGGAAAGCATTATTTTGAAAAAAAGAATTCGTATGCAGGGATTCATTATTTTTAATGATTATGCCCACCATTTTGGTGAATTTATTCAGCAAATGGGGCAATGGGTTGCAGAAGGAAAAATCAAATACCGGGAGCATCTGGTCCAGGGGCTGGAAAATGCGCCCGATGCCTTTATCGGCCTGTTAAAAGGTGAAAATTTCGGAAAGTTAATTATTCAGCTTGGCGATGAAAACTAATTACCACTGCTCAACTATGATTTATCTGATTTTATTATTCGGTACACCGGTAATCCTTGTGTGCCTTTTTAAGGAGATATGAATGTCCCACTTTGTCAATCCGCAACGGTATGATTCAATGCAATATGCCCGTTGTGGCCGCAGCGGAATTCAGCTGCCTAAAATATCGCTTGGCCTTTGGCACAATTTTGGTGATGTCACCCTGTATGAAAACAGTCGTGAAATGATTCGTGCTGCTTTTGATGCCGGTATTACCCATTTTGATTTAGCAAATAACTATGGCCCTCCTCCTGGATCTGCGGAAATTAATTTCGGTCGTATTCTGAAACAGGATTTTCAACACTACCGTGATGAAATGATTATCTCCTCTAAAGCCGGATACACCATGTGGCCCGGCCCTTATGGTGATTTTGGGTCTAAAAAATATCTGGTATCCAGCCTTGACCAAAGTCTGAAGCGTATGGATCTCGACTATGTTGATATTTTTTATCACCATCGTCCCGATCCTGATACGCCACTGGAAGAAACCATGTCGGCACTGGACTTGATTGTTCGCCAGGGTAAAGCGCTGTATGTCGGGCTTTCCAACTACCCGGCAGATAAAGCTAAAGAAGCGATTCGAATTCTTAACTCACTGGGAACACCTTGTCTTATTCATCAACCGAAATATTCCATGTTTGAACGCTGGATTGAAAATGGATTACAGGATGTTTTACAAGAAGAAGGAGTTGGCTCAATTGCCTTTTCACCGCTGGCAGGAGGCCTTTTAACCGATCGCTATCTGTCAGGTATTCCGGAAGGTTCTCGTATCGCCAGTGACAGCCCTTTCCTTACCAGCGATCAATTAACTGAAGTATGTATAACCCAAATTCGCCAACTGAATGAGATCGCCCTACGACGTGGACAAAAACTGGTCCAAATGGCTCTGGCATGGGTTCTACGGGAAGGTAAAGTGACTTCAGCGTTAATTGGTGCCAGTAAAGTCAGCCAAATCGAAGATGCGGTGGCTGCTCTAAATAACCTGACGTTTAGCCAACAGGAACTGAATGAGATAGACAGTATCCTATCCAGATAGAATCGTTAGCTCAGATAGCCGCCGTTGAGTTTACCGTGGCGGCTATCTGCTATAAAAAGAAGCTGATTAGCAAATAGATATTCAGGCTGACTACCAGCCCTACAATTGCCCGACCAATATTTTGCATCAATGTGCTATTGACCAAATCTCCCATCAACGCCCGATTCCCGGTAAAGCTCAATAATGGAATCAACGCCAAAGCAATACCAAAGCTAAGGAATACCTGACTGACAATCAGAATACGGGTGGCATCCATTCCGCTCATAATCACGACAAACGATGGAAGCATTGTCACGGCACGGCGTAACCAAAGCGGTATTTTGAAGTGAATAAAACCCTGCATCACAACCTGTCCGGCCATAGTTCCAACAACGGTAGAAGATAATCCGGCGGCCACCAGACTCAGGCCGAAAGTCACCGCAGCAAATTTACCTAGCAGGGGTTCTAACGTGACATAGGCCCGATCAAGCTCAGTAATTCCCGTTTGCCCATGAAAGTGAAAAACGGCCGCTGCCATTGCCATCATCGATAAATTAACAAAACCAGCAATAGTCATCGCCACGGCCACATCCCATTTAGTGGCAGAATAACGCTCTTCCCGGGTGCCTTTGGAATTTTGTGTCAATGCAGAATGCAGATAGATGACATGAGGCATGATAGTCGCACCCAATACCCCGGCAGCCAGAAATACGGCCTCATTATTTGGTAATCCTGGTATTAACATGCCGGTAGAAAGCTCAACAACGTCAGGTGCCGAAAACACCAGCTCAATAATATAGGCTCCGGCAACAAACAGCAGAAAAGCACCAATTACCCGCTCTAAAGGTTTATCCCCTTTACTCTGCAACATTAAGATAAGGAAGGTACAAATACCGGTTATCACGGCACCATTTAACAAGCTCACACCCAGCAATAGTTTGAATCCAATTGCTGCACCAATAAATTCAGCCAAATCCGTCGCTATCGCTATCAGCTCAGCCTGAACCCAATAAAACCAGACAATCGGGCGAGGAAACCGGTCGCGAATATGTTCCGCCAGATTTTTATTAGTAGCAATGCCCAACTTAGCGGAAAAAAGCTGTACCACCATCGCCATAATATTGGCCCAGACAACCACCCAAAGCAGCTGATAACCAAAAGCTGAACCAGCCTGAATGTTGGTCGCAAAATTGCCGGGATCGATATAACCGATGGCCGCAATAAAGGCAGGCCCCATCAAAGCAAGTCTGATCTTTCTCGATACTTTACCTGACTGAACTATGGCACCTGAATCTGACATGGATATGTTCTCCGAATCATCACACATTAAAATGATAATGACTCTCATTCAAATATCAACTTAATTGCGCTTATCGTTCAGATAGGCGCAATTAAACAGCCAGATAATATTTCGCATCAAAAACGCAGCTGTATTACCTAAATCAACGTAAATATTACGGTCATTATAATACAGTAAACTACAGCACACCCCATAAATACAACATTTAAGAAACCATCTGTAACAATAATGAAGTTAATTAATAACAATCACAGATTAGCCATTGAATAAAACTATCTATAACCAGTTATAGCTTCTTATAATAATAAACTACCTCGTCATTCGATAAAGGTATATTAACAAAAATAATAATCATAACAAATTGAATTTAAATGAGTATATATAAAAAACGACACTATATCCTTTAATCAACTCATTAAAATCACTATCATATCCACTGACAATTAATCGAAGATATCTACAGCCCTTTCGTAATTTTCCACTTTACCTTTAGCAAGTAAAAAACTTATAGTCCGGTAGACCTGATGTCCAGTTGCTCATATTTCAAATAATTTAAAATCAACCATCAAAATCGATTTGGTTTGAAATATGACGAAAATTCATCCTAAACACATTAAACAGCGGACTTGATATAACTATGACACTCACTCCCGTAATTGCCATCCATGGTGGCGCAGGTGCCATTACCAGAACTGCGATGACGACAGAAAAAGAGCAGGAATTCCGTCAGGCACTTTCCGAAATAGTAACCGCCGGCCAAACCATTCTTGCAGCCGGAGGCAGCGCAATAGATGCCGTAACCGAAGCTGTGCGGCTATTGGAAGAGAATCCCTTATTTAATGCCGGAAAAGGCGCCGTCTTCACCCATGCAGGAACTAACGAGCTGGACGCATCAATTATGGATGGCGCTACGCTAAATGCCGGCGCTGTGGCTGGGGTATCTCATATACGTAACCCCATTCTGGCCGCACGTGCAGTAATGGAACATAGCCACCACGTACTGTTTATTGGTGATGGAGCTGAAGCATTTGCTAAAACTCAGGGGATTGAATTTGTAGAGCCAGAATACTATTTTACCGAAGCTCGCTATGAACAGCTTCAACGAGCTCTGCGAGAACAAAGTGGTGCCGTACTGGATCACGATGGAGCTACCCGGGCAACAGAAAAGCTACAAAACGAACCTATCGATCCTGATAAAAAATTCGGTACCGTAGGTGCCGTAGCTATCGATATTCATGGCAATCTGGCAGCAGCCACATCCACCGGTGGTATGACTAATAAACAAGTTGGTCGGGTTGGTGATTCACCTCTTATTGGCGCAGGCTGTTATGCCAATAACCATACTGTTGCAGTATCCACTACCGGTACCGGGGAAATGTTCATGAGAACCGTTGCAGCCTATGACGTTTCCGCCATGATGGAATACGCAGGAATGTCGTTAGAACAGGCAACCAATAAAGTAGTAATGGAAAAGCTACCTGCAATCAATGGACGCGGAGGCCTAATTGCCATCGATTCAAAGGGGAATGTGGTTACACCATTTAATAGTGAAGGGATGTATCGGGGTATTGGCCGTGTGGGACAGGCGGTGTATGTGAGTATTTATCGGGATTAGTGGTTGTAAGCACACCCATTTTAGTACCACATACTTTTTGAGATTTCTGGGTTTTCAGCCATCAGCCGGTATTCTTCCGGTGTCAGGTTATTCAGGGATTCATGGGGCCGCTCACTGTTGTATTCATTCA
>NZ_JAJNAG010000038.1 GCF_021010575.1 Limnobaculum eriocheiris | reverse complement strand
TGAAACACGGGAACTCCCCCCGTCGGCACGGGCACCGGCAATGTCCGGCACCACCATTAACTGGCCGCGGGCCCGGTTGAAAATAACGCGGTATAAATGCTTGTTCATTAGTAAAATCCTTTTTACTCTTTTCTGTATTGTTCTTATTTTTATTCCCGTCACGGGAAGTTATTTATCTTTGTTTATTGTCGGACTGGGCGCTCCGGCCCCTGATTTAATACTGCCAGTTCAAATTGAACCCCAGCGTCACCGGATTAGTTTTAAAACCATCGGGTTTTGAGGTGGGAATACCAGCAAACAGGTCATAACCGGTATTCAGGACATTTCCCCTTAACCCCAGCACCGCCCCTGCCAGATGTTTACCCAGCAGGTATTCACTGCCAGCCCCACCCACTTCGCCGTAATCCAGTCCGGCATATAATTCCTGAGACGGCAGCGGCGTTTGCCACGCCAGTTCATTACGGGTGAACCACCCCCGGTCTGCCGACAGGCTGAGTTCGCCGTCATAACCCCGTACCGTATAGCGACCACCAATAGAGAAGCGGTCCTGTGATGTCAGATTGGTGGAGGATGGCAACTGGCGCTGATACTGGCTGCGGAAACTGAATTTCTGCTCAAACAGGCTAAAAGGCAGGTCGAGGTTAGCCGAAAGCTGCACTATTTTGCTCAATGCTGTCGCCAGACCGGTGTACTCCTCCGGTACCGGCTGCGCGCCAAACCAACGGGTGCCCTGCTGGTAGTTCACTCCTGCATCCAGCGTCGCAGCATAAATATAATGACGATGCTGTAAACCCAGACGCCAGGCGGAGGTATTACGACGCTGAACTTCGACTTCCGTATCGTTAATATAGTTACGGGTCGATTTCATCAGCACATCGTAGGTCAGGGTGGTTTTTTGTGAGGCATCACGGTGCAGCAAACGGCTCAACCCAAAAGTCAGGTTGTTACTGTCACCGCTATAGTCATAATTTTCAATCAGGCCCGCCACTTTCTGGTTATAGTTATAGGCGCTGGTGGTGACATTAAAACCCCAATAACCATAAGGCACAGAATAATGAACCGTATAGTTATGGCTGCCCCGCTCGTTTTTCCATTGCAGGTCATGACCACCGGAAATATAGAAGATATCGCTCAGGGATAGCGGGTTATCCACATACAGGGTTAATCCCCCCTGATAACGGCCGGTGCTGGTGGTGCCCGAGTCATCCAGTGAGGCACCCAACCGCCAGTGTCGGCTCTGCTTCCAGCTGATGGCTAAATCGGTTTCCCCCGGCTCATCACCGGGCAGCATATTGACATCCGCCTGTACGCCAGGCACCCGACGCAGGTTCTCAACCCCTTGTTCAATGTCGCGCAGGTTAAGTAAGCTTCCTTCAGATACCGGCAGGGTATTAAACAACTGAATATAGCTGTCGCTTTCCGGCGTAAACAGAATATGGCTAACCTTGCCTTCCAGAATTTGCAGTTTCAGTTCACCGCTGTTGACATCCTGCGCTGGTGCTAATACCCGGCTGGTAATATAGCCCCGGTCAACCAGTCGGTTTTGAATGGCGCTCATCAGCAAATTAATGCCTTTACCGCCGATACACTGCCCTTTAGCCTGATTGGCTACCCGCTGCAACATTAGCCAGTTGGTTAAATAATCGCTGCCGCTTAACGTCACCTGATTGATGGTGATGCAGTTGGCTTCCTGTGGGAATTGCGCGATCGATGAACTTCCCGCAGGCAGTTCCATACGAACATCAGGCTGCTCCGGCGCAAGCTGTTCTTCCAGCGCTTTTTGACGTTCCTGTTGGTTGATAATTTGCTGATTATTGATGCGGTTCAACTCAGGTGCTGAATGGGCATAAAAGGCAAATGGCAGTAATGAGAATATGACCCAAAAATGCGGAAGGCTCCCTTTCCGATTCATAGGGGTGTGATTGTTTTTAAAAAGCATACCCTATCCGTGGTAATTTTATCCGTTATAAGAAATCAAGCAAAAGTCTTGAAGGGGCGCTTATTAGAATGCAACCGCCATTTAATAAAAATAGATTATTATTTCATTTTATCTTATAAAATAGAATATTATGTGAGATGCATGTATTTTTCTCCTGTTTACAAATTGTACTTTTACGAGGAAAAAAGGCTCTCGGGTAGAAAAAGAAGTGTTGTGTCTGACGATAACTATCAATATGAATAATCGAGTGTTCTTTTGGGATGATAATTGTAAATAAATAATAAAAGCTATTGATTAGATTAAGTTACAGCGCATTTCCAACAAAACTATATTTTGAAGTGTGAAAAACCCCGCACTCCAACTCTCATTGAAATGCGGGGTGAGGCAAATTTATAACTAACAACACATCAGTTGAGGAACATCATTTCCATAACCAATACTTTCTTCGCTCCAGACTATCTTCGCCGTGTTCTGTCACTGCCTCAATATTGGCATCGCCGGAAGGTTGCATGCCTCCGCCTGACGTAGATGCATTTGATGCTGGCGATGCTGGCGATGCTGGCGATGCTGGCGATGCTGGCGATGCTGGCGATGCTGGCGATGCTGGCGATGCAACCTTGTACCAGTCTAAACGACGTGTCAATGTCATAATGACAGCCAGTACGACAAACAAAAGTCCGGCACCCAACAACAGGGCATTATCTTCAGACTGCAACAGAACATACAACACGCCATACAGAATCAATAACCCGGCGGCAAAACTGATACCGCGCCATACCCCTTTCAGCACCGCGCTTAAATAGAAGCCAATCAGGCTGCTACAGCTTACCGCTGCAATACAGTAAGCCCAGGCAAAGCCGATACGTTCCGAGAGTGCCAGTAGAATAACGTAGAACACCATTAATGCCGCCGCCACCAGCAGATATTGCATCGGATGAATGGATAGCGACTTCAACACTTCAAACAGGAAAAAGGCAACGAAAGTCATACTGATAAACAGAATGGCATACTTCACCGTGCGCGTGTTTAGCTGGTAGTGGTTAACCGGTTCAATAAAGCTGGTGCTAAAGGTCGGGAAACCCGACATTCTGCTGCTTTCACTGTATTCCGTTTCAGTATAGCTGTATGAACTTGATGAACGCGCCTGGCTTTTGCGAATATCGCTCATATCATAACGATCAAAGTTATTATTGATATTATTAGCCAGCCAGCTGCTCTCCCAACTGGCGGTAAAGCCCTGTTCGGTTACTTCACGTTTTTTCGGTAAGAACTGCCCAAGGAAGTTTGGATGTGGCCAGTTACCGCTAAGATTAAAGGTTGAGGTTGCCCCAACCGGCATCAGCGCCAGTTGCCCCGTTCCCTGTAGAGAAACCGTAAATTCAAAATCCAGCGGCTGTGGAGAGGTCAGTATAGTTTCAGGGAAGACGGCATGCATTCCCTGAGGAAAGTCTGAATATTTCGTTCCGGATTGAAACACGCTCTGGAGCTGATTAAGTTTAACGGTTGGTACCGCGGTAATACCGCGGGAATCTGCCAGCGCTAATACCAGATAGGGTTTCTCATAGGTGATTTTGTCATTATTAACCAGATTCACTTTACCGAAGGAGCCTTTAAACTGTAACTGGCTCTGATAAACCTGAGTCTGATAAATACCTACCTTACGCGGTTCGACATTTACGCTACCGTCAACCGCCAGATTATCCGGCAGAAAATAACTCTGTCCCTGAACCCGGTTGACCTTTTTTATTGTTTTACCCTTTTTGGTGTCATCACTGACTATTTCAGTTTCAAGACGAACATAGGGAATCACTAATATCGGCCCGATAACTGTCTGTTCACCGCTGGTTCCATCTTTAATCTGACTAATGACGCTTTCCCGATATTGATTACGACCATCAATCATCTCCAGCACCATACCAATAGGTACTAACATCAGTAACGTGAGCACTATCAGTACAAAAATTTTCCAAAATAACGTTGAATTAATCATCAGCAAACACTCCTGTTCCTATTATGGCGTCAGGATAAATGTGCTGCGTGAACAGATGATGATGTTGTGTGAAGGCTATGTGAAGTAACGGGCTTATATTCAGCCAGGTGATTTATTTCTCTTTCACCGGCAGAATAAATATGGCTTTTGCTCCACCCTGTTCACCATTAATCAAACGAATGCTTCCCTGATGAATGGATGCCACTTCCCGCACAAAGCTAAGGCCCAGCCCGGTGCTTTTCTCTTTATCCGGTCGGGGTAAAGAATAAAAGCGGTCGAACACTTTATCTAATGCATAATCCGGCATGCCCGGGCCGCTATCCGCCACGATAATCCGGTAATGTTTATCAATAAACTCACCGCTAATGGCGATCTCACCCCCTTCTGGCGTAAAGTCCAATGCATTATCTAACAGATTACTGAAGGCTTGCTCCAGCAACAGCTTATCGCCACGAACGCTAACCGGAGCTTCAATCTGGCTGGTTAGCTGAATTTTACGGTGAGTAATTTGCGCTTCTTTAGCGGCAACAACGCTGTGCAGCACTTCCGCCAGATCGACCGGTGCCAGTTCCTGACGAATCCGGCTTTCTACCTGAGCCTGTTGCAACATGCGGTCAACCAGCAGTTGCAGCCGTTCATTCTGCTGTTGAATATTGCTGATAAAGCGCTGGGCTACGGGCTTTGGCGGCATCTCCTGCAAGATCTCTGCCGCTCCGCGAATGGCTGCCAGCGGACTTTTTAGTTCATGGGTCAGGGTATGGACGTACTTTTCAATATAGTCTTTACCTTCCAGCTTAATGCGCATACTTTCCAGCGCCCGGGCCAGAGTGGATAACTCGGGACTATCCATTTTTGGTAACGTTGGCGCATGACCATCCGCCACTTCACTGGCATAACGTACCAGACGCGAAATAGAACGGTTAATCCACCAGACAAACCCGGCACCAATCACCAGCGCAATACCTAATAAAATACCGCCAGCGATCTCCATTCGGCGTTCACTGCGACGAATTACCGGTTGCATAGTCTGGTTGGGTTTGGATACGGTTAGCGAGCCGATTATTTTTCCATCGGAGGATTTTATCGGAGCAGCCACGTACATCACCGAAGTACTTTCGTCTTCCGGATCGATCCGGGTACTGCGTGCTCCGTACTTTCCTTTCAGGGTCAGGTAGACATCATTCCAGCGCGAGTAATCCTGCCCCAGCGCTTCACCGCTGGAATCAAAAATAACTTTCCCTTTGCTGTCAGTAATATAGACCCGATACTCCATGCGGTTTTTGACTATATGGTCAATTTGCGCACCAATCGGTGTGCGATTAATATCCAGAAAAGCCTGAGCAATATGGCCCTGACTCAGATTACGGTTACGGATATCCTGTTCGGCAATTTGCGCCAAAAGATTGGCAGTATCGACCATCATTCCTTCCGTTGCCCGACGTACCCCTGGTTTCACTTCCTGAACAAATATGTTCATCACGAAGTAAGCAGCCACGGCTACAATCATAAAAAAGCCGAGCAATAAGCGAAAGCCGATTCTCATTTATCAGGACTCAGGCTGTATCCCAGACCACGATGGGTCTGAATCGGGTTGGTTTCTTCTGAAATTACGCGCAGCTTGGCCCTTAAGGTTTTGATATGGGTATCTACGGTGCGATCCAGACTCTCTTCCGCATCCTGCCATACCAGATCCATCAACTGCTGGCGGGAGAATACCCGACGGGGTGATTTAATCAGCGTTCGGAGTAGCAGATATTCATAGCGGGTTAGCAATAACGTCTGACTGCAGAAAGTAATGGTCGCACCTTCCTCATCCAGCCCAAACGCGCCATAGCTGGGTAACATTCTCTGCTGTTTTTCCAGACGACGCAGGATAGTTCGAACTCTGGCGCTGACTTCACGGGGAGAGAAAGGCTTGGCGATATAATCATCAGCGCCGATTTCCAGACCAACAATGCGATCCAGCTCTTCGCTACGGGCGGTAAGAAAAATCAGCGGCAGATCGGCGGATTGGGCCAGCATACGGCGACACAAGTCAAAGCCATTAATATCCGGTAATCCAACATCAAGAATCGCTAATGCAGGACGGCTCTGATTCAGGGCCACCAGTACCGGTTCACCGCGTTCAAACCAGCGAACCTCAAAACCGTCCGTCTCTAACGTATAAATTAGGGTATCCGCGATACTTGCTTCATCTTCAACCAGCCAAATTAGTGACATAACCTTATTCCATATCCTTTCATTCGGGCTACCTGTGCCCTTTCCACCATTTTTTAATGCTTATTCTGTTATTTATCAAGTTGAAGAAGATGAAAACGTAAGCTGCTCCATGCTTCAGCATCCATACTGTCAACCGCCAGCCAGACGCGGCGACGGGAATACTTCCCTGATACAGAGGTCAGCTTCAGCATAATACCCCACTTAAGCACCATCGGCTTTCCTGATATGCGCCACTCCTCACGGTGCCACTGAATATCGTAATTACTCAGCAAGATCATCTCACCCTGCATTCGCTGTATATGACGCTGGCTGCGCAAACAGTCAAAAATGACCAGAGTGACCAGCGTTAACCACAGCGGCCAATAGCCATCATTCCACGGAGAAAGCAGTACTAACAGTACCAGAGCACCGTGTATCAGCAGTGAAACACATTGGGTTTTCCAGGAAACCCGAATGCCGCTATGCCAGAGAACTACGTTCGGCATTTTTCTTCTGAATCATTTTGATCATACGGGCCATATCCGCCTCTTCCGGTACTGCCTGATTCATTAACCAGCGATACAGTTGAGGATCTTCACACTCCAGTAAACGAATGAATACCTGCTTATCCGCATCCGGCAGGCTGTCATAGTCGTTTTCAAAAAATGGCATGATGGCAATATCCAGCTCACGCATTCCCCGACGACACGCCCAGTGAATTCGGGTTTTATTATTAATATCCATTATGGTTCTTACTCATATCAGGTTATGTGGTGGTGTAGAGTAACAATTTGACTCGGATTTGGGAAAGGCTACAGATAAAGTTAGCTTAAATTTGCCATAAAGATCGAAATTGTTATGTTCGATCTGATTTATACTCGATAGAGCATGATGTTTATCCCGGATTTAACACAGCGTCTTCACTAACAAAAAACTTACCGGAGAAAGAACCACGATTCTTATACTGCATTTCGTTATTGTTAAGTAAACTATGTCACAGTTTAATACCGCAATCTGGCGGTTCCCTGAATTTGTTATCCGGGCTCATCTGTATATCGTTTTATTTATGTTGGAGTACCTATGACTTATAAATCCCCACTACCTTCCCAGTTGGCTTGTCCATCCTCTAACCTGTCACTAACGCTGATATCATTAGAAGACTGGGCGCTGGTGACCCTCAGCGGCGAAGATAATCGTAAGTACTTACAAGGGCAATTGAGTAATGATGTCTTTGTTCTACAACCGGACCAGCACCAGTTAACCGCCCACTGCGATGCCAAAGGAAAAATGTGGAGTGCCATTCGTCTGTTCCAGTATGGCGATGCTCTGGCCTACCTGCAACGCAGCAGCGTATGTGATACCCAACTCAGTGAACTGAAAAAATATGCGGTGTTTTCTAAAGTAACCATTGAGAAAAAAAGTGATGCCGTGCTATTAGGTGTTGCCGGTAGCAGCGCCCGGACAATGTTGTCATCATTTTATGCGGCTCTGCCAGATGCATCGATCTCAGTAGTGCAACATGGCGATACCTGCATTCTGCACTTCTCTCAACCAACGGAACGTTTCCTTATTGTAACCACTCAGGATGAAGCTAACAGTCTGTATAGCTATCTGCTGGGTAAAGCGGCACTGAACGATAGCCGTCAGTGGCTGGCATTAGATATCGAAGCCGGTATTCCGGTAATTGACAACGCCACCAGCGACGAATTTATCCCTCAGGCTACTAATATTCAGGCACTGGATGGTATCAGCTTTACTAAAGGCTGCTATAGCGGACAGGAGATGATAGCCCGCGCCAAATACCGCGGCGCAAATAAACGTGCTATGTACTGGCTGGCGGGTAAAGCCCTTAGTCTGCCAAACACCGGAGACGATTTGGAATTACAGCTGGGAGAAAACTGGCGTCGTACCGGTACCGTGCTGGCTTCAGTCAAACTGACTGACAGCATAATTTGGATACAGGCCGTATTAAATAACGATTTAGACGGTGATGCAGTTTTGCGAGTAAAAGATGATGTAACCAGTCATTTAGCTATTCAACCGTTACCTTATTCACTGGAAGAAGATAAAGCGTAATATTTTATTGGCTTCCTGCTACTTTGCAGGAAGCCAGGTCATCATCAGGCAATATACAGGTAGATAGCCAGAAAATGGCAAACGCTTCCCCCCAGTACAAACCCGTGCCAGATAGCGTGATTAAACGGGATACGTTTATTCACATAGAAAATAACGCCCAGACTGTAAATAATTCCGCCCACCGCCAGTAGCCCGACCGCGCCCACCGACAGTTTTACCGCCATCTGATAAATCACCACCAGAGAAAGCCAGCCCATTCCCAGATAGGTTACCAGCGATACCACTTTAAAACGGTGAGTGAATGCCAGTTTAAACAGCACGCCAATCAGCGCCAGACTCCAGATAACGACCATTAAGCCTTGCGCCAGCGGTGAGCCTAACCCCACCAGCAGGAAAGGAGTATAGGTACCGGCAATCAGCAAATAAATCGCACAGTGGTCAAACACTTTCAGCCGACGCTTGGCGGTCTGATTGGGAATGGCATGATAAAGGGTTGAAGCAAGGAACAGCAGAATAATACTGCCGCCATAAAGGCTATAGCTGGTAATTTCCAGGGAACCGGCATCTTTACCGATAGCCTGAGTTAAAAGCAGTACCAGCCCGACAATACCTAAAATAAATCCAATACCGTGGCTAATACTATTGGCAATCTCTTCGGCTACAGAATAGCCCTGTTTAACAGACGCTGACATAGGGTTGACCTTTTATTCAGGATAAAAACAACGTCGATAGTTTTGATATTCACAACCGATATCAGAGTATATGAGAATCATTTCAGTGTACACATGTAAGCTGAACATTTTGTGTAAATCTGTAGAAATATTTATCGGTGAGAATAATGTCAAAGAGAAGATAGATAAATTCAGCAATCGTGGTTGTTAAATACCAACGGCAGCCTTTTCGGGGCTGCCGTTGGTTATCAGAGGGTTTGCTCTGGTTTCAGAAGCAAATGTCTTTCAAATATTAATTACCCGCTTCAGGGTCCGCAATACCACTCCCGTATCCCGCCATCTTACCCAGCTTAATCACAATCGGTGAAAGTAGCAGTAACGCAGCAAGGTTTGGTAACACCATCAAACCGTTAAACATATCGGCCATTTTCCATACCAGCTCAACATTAAACAGTGAGGCGATAAAGATAAAGCAGATCACCAGGAACTGATAAATGCGAACCGCGGAGGTTGAACTAAACAGATAGCGCACGTTGTTTTCCGCATAGTAGTACCAGCCGATAATCGTGGTAAACGCAAAGAAAAATAGCGATGCCGCGATAAACAGGCTGCCGAAATGGCCAAACACATAGGTGTAAGCCTGCTGCGTAACGGTAATTCCCTGACCGTGAAAAATACTCAGGAAAGATTCACCAACACGACCCGCTGCATCCCACTCCTTCATACCAGAAGTAATGATCACCAGCGCGGTTACGGTAACGATAACGCACACCACAAACACGCCCATCATGGCAATAAAGCCCTGTTGTTCCGGCCTTGCTACCCGTGCAACCGCATGAGCATGAGGCGTTGACCCCATACCTGCTTCATTAGCAAACAGGCCTCTGGCAATACCAAAACGCATAGCTTGCTGAATACCAATACCAACACCACCACCCACAACCGCCTGTGGATTAAATGCCGCAATAAAAATGGATTCAAATGCAGGCAAAACATACTGGTAGTTTAATGCCAGAATCGTAAAGGCACCAAATAGATAGCAGATTGCCATAATCGGTACCACTTTCTCACTGAAAGAGGCGATACTGCGAATACCACCGATAATAACTACCCCGGCCACAACAGCCATGATGACGCCCATCAACCAGTTTGGGATACCGAGAGAGCTGTTAAAGGCAGAAGCAATGGCGTTAGACTGCACCATATTACCGATAAAACCTAAAGCAAAAATAATCAGCACGGCAAATACACAGGCCAACCACTTACACTTTAAGCCTTGCTCAATATAGTACGCAGGGCCGCCAACGGTTTGTCCGTTCTTATCTTTGGTTTTGAATTTTTGTGCCAGAATGGCTTCAGCATAGATGGTAGACATCCCCAGAAATGAGGAAACCCACATCCAGAAAATGGCGCCCGGTCCACCGGCCAGAATTGCCGTTGCCGGCCCAGCCAGATTTCCTGTTCCTACCTGGCCTGCAATGGCTGTTGCCACGGCCTGGAATGAACTCATCCCGTGCTTACCCGCTTTATCCCCTTTAAGTGACATTCCGCCAAACAGCTCTTTAAAGCCGGAGCCAAAATGCCGAATCTGGATAAAACCTAAACGAATAGTGAAATAGATCCCTGTTCCACATAGCAGGAATATCAATAGGTGGTCCCAGAGCAGGCTATTAACCCGATCGACCAACTGCTCAAGTATTTCCATACTTTAGTTTCTCTTAGTTATGTTGTGTGTTTGCTATTTTTACGCGTGCGTTATCGCACGTCATTTTTGTATATGAGTAGTCTGTCACTTTTCTCATTCTGACAGCCGAACATATCCATCAAAACACCAGGGGAACGAACCTTGGTATATCAGTGAGATATGTAAGTAAGCGCCACAAAATGACAGAGAAAGAAAACACCTCCCCATACTGCAGGAAATATAACACTAATGATCAAGCGTTGGATAGGGTTATTCCACACTGGCCGTTAGTTAACAACCGCAATTATTAACCTGCGTGATAGTGAAAATGATCACGTTTTCAACTTATATCTCTGGGTAAACCGGCCGCACACAGAAAATAGAATCATCTGTAGTAACGGCCGGAAGACCCTACAAAATTACCGATATTCCCCCACCGGCACACAAGAACAGAACAGGTTTCTGTCCCCGTAGACATCATCCAGACGTTTTACCGTTGGCCAATATTTATTATGAAATACTGCCTGAGACGGGAACACAGCAAGATCGCGACTGTAAGGATGGTTCCATTCATGTACCAGTTCACCCTGCACATGAGGTGCATTCACCAACGGGTTATCATTCAGCGGCCACTCGCCGGAATGAACCCGACGGATTTCGCTGCGGATAGCCAGCATGGCATCAATAAAGCGATCTAACTCCACCTTACTTTCTGATTCGGTCGGCTCCACCATCAGCGTACCCGCTACCGGAAATGACATGGTTGGTGCGTGAAAACCATAGTCAATCAGGCGCTTGGCAATATCCATTTCGGTAATACCGCACTCCTCTTTCAGAGGGCGAATATCCAGAATACACTCGTGAGCCACTAAACCATCCACACCAGAGTAGAGCACCGGATAAGCATCTTTTAGTCGGCGGGCAATATAGTTGGCATTTAAAATCGCCACCTGGCTGGCCATCTTCAGCCCTTCCGCCCCCATCATATGAATATACATCCAACTGATAGGCAGAATGGAAGCACTGCCAAAAGGTGCGGCCGATACTGCACCCTGATGGGTGATGACCCCTTCCAGATGAACCACGCTGTGTCCTGGAACAAACGGCGCCAGATGTTTTTTCACCCCAATTGGTCCCATGCCCGGCCCACCGCCACCGTGAGGAATACTAAAGGTTTTATGCAAATTAAGATGCGAAACATCAGCACCGATATAGCCCGGCGTAGTAATACCAACCTGCGCATTCATATTGGCACCATCCAGATATACCTGACCGCCAAACTGATGCACGATATGACAGACTTCACGAATAGTCTCTTCATACACGCCATGCGTGGATGGGTAAGTCACCATGATGCAGGAGAGTTCATCACCAGACTGTTCCGCTTTGGCCCTTAAATCCTGTAAGTCTACATTCCCCTGCTTATCGCAATCCACGACGACTACCGTCATACTAGCCATTTGAGCGGATGCCGGGTTAGTACCGTGGGCAGAATCTGGAATCAGACAAATATGGCGATTCCCCTGCCCGCGACTTTCGTGATAACGGCGAATCGTCAGCAATCCGGCGTATTCCCCCTGCGCCCCGGAGTTAGGCTGCATACATACCGCATCGTAACCGGTAATTTGTGCCAGCCACTGGGAGAGCTGACCTAACAAGATTTGATATCCCATGGCCTGTTCTGGCGGGCAGAATGGATGCAGTTCAGCAAACTCAGGCCAGGTAATAGGAATCATCTCGGCAGCGGCATTTAACTTCATCGTGCAGGAACCTAATGGGATCATGGCCTGATTCAACGCCAAATCTTTACGCTCCAGACGATGCATATAGCGCATCATTTCAGTTTCGCTGTGATAACTGTTAAATACCGGGTGAGTCAGAATGGGAGTCTGACGTAATAACGCCGCGGGAATACTCTGGCTTTGAGTTATGCACTGGCGATCCAGAGCATCAATATCGATATCTGCACAATCACCGCATAAAATATCGAACAGGGTATTCAGATCGTCTACAGTCGTTGTTTCATCCAGACTGATACCCACTGCTCCCTCAAGATCCGCACGCAGGTTAACCCCAAAACTCAATGCCCGGGTTAATACCGCCGCTTTATCTTCAACGTCAATACACAGGGTATCAAACCAACCAGGGTGGCGAAGCTTAAGCCCTTTTTGTTGTAACCCGGCCGCCAGAATATCGGTTAATCGATGGATACGCTGGGCTATGCGTTTAAGCCCCGCCGGCCCGTGATATACCGCATAAAAACCGGCGATATTAGCCAGCAACACCTGAGAAGTACAGATATTGGAATTAGCCTTTTCACGACGAATATGCTGTTCCCGGGTCTGCATCGCCATACGCAGCGCCGTATTCCCGGCCGCATCTTTAGATACCCCGATAATCCGCCCCGGCATAGAACGTTTAAACTCATCGCGACAGGCAAAAAATGCGGCATGGGGTCCGCCATATCCCATAGGGACACCAAAGCGCTGGGAAGAACCAAACACCACATCGGCTCCCATAGAAGCCGGTGATTCCAGCAACACCAACGACATAATGTCGGCAGCCATGCAAGTAATAACGCCACGCTGTTTTAACTGATGCAATAGGACGCTGTCATCATGCAGCTCGCCGGTGGTTCCGGTAAGTTGAACCAGAATGCCAAACAAATCGCTGTGGTTCAGAGCATGGCTGGCTGGTCCGATGATCACATTAAAACCAAAAGCTTCTGCACGAGTTTTCACGACATCAATGGTTTGCGGATGGACATCCTGCGCCACAAAAAAGCTGTTCGCCAGTTTCAATTTACTGGTCCGCTTCGCCATTGCCATAGCTTCCGCGGCGGCGGTTGCTTCATCCAACAGCGATGCTGAAGCTAAATCTAAGCCGGTGAGATCTTGAGTCATCTGTTGGAAGTTCAGTAACGCTTCCAGACGCCCCTGAGAGACTTCCGGTTGATACGGGGTATAAGCGGTATACCAGCCCGGATTTTCCAGCATATTGCGTAAAATCACCGGTGGTGTCAGTACAGCGTTATAGCCCATACCAATATATGATTTATAGCGCTGATTTTGTGCTGCAATGGCTTTAAGTTCAGCCAGTGCCTGATGTTCAGTCCGGGCGTCGCCGGTTGCAGGTGGGTGCGGTAATTGAATATCCGCAGGGACAATAAACTGAGTTAACTCATCAAGATTTTTTGCCCCAATAATATCCAGCATTTGCTGACGTTGTTCTGCGGATGGACCAATATGGCGATCGATAAAAGATTCGCCATACTCAAGCTGTTTAATTGTTCTATTCATTGGATAACCTTCCTGAGTTTATTCGATAAGGCCGCCATGCCTGATACGTGCTGATGCCAGTCAAGAAAAATAGCGGGAATAAAAGCAAAACGCCCTGCATCTCAAGTACAGGGCGTTTTATCAGTTACTCGTCATCCAGCGTTGCGAGGTAACCATCAGCATCCAACAAACTATTGAGCTCATTAATATCATTCGCTCTGATTTTAAACAGCCATCCTCCGGTATAGGGCTCACTGTTAACTAATTCTGGCGCATCGCTCAGTTGCTCATTAACCGCAATCACTTCACCGCCGATCGGCGCATAAATATCTGAAGCGGCCTTTACCGACTCGGCAACGGCGCACTCTTCGCCAACAGAAACCTCGTCACCCACTTCCGGGAGTTCAACAAACACCATATCACCCAGCAAATGCTGGGCATGGTCAGTAATCCCAACGGTATATACACCCTCTTGCTCTTCACGCACCCATTCGTGAGACGTCGCATATTTTAAATCAGCAGGTACATTACTCATGTCGTTCTCCATTTTTATGGCTATTTTCAACTGACTCTGTTTAATTCAGTGGGTCAGGATAAATTAATCTGATTTATTCTGTTGGTGCCAGTAGCGATTTACCGTTACGCACAAATCCAGGTTTTACTACCCGCACCGGCATTTCACGGTTGCGAATTGGCACAATGGCTATATCACCAATACCCTGAGGAACCCGCGCCAGTGCAATACTGCAACCCAAGGTCGGGGAGAAAGAACCGCTGGTGATCACCCCCTGATGTTCTTTACCTGCCGCGTCACAAAACATCACCGGCAGCTCATTTCGCAGTACGCCTTTTTCCATCATTACCAGACCGACCAGTTTGTCAGTACCTTGCTTACGCAAAACCTCTAATCTTGCGCGCCCGATAAAGTCACGGTCTGCCGGTTCCCAGGCAATGGTCCACCCCATATTGGCTGCCAGAGGGGAAACCCCGTCGTCCATCTCCTGACCATACAGGTTCATTCCCGCTTCCAGACGCAATGTATCGCGGGCCCCTAAACCACAGGGTTTTACTCCGGTAGCCATCAGTTTCTGCCACCAGTCGTCCAGTTGGCTCGCGGGCATCATCAGTTCATAGCCCTCTTCCCCGGTATACCCGGTCGTGGCAATAAACAGATCGCCAGACTGAACGCCAAAAAAGGGCTTCATCTGGCTAACTGCCTGACGTTGCTCATCTGTCAGTAAAGTGGCGACTTTTTGTTTCGCCTCCGGGCCCTGCACGGCAATCAACCCCAAATCTTCACGCACATGGATTTCAACGGCAAAAGGTTTGGCGTGCTCGCTAATCCACGCCAGATCTTTTTCTCGCGTAGCGGAATTCACAATCAAGCGGAAGTAATCTTCCGTCAGAAAATAGACAATCAGATCGTCAATCACCCCGGCAGAAGCATTCAGCATCGCGCTGTACAGGGCTTTACCTGGCTGTGTTAATTTGACGACATCGTTTGCTAACAGGTAACGAAGAAATTCACGGGTGTTAACGCCGTGCAAATCTACAATGGTCATATGGGAAACGTCAAACATGCCTGCATGTTGGCGTACTGCGTGGTGTTCATCGATTTGTGAACCATAGTTCAGCGGCATCATCCACCCGTGGAAATCAACCATGCGGGCGCCACAGGTGAGGTGTCTATCGTACAGAGGGGTCTTATTGGTCATTGCGTCCTCTTTAAATACTTCAGGGTGAATCCCGTAATAGATAAATCGGGTGCCAAAAGTGGCATCTGACTTCATGTGATAATAAGTTAACGTAATTGTTAATAATTATCGCAACATGTGAACAATGGCTATGATGCAGCAGTTTTGATTCATAAACTGCGTTTTTCTGCACAGAAATCAGTATTGGTTTTATTAAAGTTCGATATAAATTGAAGCGTAATATTCAATAACTATTTAATTAACAATTGGTTAAATCAATATTCGGATTAGATTAAATAATGATTAAACCAGCAGCAGATTAGAATTTTTCATACCTGAACCCCAATTCCTCTCTCGGTTTTTCTAAATTATTACCGTCTATATCAGCACCAAAGGTGCAACCTGTCTTACCACGGGCATAGGACTGAATATTTTCTGCTTTTTGGTATATGATTACGGCTATTAAACGCACCACTTTCGGCCATGCCTACAACGCTCTATCGCAATATCGACAGCTGGCTTATCAGGGAAGTGTTCACCTCGTCATAAACGAAGATATAGGAAATCACAGTACGTTTTATGAAGAAAAAAGCTAAGGTTAGCAGCCCTGCTGCTACATCACAGTCTCTACAGCAGGCGGTGACTGACTTAATCAATGCCGGAAAAACCGAAGAAGCCTTAAAAAAAATTCAGGTGCGACTGATGTTTGCCCCTAAGGATGCCTGGTTTTTACATGAGGCAGCACGCCTTTATCGTCGTAGTGAAAAGCTGGATGAAGCGGAACGCTATTATTTACGGGCACTGGCTGTGGATCTGCATAGTCCCGGCTCATTAAACGGATTAGGGCTTACCTACTACGACCGTAAAGACTTTATCAATGCAGAAAAATACTATCAGATGGCGCTATCCGTATTGCCATCCTATGCTGGCTGTCGCAATAACTATGGCATTATGCTGCATAAAATGGATCGCTATCAGGAAGCGGCCGAACAGTATCAGCTAGCTTTAGAAGCTGACTCAAACCATCCGGAAGCACGCTACGGGTTAAGTTCGGTACTGGCCCATCTGCAACAGCTGGAACCTGCAATTGAGCATATGCGTCATCTTTTAGCGCGCTCTCCACAGGATGCTCGCACTCAGAACTCGTTGGGTATGGTTTTAATGCAACAGGGGAATTTTGAGCAGGGCTGGCCTTTGTATCGTGGTCGCTATAGCAAAAATAATCCTCTTCGCTTTGTCCATCTGCCGTCGATTAATCGCCCTTATTGGGAAGGTGAAGACCTGACCGGGAAAGCTATTCTGGTGCATCCTGAACAGGGAATGGGGGATGAAATACAGTTTTGTCGCTTTGTCAGCCGCCTGAAGCAGGAAAAAGGCGCGTCCACGGTCTATCTGATGTGCCGTCCGGCACTATACTCACTGATGCAATCGCTACCTGATATCGATGGTATTCTCGTATTAGACAGAGATAACCCCGTCCCATTGCCGGAGTTTGACGTCTGGAGTTTGCTGCTGGACTTGCCCCGTCACTTTGTTAACAGTCAGGATCCTTTTGCCCTACGACCGCCTTATGTGTTTGCCCCATCGCAAATGGCGGAACAATGGCGTTTACCGACCGGGGATTCCCGTCGTTTACGTGTAGGTTTGGTATGGAAAGGTTCATCCCAGCATGCTAACGATCGTAACCGCTCCTTAGCGAATCTGTCGGCGCTGCATCCCCTATGGTCAGTGCCGGGTATTGAGTGGATCAGTTTGCAGAAGGGAGAAGGCGAGGATGAAGCAATTAATGCACCGGCAGAGTTCCCTATTCTGGCCTTAGGCCATCAGGTAACCAGCTATGCAGATACCACGGCTATTATCGATCGGTTGGATCTGGTGATTACTGTTGATACTTCCGTCGCTCACCTTGCGGGTGCCATGAACAAACCCTGTTGGGTAATGCTCCCGGCCTTTGCCATTGACTGGCGTTGGATTAAGGGGCAGGATACGTCACCCTGGTATCCATCGATGCGTCTATTCCATCACAGCAATGAAAAATCATGGGCTGAAGTCATTGGCCGCATTCGCGATGCCTTAGTTCAGTGGCATGACCAACAAACTAAGGCTTAATCAGCAATCATAAAGCTGGCAGTGCCCTATAACGGGCTTGCCAGCCAGTCGGGTAAATCACGCAATCCCATGGCCTGATGTACCAGATGAGGTTTAACTCCCGGTAGCGTATCCGCCAGTTTTAGCCCGACATCGCGAAACAGTTTTTTCGCCGGGTTATCTCCATCAAACAGATCCCGGAAACCCTGCATTGCCGCCAGCATCATGGCCGCGCTCTGCTTACGGCTACGTTCATACTTTCGCAAATAGAGATAATTACCTAAATCTTTGCCCTGTTTCTGTAACCGACGAATCTCTTCTGTCAGACAGGCGGCATCCATAAAACCAAGATTAACACCCTGCCCGGCCAAAGGATGAATGGTATGTGCCGCATCGCCAATCAGTGCCAGCCGATGGGCCGCAAAACTGCGGGCATAGCGAGCGGTTAAAGGAAATACCGCCCTGTCACTCACTACCTGGCAACGTCCCAAACGGTTATCAAATGCAATTCCAAGCTGATGATTAAACTGCTGTTCATCCATTTGCTTCATTTGTTCAGCTTTTTCTGGTGGTAACGACCAGACAATTGAGCACAGATCCGATTGCCATAGCGGCAGAAAAGCCAGAATGCCATCGCCATGAAATACCTGACGGGCACAGCGTTGGTGAGGTTCATCAGTGCGAATAGTCGCCACCAAAGCATGATGACCATAATCGCGAAACGTCAGAGGAATATCCGCATGTTGACGCAGCCATGAGTTAGCGCCATCAGCGCCCACCACCAGACGGCCGCTTAACATCCGGCCATCTTCCAGCGTGATAAAGGCTTCGTTTTCACCCCTGACCACTTGTTTCAGCCGGGATGGTGCCAGCAGAGTAATATCGCTACTGCTATTCGCTCTGTCCCACAGCGCTTTATGAATCACATCGTTTTCAATGATATGCCCCAGATGGGTATATCCGTAATCTTCCGCTTTAAAAGCAATGCGTCCAAAGCTGTCCCGATCCCAAACGTCCATGGCGGAATAGGGGCTAAGGCGCAAAGCCTCAATGCCTTTCCATACCCCGAGATAATCCAGAAAACGCTCGCTGGCAGCATTTATCGCAGAAACCCTCAGGCCTGGTTCGGTCGACAGGAATTCATCCGGCAATTGATTTTCAACAATGGCAATACGCAGACCGCTGCCCTGTAATCCACAAGCCAGAGAGAGTCCAACCATACCGCCACCAGCAATAACTACATCATAAGAGTGCATGAACGATGGTCCTATCGTTTAACCCAGCCAAGGGTTCTGTGCGCTAAGGGCAGCCGGAGTAACTCACAGCTGTCCATGGCCATTAATCCAAGATTTCTTGCCACTACCAGTGGCCCATAACGATTAGCAAACAGGTGAATTAAACCGTCTGTCAGACCAATGGTTGACTGTTGATCCGGCTGACGACGTTGACTATAGCGGCGCAGGACAGCATAACTACCCGGATCTTCCTGTTGTTCAACCGCCTGAGATAACGTCTCGGCCAGTGACATCACATCACGCAGCCCTAAATTAAACCCCTGCCCGGCAATAGGATGCACCGTTTGCGAAGCATTGCCAACCAGAACCAGACGATGGCTGACCGATTGACGTGCCGTGCGTAAACGTAACGGGTAACTGGTTCGCTGCCCTGCCGACACTATTTCCCCCAACCGCCAGCCAAAAACCTGCTGAAGTTGCTTAACAAAGGTTTGATCGTCCCATGCCATCGCCTGATGCTGCCGGGCCTGATCCATACACCATACCAGCGACATGCGCCCTTTTGACATGGGCAGCAATGCTACCGGTCCCTGAGGTGTAAAACGCTCAAAGGCTTTTTCCTGATGGGGTAAAGCCGTAGTGACATTGGCGATTAGCGCAATTTGTTGATAATCCTCTTCACTCCACTCCATACCCAGTGCGCCAGCCACTGAGGAGAAAGAGCCATCTGCCGCTACCAGAAGTGCCGCCGACAGGTTCTGACCATTATCTAATGTGACCTGCACCCGGGAGGTATCACGCTGAGTTTCAACCACTTTAGCCGGGCAGTGCAATGTCACATTGGGGGCTTTCTTTAGCAATGAAAACAGTCGATTACCAACATCGTGCAGCTCCACTACTTGCCCCAGCGCTGGCAACGCATAATCATTTGCCCGCAATGTCACCATTCCGCTATGGCCGCGCTCGGTCACCAGCACTGTTTTGATTGCCGTTGCGCAATCCGCCAGTACGGGCCAGATACCAATGCGAGCCAGTTGTTGGCAGGTTCCCTGAGCCAGCGCAATGGCGCGGGCGTCAAATCCGGGATGTTCTGCATTCTCCGGCAGTACCGCTTCGACTAAATCAATATGAATGCGGCCCTTACTCAGCGTCGACAGGGCTAATGCCAGCGTTGCACCCGCCATGCCACCGCCAACAATAATCACCGAGTTCATTGTCGTGCTCCTGACATCAGCGCTTCGATGTCATCTGGATCTTTTACTACCCCTGCGGTCAGAATTTCACAGCCCTGTTCAGTAATCAAAATATTATCTTCAATGCGAATGCCAATACCGCGGAATCGGGCGGGTACATCCGCATCGGGTGAAATATATAACCCTGGCTCTACGGTCAGTACCATTCCCGGTTCCAGCAGGCGATCGCGGGTGGAAGAGCCATAGTTGCCCACATCATGAACGTCCAGCCCCAGCCAGTGGCTCAGGCCATGCATATAAAAACGCTGATGTACTCTGTCTGCCATCAGTCGCTCTACATCACCTTCCAGCACACCCGCTTCCACCAGCCCCTGTAACATTATGCGGATCACCTGTTCATTGGCATCGCGAATACTGCGCCCGGAAGTGAGTAGCGAAATGGCTTTATATTGGGAGGCTAATACAATATCGTAAATGGTGCGCTGCGCCGGACTAAACTTGCCATTAATCGGGAAGGTTCGGGTAATATCACCGGCATAACCATGATATTCGCATCCGGCATCAATCAGGACTAAATCACCCTCTTTCAGGGGTGATTCATTTTCGGTGTAGTGAAGGATACAGCCATTCTCTCCACCGCCAACAATGGTACTGTAAGCCGGATAGCGGGCGCCATGGCGGGTAAATTCATGATGAATTTCAGCTTCAAGATGATATTCAAACATACCCGGGCGACACCGTTCCATCGCTCGGGTATGGGCTTTAGCGGTAATCTCCCCCGCTTTGCGCATTACCACAATCTCTTCCGGTGATTTAAACAAACGCATCTCATGCAGCCACGGGCGCCAGTCCGTCATGGTCACTGGTGCACGTAAATTTTGACGGCTACCGCCACGTAAAATATCCAGCGCCATAAATACGATGCTATCTGCATAGTCATACTCTCCTTGTGCGTGGTATACCACATCAAGGCCATTGAACAGTAAGTGAAGCTGTTGGTGGATATCATCGTAAGGCAGCGCGCGATCGATCCCCAGTTTTTGCGGAGCGGCATCCTGACCAAGACGACGACCAAACCAGGTTTCCGCATTTAAATCGCGCACCCGATTAAACAGCACGCTATGACTATGGGTTTCATCGCTTTTAATCAATACCAGTGCTGCTTCTGGCTCATTAAAGCCAGTGAGGTACCAGAAGTCGCTATTCTGACGGAAAGGATATTCTGAATCCGCACTGCGGGTTCTCTCCGGCGCAGCAAAAACAATTGCCGCACTCCCCGGCACCATCTTTGATAGTAGGGCCTGCCGGCGGCGCTGGAATTCAGATAACGTAATCATAATTACTGTCCTTTCGCGTTCAGATTAATGAAAATTTTATGGGACTGTTGCAAATTGCCATGGAGCCCAACCCAAAGAGCATTTGTACTTTGGTTCGGAGGGTGCCGGGTCTGGACCTCCGATTGACATCTTTTACTGTTAGCTACGGTGGATATTCCGGCCGTAAAAACGGTATTGCTCATATCAGCGCTGTGCTCGGCCGGGAAACAATCTGTACTTAGCTACGGAGTGTATCGGGCCTAGCCCGCCTACGGACTGTTACAAAACACCTTCGGTGTTTTGCCCTTCGGGCCAGCGCTAGCGCTGTTCAAACAGACTTTGCCTGTTTGTCGTTGGCTTACGCCAAGTCGACCCACACGGCGGTCTCTCCCTCCGATTGGCAATGTTAACTACCAGTCAGATGATTCATTCAGGCATTTATTATTATATTTAGCCCTTAGCCCTTAGCCCTTAGCCCTTAGCCCTTAGCCCTTAGCCCTTAGCCCTTCAGATTAAAGCATCCGAATGTTGCCTCAGCCAATAAAAAAGTAGCACGACCAACATGGATGTTGGTCGAGGCGCAGCGACGTCTGGAGCGGCTCTGCGCCGGTGCGTCAGCTTTTTTATTGGCTGAGGTTGCCGCCGCAACGCGGCGGTCAACAGTCGGCTGCGCAGGCGCGGGGAGTGCAAAGGGGCGTTCGCCCCAACGCCCCTCTGCTCGACGCAAACTCCACTGCCGGGATAAACACTACACCCAAAGCGGCGAAACTGACACTGAACCAAACATTCGAAAAATCAGCACAGCATCTAAAGCCAAGAAACTTACAACAAAATCAATGCAATACCGGCTTCTCCACCCCTGCTGCCCCCGGCTTAACAAACTCGTTATGACACAACATTGCTGCCATTCTCACATATTCATGAATCTCTGCCAGTGAGCGTTCCAGCTCATCCTGATCCTCATCTTCTTCATACCCCAACTGAGCGATGTTACGCAGGTCATCAATCGCTTCGCCGGTTTCCCCTTTTACCTGTGCCAACTTAGGCTGCATCATACCCAGCCCCAGTAAAAAGTGGTTCACCCAACCGGACAGGGCATCGATACGTTCAAAAACGGAGCTTTCGTCATCGGGTACCAGAAGGTCAAAGTCAAAACCTTCGTCTTCCAGGTCTTGTTTGGTCACATCATATAGTTGTGTCACCATATCCTTTAGCGGGTAACCAAACGCGATGCCTTCATTGGTCAAATCATGGACCATCACTGTCCAACTGCCATCATTGCTGCCACCGCACAGCAAACCACTAATCAGGCCGTGCATTTCTGATGCAGTCATCCCGATATGGTGCTGCGTCAACGTTGTATTCAGTGTTTGATAAGAGGGGAGCGTGTTCTCGGCCATCATGAGTGATTCACCACCATAAGTAAGGTCAGATAAGTTAATGCTATGCTACCACCAACCGCAGATCCGATTCCATAAAAGGCATAAATCTTAAGTACTTTCTCACTATCGTTATCCGAAGAATCTCTCTCTTTTAATCATAGTCTGAAGGTACAACCCCACACATAAGCGATAGTTTGGTATAATGACCGTAGTTTGTTAGATTAGTAATATCTGTTTTATTTATTCGTCTCTTAGTTGATTGGGTCCTCCGGGTTTTCCATACAAAGAGCACAGGTCGAAATTCGGCGGGAAGGTGACATGTCAGCACAACCGGTAGATTTACAAATTTTTGGCAGATCGTTACGGGTAAACTGCCCGCCAGAGCAAAAAGAGGCCCTGAATAAGGCCGCAGAAGACTTGAGTCAACGCCTGCAGGACTTAAAAGTCCGCACGCGCGTAACCAATACAGAACAGTTGGTTTTCATTGCTGCGCTGAATATCAGTTATGAGTTGGCGCAAGAAAAAAATAAAACCGATGATTATGCTAAAAATATGGAAGAGCGTATTCGTACCTTACAACATACAATTGAACAAGCATTAGTCGAACAAAACCTGATATCGAAACGTCAGGGTGCAAAATTTGAATAAATCCCATATACTCTTTTATAAATGTTGTTATAGTTAATGTGTGGTTGGCAGAACAGATTAACTAACCAGGAATCATAGAAAACGTCATGTACGGTTTCTGAAAAAATTCTCTGAGGTGCGCGTTATCGGGCCAGTCCCCTGAGCCGATATTTCAAACCAACAGAATGTGGATTCTTACAATTTGTGTGCATGCCCGGTCCGTCTGGGAAGCCTGATAACTGTAAATTCGCGTTCACCTTGAACCAAGGGTTCAAGGGTTACAGCCCGGGACGGCACCTCGGAGTCCTCTCTTCTCTGTTCATCCTTTGATATAAGCGTATCCGGTATGACCTTTGAGATTTCTGCTCGTCAAATACTCAGAAAAAAAGTACGTCAGCTACGCAATAGCTTAACGCCGGAACAACAATATTTAGCCGCTCAGATATTATGCCAAAAGCTGTGTAACCATCCTGAAATCAAAACCGCTCAACATATTTCTTTGTTTCTCTCTTTTGATGGTGAAGTCGATACTCATCCATTGATTCAGGCCCTTTGGCAGCAGAACAAGTCACTTTATTTGCCGGTTCTGCATCCTTTTAGCCCGGGCCATTTGCTGTTTTTACATTACACGCCAGAAACGCCAATGATTTCACACCCCTTTGGTATTCAGGAACCCCGCCTTAACGTTCAGTCGGTTTTACCCGTATCACAGTTGGATGTCATTATTACACCGCTGGTTGCTTTCGATACACAGGGGAATCGCTTAGGAATGGGGGGCGGCTACTATGACCGAACCTTAAAACACTGGCGCAATAATAATGGTTCTTACCCTATCGGAATTGCCCATGATTGCCAACAGGTTGACGCTTTACCTTATGAAGACTGGGACATCCCTCTACCGGAGATTATTACCCCTTCCCGCGACTGGCGCTGGTAACTATTCTGGCGAATAAAATAAAGGCGGCTAATCAGCCGCCATATCCACCATCAGCTTCAATCAAAACAACAATCTCGCACGAATGGTGCCCTGAATCGACTTCATATGTTCCAGTGCTTCATCTGAACGATCGGTTTCCACATCAATAACCACATAGCCAATATCATTATTGGTTTGCAGGAACTGAGCTGCAATGTTGATGCCCTCTTCCGCAAAGATATGGTTAATCTGATTCAGAACCCCGGGGCGGTTTTCATGAATATGCAGTAAGCGGCTGACATTTTCACTTGGTGCCGGCAGGGAAACCTCCGGGAAGTTAACCGCAGAAAGCGTTGAGCCGTTATCAGAATATTTCGCCAGTTTGCCAGCAACTTCATTACCAATGTTGGCCTGAGCTTCCTGAGTAGAACCACCAATATGCGGTGTAATCAGCACATTATCAAAAGCAGTTAATGGCGATTCAAACGGATCCTGATTGGTTGCCGGTTCGGTTGGGAATACGTCCAGAGCGGCCCCTGCTATATGATTACTTTCCAATGCGCTACACAATGCCGGAATATCTACTACCGTACCGCGTGAAGCGTTGATCAGCACAGACCCAGGCTTCATCAGCGCCAGCTCTTTATGCCCCATCATATTCTTAGTACTGGCGGTTTCCGGTACGTGTAACGTCACCACATCGCTCATATTTAGCAGATCGGATAAATGGCGTACCTGAGTAGCATTCCCCAACGGTAGTTTATTCTCAATATCGTAGAACATCACATTCATACCGATAGACTCTGCCAGAATACCCAGTTGGGTTCCGATATGGCCGTAACCAATAATCCCCAGATTTTTACCACGCGCCTCAAAGCAACCAACCGCCAGCTTACACCACTCACCGCGATGAGCCTTGGCATTCGCCTCAGGAATACGACGCAGTAACAGCAGAATCTCCCCTAACACCATCTCTGCAACGGAACGAGTATTGGAGAATGGTGCGTTAAACACAGGGATACCACGTTTAGCGGCTGCATGCAGGTCAACCTGATTGGTACCAATACAAAAACAACCGATGGCTACCAATTTTTCTGCCGCTGCCAGAATGTCTGCACTTAAATGAGTACGGGAACGAATACCGACAAAATGCGCATCGCGAATTGCTACCTTCAGCGTTTCATCATCTAATGCACCTTTATGATATTCAATGTTGGTATAACCTGCTGCACACAGGTTATCTACCGTACTTTGGTGAACACCTTCCACCAGGAGAAACTTAATTCTCTCTTTTTCCAACGATACTTTTACCATCTGCTGAACCTTGCCCTAGTGATTATTATATGGACCCTGTCTAACCAACATATCAAAAATAGAAGTTACGGCAATACAATCGATTGCTTATATATCAGTAGAAGGCATAAGTGAATGTTTTAATTTAGGTGTTTTATTCTGCCACTGATAAGAAAGGGCAGCGTCTTAACGTCACGAAAACGCTAAGTGTGATATATATCACCAAATTAATATTTTTTTAATTATATGTAATAATTTTTTAATATCTCCCCGAATTTTATAGGGTTATATAAAATTCGGGGATAACATCATTAAGATTCGATGACTTTTACGCCATCAGCAGTACCAATCAATGCCACATCAGCACCACGGTTAGCAAACAGCCCTACGGTTACCACACCGGCGATGCTATTAATCTTATTCTCCATCGCTACGGCATCCATAATCTTCAGATTGTGAACATCCAGAATGATATTGCCATTATCGGTAACCACACCCTGACGGTACTCCGGCATACCGCCCAGTTTTACCAGCTCTCTGGCAACGTAGGCTCTGGCCATAGGGATCACCTCTACCGGCAACGGAAAAGCCCCCAGAATATCAACCTGCTTGGAACTGTCGGCAATACAGATAAACTTGCGGGAAATCGCCGCAATAATTTTTTCTCTGGTCAGCGCCGCACCGCCCCCCTTAATCATCTGCATATGGCCGTTAATTTCATCGGCACCGTCAACATAGATATCCAAAGAATCTACTTCGTTGCAATCAAAAATCTGAATCCCCAACTTCTTCAGTTTAGCCGTTGAGTCATTAGAGCTGGAAACGGCTCCTTCAATTTGCTCTTTAATTGAACCTAACGCATCAATAAAATGCGCAGCAGTTGAGCCAGTACCTACGCCTACAATGGTTCCCGGGCGTACATATTTCAATGCCGCCCAGCCTACTGCTTTTTTCAGTTCATCCTGAGTCATGGTGAAATCTACCTATGCTGTCAAAAATGTGATTATTATAGAGTAACCCACGAGGCGAAACAGTTAAACCTGTCAGAAGCATACGATAATCAAAAAAGTATGGCATAGTGACAGAGAGACGGTCTGATTAAAACGGAGAATACTTAGGAATGAAACGCCCAGATTATCGCGTACTTCAGGCGCTGGATGCGGTTATCCGTGAGCGCGGGTTTGAACGTGCAGCACAAAAGTTATGCATTACACAATCAGCCGTATCTCAACGCATTAAACAGCTTGAATACCTGTATGGTCAGCCGCTACTGATCCGTACCGTTCCACCTCGCCCTACAGAGCAAGGGCAGAAGCTATTAGCACTACTGCATCAGGTGGAGTTACTGGAGGACGAATGGCTCAGTGACGAAGGTAGTGCCGACTCGCCATTACAGCTCTCCCTCGCCGTTAACGCCGACAGTCTGGCGACCTGGCTATTACCGGCACTAAAACCGGTGCTGTCAGATTCACCCATTCGCTTAAACCTACAGGTTGAAGATGAAACCCGTACTCAGGAACGTTTACGCTTAGGGGAAGTGGTTGGTGCCGTAAGTATCCAGCCTCAGGCGCTACCGCGCTGTCTGGTGGATCAGTTGGGCGCATTGGACTACATCTTTGTAGCATCACCCGACTTTGCTGAACGCTACTTTCCTAACGGTGTAACCCGTTCGGCATTGCTTAAAGCGCCAGCCGTGGCGTTTGACCATCTGGATGATATGCATCAGGCATTCCTGCAACAGAACTTTGACCTGCCGCCGGGCAGTGTACCCTGTAATATCGTTAGCTCTTCAGAAGCTTTTGTACAGTTGGCAAAACAGGGGACCACCTGTTGTATGATTCCACATCTGCAAATCGAGCGGGAACTGGCTAACGGTGAGTTAATGGATTTGACCCCGGGTCTGTGTCAACGCCGGATGCTTTACTGGCATCGATTCTCACCGGAGAGCAAGATTATGCGGGGAGTCACTGACGCCCTGTTAAGTTACGGGCGTCAGGTATTAAGACAGATCTGATGCGCAGTTAACGTTGGATATCAAATACCACGTCAACCTGATCGTTAAAGCTGATGCTCTGCTGCTGGTATGTTTCATTAATACCGCTGGCAGAGACAGCATCGGATTTATAGGCACGCATCATCGGCACCGGCATTGGGTTAGCGGCACGATAACGAATGCTAAATACTGACCCCAACTTAACACCAAAGTCTTTTGCTAACTCTTCTGCCTGAACTTTGGCATTCTCAACGGCCTTTTTACGCACTTCATTACGATAAGTATCATCTTTAGCCACGCCCAGCGTGACATCACGGATCTCATTCAGACCCGCGCTTAGTGCACCATCCAGCAGGGTGTTCAGCTTATCCAGTTGACGAACGGTGACTTTTACCAGACGAACCGCCGCATAGTCTTTTACCACTTTGCTGCTGTCGCTACTGTTTGGGTAGTTATATTCCAACCGGGTCTGGATATTCGCTGCATCAATATCAGCTTTGGCAATGCCGTTCTTCTCCAGAAACTCCATATATTTAGCAACACGCTCATCGTTTTGCTTTTTCGCTACCGCAGCATCTTTGTCAGATACTTTTACCTCGATCAGCAAGGTTGCCATATCCGGTTGAACTTCGATGGTTCCGGTACCTGAAGTTACAATATGCGGACCATCGGGCAACTCTGCTGCCTGCATCGTCATTGGTAACATGGCCACCATAGCAGCCATCGCCAGCGCTTTTAATTTCATGAATTCTCCTCGGAAAGAATAACCTGATGGCGCAAAGCCTGCGCCATCAATATATAACCGAACCAATGATAGAATTATCCGGAACAATGGCAACAGAATTTACAACATCCTGACGTTCCGTTGACTCAGAATGAAGATTAGATCAGCTCAACAAACCCGCAAGCGCATGTCTGGCCAATTGTATGGCAATGACCCACATTACCGTGCCAACCAGCAGGTTAATACCCCGTTGAGCCAGGCTCTTTTGCAGCCAGGGAGCCATCCAGGCTGCCAGTATAGCCAGCGAAAAGAACCAGATAATTGAGGCCGTTACTGCACCGATGACAAACCATAATCTTAAATCGCCAAACTGCTCTCCCAGGCTGCCTAATACCACTACGGTATCCAGATAAACATGTGGGTTTAGCCAGGTGACCGCCAGAACCGTAGCAATAATACGATAGCGCGTATGCAGTGTCTGACTATCCATACTAAAAGTGTCCGGATTGGGTTTAAATGCCTCACGAAAGGCACCCCATCCATACCAAATCAGAAAGGCTACGCCTGCCCAAGTTACCAGTTGTAACAACAGCGGCGACTGGGCCAATAGCGCCCCGCCGCCAAACACGCCCAAAGAAATTAAAATAGCATCACTCATGGCGCAAAGCGCTGCCACCATCACCGGATATTGACGGCGAACTCCTTGAGACAGCACAAAAGCATTCTGCGGTCCAATAGGCAGAATCATTGCCATCCCTAAAATAATCCCCTGGAAATAGGCTACCAGCACGTTATTCCTCGCGTTAACTCTTCACAAATTTCATCGGGCGATAGACTAACGGGTGATGATGATAATGAGAAATGGATAATTCTTATCACCCATTAGGCGGAACTAATGATCAAACAGGTTTTGATCAGAATGGTTTAAATTATCCGGACAAAAAAACACCGGCTGTTTCCAGCCGGTGTTTGTCAACCCATTAAAGCAATAACGATTACAGTACGTTTTCGCAGTTCAGTTCTTTGAATGCTTTTTCTAAACGAGCAATCATCGTTACCTGACCAGCGCGTAACCATGCACGTGGGTCATAGTATTTTTTATTTGGTTTATCTGCGCCTTCCGGGTTACCCAGTTGACCTTGCAGATAGCCTTCATTTTTCTTGTAATATTCCAGAATACCTTCCCAGGTTGCCCATTGGGTATCGGTATCGATATTCATTTTTACTACGCCATAGCCAACGGCTTCTTTGATTTCTGCTGCTGTTGAACCAGAACCGCCGTGGAATACGAAATCCAGGCTGTTGTGCGGCAGGTTATGTTTCTTAGAAACATATTCCTGAGAGTTGTGCAGAATTTTTGGCGTCAGCTGTACGTTACCCGGCTTGTAAACACCGTGAACGTTACCAAATGAAGCAGCAATGGTGAAACGTGGGCTAATAGCGTTTAACTTCTCGTAAGCATAATCCACATCTTCTGGCTGAGTATAAAGCGCGGAGTTATCCAGATGGCTGTTATCAACGCCGTCTTCTTCACCACCGGTACAACCCAGTTCGATCTCCAGCGTCATACCAATTTTAGACATACGCTTCAGATACTTGCTACAAATCTCAATGTTTTCTTCCAGAGACTCTTCAGACAGGTCAATCATATGGGAAGAGAACAGAGGCTTACCGGTTTCTGCAAAGTGTTTTTCACCCGCGTCTAACAGACCATCTAACCACGGCAGTAACTTCTTAGCACAGTGGTCAGTGTGCAGAATCACCGGCACACCATAATGTTCAGCCACCAGATGCACATGTTTAGCACCGGAGATAGCACCAACGATAGCATTGCCCTGACCTTCCAGTTTCATACCTTTACCGGCCATAAACTGAGCACCGCCGTTAGAAAACTGAACAATGACCGGAGCACGAACTTTTGCAGCTGCTTCAATAACCGCGTTGATAGAATCAGTACCTACGCAGTTAACTGCAGGTAATGCGAAATTATTCTCTTTAGCAATTTTGAATACTTTCTGAACATCATCACCAGTGATAACACCCGGTTTTACGAAATCAAAAATTTTAGACATGCTACTCGTCCTATTTTTCATTGGTTATTGATGGATAAAATAAATTTACCCTATAAATAATAGAAGAAACGGGAGGCAAGCCTCCCGTCTTATCGAATTAACCCTTTGCACGCTCTTCTAACATCACAACTGCCGGCAGTTTTTTACCTTCAACGAACTCAAGGAAAGCGCCGCCACCGGTTGAGATATAAGAAATTTTATCTGCGATACCAAACAGATCGATCGCAGCCAACGTATCACCACCACCTGCAATAGAGAATGCATCACTCTCAGCAATAGCCTGAGCAACGATTTCAGTTCCTTTACGGAAGTTAGGGAACTCAAATACGCCAACCGGGCCATTCCACAGGATAGTTTTCGCTTTTCTCAGGATCGCTGCCAGCTCTTCAGCAGAGGCATCGCCTAAGTCCAGAACTTGTTCATCATTTTTAATATCAGCAACAGATTTCATGGTTGCTGGTGCAGTTTCAGAAAACTCAGTTGCCACACGCACATCGGTAGGAACCGGAATATGGCAAGTTTCCATCAGTTTTTTCGCTTCAGGAATCAGATCGGCTTCATACAGTGATTTACCAACGTTGTGGCCTTGAGCCGCAATAAAGGTATTTGCGATACCACCACCAACAACCAGTTGGTCAGCAATCTTAGACAGGGAACCTAATACGGTCAGCTTGGTTGATACTTTAGAACCACCAACAATAGCCACCATTGGACGGGCTGGATTACCCAGTGCTTTACCCAATGCTTCCAGCTCATCAGAAAGTAAAGGACCCGCACAGGCAACCGGTGCATATTTAGCAACGCCATGCGTTGATGCCTGAGCACGGTGCGCGGTACCAAAAGCATCCATGACAAACACATCGCACAGCGCAGCATATTTTTTGGATAACGTCTCTTCGTCTTTCTTTTCGCCTTTATTGAAGCGAACGTTTTCCAGAACCACTAACTCACCTTGTGCAACATCAACACCATCCAGATAATCTTTAGCCAGACGAACCGGAGATTTAATAGCGTCTTTCAGATAATTCACAACCGGTAACAGAGAAAATTCTTCGTTATATTCACCTTCAGTTGGACGACCCAGGTGAGAAGTTACCATAACACGAGCGCCTTGTTTTAAGGCTAATTCGATAGTTGGCAGCGATGCGCGGATACGGGCATCAGAGGTTACTTTGCCATCTTTTACTGGTACGTTGAGATCTGCACGGATAAGAACACGTTTACCCGCTAAATCCAGATCGCTCATCTTAATTACAGTCATTGTGAATCCTCTTGTTAATTCTCTCAAAGTTACCTGAGCCCGGCACGCTTTGCCAATACTCATATATTCTGATGGTTGGTGCTTTCCGACACGGTTCGGCTCTACACCACCAAAGATTGCTACTTTTAACAAAAATCACTTATCACACAGGACATTCGCGGTAGATAAAACACGCGCACGAGCCCTGCATATCGAAAACATTTAACATGCCGGACAAATCGTTGCAGCAAATGATAACACGAAAAAGTATAGTTGAGATTAACTCGTCTATTCTAATCATAACAGTACGGCCTGTCTGTGATACCGCTATTGGATCGATAGCCTTAAACCACGAGCATTGTTCCAATATTACCGTTATTCTATACCTGAAACCACAAAAACTGAAACGCTTCAGCATGAAATGACAGATTACGAAAATCCGGTCAGAATTACTACTGGTTATATGTCGTTAAACTAAAAAAGTTTGGTTTTGAAGTCAGAAATGTGTTGTAAGACACCATGCCTCACCGCTGCGGGTTATAAAATTAAAAAGCCCTGATATTGCTATCAGGGCTTTACACTTAAACTCAATATGAAGAATATCTGATTTTACTTCAACAACTCACGGGCGTTCGCCACGACGTTATCAACGGTAAAGCCAAACTCGGCAAACAGTTGTTCTGCCGGTGCGGATTCACCAAAGCTGCGCATGCCAACAATACGACCATTCAGACC
>NZ_JAJNAG010000037.1 GCF_021010575.1 Limnobaculum eriocheiris | reverse complement strand
GAACCCATCTTAAACGGTTGACCCGCAAGACTATCTGCTTCTCAAAGTCAGAAGAAATGCACGATAAGATCATCGGATGGTATCTGACGATCAATCATTACCACTAAATCTGCGTCACGACCCAATCTTGCTTATCCATATTAATTTACCACGCTTATTTTTATCAACTTAATTACTTTTATGCCGTTAATTAATCATATTTATGGATATTACCAATAAAGAGGATATTGTCTTCTATTATGATGTTTTCTTCGTCATTTTGATCAAATAAAAATATAGCAATATGGTGTATATTTCATATAACAATCACAAAGCCAAATGAGTGAAACACCTTCTATAACAAGGCTCAACATATAAAAACCGATAACGTAGCTCGTGTAAAACAATAAAAATAATTTATATCTTTTCTCATACCAGAAACAGATTAATAACACATGATTAAAAATGCTTTTTATTTTTTGTATGACAATTATGTTAGTCGGATCATAAAAAGCACCTACACTTCTTTGCTAAAATAGCGACACGCTTTATAACAGAATGACGGAACCTCATGCGGTTACCTGCAAGTCTTTAAACCACAAGAATCAATCTTGATGTACGACTCAGCAAAAACGAAAGATTCAGCAACCTTCATGCTCTTTGTCCGGCGCTCATCGGGTCAGACAGATTTTCTCTCGTTTTGCATTTTCTTATAAAAAATTCAGATAAATCAAAGTTAAGGCAAGCACTATGACAAATCACTCGCATACATTGGAGCACGATAAATCTTTACTCCCTGAACCACTTAAGAAGGCTTTCTGGAAAGGTCTGGGGTTTCAGATTGCAGTCAGTATGATCCTAGGGATTTTGGTAGGATTTATCTGGCCAGAGTTTGCCACCAGCCTGAAGCTGCTGGGCGATATCTTTTTACGATTAATTAAAAGCGCCGTAGCACCATTAATCTTTTTAACCGTAGCACTGGGAATCGGTGCCGCTGGCGATATTAAACAGGTCGGACGGGTTGGCCTGAGTGCTATCATCTATTTTGAAATAGTCTCAACCATTGCCATTTTATTTGGCTTTGGCATGGGGGAGCTACTCAGCGTTGGTAGCGGCACGGTATTAACCGAGAGCCATGTGAATTCGCAGGCTACCAGCCTGATTCAAGCCTCGCACGCGGCGCCAAAATCTTTCGCCCAGTTTTTCCTCGAAATCTTTCCCGATAGTTTTATGGGTGCTTTTTCCTCTAATAATTTATTGCAGGTTCTGGTACTGGCGCTGATGTTTGGCTTCGGTATTCTGCTGTTAAAAGAGAAAGAGCGTGTGGTGGTTGAGAATGCGCTCAGCTTCATTGCTAAAGCCTTCTTTAAGTTTATCCACGTTATTATGCTGTTGGCACCTATTGGTACCTTTGGCGCCATTGCTTATGCGGTAGGCAGTAACGGTGTGGATATGTTGATTAAGCTGACCTATCTGGTACTGGCCTTTTATCTGACGCTGATTCTGTTTGTGGTCATTGTATTAGGGGCAGTCTGCCTGATCTTTAAACTTAATCTGTTTGATATTATTAAATTTATCAAAGAAGAGCTCTACATTACTTTCGGTACTGCCTCCTCTGAGAGCGTGTTGCCTCGCCTGCTGGAAAAATTACCTAAATATGGCGCTTCACGCCAAACCGTCGGGCTGGTTTTACCAACCGGCTATGCCTTTAATCTGGATGGAACCTCTATCTATATGTCGATGGGGGTTATCTTCCTGGCCAATGCCTATGGTATCCCTCTTAGTATTGAGCAGTTGTTTGGTATCCTGTTGATTATGTTGCTAACGTCTAAGGGGGCTGCAACGGTTTCCGGCGGCGCCTTTGTGGTGTTTGCTGCCACCATAACCACCACCGGGCTATTACCGCTGGAAGGCGTTGCCGTGATGTTTGGTGTGTATCGCTTTATGTCAATGGCACTGGCGGTCACCAATATTATTGGTAACACCGTAGCGACCATTGCCGTGGCGAAAATGAACCGTGAATACCATCCGAGTCGGCGGCAGAAGCTGGAAGATGATGAGGATTAATCGGCACTCATGAAAAACCATCCGGCCCCCTGCTATGGCAGGGGGCCGGATGGAATATTTAGTCAATATAACGGGTTGCTACTCGCGCTGTCAGTTTGGTAATTAACTCGTAAGGAATAATGCCGGTATATTTCGCAATAGTTTCTACCGGTAATTCTGGCCCCCAGATAGTAGCTTCATCACCCACTTTATCCGTGGCATCAGGCCCTAAATCTACCGTGATCATATCCATCGAAACATGACCCACTAAAGGGACACGTCGACCGTTAATCAGTACCGGTGTACCGTTCGGTGCATCGCGAGGATACCCATCACCGTAACCAATGGCAATCACTCCTAAACGCGTATCCCGCTCGCTGATCCAGGCTCCGCCATAACCTACCGGCTCGCCCGCTTTATGCTCACGTACCGCAATCAGGCTGGCTTTTAGCGTCATGGCAGGTTTAAGGCCAAATTTATCTGCAAAAGTATCAGCCAGCGGAGAAACGCCGTACATAATAATACCCGGACGAATCCAGTCGCGATGTGCTTCTGACCACAGTAAAATACCGCCGGAAGCTGCCAGGCTTTTTAATCCCGGTTTGTTATGCACAAAAGCATCAAAACAATCAATTTGCTTACGGGTGGTGTCTACTTCAGGCTCATCAGAACGACTAAAGTGGCTCATAATATTAACCGGTTGAACAACATTCTCACAGGCGCTTAAACGCTGATAAAATGCCTCTGCCTGCTCAGGACGTACACCCAGACGATGCATACCGGTATCCACTTTCATCCATACGTGTACCGGTCGATCGAGTTCGCTCTGCTCCAGCGCTTCTAACTGTTCAATATTATGTACTACTGTTTCGATATTATTAACCGCCAGCATGGGTAAGTCTTCTGCACAGAAGAAACCTTCCAGAAGTAAAATAGGTTTAATCACGCCACCGGAGCGCAGCATCAGCGCTTCTTCAATGCGGGCAACACCAAAACAATCAGAATCAGGCAACGTGTGGGCGACATCTAACAGACCATGTCCGTAGGCATTAGCTTTTACTACGGCAATAATGCGACTTTCAGGAGCTATTTGGCGAATACGGTGTAGATTATGTTTCAATGCACCGCGATCAATTACCGCTGTTGCCGAGATCATTTGAAATCCTTAGTTAATTCACTATTACAGAGTGGAAACGGCTGCCTGAACCACCGCCAAACGTTTTCCACGGATAAGGCAATTATTATTCTACTTTTGTGAAGTGTTTGTGAAATCATTTGATAATAAACCGCCATTCATGTTTCAGACCAAACGCCTGAAATCGGTTATTCATCATCAAATTGCGGGCCTGCATAGTTATCGAATCGTGACCACTGCCCCTGGAACGTCAGACGAACAGAACCGATAGGGCCGTTACGTTGCTTACCGAGAATAATCTGTGCGATCCCCTTCTCTTCACTGTTCTCGTTATAAACTTCATCGCGATAGATAAACATAATAACGTCCGCATCCTGCTCGATGGAGCCAGATTCACGCAAGTCGGAGTTAACAGGACGCTTATCAGCCCGCTGTTCCAGACTACGGTTAAGCTGAGACAGCGCTACTACCGGTACCTGTAGCTCTTTTGCCAGCGCTTTCAACGAACGGGAAATTTCAGCAATTTCCAGAGTACGGTTATCTGACAGGGCCGGTACGCGCATCAGTTGCAGGTAGTCGATCATAATCAGACTAAGTCCACCATGCTCGCGGAAAATACGCCGGGCACGGGAGCGAACTTCCGTTGGCGTTAAGCCCGAGGAGTCATCAATGTACATATTGCGTTTTTCCAGTAGAATACCCATAGTGCTGGAAATTCTGGCCCAGTCTTCATCATCCAACTGACCAGTACGAATTTTGGTTTGATCTACGCGTGAAAGTGAAGCCAGCATACGCATCATGATCTGTTCGCAGGGCATCTCCAGACTAAAGATAAGTACCGGTTTTTCCTGCATCATGGCTGCGTTTTCACACAGGTTCATGGCGAACGTGGTTTTCCCCATGGAAGGACGCGCGGCAACAATAATTAAGTCTGAGCGCTGTAGCCCGGCGGTTTTCTTATCTAAATCATTAAAACCGGTAGAAACCCCTGTCACACCGTCATGAGGGCGTTGATACAATTGTTCAATACGGGAAACGGTATCTTCCAGAATCTGGTCGATACTTTTTGGCCCTTCATCTTTGTTGGTGCGGCTTTCTGCAATCTGGAAAACCCGTGATTCCGCCAGATCTAACAGCTCTTCGCTGTTGCGCCCCTGAGGGTCATAACCGGCGTCGGCAATTTCATTGGCTACTGAGATCATTTCGCGAACCACCGCACGCTCGCGCACGATATCTGCATAAGCACCAATATTGGCCGCGCTCGGGGTATTTTTTGACAACTCCGCCAGATAGGCAAATCCGCCCACCTGATCCAGCACCCCTTTTTGCTCCAACGATTCGGAGAGTGTAATCAAATCGATGGGTTTGCCCAGTTCCAGCAGACGCTGCATCTCACCAAATACCGTGCGGTGAGGACGGCTATAAAAGTCATTGGCGGTTACCCGTTCAGACACATTATCCCAACGCTCATTGTCCAGCATCAGGCCGCCCAATACGGATTGTTCAGCCTCAAGGGAATGAGGCGGCATTTTCAGCCCTTCCATTTGACGGTCGACAGGCCGTTCGTTACGGGCGTTCTGCTTATTAAAAGGTGTTTTGCCAGACATGGGATAATTAGCGATCCGGTTACGATTAAAAGATAACAGCTAAGCAGTATACGCGATGATGGCAACCTACCCAACGATCAACATGGCTGCTATGATGAATTTAATCTGTGTTGATTAAAAATCATTCATTATCCCGGAGTTTGTATTATGGCTAAACGTATTGAATTTGCTGCAAATGGTGGTCCGGAAGTATTGAAATATGTCGATTTTACCCTCAGACAACCCGCTGACAATGAAGTGTTAGTTGCCAACAAAGCGATTGGCATTAACTATATTGATACCTATGTGCGCAGTGGCCTTTACCCTACGCCTTCCCTACCGTCAGGATTAGGTACGGAAGCCGCCGGTATCGTAGAAAAAGTGGGAGCCGGTGTAACGCACATTAATGTTGGCGATCGGGTCGTCTACGCCCAATCACCATTAGGGGCTTACAGCGACTACCACTGCGTAGCCGCAGATAAAGTCGCCAAACTCCCGGATGCTATCTCATTTGAGCAGGCGGCAGCTTCCTTCCTGAAAGGGTTAACCGTCTATTATTTACTGCATATGACCTATCAGGTAAAACCGGGAGAAACCATTTTATTTCACGCCGCGGCCGGAGGCGTAGGTAAAATTGCCTGCCAGTGGGCAAAAGCGTTGGGCGTTAAGCTCATCGGTACCGTAGGTTCTGCGGAGAAAGCGGCTCAGGCAAAACGGGATGGCGCCTGGGCCACCATTAACTACCAGGAAGAAGACATTGCCAAACGTGTTTCTGAACTGACCAACGGCGAAAAGGTGAATGTTGTCTATGATTCCGTAGGTAAATCAACCTGGCTGGCTTCACTGGACTGCTTGCGCCCACATGGGTTAATGGTGAGTTTTGGTAATGCCTCCGGCCCGGTTACCGGCGTGGATTTAGGCATTCTCAATCAAAAAGGTGGGTTGTATGTGACCCGTCCGTCACTGGGCAACTACATCACCACTAAGAAGTTGCTACAGCATGCGGCTAACGAACTGTTTTCCATGATCGCCAGCGGTGCTATTAATGTGGATGTCGCTCCGGCACAGCAGTTCTCGCTTAAAGATGCGGTGCGTGCGCATCAGGCACTGGAAAGTCGGGTAACTTCAGGCTCCAGCCTGCTGATTCCCTGATGGATAAAGAATAACCAGGCACAATAATACTGACTAACGAATGGATATCCATAATGGGAATACAAGCTTGCTATATGGCCATTGATGAAGATGGCCTGAACCACCTGATAGATCTTGATGAAGTCGATCTGGTTGATGAACTGGAAGAGCTGGAGGAACACAATGACACGCTGGATATTGGAAAAATGTGGGATGGCCTGCATTTTATCCTGACCGACAGCTCCGCCAGCGAGCCTTTGGAAGATGATCCATTGAGCGATGCCATTGTTGGTATTCATATTCTGGATGAAGAGAACTTTATTGCTGCTATAGGAAATAATGAGCTCCCGCCAATCATTGAGGCACTAAAACAATTTGATTTAGCCGGGTCAAAATCCCGGTTTGATCCTCAGCGATTAAGTGACGCCGAAATCTATCCTGATATCTGGACTTCAGAATCCAAAGCGTCGCTGTATGCTGAACTAGAGCAGGCATTAAAGGAACTGATAAATTTTTACCAGCGCTGTCTGGATAGCAATATGCATGTTGTTGTGAGTATTTACTAGGCTGTATCCGGGTACAGCACCGACTGGCTGAATTACAAAGCTGTCTACTGGTGATTGATAAAAAAATTGATGGCTACTGCAACAGCAATCACACGATTACTGATACAACAGGAGATCTCAAATGAAATACGTCCGTTTTGGTTCTACAGGCATCAAAGTCTCTCCTCTCTGTCTGGGTTGTATGACCTATGGTAGCCCGGAATGGCGGGAATGGGTATTAGATGAAAATGGTACCCGGCCCTTTATCAAAAAAGCACTGGACCTTGGCATCAACTTTTTTGACACTGCGGATATGTATTCCCGTGGCGCCAGCGAAGAGGTTTTAGATAACACATTGTTGAAAATGGTTCCACGTGATGATGTGGTTATCGCCAGTAAAGTATTTAACCCGATGAGTGATAACCCTAACGATCGTGGCCTGTCCCGTAAGCATATTTTGAAAAGTATTGATGCCTCGCTAAAGCGTCTGGGAACCGACTATCTCGATCTGTATATCATTCATCGTTTCGATCCGGAAACCTCAATTGAAGAGACCATTGAAGCACTGGATACCGTCGTACGTTCCGGCAAAGCGCGTTATATTGGCGCTTCTTCAATGCACGCCTGGCAGTTTATGCGCATGTTATCCCTGCAAGAGCAGCATGGGCTGGCAAAATTCGTCTCAATGCAGAATCACTACAATCTGATTTATCGCGAAGAGGAACGTGAAATGCTGCCGCTATGCGAAGAGATGGGAATAGCCGTCACGCCCTGGTCCCCACTGGCGCGGGGCGTATTAACCGGTTCCAGAAAAAATCAGACTATCCGCGCAACCACCGATACACCAGCACATAACTGGTACAACCATCAGGCAGAAGAAGATGCCATCGTTAATGCGGTAGAGCAGATCGCCACTGCTCGTGGAGTCCCGCCTGCACAGGTAGCTCTGGCCTGGGTAAGACATCGTAAAGTAGTAACATCACCAATTATTGGTGCATCTAAGCCACATCATCTGGACGATGCCGTCGCTGCATTGTCATTAACTTTAAGCGATGAAGAAGTGGCTATACTGGAAGCGCCATACCGCCCGAGAAATCTGGCGGGTCATGAGTAAATTATTCCGTGCTGACAACTAAAAGGCAGCGCAATAAGCGCTACCTTTTCACTATCAGAGTAAAATTAAGCGGACTTTCCCGTCACCATCGCCAGTGCCTGGCGCAATACTTCTACATCTGCGCCGGCTTTATGGGCATTCTCACTTAAATGACGGCGGAACTGACGCGCTCCCGGAACCCCCTGAAACAACCCCAGCATATGACGGGTAATATGTCCCAGATAAGTACCTTTCGAAAGCTCTTGCTCAATATAAGGATACATCGCCTCGACTACCGCCGCGGCCTGAGGGATCTCCCGTTCAATACCAAAAATCTCACTATCCACTTGCGTCAGTATTCCCGGATTTTGATAGGCTTCACGCCCCATCATAACCCCGTCAACGTGTTGCAAGTGTTCCTTTGCTTCTTCCAGCGTTTTAATACCACCGTTAATAGCGATGGTCAGATGGGGAAACTCTTGTTTAACTAAATAGACGCGGGAGTAGTCCAGCGGTGGAATCTCCCGGTTCTCTTTTGGACTTAAGCCAGATAGCCAGGCTTTACGCGCATGCAGCGTGAAATTATCGCAACCACCCTGCTGTGAAACAATGGTGATAAAACGCTGCAAAAACTCATAGTCATCTGAATCATCAATACCAATTCGCGTTTTTACCGTTACCGGTATGGAAACCGCCTGCTTCATTGCGCTAACACATTCAGCCACCAGCTCAGGTTCCGCCATCAGACAAGCACCAAAACGCCCATTTTGCACCCGGTCAGAAGGGCAGCCAGCATTCAGATTAATTTCGTTATAGCCCAATGCTTCTGCACGTTTAGCACATTCTGCCAGCGCCTGAGGTTCACTTCCCCCTAACTGTAACGCAACCGGCTGCTCTTGCTGACTATATGCCAGATAATTTCCCCTACCAAACAGAATAGCGCCGGTGGTTACCATCTCGGTATACAGCAGCGTTTGCCCGCTTAATAACCGGTGAAAATAACGACAGTGACGATCGGTCCAGTCGAGCATCGGGGCAACGGAAAAACGCTGCATAGGGTATTGTGTTGATTTATCAGAATTCATAAAGGAATTAACGGCTACCAGATAATTTTCTTGATCGACGAACGTTATACCAGCATGGAGTTCGGCGGGATGATTGCCAGCATTTTATCATAGAAAAGGGTTTTATTGTTATCACCCTACCCGGGATTGTCCGGTGGGGATATGCTATCGGCGTTCTTTACGAAGCATGGTAGAATCATTAACAGGATTGTGAATAACAGAGATAACAATGAAATCAATCAATATTGAGTCTATGCTGACAAAAGCCCAAAAGCTGTGCGACCAGCGAGCGGTACGTTTAACACCTCAACGCCGTCTGGCGTTACGCCTGATGGCGGAACAAAAAAATGCTATCAGCGCCTATGACTTATTGGATCTCTTACGTGTCTCTGAGCCACAAGCCAAACCACCAACGGTCTATCGTGCGCTCGATTTCTTACTTGAGCAGGGTTTTATTCATAAGATTGAGTCCACTAACAGCTATGTGGTCTGTCACCATGTTGGTGAACCACTTCACACTTCGGCACTGTTTATCTGTGATAACTGTGGATTAGTTACTGAACATCACGCGGAAGGTATCGATCAGCTATTGAAAGTGCTGGCAGAAAAGAGCCATTTCACTATTCAACATAGCGTACTGGAAACTCATGGCATTTGTTCACAATGTGCTAATAAAGCAGGATAAAGTAATATATTTAAAGAAATTAAAGGATAACTGTGATCAATTTATCTTGCTAATAGTTCAAGCTATAAAAACTCTACTTGCACATAGATAAAAATGAATAAATATTCTTTTTTACCGCATATAATATTCATGAAAAACCACAAGGCAGATAAACACAATAAATTGTTTTTAAAGTAATTTAAGACATATTAACATTCTACAAACGTGAATAAGACGTATATTAATAATTATAAATTAACACTTTCTGGCATTCATTCTCTCCAATTACCTTTTTATTTTTCTTTCAAATAGAGTATATGTTAGCAGTATACTTATAAGCATGTTATACAAAACACACCTTAATGATATAGCTGTATATTGTTGGCTATTTTCCAGGGAAAACAAGATGAAGCAGTTTATATGGGTGCTTTTTGCTGCGGCAGGGACACTGGTCAGTGCATCAGCCAGAGAGACTATTACGCCCATTACATTAGCTACTGATGATGGACAACACCTTGAGGCTCAAAACTGGCATGAAGTCACCGGACTTCCCGGCCAATTACCCGAGCGTTGGCAGTTTATTGAAACCGATCTGTCTTCTATTTGGTTGCTAAAAAATCTGGATGACCCAAATTTACTGGGCCGTATTTCAACACAATCCCTTGATGAAGGTATTCAACTCAAAGATGAGGTGGATTCCATCGCCGATAGTTTTAAACTCCAGTCGGTTAATATCACTCGCCGTACAGAAACCTATGGCAATATCGATACCGAACAGCTGGAAGTCAGTACTAAAGACGGTGAACAAGACGTGGCGGGTATCTTTGTGTTTATGAACTATCAGGGCAAGATCTATACCATTTTGCTCACCAACCATTCCAGCATTAGTAAGCTTCAACAGCAACGGCACCAGTTAATGAACAATATCTTAGTGGAAAAAAGCCCACCATCAGGCGCATGACATAAGATTCAGCCATATAAATATTCTTCAACAACTGCCATTAAAACACCTTCGGGCTGCTGCATACTGAATAAATCGGCACCAATGGATTATTCCGGCCGTAAAATCTGGAGTACTTATATTAGTTTCAAAGTCGTCAGAACTGACTTAAAGGGACATATAATCAAAAAGCGCCTTCATGTGAAGGCGCTTTTTGATTTTCCGTTATATCGGCTACCGATTTTCACACCGGCCAATATCAGATGATTAGAATACCAATCAATTACATCCAGTCGCCGTTACGAATAACACCAACTGCAAGCCCTTCAATGGTTAAGCTCTGTTCACGCAAATCAACCACTATGGGTGAAAACTCTTCATTTTCAGGCAGTAACTCAACAACATTACCCTGTTTTTTCAAACGCTTAACAGTAACTTCATCATCAATACGCGCAACCACAACCTGGCCGTTACGTACATCCTGAGTTTTATGTACGGCAAGCAGATCGCCATCCATAATACCAATATCTTTCATCGACATACCGCTAACCCGCAGTAAAAAGTCAGCATGAGGTCTGAATAACGCCGGATCGATCTGATAATGGCTTTCTACGTGTTCCTGAGCCAGTAAAGGTTCACCGGCTGCAACCCGACCAATTAACGGGAGGCCTGCATCTTCCGACTCCAGCAGCAGACGAATTCCTCTGGATGCTCCATTAATAATCTCAATTACCCCTTTACGGGCTAAAGCTTTTAAATGTTCTTCTGCCGCGTTGGGTGACTTAAACCCTAAGGTTTGGGCAATCTCTGCACGAGTCGGCGGCATCCCTGACTGATTGATATGGTCACGAATCAGGTCATAAATTTGTTGCTGTCTGGCGGTTAGTGCTTTCATTTTTCGATTCCCTTACCCTGTTTTTTTATACAGTTATGCTGTGAGTATATACAGGTATTCACCAGATGGAAACCTTCAAACTCCATATTTACGAGATATATCGAGAAAAATGGCTCCAAAGCACAGAAACCCAGACGAACAGCGCCAGCAATAACATGATCAACACCGCCGCTGACCCCATATCCTTCGCCCGGCCAGACAGTTCGTGATGTTCGGTGCCAACACGGTCAACTACCGCTTCAATTGCACTATTGATAATTTCAAAAGCCACAATCAATACCACCGATCCAATCAATAAGATGCGCTCAACAAGAGTGACATCCAACCAACCGGCTAAAATAACGGCCACAGCCAATAGTACAATTTCCTGACGGAAAGCGGCTTCATTTTTCCAGGCGGCCCGCAAGCCACCCCACGAATATCCTACCGCTTTAATGATACGAGTAAATCCTGTCACCTGGTTCATTCATAAATCCTCAAGAAAATTCTGCTCAATTTTATCAATTATCATTCATCACATCATCACAGATCGCGCCGAGTTCTGGTATTCTGACGACTCGTTATTTATATGAGGCTCGAAATATTTATGTCTGGTTGGCGTAAAATTTACTATAAGCTATTGAATATACCTATAAAAATGCTGGTTCGTAGCAAGTGTATCCCTTCTGATCCTATCGCTGAACTGGGATTAGATACCACACGCCCGATACTATATGTCCTGCCCTATAACTCAAAAGCAGACCTGTTAACCCTACGTGCACAGTGCTTGGCTCAGGAACTACCCGACCCATTAGAGCCTTATGAGATTGATGGTCAGCTATTGCCACGCTATGTCTTTATTCATGAAGGCCCGCGGGTATTCAGTTATTACGCCCCAAAAGAAGAGTCGATAAAGCTATTCCACGACTATCTGGACCTGCATCGTAATCACCCCGATTTGGATATTCAGATGGTACCGGTCTCGGTGATGTTTGGCCGCTCCCCGGGTCGTGAAGGCAATGAAAGCCACGAAGCACCTCGTCTCCAGCTGTTTAACGGTATTCAAAAGTTTTTTGTCGTGATGTGGTTAGGCCGTGACAGCTTCGTGCGCTTTTCCCAAACCGTTTCACTACGCTATATGGCAGATGAGCACGGCACCGATAAGACCATAGCTCAAAAGCTGGCGCGCGTTGCCCGTATGCACTTCGCCAGACAGCGCCTTGCCGCCACCGGACCAAAATTACCGATGCGTCAGGACCTGTTCAATAAATTACTCACTTCAAAAGCGATTGAAAAAGCGGTTGAGGAAGAAGCGACATCTAAAAAGATATCGTTGGCGAAAGCGAAACAAAATGCCGTCGATATGATGGAGGAGATCGCTGCAAACTTTAACTACGAAACGCTGCGCGTCACTGACCGCGTACTCAGTTGGACATGGAACCGCCTCTATCAGGGTATTCATGTTCATAACGCCGAGCGTGTTCGTCAGTTAGCGCAAGACGGTCATGGCATCGTCTATGCGCCAAGCCATCGTAGTCATATGGACTACCTGCTGCTCTCCTATGTGCTTTACCATCAGGGGCTGGTACCTCCGCACATTGCGGCCGGTATTAACCTTAACTTCTGGCCAGCTGGCCCTATTTTCCGCCGTCTGGGGGCGTTCTTCATTCGTCGAACGTTTAAAGGCAACAAACTTTACTCTACGGTATTCCGTGAATACCTGGGTGAACTATTCAGCCGCGGTTATTCTGTTGAGTACTTTGTTGAAGGAGGCCGTTCACGTACCGGTCGCTTGCTGGAACCCAAAACCGGCACGCTTTCTATGACTATTCAGGCGATGCTGCGCGGCGGTAATCGCCCTATCACCGTGGTACCTGTATATATTGGTTACGAACACGTGATGGAAGTGGGGACTTACGCCAATGAACTGCGTGGTGCAACCAAAGAGAAAGAGAATCTCTGGCAGGTGGTACGTACTATGCGCAAGCTACGTAATTTAGGATTAGGCTATGTCAACTTCGGTGAACCTATCCCATTAATGACCTACCTGAATCAGAATGTGCCTAACTGGCGAGAATCTGTCGACCCGATAGAGACGCCAAGGCCAAACTGGTTAACGCCAACCGTAAATCAAATTGCCAGCAAGTTAATGATTAACATTAACAATGCTGCGGCCGCTAACGCTATGAACCTGTGCTGTACCGCGCTGTTAGCTTCTCGCCAACGGGCTCTCACCCGCGAACAACTGCTTGAGCAACTTGATTGCTATACCCAGTTACTGCGTAACGTACCTTACGCCAAAGATGCAACAGTTCCATCCAGTACGCCAGAGCAAATGCTGGAGCATGCATTGAAAATGAGTAAGTTTGAGGTAGAAAAAGACAATGCCGGTGAGATCATCATATTACCGCGTGAACAAGCCGTTCTGATGACTTACTACCGTAATAATATTCACCACATGTTAGTGCTGCCGTCGCTGATATCCAGCATTGTGATGCATCACGATGGTATCTCCCGTCAGCAGATTGTGGAGCAAGTGTCTCTGATCTATCCGCTGCTGCGTGAAGAGCTGTTTATGCACTACAGTGAAGAGGAGCTACCTGCGGTAATTGAGACGCTGATTAATGAACTGGAACGTCAGAATCTGATTCGCCAGCAGGCCGAGGGTTTACTGGTGCTAACTCCTTCCCGCATCCGTACCCTACAGTTACTGGCTGCCGGTGTCAGAGAAACATTACAGCGTTATACCATTACCCTCTCTTTATTACGCAACAACCCTAGCATTAACCGGGGGATGCTGGAAAAAGAGAGCCGCTTGCTGGCTCAACGTCTCTCCGTTTTACACGGTATTAATGCGCCGGAATTCTTTGATAAAGCCGTTTTCTCTACGCTAGTGGCAACACTGCGCAGCGCCGGATATATCAATGATGTCGGTGATGCCGTTCCGGAAAATATGCAGACCATGTATAGCATGTTAACCCGCCTGATGACGCCAGAAGTAACGCTGACAATTGAAAGCGTTACCGCAACACCCGCAGAAAGGGAAACAACAGAAGAGTAACGGACAAATTATCAGCCTCCGATAAAGAGGCTGATAACGCCACCATATTAAGCTAACGTTAGCTTAACCGTCTAAACTCAAACCATAAAAAAGCCTGCTAATTAGCAGGCTTTTATGCATTATCGATAAGGCCGAATTACCAGCCCTTCTCTTTAACCCGATTAACAAAATCCAGCGCTTTCTGTTGCTTATCTTTAGATAACCACAGTAAGTCCATACCTGCTGCACTCACCGGAACCAAACCTAAAGGAACAGCAACCGACATCCAGTTAACCGGGTGGAAGATGCCGCCCCAACCATTCATCGCATAGTTTTCTACATCGATCAGGTGAGGTGTACGTTCCTGAATACACCTTCTGAATTCAGCATAACGCTCTGTCATTGGTGATTTATTCACTTCTTGCCACAATGGAGTATCGTTACGGGTACAGTCATAGTGCATACGCAGGAAATCGCGAATACCGTGCCATGAGGCCAGGTTAGCTTCGTTATATTCACGGATACTGTTTTCAGAAATAATGCCCTGACTTGATACCAGCACACGCTCGAAATTGCGTAGCTGCTCGATCATCTGGCCAATTGAAGTGGCTTCCAGCGGTTCCACGAAGCCAGAAGAGAGGCCCAGAGACATAACGTTCTTAATCCACACTTGCTCATAGCAACCCGGATCAAAGCGAATCGTTTTATGAGGCTCAATTTCAAATCCGAGATACTTCTGAATCTCATCAATCGCATCGGCTTCGCTCTTATGTTTGCTGCTGAATACATAGCCCGCACCAACGCGAGTAGACAGAGGAATCTGCCACATCCAGCCAGCATCCATGGTGATAGCACGAGTAATCAACATTGGATTTTTATTTGGGTGAGGCATATAGAACGGAATAGCGCTATCCATCAACAGATAGTCTTTAAAGGTCTGCCAACGCGCTCCTGGCATTTTCGCCATGACCTGACGGGTCAGACCACTGGAGTCGATCAGGAAGTCTAGCTCAACTTCACCTTTCTCGGTGATTAGCTTAGTAACCAGCCCTTCTTCATTACGAACGAAGTCTTTCACCAGCACATCTTCATGAACCACACCACGAGACAGCGCCACTTTCTTCATGTATTTAGCAATTTTGTAGCTGTCGAAGTGGAAAGAGGTCACCAGGTCGGTACGATCTTCGTCTACTGCCTTAATCGCTTCTTCCATTGATGCATTATTTTTAATCAGTTGGAAACCACGAATCCATGATTCCAGCGGTACGCCCTGATTAATTAATGCAGAATAATATGGCAGGAAACCGCCTTCAACCCACTGTGTACCTTCGCCACGCGCAGAGGTAAACAGATGGTAGAATTTGTCATCGGCTTTACCGGTGCGCCAACCTTCATAGCTGAAACCCCATTTAAATGTCGCATCGGTTTCTGCCATAAACTCTTTTATATCGATTTGGTTACGTTGCAAGGCATCATAAATATTCAGCAGTCCGCCTTCACCTACACCAACAATACCAATCTGACTGGATTCAATAACCCGAACTTCCACATTAGCACTAAAAATACGACGTAATGTCAGCGCGGCAAACCATCCTGCTGTTCCACCACCGAGAATAACGATGCGCTTTGGCGTTCTCAAATTTAACATCAGTAACCTCTTCCATTTTATGTTTTATACCACTGTTACGATGAGTTGATACTTTAAAACAACTCGTCTGATAACTGTTATTTTTAGGCTATAGGCGCCCTGCCAGATAAATAAACAAAAACAACAAATCAAAATAAAAAATCAACTTGCTTGCGGCAGCTCGCCATAAATAGCAAAATAAAATAAAAAACGACATTTTCTTTAGTTGCTAACGGGGTATATGAGAAGGGAATAGAATAAAATGCTGTCTTACATTACGACTGTTCATCCCTGAACCCACTGTTAATACAGGACCGCATGCTAACAGCGTTTAATATTCAGGTACATATCATAAATCAATTTTTTACCAATTAAGGTAATTAAGTACTTATCAACAGCCCGAGAAAAATCACAAAACCAACATAATTGTTATTCATAAACGCCTGAAAACATTTGTCTCTCTCACGTAGAGAAATAAGGTTCTGTTGATAAACAAACAGCGCACTGGCTAATAACAGAGACCAGTAAAAATGTTGGGTTAAATTATTTAAATAACCTATCCAGCATAATATTAGTACGGTACCTAATTGCAGCAGGCCAATAATCAGTTTGTCATGGCGACCAAAAAGAATTGCGGTTGATTTAATACCAATCTTTAAATCATCGTTACGATCGACCATGGCATATTGAGTATCATAGGCTACAGTCCAGAATATATTCGCCAGTAATAGCAGCCAACAGCTCAGGGGCAATGCATCACTAACAGCAGCATAGGCCATCGGTATTGACCAGCCAAACGCCATACCCAATATAACCTGAGGTAAATGGGTAAACCGTTTCATAAAGGGATAGATCCATGCAAGGATCACCGCAGCAACCGAAAGTAAAATCGTCAACCGGTTCAACATCAGAACTAATAAGAAAGAGATGGTCACCAGCGATAAAAACAGCACCTTACTCTCTTTCTCCGTCACGGTACCACTTGGCAGTGGGCGGTTACGGGTACGTTCAACATGCCCGTCAAAATGACGATCGGCGAAATCATTAATCACGCATCCAGCGGCACGCATCAGAAATACACCGATGATAAATATAATCAGAATATAAACGTTCGGCGTTTCCTTCCCTGCAAGCCAGAGCGCCCAAAGCGTAGGCCAGAGTAACAACAGGGCCCCGATGGGTTTATTGATACGCATCAAACGGCAGTAAGCCAGCCATTTGCCTTCAGTCACATTTTCCCCCAATTAATATAACGGTGATGACGGTAAAAAAATTTCCGTCAGTAACAGAGGTTTACCCGACAGACGCAAGCGGGAACGCCGCCCCCATAAACTATCGTGTAAAGATACCTGAATATAATCCCGTTCCAGGGTGGACTGACTAAACAGGTAACGCCCCAGAGGAGTATCTCCCAGTTCAATCAGCCGTTGCTCAGGACCACTGAGTGTCTTTTCCGGAACAACGGTACGCGCCCATATCCATGGAATAGTATCACCAAACAGAAAGACTTCACGCACCCAGTAGCGTTTGTCCGCGGGTAACTCTTGCTGTTCTTTACCAAGCGCAGAGGCAGAAACATAGCCTTCAAACAGGGGCTGAACCGTCACTTTGCGGCAATAACGTTCACAGCGGCTGGTCATGGAATTCTCTTCCAGTAACCACTCAGCAACAGGTTTACTTAACGAATCGTTTTGCGCCGAATACCAGTCTCGTGTTTTCCAGTTTGGTATCAATAGCGCTTCACTCATCATCGTAACACCCTGGAATAGTAAGGCATGGTCACTAAAAGGCCATAAAAACCGGGGGTCATTGTAACGTAAAATTGCCCTCTGCAAACAGTGAAGGTTCCTTTCATGGAACTATTTTTTAACATTACGTCAATAAAATTGACCAATTTCTACTCACGCTTTAGTCGATCGGTATTGGCCAAATAGAGTGCGACAACCAAAACCAAAATTGCACCGGAATAGATAAAGGTATCCATCGGATCTTTATGGTCCACAATAATTAAACGAATGATGGCCGTAATACCAATGTAGATAAAGTAACGGAGAGGGAAATGATAGCCCGACTGAAAATATTTAATAATTAAGGCAATAAACTCAAAATAGAGAAAATAGATAACAATGCCTTCAATCAGTAAGTAGCTGGATGATTGGGCAGAATTAACAAATAGCACCTGAATCAGGGCATAGGTCTCTTTACCAAGAAACACTATCAGGATTATCGCCAGCAATAGCAGGCCAAAATTCAGAACCGTTTGCAGTATGCGTGCCACCAGTGTTGCACGTTTAATATTTTCCAGCATGGTTCTCTCCTGTTTTAGCGATTGGGCGGGAGACTCCCCCCGCCCATTTATCCCGGATGAATTAACGCCAGTGCTTAAAGGTATTAATTAACCCATTGGTGGAAGAGTCATGGCTGGACACCGCCTCACTTCCGGCCAATTCTGGCAGAATACGGTTCGCAAGCTGTTTGCCTAACTCAACCCCCCACTGATCGAAGCTGAAGATATTCATGATGACGCCCTGGGTGAAGATCTTATGCTCATACAGAGCGATCAGCGCCCCCAGACTATATGGTGTAATCTCTTTTAGCAAAATGGAGTTGGTTGGGCGATTGCCTTCAAACACTTTGAAAGGAACAATCTGTTCAAAATCTTCTGGTTTCTGGCCCGCTTTAATAAACTCAGCCCGTACTTCTTCTGCACCTTTGCCAAAAGCCAGCGCCTCTGTCTGGGCAAAAAAGTTAGAAAGAAGTTTGGAATGATGATCGCCTAATGGATTATGGCTATGGGCTGGTGCAATGAAATCACATGGAATCAGCTTGGTTCCCTGATGAATCAGTTGATAGAAAGCATGCTGCCCATTGGTACCCGGCTCTCCCCAAATAATAGGGCCGGTTTGATAGCTAACTGCGTTGCCGTTACGGTCAACATATTTACCATTAGACTCCATATTCCCCTGTTGGAAATAGGCCGCAAAGCGATGCATATACTGATCGTAAGGCAGAATAGCCTCCGTCTCGGCACCGTAGAAATTGTTATACCACAGACCAATCAGCGCCAATGTTACCGGCAGATTTTTCTCCACTGGCATATCGGCAAAGTGGCGGTCCATCGCATGTGCGCCACTGAGTAATTTTTCAAAATTATCAAAGCCAACGGAGAGTGCAATTGACAGACCGATAGCAGACCACAGCGAATAGCGCCCACCTACCCAATCCCAGAACTCAAACATATTGGCAGTATCAATACCAAATTCAGCCACCGCTTTAGCATTAGTAGAGAGTGCTGCAAAGTGTTTAGCCACATCAGCCGGTTTTCCAACGTTCAGAAACCAGTCACGAGCCGTGTGGGCGTTAGTCATCGTCTCCTGAGTCGTAAACGTTTTAGACGCGATTAGAAACAGCGTCGTTTCAGGGTTTAACGTTTTAATAGTTTCCGCAATATGGGTAGCATCAACGTTGGAGACAAAATGCATATTCAGGTGATTTTTATAAGGACGAAGCGCCTCTGTCACCATATAAGGTCCTAAATCTGAACCACCAATACCAATGTTCACCACATCGGTAATAGCCTTACCGGTAAAACCCTTCCATTCACCGCTGATAATACGCGCACAGAAAGATTTCATTTTTGCCAATACTGCATTCACCTCTGGCATCACATCTTTGCCATCAACCAAAATCGGTGTATTTGAACGATTGCGTAGTGCAACATGCAGTACTGCACGATCTTCTGTACGGTTAATTTTCTCACCGCTGAACATAGATTTTATCGCGCCGGAAAGATCGGACTCTTTTGCCAGATTACGTAAAAGTTCTAATGTCTTATCGGTGATACGGTTTTTGGAGTAATCCACCAACATCTGATTATCAAATGTCGCTGAAAAGTGTTCAAAACGTTGCTTGTCCTGAGCAAACAGAGCACCAATAGTGACCTTTTTCATCTCATCAAAATGCTTTTCAAGTGCCTGCCACGCTACCGTTTCCGTCGGATTAATACTTTTCATCATTGGACCCTTATACATGAAATCAAGACAAAGATTAGGTTGTTTCTACCCTACCAGCCTGCGATTAAACTAATGTGACTAAGACAATTATTACGCATTGCCAATCAGACACTTTTATTATCATAGCTGACAGGATTCAGCAAAATATTTACTCTCTAAATTATAGGCATAAATACGGATCGTATACCTATTATTACTATCGGCTATTATTTCCAAAAATTGTCTGACTTGAACCGTTCATCCAGAAAGGTTAACAATGCGCGCAGCGCCGCTGACATATGATTGCGCGAAGTATAGATAGCATAAATCGTCATTGGCTCTACTTCATATCCGGTCAGAATAGCTTCAAGCTGCCCGTTGGTCAGCTCATTTCTGACTAAATAAGCGGGTAACAGCGTAACACCCACCCCGGCTATAGCTGCATCTTTTAGTGCCAAAACCTCATTAGCACTGATGCGCCCTTTTATCGGAATTTTTATCAGTTCACCATACTCTTCTACCGATCGATAAGTCCAGGTATGGGCACCAAATTTAGCATGGGTCAGGCAAACGTGATGGGATAAATCTTCAGGTTTCTGTGGACGACCTATTTTGTCCAGATACTGTGGTGAAGCACAGGTGACGGAATGGCAAATTCCCAATGGGCGCGCAATTATCCCTTGTTCCAGCGTATTGGTGATACGAATAGCTAAATCAATACGCTCATCAACCAGATTTACCGCGCGATCCAACAGTTGAATATCAATGTTCACCTGAGGATAACGTAAAGAGTATTCGGCAATCAGGTTAGCCAGATAGGACTGACTAAAAGACTGACTACAGGTAATACGTAACGATCCTTTAGGAACAGAAGAGCGATCGTGACGCGCCGCTAACATTTTTTCCTGAATTTGCAGCATCTGGCGGCAATCAATAAGTGCCAGCTCTCCGGCCGATGTCAAACTCAGGCTACGGGTTGAACGATGCAGTACCCGAATCCCCAACCAGCGTTCCAGCTCTGCCAGATAACGGGAGGCCTTTGCCCGGGATAGCCCCAATCGTTCAGCCGCGGCCGTCAGGCTTCCGCGGTCCACTGATTCAACAAACACCTGCATAGCGGTCAATCGATCCATATATTCGCTCAATTTTTGCAACAGTCTGTTATTAAATACTCTATTTTTAAAACAATAGAAAGGGATTAAAGTTTTTCCCTGTGTGATTCGACACATTGAATCATCAGCCCAATAATTATGGACAATACCCCGGAGCCCAATCGTAAATGAGAACAAAACTTCTGCTTAGTCTGCTGTTACTGGCCCTGCCGTTTACTAGCCATGCAAAAACCGAGAGTCAGCAAACGAACAAACAAACGGTCATTGAGTTTTATCAACAGGCAATTAATAAGAAAGATGCTGAAGCCGCAGTGAAATATCTTGGGCCTGACTATGTCCAACATAACCCTCTGGCGCAAGACGGTATTGAAGGGCTGAAGAATTATATTGCTTATCTGAAGAAGGAACTTCCCCAAAAGCATAATGAAATCAAAAAAGTTTTTGCCGATGGTGACTATGTGATATTACACGTTAAAAGCACCCAGTCTCCTGATGATACCGGGCTGGCCATCATCGATATCTTTAAACTGAAAGATGGAAAAATCATTGAACACTGGGATGTTATACAACCAATCCCGGCAACATCAGCCAACAACAACGGCATGTTCTAAACCCTATTTCATACAGGAGAAAAAATAATGAAAATTGCAATTATTGGCGCCAGCGGCAAAGCCGGACAAAAAATCATGGCGGAAGCCCTGAACAGAAAACATCAGGTTACTGCTATTGTGCGTAATGCAGGCAAAATCAGCGATAAAACGGTCACGGTACTGGAAAAAGATATTTTTGATCTGACAGCTGCCGATTTAAAACCTTTTGATGCAGTCGTCGATGCCTTCAATGCTTCAGCAGGCCATGAAGATCTACACCAAAGCTCACTGATTCATCTGAGAAAAATTCTCTCTGACAACCCGCATACCCGACTGTTAGTAGTTGGCGGTGCCAGCAGCCTATATCTTGATGAGCAACTAACACAGCGCCTTATTGATTCTCCTGACTTTCCCGATCTTTACAGAGCAACGGCCAGCAATATGGGTGAAGCCTTTCTTCAGTTGAAGAAAGCAAACGATATCAACTGGACCTATATCAGCCCATCAGCCATGTTTGTTGCCGATGGTAAACGTACCGGCAGCTACAATATCGGTAGCGATCGCTTAATGGTTAACAGCGCGGGTGAAAGCACTATCAGCTATGCCGATTACGCTATTGCCGTACTGGATGAAATCGAACAAGCTAAACATATTCGCCAACGTTTTACCGTTGTTGAAAAATAATCGTCAGATACGAACAGCTTTGATGAGCCGATAACACACGGATTATTGGCTCACTTTCACCACGATTGGTCATCAGGTTCATTTATTGGTTAAAAAATAATTATTATAGAAACAGGCTAAAACTTAGCGTCTAATATCGAAAAATCAGGTGCTCATAACCAATTCCCCTTCAGTATAAATATAAAACCACGCAAACCTCGGCTCTTCTGTTAAAGAAATAAAAAACAAACACATAAACATCATTGACACTGGCTCCATAACCCGCTATTTCTTAAAGCCTACTTGTGTATCCCGTACACAAGCCAGAAGAGGCGCGTCGTTCAGGTAAAGTGTTTGAGGATCCGGAATCCAGCGAAAACACTCCAGGGGATACGACGCCGAGGCAGAACTCAAACCGGACAAGAGAACTGTCGACCACAAGGGCTGAATCCCTTGGGTTGTCACCAATGTTACCCGCAGACATATTGCGGGAATAAGGGTCTTTAACGTGGAATTATCGTGCAGGTAGTTTCAGCACAATCACAGAAGACTCTGGCAAGGTGGGGCGCTTCTGGGTGTATCGTAGTGTTTCCTTCCTACGTCTGCTCCCTGTTTACCGCGCTTCCTTTGTGCCAAGGCTGATGAATTTAAGGGCTATTGATTAGCTCCACCTGACACGAGGAATTATTGAGTTATGTCAAATATTGTTGTTGCTAAATTTGGTGGTACCAGCGTCGCTGACAGCGTTGCAATGAACAATTCTGCCAATGTTGTGTTATCAAATCCTGATGTAAAAGTGGTGGTCTTATCGGCATCAGCCGGTGTGACTAATCTGCTGGTAGCTTTAGCTGAAGGCTGCAACCCGGACCTTCGTACAGAAAAGATCGAGCAGATTCGCCACATTCAATATCAAATTCTGAACACTCTGCCCGATACTGAAGTCGTGCGTGAAGAAATTGACCGCATGCTGGATAATATCACGACGCTTTCCGAAGCCGCCAGCCTGGCGACCTCTGCGGCGTTAACCGATGAGCTGGTTAGCCACGGTGAGCTGATGTCTACTCTGCTGTTTGTTGAACTGCTCAGAAGCAGAAATGTTAATGCCGAATGGTTTGACGTACGTAATGTAATGAAAACCAACGATCGCTTTGGCAAAGCGGAACCTGACGTTCAGGCGCTCTGTGCTTTGAGTGAGCAGCACCTGCAACCGCGTTTAGCTAATGCTTTGGTTATTACCCAAGGCTTTATCGGTAGTGAATCCCGTGGGCGAACCACCACATTAGGGCGAGGTGGTAGTGACTATACCGCCGCGCTGTTGGGTGAAGCGTTAAATGCGAAGCGCGTTGATATCTGGACGGATGTTCCCGGCATTTATACCACCGACCCTCGGGTTGTTCCTAATGCCAAGCGTATTGATGAAATTGGTTTCGAAGAAGCCGCCGAAATGGCAACCTTCGGCGCTAAAATTCTACACCCTGCGACCCTGATCCCTGCGGTACGTAGAGATATCCCGGTGTTTGTCGGTTCCAGTAAAGATGTTGGCGCCGGTGGTACTCTGGTATGTAACAAGACCAACCAGCCGCCATTGTTCCGGGCGTTAGCACTGCGCCGCAATCAAACACTATTGACGCTGCATAGTCTCAATATGCTGCATGCCCGTGGTTTTCTGGCGGAAATTTTTAATATTCTGGCCAGCCATAATATCTCTGTAGATTTAATTACCACATCAGAAGTCAGTATCGCCCTGACGCTGGATACGGCAGGTTCATCCACCTGTGGCACCAGCCTTCTCACCAGCGCATTATTAACTGAATTATCAGCGCTATGCCGAGTGGAAGTTGAAGAAAATCTGGCATTGGTTGCGTTGATTGGTAACGAACTGGCTAAAGCCCGAGGTGTAGGAAAAGAAGTCTTTGGCGTGCTGGAGCCGTTTAATATTCGCATGATCTCTTACGGCGCAAGCAGTCATAACCTGTGTCTTCTGGTCCCCGGAGATGATGCTGAACACGTGGTTAAAACACTACACCATAACCTGTTTGAATAACGCGATGTGATGGTACATTTCATCAATAATGTGCAACTCCGGTTGCACATTATCTTTTGCTGACAGCCCTCTTATTCGTTATTCACTTTTTTTATCATCTCTTTGCTATAAACGCAAAATATCAACTTGTTGATGTTGCTTTAGCAATTGCATGTTCTCATTAAAAAGGAAGTATTCATTCATGTTAGCCAGGATTACTCGCCTGTTTCCGGTATGGGCTTTGTTATTGTCTGTTACCGCTTACTGTACACCGACAACATTTACCGGTATTGCCCCTTATATCAGCTATCTGTTAATGCTGATTATGTTTGCTATGGGTGTGACACTTAGAGTCAGCGATTTCAAACGAATCTTCACTCGCCCTATGCCAGTTATTGCCTGTACCTTACTTCATTATTTGATTATGCCGCTGGCCGCCTGGATTCTGGCAAAAGCTTTCAGTATGCCGGCCGATCTGGCGGCAGGTATGATTCTGGTTGGTAGTGTGGCAAGTGGAACCGCATCAAATGTCATGATTTATCTTGCCAGAGGGGATGTGGCGCTTTCTGTAACCATTTCGTCAGTGTCAACGCTGGTAGGTGTCTTTGCCACTCCGTTATTAACCTATTTGTATGTGGATGCTTCGATTAACGTCGACATGCCGGGCATGCTTCGCTCCATTCTGCAAATTGTCGTTATTCCTATCGGAGCGGGTTTAATCATCCACCATACATTAACTAATGTTGTTAAACGCGTAGAGCCATTTTTGCCCGCTCTGTCGATGGTCTGTATTTTAGCGATTATTAGTGCGGTTGTGGCTAACAGCCAAAGCCACATTGCTTCTGTCGGTTTTGTGGTGGCTATTGCCGTAGTGTTACATAACGCCATTGGTTTATTAGGTGGCTACTGGGGTGGAAGGCTATGCGGATTTGATGAATCCACCTGCCGTACCTTAGCCATTGAAGTTGGTATGCAGAACTCTGGTCTGGCAGCTACATTAGGTACGCAATATTTCTCTGCCGTTGCCGCGCTACCGGGAGCATTGTTCTCCGTATGGCATAACCTGTCAGGTTCACTGCTGGCCGGATACTGGCAAGGAAAACCAACTAAAGATAACGATAAAAAATAATTATCAATTATTGTTTCTAAAAAAGAGATGTTCTGGCCTCTCTTTTTTATTGCCTATAACAATAACTATTTAATTCAGAATTATTTGATAATATATTATCACGCGAAGTAATAAATAAAATAGTATTCTATTTATACATCAATCTTTCTGATAGTGCCTTTAATTATCTTAATTTCAGCGTTTGGACATTTACTTCTCTGATACAGAGTAGGGATAGCTTGTGAAGGAAAAAACGTCGTCTCCGGTCAATTGGTTACCGTTGATCATTATTGTTATCTGTGCCGCTATTCTGTGGCAAATTACCCCACCAGAAGGCCTGAGCCTACCCGCCTAGCACTCTGCCATTGTTTTCGTGGCAACCATCGCCTGTATAGTGGCTAAAGTTCTGCCAATCGGTGCCGTCGGTCTGATAGGCATTACTGTTTATGCACTAACTTATGCATCAGGAGCGACTACCGCTGTTGAATCAATTACTGCGGCACTTAGTGATTTAAACAGCTCGTTAATCTGGTTAATTGTAGTCGCTTTCATGATTGCCAGAGGTTTTATTAAAACCGGCCTGGGAAGGCGTATCGCATTACAAATGATCCGCCTGTTGGGGAAAAGAACGCTGGGTCTGGCTTATGGGCTGGCGGTTGCCGATCTGATCCTTTCTCCTGCAATGCCAAGCAATACCGCACGATGCGGTGGTGTTATCTACCCTATTGCGGACTCATTGGCTCGTAGCTTTAACTCCAATCCTGAAGATCAATCACGCAATAAAATCGGTACATTTCTGATTACCTGTATTGGTAACGTTAATGACGTAACCGCAGCCATGTTTATGACCGCCTATACCGGCAACCTACTGGCAGTCAAACTGGCGGCTAATGCGGACGTTCATTTAACCTAGGGAAGCTGGTTTGTCGCAGCAGTCGTCCCTTGTCTGGCTTCACTGATTATTGTTCCGCTATTGGTTTACTGGCTGACCAAACCTGAAATCAAACACACTCCGGATGCTCCTGTTCTTGCCAGAACCGAGCTGGAAAAAATGGGGAAAATGAGCCGCAGTGAGTGGATCATGACCGCCACCGTTGGGCTGTTGCTGGTCTTGTGGATTTTTGGCGATAAGCTGGGCGTTGACCCAACGGCCGCTTCTTTTGTTGGTCTTTCATTCTTACTATTAACCGGGGTTCTCACCTGGGAAGATGTGAAAAGTGAAAAAGGTGCCTGGGATACCCTAATATGGTTTGCCGCGCTGTTAATGATGGCGAACCAATTGAAGAAACTGGGCTTTACAACCTGGTTTGGTAATCTGATTGGTGAACATATCGGTGCCGCCATGGGAGATAGCAGTTGGATTCTCATTCTGCTGCTGCTTAACGCCGCTTATTTTTATACGCACTACTTCTTCGCCAGTGGAAATCCGCAAATCGCCGCGTTATATGCAGTTTTCCTTGGCGTTGGTATTAATCTGCATATTCCTGCCTTACCTATGGCACTGATGCTGGCCTTTACCAGTAGCCTGTATTGTTCTCTGACACAATACTCCCACGCCCGCGGTCCAATTCTGTTTGGCGCCGGGTATGTTCCTACCGGAACCTGGTGGCGAGTTGGTTTTGTGGTCAGTATCGTCAATCAGGCAATTTTCCTGGGTCTGGGCCTGATTTGGTGGAAGACGTTAGGACTGTATTAATACTTTCAGCAGATAACATTACAGAAGGCCATATCTTATCCATATGGCCTTTATTATTTATACCGCACCGCTTTTTCTTTTCTCCAACACGTCAAAAATCAACATACCTGCGATCATAGCAGCAGTAAAAATCAGCCCTTTTCCCACACCAGCGCCGAGCAATACCAACCCGGGTCCGGGACAAATACCGGCAATTCCCCAGCCAATACCAAACAGGGCGCTACCGCCAATCAGGCGTTTATCGATAATTTGCGAATCAGGCCATTGGATGCTCACGCCTAAAACCGATTGCTTACGGCGTTTCATATAACCAAAAGCCAATACTCCAACAACAATAGCGCTTCCCATTACCAGTGCTAATGAAGGATCCCAATAGCGGGTAATATCCAGAAATGACAGAACTTTCACTGGATTAACCATACCGGAAACAATTATCCCTAAACCAAAAATCAAACCGCTGAGAAAGGCAAAAAATAGTTTCATGACACTCAGCCTCCCTGTAATGGATTGAATAATAAAACCGTCACCACACCAGTAGCCATAAATGTCAGGGTCGCTATCAAAGAACGAAACGAGAGTCGGGGCAATCCACAAACACCATGACCACTGGTACAACCGGAACCATAACGGGTACCGATACCCACCAGAAGACCAGCAACAACCAGCGCAGGCCACTCTGCTACAATCCGGATATCAGGCATAGGCTGTAGCAATGTATAAAACAGTGACGAGGCAATGATGCCCAGCAAAAAAGCGCTGCGCCAGCCAAGGCCTTCGCGTTGCCCCCGAATCACATTGGCCAGAATGCCACTGATTCCGGCGATTCTTCCATTAAAGACAATCAGTAATGCTGCCGCAACACCAATCAAAACACCGCCGACCAAAGCCGTCACCGGCGAGAATGCGTCCCAGGCAATATTCATGACTTTTTCTCCCCGCTAACCGGACAGTAAAGCCGATATAACGTATCCAATAGCGTTAGTACCCTCTTATCCCGGATGGAATAAAAAATTCGCTTCCCCTCTCTGCGAGTGCTCACTAGCTCTTCAGACCTCAATACGGTTAGCTGCTGGGATAAGGTTGGTTGGTGGATATCCAGACATTGTTCCAACCCGCTAACGGAGAGTTCTCCCTGACTGAGTTGACAGAGTATTAACAGGCGATCTTCATTTGCTAATGCACGCAAAAGAGCCGCAACGTCACCCGCTGCGGCTCTCATTAAAGAAATATCAGATAGGATATCATTTTGATTCATAGGGCATCTCAGTTCATCAAGAAACATTATATAAAATAATATAATGTTTAAAATATAAACTGAAATATTCCTTAAAGCAAGCAGCTCCTAGTCGGCGTCATATCCCAGGTTTGGCGCCAGCCAACGTTCGACCTCTGTTACACTCAAATTTTTACGAGCTGCATAGTCCTCGACCTGATCGCGTTGAATCTGAGCAACGGCAAAATACTTACTCTCCGGATGGCTGAAATACCAACCAGACACTGAAGCACCAGGCCACATAGCATAAGACTCCGTTAACTTCATGCCGATGGCTTCTTCAACATTCAACAATTGCCAGATAGCTGCTTTTTCCGTATGTTCCGGACAAGCTGCATAGCCAGGAGCAGGACGAATGCCCTGATAATTCTCCCTGATTAACTCTTCGTTAGTCAGGTTTTCACTCTCAGCATATCCCCAGATCTCTTTACGTACTCGCTCATGCAAATATTCGGCAAACCCTTCGGCTAAACGATCTGCCAGAGCCTTAATCATGATCTTGTTATAATCATCATGTTCAGCTTCATAAGCATCGGCCAGGGCATCCTCCTCTAAGCCTCCGGTTACTGCAAATGCGCCCAGATAGTCTGCTTTTCCACTCTGCTTTGGTGCAACAAAATCGGCCAGACAATAGTTAGGAAAATCGGTTTTCTCGGTCTGCTGACGGAGATGATGGCTGACATTAATCACTTGCTGGCGGGTTTCATCAGCATAAATCTCAACATCATCGCCCACCCGATTGGCCGGAAAAATGCCCATAATACCTTTTGGGATTAGCGAACGATGTTGAGAGAGTTTGTCCAATAGCTCATTAGCATCGGCAAACAAGCGTTTAGCCTCTTCTCCAACGACCTCATCCTCCAGAATTCGTGGATATTTTCCCGCCAGCGACCATGTCATAAAGAACGGCGTCCAGTCGATATAATTCCTTAAGGTCTCAATCGAAGCCTCAACCTGACGAATCCCCAGATGTTTAGCCACCGGAGGCGTGTAATTATCCCAGTCACACTCCCAGCCGTTATCTCTGGCAGCCTGTAAACTGACCGGCGCAGTTCTTGGCTTTTTACGTGCATGCTGGATTCTAACGGTTTCATACTCTTTGCGGGTACGCTCGACAAAGCCATCCCGCTGTATATTGGAAAGCAGAGCGGAACAGACTCCTACGCTGCGGGAAGCATTTTGCACATAGACTGTCGGTCCACTGTAATTTTGCTCGATTTTAACCGCCGTATGGGCTTTCGAGGTGGTAGCTCCCCCAATCAACAACGGCAAAGAAAAGCCCTGACGTTCCATCTCTTTAGCCACATTAACCATCTCATCCAACGAGGGGGTAATCAGGCCGGAGAGACCAATAATATCTACTTTCTCTTCGCGGGCGGTTTTTAAGATCTTCTCGGTTGGAACCATGACGCCTAAATCGATAATCTCATAGTTATTACATTGCAATACCACACCGACAATGTTCTTACCGATGTCGTGAACATCGCCTTTCACCGTTGCCAGTAGGATTTTACCGGCAGCCGATCCCTGCTGTTTGCTGGCCTCAATATAGGGTTCCAGATACGCCACGGCCTGTTTCATTACCCGGGCTGATTTTACGACCTGCGGTAAAAACATTTTGCCTTCACCAAACAGATCGCCAACGATGTTCATTCCCCCCATCAGCGGCCCTTCAATCACCTCCAATGGTAAATCAACCTGCTGGCGCGCTTCTTCCGTATCTATTTCAATAAACTCGGTGATACCTTTAACCAAAGCATATTCCAGCCGTTTCGTGACCGGCCAACCGCGCCACTCCGCCTGTTGCTTATCCGCTTCAGCATCCCCTGCGCTACCACGGTATTTTTCTGCTAATGCCAGCAGGCGTTCTGTACCATCATTACGGCGGTTGAGAATGACATCTTCTACCGCCTCTTTTAACTCCGCGGGTAAGTCATCATAAATAGCCAGTTGTCCTGCATTCACAATCCCCATATCCATGCCGTTTTTGATGGCATGATAGAGAAACTCGGCATGAATCGCTTCGCGAACCGGGTCGTTACCCCGAAATGAGAATGAAACGTTAGAAACCCCGCCGGAGATCAAAGCATGAGGAAGTTCAGCTTTAATGTCGCCACAGGCCTGAATAAAATCTACCGCGTAGTTATTGTGTTCTTCAATACCAGTGGCGACGGCAAAAATATTGGGGTCAAAGATAATATCCTCTGGCGGAAAGCCAACCACTTCAGTCAAGATGCGGTAAGCACGACGACATATCTCAATTTTACGAGCACGAGTATCAGCCTGCCCATTCTCATCAAATGCCATCACTACCATGGCAGCACCATAACGGTGCACCAGACGAGCCTGCTGAATAAACTTGTCTTCTCCCTCTTTCATGGAGATCGAGTTAACAATACCTTTTCCCTGAATACACTTCAGGCCTTTCTCGATAACCTCCCACTTAGAGGAGTCGATCATAATCGGAACCCGGGCAATATCTGGTTCACCGGCAATCAAATTGAGGAAGCGCACCATCGCCGCTTCAGCATCCAACATGCCTTCGTCCATGTTGATATCAATGATCTGCGCGCCGCTCTCTACCTGCTGTAGTGCAACCTCTAGTGCTTCGTTATATTTTTCTTCTTTAATAAGCCGCTTAAAACGGGCTGAGCCGGTCACGTTAGTACGTTCGCCCACGTTAACAAACAGGGTACTGGCATCAATCGCTAGCGGTTCCAGACCGGATAAACGGCAAGCGATCGGAATATCTGGCAGTGGACGAGGCGGTATAGCCTTAAGAACCTTACTGATGGCCGCAATGTGGGCAGGCGTCGTTCCACAACATCCTCCGACAATATTAACAAACCCTGACTTAGCCCACTCCTCAATCTGAACCGCCATATCATCAGGCCCGAGATCATACTCACCAAATGCATTAGGCAAACCCGCATTGGGGTGAACTGAAACAAAATATTCAGAGATTCGCGAAAGCTCTGCAACATACTGGCGTAACTCATCCGGCCCCAGTGCACAGTTAAGACCAAAGGAGAGTGGTTTGACATGGCGTAATGAGTTATAGAAAGCTTCAGTGGTCTGGCCGGATAAAGTGCGACCAGAAGCATCGGTAATAGTACCGGATATCATGACCGGCAGCTCAACACCTAACTCTTCAAAGATATCTTCCACTGCAAAAATGGCGGCTTTCGCATTCAGGGTATCAAAAATCGTCTCTATCATAATGATATCGACACCACCCTGAATTAACGCTCTGGTCGATTCTCTGTAGGCCTCAACTAATTGGTCAAAGGTAACATTACGAAAAGCGGGATCGTTTACATTGGGTGATATAGAAGCTGTGCGGTTGGTTGGGCCTAAAATACCAGCCACATAACGTGGTTTATCCGGAGTTTTCGCCGTCCATTCATCAGCACATAGTCTGGCTAAACGGGCTCCCTCATAGTTAATCTCCGCAGATAGCGATTCCATATGGTAATCAGCCATCGCAATGGATGTGGCATTGAAGGTATTGGTTTCAAGGATATCAGCGCCAGCGTCAAGATAAGCGTGATGAATAGCTGAAATCACTTCTGGCTTAGTCAATACCAGCAGATCGTTATTGCCTTTAAGGTCGCTTTTCCAGTCAGAAAAACGCGTGCCTCGATAGTCCTCCTCACCCAGCTTATAGCTTTGGATCATGGTTCCCATTCCGCCGTCCAGAACCAGAATTCGTTTAGTAAGCTGCTGATGTAGTTGTTCTGTCTTGGTCATCACATTTATCTCATTAATAAAGCACTATGCCAGTATGACCGGCATTAATTTTAAATCATATAGTTATAGGATGAATTAGCCCGATATACACAGATTATAAAAAACTAATCCAGTGTAGGATTCATCTGACGTAGATCGAATGGTGTTCTCTGATAGACAAAATAATTCAACCAGTTATTAAACAGCAGGTAGCCATGGCTTCTCCAGGATGCCACCGGTGCCCGATCTGGGTTATCTTCAGGGAAATAGTTCTGCGGAACCGTAGGCTCCAGTCCGGCATCACGATCGCGAAAATACTCAGCAGATAGGGTTCCTGCATCATATTCCGGATGACCAGTAGCAAAGGCAAATCGACGATCTCTACTGGCAAACAGGTAAGCGCCGGCTTGCTCCGATTCGGCATAGATTTCCAGATCGACCTGCTGACGAATCACTTCTGACGGAAAACTGGCATAACGAGAATGCGGAGCCAGGAAACGATCGTCAAAACCACGGGCCAATGGCGCCAGTGGTGCAACAACATTATGCCAATAGACGCCTGACAGCTTCTCATTCATGGTCAATTTAGGAATACCATAAAGAATATTTAATGCTGCCTGCACGGCCCAACAAACAAAGAGGGTAGATGTCACATGTGCTTTAGCCCAATTGGTTATTTTCTCTATCTGAGCCCAATAGGCCACATCTTTAAACTCAACCAGCCCAAGTGGAGCACCGGTAACGATCAGACCATCAAAGTTTTGATCCTGAATATCTTCAAAATTGCAGTAAAAGTTATTCAGGTGCTCCGTTGGCGTATTTTTCGACTCATGGCAGTCAATTCTTAACAGTTGAATATCTAATTGTAATGGGGAATTGGATAGCAGACGCAGAAACTGGTTTTCAGTTTCAATCTTCTTTGGCATCAGATTAAGGATAAGAATTTTAAGCGGACGAATATCCTGATGGCTGGCGCGAGTAGACGTCATCACAAAGACATTCTCCTCACGTAAAACATTAACGGCAGGTAATTCATCAGGTATACGAATTGGCATTGCTTGATCCTCAAATATCCATTTATACGTTTATACATTTAGACTTCTATACCGCTAAAGATAGCGTCTTTTTAATATCATGTCGAGAGGATAAAAATATTTGGTTATATAAAATTCACCAGACGGGAACTGGAATAGAAATAAAAAGTTATTTATTACAGACAGATGGGGTTTTAGAGATAAAAACCAGAGTTGTTATACTCAAATGGAATGCTTGAAATGAAAAATTTTAATTAGGGGATTGATTAAAAAACATGACCTAACGGGTTTACACCTGCGTATAAGAAAACCTTCTCAGTTTTCACTGAAGGGATTTCTTAATTATTAGAGTCTAAAAATTTATAGTCTGAATAAAGCAAAAAACCTCAGTCTTTCAGCTGAGATGGTTTTTCCTGATGAGAACCTGACAAATTGGCTTTAGCGAATATTCCGGCCGTAACAGCTATGTACTTATATCACCACAGTGCCCGGCCGGTAGGGCCAGTCTCTGAATATTTCATAGTCCGCATAAGCAAAAAACCTCAGTCTTTCAGCTGAGATGGTTTTTCCTGATGAGAGCCTGACAAATCGGCTTTAGCGAATATTCCGGCCGTAACAGCTATGTACTCATATCACTACAGTGCCCGGCCGGTAGGGCCTGTCTCTGAATATTTCATAGTCCACATAAGCAAAAAACCCTCAGCTTTCGCTGAGGGTTTCTCTTAATT
>NZ_JAJNAG010000036.1 GCF_021010575.1 Limnobaculum eriocheiris | reverse complement strand
CGAACCCATCTTAAACGGTTGACCCGCAAGACTATCTGCTTCTCAAAGTCAGAAGAAATGCACGATAAGATCATCGGATGGTATCTGACGATCAATCATTACCACTAAATCTGCGTCACGACCGAATGGCGTGTGTTACATATGAGTTTTGGTAATTAGTAATAATTGTTCTTTATCAATAACAGTTCTAATTTCAGAAAATAATTTCAATGCTTCACTGTACTCTTTGCGTAAATACCCCAACCATTGCTTAGTTCTGGCAATATTATACATTCCAGTATCATAAGGATTATTAGTTTGGACGTATTTCTTAAGCAGCCTCAGTACCTGCTCCCAAGGCATTTTATCCTGCTGATGCTTAACTACGGAACCTAGGTTAGGTACATTTAACGCACCTCGACCAATCATTAATCCATCGCAACCAGTAATTTCTCGACAGCGTTGACCATCTTCATAGCTCCAGATTTCACCATTAGCGATCACCGGAATGGATAACCGCTGACGAATTTCACCAATGGCCTGCCAGTTAATTTTTTCAGCTTTATAGCCATCTTCTTTGGTTCTGCCATGAATGGTAATTTCGCTAGCACCACCTTGCTGAACAGCATCGGCAATTTCAAAACGATGGTCGATTGAGTCCCAGCCTAAACGGATTTTAACCGACACTTTTTGTTCGGATGAAACTGCATTACGAATGGCTTTAGTCACCTGATAAATAGTTTCTGGACTACGTAATAAACTGGCTCCACCATCACCGCCGGTAACTCTTTTTGCGGGACAACCACAATTCACATCAATTCCATGCGAACCCATTTCTGTTGCTCTAAAGGCATTTTCAGCCATCCACTCAGGAGAGTTGCCTAATAGTTGAACGCGAATTGGTGTGCCTGATTTCGTTCTTCCACCATTATGCAGTTCAGGGCAAAGACGGTAGAAAGATTTCTGTGGAAGTAGGGTATTCACCACACGGACAAACTCAGTGACGCAAAGATCGTAGTCATTAACTTCTGTGAGAAGTTCACGAACAAAGGCATCCAATACACCTTCCATTGGAGCTAACATTACACGCATGGGATCACCGAATGATATAAAAAAAGAAGCGGATGCATTCTGTCATACCCGCCTCAGGGATATCAATGTTGTCGGTTCAAACAGGGTTACTTTTCTTTAGTCACTTCCTGTCCTTTTTCATCACAGATAATGCCATTGCTCCGGATATAGGTCGCTTTGTCACTATTCTGACGATCGATATATCAGCGCTGCAAAGTAACCCTAGTGAAAGCAAAGCATATTTCAACGGGGAGTGAAAAAGCATTTTTTACATAGCGATAAATCCTTTTAATTCAAGCTAAATAGGTTTTCTGAAACCAATCATTCCTGATGTTAATTTTTTCCATGTTATCGGTATTTTTTATTAAAAATAAATTCAATATGTGTGATTTATCGAGTAAGCAGAATTAAATATTAAGTGGAGAATATTTATTCTAAACAAACCTGATAATTTCATTCGTAATCGTCCAATCTGGTACATACTGTTTATATTCTTTCTACGATTCTAGCATTCAACAGGAAAACAGACATGGTCAGACAAAATAAGGTATTTAACCCTTTGTGCAACCTGTACCAGCGATTAATGGGTGTTTTGGTCATAACTCTGATATTGATTCCTATCGGGTTGGTTCAGGCAGCAACAGAAGAAAACGGCGTTTCTTTTGCCGGTGATTATCGCATTGTCGACCCTGAGAGTGGGGCGGTTTCTCCGCCAATATTGCATATCAGCCCATATCAAAAAGGTGAAGAAGAGAATCTAACCGAAAGCCAGTTAAAAAAGCGCGCCTGGGTCGCTGAGGATATTGAGACGAAAGAAAAAGTATTTTTTGACCGGATGGATGAGAAGGACAGCAAAGTTGCCGAAGGATTAAAAGCGCACGGTTGGGAATGCACTGTATCTTCACATTTGATGCTGTGTGGTGGTAAGGCGGGTGTAAAACCCTTTGATGGTGAAGATTTTACCAGTCAAACCGGTTGGTTGCTGATTGTGTTGCATCAGGGGCCGGTAGAATTAATTAAATGTGGGGCCGAAAGCTGCGAAGATCCGTCAGAAGAGCAAACGCCAAATAATAATGATGACAACATTCTGTAATTGCGGCATCTGAAGGGTTTATTTAATAACAACTATGAGAGGATACTAATAGAATATATTTAATTTGAAATTAAGCATAAGGACTAAAGCATGAAAAAAAGAGGGCTACAGGATAAAGTAAAGCTTAATAATGGTGTACTTATGCCTCAGCATGGATTTGGGGTATATAAAATCGATAATCAAATTGATGCCGGAATTGCTATTAATAAAGCGCTGGAAGTAGGGTATCGCGCTTTTGATACCGCCCAGCTGTATCACAATGAGGGAATTTTGGGCAGCCTGTTGCAGCAAAGCGGCATTGCCCGGGATGAACTGTTTATCACCACTAAAATCGGTGATGATAATCAAGGCTATGAGGCAACCCTGTCATCCTTTGAACAGTCAATGAAGGCACTTAAACTGGATTCGCTGGATTTATTGCTGGTACATTGGCCAAGTCAACAACACTTTTTTGACACCTGGCGCGCGCTGGAACGGTTGTATAAAGAGATGCGGGTACGTGCCATTGGCGTTTGCAACTTCAACGCCAGTCATCTTGACCGGCTCGCTAATATGGCAACGGTAGTACCAGCGGTGAACCAAATTGAATGCCACCCTTATCTGACCCAATACCCACTGAAGGATTATCTGAAGCAACACAATATGATTGCTGAAGCCTGGAGCCCGCTAGGCAGGGGAATCGTTCTTGATGACCCGGTACTAAAAACCATCGCGGATAATTATCATAAGAGCACGGCTCAGGTGGTACTGCGCTGGCATCTGCAACAGGATAGGGTGATTATTCCTAAATCGGTAACCCCATCGCGCATTGCGGAAAACGTCGATATTTACGATTTTGCGCTGTCCGACGAACATATGACAATGATAGATGGATTGAACCGTGATTACCGTACCGGACACAATCCGGAAGATGTCTATCTGAAGATCTGACGGGGCTTAATTTTGAGGCGGATAGATCTATCCGCCTATGTCATCTTAGTTTGCTACGCTGCAAACCGGGCAGTTAGGGTCGCGTGGCAACTTCATCTCTCTAAACTGCATGGTCATGGCATCAAGGGTTAATAATTTACCCGCTAAAGGCGTGCCAAATCCGGTCAGAACTTTGATTGCTTCAGTAGCTTGCATAGCACCAACGATACCCACCACCGGTGACATCACGCCAGCTTCAACACAGGTGAGCGCTTCAGTGCCAAATAGCCGACTGAGACAATGATAGCAAGGTTCATTTTGCTGATAGGTGAAGACGCTGATTTGTCCTTCCATACGAATAGCCGCCCCGGAAACCATTGGTTTACGCAGGGTAAAACAGTGCTGGTTAAGGCGATTACGGATCTCAACGTTATCGGTACAATCCAATACGATATCCACTTGTGTTATCAACGCTTGTAGTTGGCTATCGTCGAGATTCTTATTGACCGTATGTAATGTCACATTCGGGTTGATGTCAGACAGCGTCATTCTGGCGGATTCTACTTTTGCCATACCAATACGGTCATCACGATGTAAAATCTGGCGCTGCAAATTAGACAGAGAAACCGTATCGAAATCCAGCAAAGTGAGTGAGCCAATACCTGCCGCACACAGATATTGAGAGGCCGGGCAACCCAGACCTCCCAAACCAACGATCAGTGCAGAAGAGGCCTTTAACCTCTCCTGACCGTCAAAATCAAATCCCCGTAGGATAATTTGACGATTATAGCGTAGCGTTTCAGCATCGCTTAATTCCGGCAGCATGGTTTAACTCTCCAACAGCGAATTAAATGGTTCAACGGTTACCCATTCGCCAGCCGCCACCGGGCCGCGCTCCTGTTCCAACACAATAAAACAGTTTCCCTGACTGAATGAGCTAAACACATGAGAACCCTGATGGCCAGTGGTTTTCACTTCCAGTTCACCCTGAGCATTGCTGGATAAAATACCGCGCTGAAAATCCATTCTGCCCGGCGTTTTTTTCAGGGCAGTTGTAGTTTTCACACTTATCTGACGCGGTTTTTGCCACTGGCTGTAACCACTCAGTTTCATTAATAACGGCTGGACTAATTGATAGAAAGTCAGCGCTGCGGAAACCGGATTTCCCGGCAGGCCGCAAAACAGGGCGTGACTTAACTGACCAAAAGCAAAAGGCTTACCCGGTTTAATCGCCAGCTTCCAGAAACTGATTTTTCCCATTTCATCCAGAATCTGTTTGGTGTAGTCCGCTTCACCTACGGAAACACCGCCGCTGGTAATAACAACATCTGCCTGCACATCGGCTTTGGCAAAAGCGTCGCGAATCGCTGCCTCATTATCGCGGATAATACCCAGATCGATAACCTCACAATCCAGTTTTTCCAGCATTAAACGCACGGCAAAGCGGTTGGTATCATAAATTTGGCCTTCCTGTAGCGGTTGACCAATGGTTTGCAGTTCATCGCCGGTTGAGAATAGCGCCACTTTGAGGCGGCGGTGTACGGTAACCTGAGCTACTCCCAGCGAAGCCAATAGGGGAAGTTGAGCCACGCCCAGTTTTGAACCAGCGGGTAGTACCTCTGCACCCTGACGAATATCTTCACCGGCTAAACGAACGTTCTGACCGGCTTTAGGCATCGCGGTAAAACTTACGCCATTTTCCTGTATTTCAGCCTGCTCCTGCATGATCACGGCATCAGTGCCTGCCGGAATTGGGGCACCGGTCATAATTCGGATACAGCTGGCCGCAGGCCATTCACCATGAAATGGCTGGCCGGCAAAGGCTTTACCTGCAACCGGCAATACGGCGGATTCGGTGACTTCGTTGCGGCGTACTGCATAACCGTCCATCGCAGAATTATCAAATGGCGGTACATTCAGCGGAGAGGTGATAGCTTGTGCGGTAATGCGATTGGCAGCCTGAGTTAAACTAATAAGCTCGGTTTGACCAACCGGTTCAACCTGAGAAAGTAATTTATCTAAAGCCTGACTCAGCGTAAGAAGTGAAGAAGATGTTGAACAACAGTCCATCTGACGGCTCCGTTACAAACCCATAAGGTTTGGGGTGAGGATATAGAAAATATTGGCTTATTATGCCCGAACAGCCACTATCTCACAATTTGTTGAGATGGGGGTTTAGTTGGAAAATATCCCGTCGACCGGCCGGTATAATCAAGATTCAGGATAAGGTTCAGTTTAAGGCCTCTGCTTATTTAACATTATTTCTACAGAATACTGGATAAACCGCGTCGGCTAAATTACAGTGTCAGGCTTAAGGTGTGATCCTTATCAAAGATATTGCCATAGTTTGGAGAGAGACGATGTCATCCCTGAGTAAAGAAGCGATGTTAGTTCATGCAGCATTAGAAGCCAGAGGGCTGGAGACCCCGTTACGTGGTCAACCTGTGGATGCCAGTACGCGCAAACAGAAAATTGAAGAACATATGACTTCGATTATGCAGTTGCTCAATTTGGATCTATCCGATGACAGCCTGGCAGAAACGCCAAAGCGTATTGCTAAAATGTATGTGGATGAGATTTTCTCCGGTCTGGATTATGCAAACTTCCCGAAAATCACCCTGATTGAAAACAAAATGAAAGTAGATGAAATGGTAACCGTGCGGGATATCACCCTGACCAGCACCTGTGAACACCATTTTGTGACTATTGATGGTAAAGCGACGGTGGCTTACATCCCCAAAGATTATGTGATTGGTCTGTCAAAAATTAACCGTATCGTTCAGTTTTTCTCTCAACGTCCACAGGTGCAGGAGCGTTTAACACAGCAAATTTTGCTGGCGCTACAAACCCTGCTGGGAACCACCAACGTTGCAGTATCTATTGATGCCATCCACTACTGTGTGAAATCTCGCGGTGTGTGTGATGCCACCAGTTCTACCAGTACCACATCTATTGGCGGCATCTTTAAAAGCAATCCGAGTACCCGCCAGGAATTTCTCCGGGCAGTACGTCACTCTCCACATCATATCTGATTCTGCATTTTCCTATGCAGCCTGATGACAATTTGTCAGTACAAAATAACGGGAAGGCATCAGAGCCTTCTCGCCGTTTTGAATCGCTGGACAGCGCTCGCGGCCTGGCACTGTTAGGTATTCTGGTGATGAATATTGGTGGATTTGGTTTACCTAAATCTGCCTATATGAATCCGGCCTATATAGGTATGCCGTCTTTCAGCGACGGTCTGGTTTGGTCGCTGCTCAGTACTTTTGTGCAGGGCACTTTTCTGGCAATGTTCGCCATGCTGTTTGGCGCAGGCTTGCAGTTGTTGAGTAAACGCAGTACAGGGTGGAATGTATCACGTCTGTTCTGGTTGGCTCTGCTTGGGTTTTGTCATAGCGTCTATCTGTGGGATGGCGATATTCTGCTGACCTATGGTCTTGTGGGTATTGGCAGCATGGTTATTATTCGCACTACCTCCACATCCCGTAGCCTGATGCGCACCGGTATTCTGCTGTATATTATCGGGTTGGCAATAATGCTATGGCTGGGTTCTCTGCCGGGCAGCGGATTCAGTGAAGACTGGACACCGTCACCCGCTTCTCTGGCCTATGAGACAGCGTGGAAGCTGGCGGGTGGTGAACTGGCCCATGCGGAACGTTTGAAAATGACGACAATGATCCAGTTTTCGGTGGTTCTTCAGTATGGTTGGGAGCTGGCTGGGTTGATGCTTATTGGTGCTGCGCTGCTTCACAACGGCTGGCTATTGGGTAAAGCCCCATTAGCCGACTATCGCCGTCAGGGATGGATGCTGTTAGCATTATCGCTGTTGATCCATATTCCGGCGATGTTAATGCAGTGGTGGACAGACTGGGACTTTATTATTGCCGGATACTACCTTCAGGTTCCTAAAGAACTTGCCGCTATGCTACAGGGAATTGCCTATCTGGCGTTATGGTATGGCTATGGTCAATCTATTCGCTGGTCAAAAGTTAACGCTGTTCTGTCGCGAGTAGGGCGAATGACGTTGAGTAATTATCTGCTACAAACGTTGATTTGCACCACGCTGTTTTATCATTATGGCTGGTATCGTCATTTTGACCGGTTGGAACTGTTGACAATGGTACCAATAATTTGGTGCGTAAATATTCTGTTTTCACTGCTGTGGCTGGAGTACTTCAAACAGGGGGCGGTAGAGTGGTTATGGCGGCGATTAACGGGGTTAGTCGCTATTGAGTGATGAATTGAAAAGCATTTCTGATATGAACGTTCGGACTCTATTTCGACCATAAACACCACTTGCTTAAATCCGTATGCTGCCCGTCTGAAACATCATTTATCCGGATTAATGTCCGGAAGCGCGAGGATTCCGCAATGGTGGTACCGTATCTAAATCTTCCAATTCAAACAGCTGTTCCGGTGATACTGCCGGATAATCCTGCACATCGCCTTCCAGACTATACGGCGTAGGGATTGGCACCATTGGCCCAAGGAAACGTGGTTCTCGCTTTAAAATATAGAGATCTGTCAGCGCCCCAAGTCGGGCCACCACTTCACGGGCGCGTACCATAAACATATTTTTGGGCGAGGGAACCGCATAGCATTGGGCCCTAATACCGCTATGTAAGGCGATAAACAGAGCACGTTCACAGTGAAAGCGTTGAGTGATGATAGTGAACTCATTGGCACCAAACACTTTACGCGTGCGGATAATGGAGTCCAGAGTGCGAAATCCGGCATAATCGAGCACGATATCTGATGCGGGCACGCCAGCCTGTATAAAGTCCTTTTGCATGGTAATCGGCTCGTTATAGTTCAACTGAGCATTATCACCACTGAGTAACAGATAGCTAATTTTATTGCTGTTATACAGATTAACCGCGCCCTGAATACGAAATTTATAGTACTGATTGATAACGCCGGTACGTACATATTTGGAAGTGCCGAGTACCACGCCAACATGGCTGGCTGGTAACTCTTCAATATTTTCATACACGTAAGGGGCCGTTCGCCAACTAATCCAGCGATCGAGCAGCAGAGCGGTGCATAGCATTAATGCCAACAACACTAACAGGCTGTATATCAATCGTTTCAATATCATAGTCGGTTCATCGTTGATGATTTTATATAGTTGCAGCTCTCAAGGCTACTTTACGGCAAGACCGAAAACAAGATAGTCCAAACTAAAAAATTACTAAGTAATGAATAAATTATTTGTAATGATGAGAAAAAGAGCACACTTTTAGCGTCGTTTGGGATTGATAAAAAGTCCCACGTTCCCGTTGGAATAACTAAAAACTTAATCAGAGGGGGTGATTGACAGGCTAGTACCTGTTCTTCGGGGGGCATAGCAGCTTAAGTCTGATGCAACCGAAGCTCAGTACAGACGGTTTTCCGGTCAGACACAATGCTTAAGCCCTTCAGATTTTACGGTTGGGATATTCTCAACAACTTATTTATTCAGGTCTGGTAATATTCCAATAAATAACGGCCCTGAGCCAGAGCCGTTATTAAACAATAATAAACTTAGAATGAAGTTCTTTTATACCGGCGATACTGTGGATCCCAGAAGTTATTATCGATTTCTCGCAGCAAAGCTTCATCAGAAGTCACAACCGCAACGGATTCCAGTTGTGCCATTTTAGCGACTTTCAGTGCGATATAGCGAGAAACCTGCTGAATATCATCCACTTCAGGTAACAGAGCACCTTCGCCATGTTTAGCCAATGGCGAACAGTCCGCCAGTGCCCGACTGGCTGCCATCAGCATACCGTCGGTAACCCGACTGGCTTTAGCTGCCAATACACCAAGACCGATTCCCGGGAAGATATAAGAGTTATTACACTGGGCAATTGGGTACACTTTCTCTTTATATATTACCGGAGAGAAAGGGCTACCGGTAGCAACTAATGCTGCACCGTCGGTCCAGTTGATAATATCTTCAGGGCGACCCTCAACCCGTGAGGTTGGGTTAGACAGTGGCAGTACAATCGGTCGGGCACAGTGTTTGTGCATTTCACGAATGATCTCTTCGGTGAACAGACCCGCCTGACCCGACACGCCAATCATTACTGTTGGTTTTGCGTTACGTACCACTTCCAGCAGTGAAATCGCTTCATTTTCAGTATGCCAGTGGTTGAGTAATTCATGTTTTTGTACCAGCTTAGACTGGAACTCCAGCAGGTTTGGCATTTTGTCAGTTAATAAACCAAAGCGGTCAACCATAAACACCCGCTCTCTGGCTTCGCCTTCGCTTAAGCCTTCGGCAATCATTTGGGCGATGATCTGTTCAGCGATACCACAACCGGCAGAACCGGCACCCAGGAATACCACCGTCTGCTCTTTCATCTGACTTCCGGCAGCACGGCTGGCGGCAATTAAACTACCCAGCGTAACGGCAGCGGTGCCCTGAATATCATCATTAAAACAGCAAAGCTCATTACGATAGCGGTTAAGCAGCGGTGTTGCGGTTTGCTGTGCAAAGTCTTCAAACTGAAGCAGAACGTTAGGCCAACGGCGTTTTACCGCACAGATAAAGGCATCAACAAATTCAAAATATTCATCACCGGTAATACGTGGATGACGCCAGCCCATATACAGTGGATCGTTCAGACACTGTTGATTATTGGTTCCCACATCTAAAACAACCGGAAGGGTATAGGCCGGGCTGATACCGCCACAGGCACAGTAAAGGGAAAGTTTACCAATAGGAATACCCATACCGCCGATGCCCTGATCGCCAAGACCAAGAATACGTTCGCCATCGGTTACCACAATAACCTTAACGTTCTGTTTAGTGGCGTTTTGCAGCATGTCATCAATATTGTCTTTATTCGGATAGGAGATGAACAGGCCACGATGGCGACGGTAGATATCAGAAAAGTGTTCGCAAGCTTCCCCTACGGTTGGGGTATAAATCACCGGCATCATTTCGCTCATGTGATTTTCAATCAGGCGATAGAACAGGGTTTCGTTAGTATCCTGAATATTACGTAAGTAGATATGCTTATCAATATCCGTTTTGAACCCTAAAAATTGCTTATAGGCGCGTTCAGCTTGCTCTTCAATGGTTTCAATTGCTTCAGGCAACAGGCCGTGGAGGTTAAAGTTACTGCGTTCTTCCTCAGTGAAAGCGCTACCTTTATTCAGCAGTGGGGTTTCAAGCAGGGCAGGACCAGCATAGGGGATATACAACGGACGTTTACTTTCGTGTTCCAGTTCCATGAAATTGGCTCTTTTAGATCAGGTAAAAGGATAGTCGGGCAACTGCGACCCGTAATCGTCCGCCGATTTTAGGAAACTCAACACAAATGTACAATCAATGTTACTGGTATATGGATATTTTGTTGAGTTTTGAGATCTAAACGACATTAGTCATAAGCTGGCGATTGCGAGTCTTAAGACGCTAGTCTACCTGAAAAATTTCCGTTTGTTCGGCCTAAGCTGTGAAAAAATGTAAATAAAAGAGGAAAATAGCAACTCCCGCTGTTTCTATTGTTTTTAGTCATTTAGGAAAACATTTGACGAAGGAAATAGTTAGCTGCAAAAAGGAAATACGGGGGGAACAGTAAGAAAAAATCATCTCTGACTATCGCCCCGAATCTACTTTATTTATTAACCAAACAGTTTTACTAGCACAGGGAAAACAAAAGGTGCGGCCAGTGAAGTAATAATACCGCAGATTACCAGCGCTAAAGAACTATAGGCACCTTCCTGATAATCCTCTTCTGCACAACGTGCCGTACCGAGGGCGTGAGCGGTTGAACCTATGGCTAACCCTCTGGCAGATGGCGTTTTTATCTTTAGCATATTGAGTATTGGATGGCCAAATACCGCACCGAATATTCCCACAAACATCACGCAAATAGCGCTGATAGCTGGAATACCGTGAATAGATTCGGCGGTTGCCATCGCGATTGGCGTAGTGACCGACTTAGGTAATATCGAAGCGGCAATTTCCGGAGAGGCGCCAAGCAATAAGGCGGCTGCGGTGCCGGTAATCATGGCAACCAGGCTGCCAATCAGGCAGATAGCAATAATTGATTTCCAGCGTGCACGGATCTGATGCAATTGCTCATACAGCGGAAAGGCCAAAGCCACTACGGCGGGCTGTAACAGATCGTTAAGCAGTGAGCTACCTGCAAAGTAGCTGTCATAGCTGGTATGGGTCAGTAATAAAACAGGAATAATAATGAACAGCGAAATCAACAGCGGATTAAGCAACGGCAGTTTTAACTTAATCGCCAGTTGGCGGGCACCATAAAATGCTACCAGCGTCAGGGGAATAGCCCACCACATTATGATGATTCCTTATCAGACTTCATTCGTCTGATGCCGTGCATATAGTGTGAGGAGTAGCCGACCACCAACATGGTGATCAGGCTGCTGATCAGACAGGAGATCGCTAAAGGGCCAAACTGGCTGACAAGTTGAGGATAGTACTTTATTACCCCAACAGTGATAGGGACAAACAACAAGGCCATATGGCGAATAAACAGGTAACAGCCCGGTTTTACCCAGTTGGATGGTAATATTTGGGTGGAAAGCAGGGTAAAAAGTAACAACATACCAATAATGCTGCCCGGAATTTTCAGGGGAAGCAGGGTAGTAATGGCGTTGCCCGCTAACAGACAAAGATAAATCAGAACAAAGGCTCGGAGGTATTGCCAGCAGAGTCTCAGGAACGGCAGCATAAAAAGTCCCTCTGCATCAGAATTGCATTTATCATACAATTAAATTTTATTAATGTGCTATAGATCACACAATAAATGTAATGAAAGATCGTTTCAAATCATTTCTGTAAATCATCAAATTGATCATTTCTGTTATCAGTATAAAACAAAAAATAACCGGCAATTTTTCATTGAATTAATTCATGCTATTCATTGTTTATTAAGTGGTTTTTTATGGTTTTTTTCGAGGGTGAAAAATATTTATTTTGCACTCTTGGCAAGGGGATTGTTGTGGTGCAAAATGCACCCAATAGTGAATAACCGACGTAAAATGACGTCGGTTATTTTTTTGCATCGACCAGAGAAAAATGGTTATAAATCTTGAAGATATTAGATTTATAGGGCTTATTCTGAGGTTAATAAATATTCACTTATACCGCTTAATTTTGGTAACTTATTGAATAAGGAATAAAAATGAAAAATTCCCTTCTTAAACCACCTCTCTGCGTCGGTGATCAATACCGCCGCAGCGACTATGGCGCACGGCAAATTCAACGTCTTACTCATCGATGTTATACCCCCTTAAATCTTAGCCGCTCGTTATGTTATTCCCCTGCGGCCTCTCTGCTTTGTGTGTTATCGAGTAAAAAAGTTGAGAGCATGGGGGAATACGGCTATGTCTATTAGTCTTTCTGCAACCTCTATACCTGTCGCTAACCGCGTTCAACTAAAACGTTCACTAAAACTGTGGCAAATCGTCGTTATCGGTTTGGCGTATCTGACGCCAATGACCGTATTCGACTCGTTTGTGATCGTTTCCGGTAAGACAGAAGGCCATGTCCCAAGCGCTTATATTCTGGCATTAGTTGCCGTACTGTTTACTGCCATCAGCTATGGCAAGTTAGTACGCCAGTTTCCGGAAGCGGGCTCGGCATATACTTATTCGCAAAAAGCGATAAATCCACATGTGGGCTTTATGGTGGGTTGGTTATCATTGATGGACTATATGTTCCTGCCAATGATTAACACACTGCTGGCAAAAATCTATTTGTCAGCGCTGTTCCCTGAAGTTGCCTCATGGATATGGGTTGTCGGTTTTGTTTTCATTATGACGGTAATCAACCTGCGTAGCGTTAACTGGGTGGCAAACCTGAATATGATTCTGGTGTTTTTCCAGATTGCTATTCTGGTGGCGTTTGTCTATCTGGTTTGGGAAGGTTTGCATCTGGGTGATGCAGGCAGAGCTCAGGTTGATATCACCAGACCCTTCTTCTCCAGCGAAGCGAAAATGGTGCCGATTATTGCCGGAGCGACGGTACTTTGTTTCTCGTTCCTTGGCTTTGATGCGGTGAGTACATTATCAGAAGAGACGCCGGATCCTAAACGTGTGATCCCTAAAGCGATCTTCCTGACGGCACTGTATGGCGGCATTATTTTCGTTACGGTGTCGTTCTTTATTCAGCTCTATTTCCCGGATTTAACTATTTTGAACGATCCGGATAATGCGACGCCAGAAATTGCACTGTATGTTGGCGGTAAGATGTTCCAGTTCATTTTGCTGTGCTGTACGGTTGTGGGTGCATTGGCTTCGGGCCTGGCTTCTCATGCCAGTATTGCCCGCCTGCTGTATGTTATGGGCCGTGATAATGTGCTGCCGGAAAAAGTGTTTGGCTATGTACATCCAAAATGGAAAACGCCGGTAACCAATATCTTACTGGTTGGCGTAGTGGCTTTGGCTGCACTATTCCTTGATTTGGAGAGTGCCATTTCACTGATTAACTTTGGTGCGCTGGTTGCTTTCAGCTTTGTGAATATTTCGGTTATCTGGTTCTTCTTTGTGCGCCAGAAGCGTAATCAAAGCGCTAAGGATATTTTCAGCTTCCTGATCCTTCCGCTGATTGGTGCAATTATGATTGTGATTCTGTGGCTGAATCTGGAAGAAGACTCATTGCGCCTTGGTTTGATTTGGGGTGGGCTGGGCCTGCTGTATCTGGTTTATATTACCCGCGGGTTCCGTCGTCCGGTACCAACACTGGGGGCTAATCGGGGTACTACCGCTGCGCTATTGCCTGATAATGGCGATATAATAGCTGAAACCAAATAACCCGCGGTGATTATCTGAGGGGCGTCGAATGTATGGCGCCCTTTTTATTGTCCATTAGTCTGCATTGCTATTCCAGATTTGACCGCCGATCGATATTGGTCAGAAAGCCGGTAATCTTTTCATCATTACGTTTAAATAACGAAACAATTTCCCGCACCCCTTTGCCCGTGTGTTCATGACGGCTCCAGGCTAAAGAGAGAAGATTGCCAGTGCAGCCCCAGAGCTGACCATCATAGTGCCGATGTCCTGCTTTAAACGGGTGATGTAGTTATGATACACCGGTATAAAACAGAGATATAGCAGACTAAATCAAGAAAAACGCCATATATCAGAGCGTTCTGCTATATGGCGTAATGGCGTAAAATATTTGCAAAGATTAGCCAACCAACAGTTCTGCGTAGCGAAACAGCGCTTTCAGCTGAGAGGCTTTGTCCACATTATCAGCGTGCAACTGAGCCAGTTGCTCAATTTTGGTCAGATACTTCTCCAGACGTTCCGGGCTTAACATTTCCTGACGATGCGCCAGCCAGCGGCGCTGTTCTGCATCGTCCAGCGTTTTAGGATAGTTGCGGGCGCGGTAGCGGAACAGCAGAGTTTCTAATCTGTTATCGCTAAAGGTCAGGCTTAATGCCGGTAGGTTCTCTGGCTTGGTGCGCTGAATAATGCCAATGGCTGCGCGATCCGCATCGCTGAAGAAACCATCATATAATCGGCCATCCACATCCGTTGGTGGCGTAAATGGTGTTGCCTCACTAAAGATAGCCGTAACTTTTTCACGCAGGTCAGGGCTTTGGCGCAGTAACTGAAGATTGGTCAGACAGCGCTGACGGTCAATACCTAACCGGTCTGCATTTTCCGGCAGTAGCGTTTTGGCCGGGGCTAACACCGGGCACTTATTGGTATGCACCAGTTTTAGCGGAATCGGTGATTCACCCTCACCAAGCTCATCACGGCGAGTGTAGAGGCGCTCACGTAAAGTATCGGCATCCAGCTCCAACAATGGCGCCATATCACCGGCTAAATCACAGACAATCACCGCATTATTGTTATCCAGATGCCAGGCCAGAGGGGCAATCCAGCTGGTGTTTCCCCGTAATGCGCCAAACATACCGGATACGTGAACCAGCGGTGTCATTTCAGCAATATCAATCAGGTTCGCAACTTTGCGCTTATTTCTTAACTGGTACAGATAATCAAACAGCTTAGGTTGGGCTTGCTTCACCAGCTTTGCCATGGCAATGGTGGCGTAAACATCGGACATAGCATCATGAGCATGGGTATGTTCCACACCGTTGGCTTTGGTGAGATGTTCCAGTTTAAAGCTGGGTAAGCCATCATCATTTAATGGCCATTGAATGCCTTCGGGGCGTAGAGCATAACAGGCGCGCATAACATCCAGCAGATCCCAGCGAGAGTTACCATTTTGCCAGCTGTAAGCGTAAGGATCGTAGAAGTTACGGTAAAAAATATTCCGGCTAACTTCATCATCAAAGCGAATATTGTTGTAACCCAAGATACAGGTGTTTGGCGTACTAAAACTATCATGAATCTGACGGGCAAACTCCGCTTCCACCATCCCTTTACTGAGCGCTTCCTGAGGAGTAATACCGGTAATCATTACTGCATCGGGGTCGGGAAGGTAATCATTGGCGGGCTTACAGTAAATAACTAATGGTTCAGCAATAATATTGAAATCACTGTCGGTACGGATGCCGGCAAACTGAGCAGGGCGATCGTAAGATGGACTAATACCGAAAGTCTCATAGTCATGAACGTAAAAAGTTGGCTGGTCTGCTGATTTTTTCATCTTACGAATAGTCTTTAGTTGTCTGTCGGTTATGCGATTTTTAGCCACTAAGGATAACATTAAAAGTCAAATCAATCGGCAGATTTTATTAGAAGTGAATCAAGGTATCAGGAAGCGTTAAGTCAATTGGCAATATTATGTTATTTCTTTAATGAATAATTATTTATATTGATATAATTATATTTATAAATTAAGTGATATAACTAACCACATGAATCCTTTTAATTCCATCATCATAGTTGGTGCATTTTATGCCTGAAACTGCACATTCTTATTATCAAACTAAACGCCGGATTTATCTGCTGTGTTTTAGTATCAAAACCCCAATAGGAAAAATCGTCTCTCTGTTCTGGGGGGCAATGGCATTGCTCATCGTACTGGTAGAGTTTATGCGGATGGGCGGGTTAGGATTTAATTTTAATCACCCGTCATTTTACCACCAGATGGACATTATCTTTGTTGTACTGTTTAGCTTTGAATATCTGATGCGGCTCTGGGTTACCCCGAAATTTGTGGGTTATGCCACTTCAGTTATGGGGCTGATTGATTTAATTACCACACTCAGTCTCTATTTGATTTTATTATTCCCTGAAATGTTAGCCCATTATGAAAACCTGCTGAGATTGGGGCGTATTCTCTGCATTTTACGTCTGTTTAAACTACTGGGCGTAATGGACGATGTGGCGTTTTTTCATCGTTGTATTTTAAAAGCCAGAAGTAAGTTAGTACTGTTCTTATTCTGCATTGCGATTGTGGCAATGATGAGCGGCGGTATTATGTTTGTGATAGAAGGTCCACAAAATGGATTTACTAATTTAGGATCTTCAATTTATTGGGCGGTCGTCACTCTGGCTACCGTTGGATATGGGGATATTACTCCTCACACTTCGTTTGGCCGTATTATTGCTTCCATGTTGATCATATTGGGTTATCTTTCGTTGGCGATACCCACCAGTATTCTTTCGGCTTATGTGATGGCAGAAAGAGAACGTAAAATATCTTTTCGCTGCCCGGTATGTAAACACATGGGGCACGAACGTGATGCCCGGTACTGCAAACACTGCGGCGGAAAACTGAATAATAATTGATGTGAAGAAAAGCCCTTCAGGTGAACTAAAGGGCTTTAATATTAGTTAACAAATCAAACTAATAGATCGAACGATACAGCGCTTTAATCTCTCCCAGGTTGGTATCCCGAGGGTTGCCCCCGGTACAGACGTCATCAAAGGCGGCCTGAGCCAGCGCATCAATATCACTCTCTTTCATACCAACATCACGCAGTCTGGCAGGAATGCCAACGTCTTTACTTAACTGCTTCACTGCATTAATAGCGGCTTCGCGAACCCTGGCTAATGGCATATTGGCTGCGTCTTTAACACCCATCGCCACCGCGATAGCGCGGAACTTATCACCGGTGAAATCGGCATTATAAGCCATGATATGAGGCAGCAGAATGGCGTTAGCCACACCATGAGGCGTGTCGTAAAAAGCGCCCAATGGATGAGCCATGCCGTGAACCAGACCCAGACCAACGTTAGAGAAACCCATACCGGCAATGTATTGGCCTAATGCCATATCTTCAACACCCGTTGGATCGCCTTTTACTGAAGCGCGCAGAGAGCGGGCAATAATCTCAATGGCTTTCAGATGCATCATATCCGTCAATTCCCATGCACCTTTGGTGGTATAACCTTCGATGGCGTGGGTCAGAGCATCAATACCGGTTGCGGCTTTTAGTGAGGCTGGCATGCTGGCCATCATTTCGGAATCGATAATAGCAATAACCGGAATATCATGAGGGTCAACGCAGACAAATTTACGGCGTTTTTCTTCGTCGGTAATGACATAGTTGATCGTAACTTCAGCAGCGGTACCGGCAGTGGTAGGAATGGCAATCATGGGAACACAGGCGTTTTGGGTTGGCGCTACGCCTTCAAGACTTCTTACGTCAGCGTACTCAGGGTTGTTGATGATAATACCTATGGCTTTACAGGTGTCCTGTGGAGAACCACCACCAACGGCAATCAGGTAGTCGGCACCTGACTGTTTAAACTTTGCGACACCTTTCTGCACTACGGCAATGGTTGGGTTTGGGATAACTTCATCAAAGATGTCGTAAGGCAGTTTGGCTTCATCCAATAGTTTGCTCACTTTGGTTGCCACACCGAACTTAATCAGGTCCTTATCCGTTACCAGCAGCGCTTTTTTAAACCCGCGTTTTTTCACTTCATCCACAATATGGGAAATGGCTCCGGCACCAAAATAGGAGGTTTCATTGAGGATCATTCTATTTGCCATGTTATAGCTCCATAAGATTGTTATATTTAAAAATTATTAAAAATGAATCAATTCTTGCGGTTATCTAAATTGACAGTTCATGCTGTTTCCAGCCGGCTGAACCGGACTCCATGTCTATGAACTTAGAGTAATTAACTTTTTCGCCAGAAAATTGATATAGGTTAGGAAAGGAAGGGAACAGTTATTTTTGGTTATTATTTTTAGAAAAAAAGAATAAATGTTGAACTCAGGCACTAAAACAAGATATCTGACTCTAGCCCAATGGAAGGGTTGGCAATAAGGGACTATTCGCTATGTTTTAGCCGTTTTCTAATTGAAGTTGATAGTGATGGAGAAGCAACAAATGAAAAAGCCAGCGGGGTGCTGGCTTTTAAGAGAGTAAGGTTAGTTACCCATTACTTATGTCTTTCCCGTAGCCGGTTAATCACCGAACTTAAATTCAAATCCTGGTCCTGTAGCAAAACCAACAGGTGATAAACCAGATCGGAGGCTTCATTGGTCAGTTCTTCCCGGTCATTCACCGTGGCAGCCAGTGCCGTTTCAACACCTTCTTCTCCCACTTTTTGGGCAATGCGCTTAGTTCCACTGGCATACAGTTTAGCGGTGTAAGAGGTGGCCGGATCGGCCTGTTTGCGAGAGGCCAGTAGCTGCTCCAGTTGATACAGAAATGTCCATTCGGTTTCCGCAGGAGCAAAACAGCTACTGGTACCGTTATGACAGGTAGGGCCGACCGGATTCGCCAGAATCAGCAGGCTATCGTTATCACAGTCTGGCGTTATGCTGACAACATTCAGGAAATTGCCGGAGCTTTCTCCTTTAGTCCACAAGCGCTGTTTAGTTCGGGAGAAAAAGGTCACTTTACCGCTCTGTTCGGTAGCGTGTATGGCTTCCAGATTCATATAGCCTAACATCAGAACCTCACCGGAAACCGCATGCTGGACAATCGCCGGCATCATACCGTCGACTTTTTCCCAATCCAGCTGGCTGTGCTGCTGTTGCGTTAACATGTTCTGATCTCCACTTGATTATCGGCAAGATAACGTTTTAGTTCACCGATATTGATAATTTGCTTATGGAACACCGATGCAGCCAGAGCACCGTCAACATTAGCGATGTTAAATGCATCAAGAAAATGTTCCATTGTTCCTGCACCGCCAGAGGCGATAAGCGGAACTTTACAGACCTGGCGTACCCGTTTTAGCTGTTTCAAATCATAGCCGTTACGTACACCATCCTGATTCATCATATTTAGCACAATTTCGCCGGCTCCGCGTTTTTGTACTTCCTGTACCCAATCCAGCGTATTCCAGGCGGTTGCTTTAGTGCGGGCTTCATCACCGGTAAACTGATAAACCTGATAGCTTTCCTGCTCTGCGTTATACCAGGTATCAATACCCACCACGATGCACTGCACGCCAAAACGATCAGCAAGCTGAGTGATTAATGATGGGTTAGCCAGAGCCGGGGAGTTAATGGAGATTTTATCCGCCCCAAACGAGAGGATCTGACCGGCATCTTCAATGCTTTTAATACCACCGGCTACGCAGAAGGGGATATCAATCACTTCTGCTACTTTCGATACCCAGCTTTTATCCACTACGCGGCCATCGGAAGAGGCGGTAATGTCATAGAACACCAGTTCATCTGCGCCTTCTTCCGCATAGCGCTTGGCCAGCGGCACGATATCGCCAATGATTTCATGATTACGAAACTGTACGCCTTTAACCACCTGACCATCACGAACGTCCAGACAGGGTATTATCCGTTTTGCCAGCATGAAATGGCCTCCTCTACGTTAAATTTACCGTCCAGCAGGGCGCGGCCAACAATCACACCTTTCACGCCGCTGGTGCGCAGGGCAGCAATATCATTCAGGCTGCCAATGCCGCCGGATGCCTGAAAAGCAATATTCGGATAACGCTGGCTAATTTCACAATATAAATCGACGTTGGAACCGGCCAGAGTGCCGTCACGAGAAATATCGGTACAGAGCACGTGCTTTAAACCATAAGGAAGGTAGTGTTCTACTATCTGTTCCAGTGTTTGGCTGGAGTTTTCCTGCCAGCCGCTAATGGCAACATTTTTATTACCGCTGTCATCAATACGTACATCCAGTGCCAGTACCAGTGCATCGGCACCAAAACGTTTAAACCATTGCTCTACCATTTCAGGCTGGCGCACGGCGGTTGAGCCGATAACTACCCGGCTGGCCCCGGCGTCGATTAAATCGCTAACGTCTTGTTCGGTACGAATACCGCCGCCAATCTGAACCGGAACAGAGACACCGGCTAACAGTTTACGTAATAAAGGCAACTGGCGCGCTTTAGGGTCTTTTGCTCCGGTCAGGTCAACCAGATGCAGTACCTGAGCCCCTTGTTGCTGATATTGTTGCAGGCGCGGCAGCGGGTCGTTGCCGTAGTCGCGCTGTTGCCCATAATCTCCCTGATGCAGGCGCACTACGCTGCCGTCAATCAGGTCTAATGCAGGAATAATCATCTCAGTTACATCTCCAGAAAGTTTTTCAGCAGTTGAGCGCCGGCCTGACCAGAACGTTCTGGATGAAACTGTACGCCGAAGAAGTTGTCTTGCTGTACTGCGGCGGTAAAGGGCTCGCCGTAGGTGGAGTGCGCGATAGTGGCTGAACATACGGGCATAGCGTATCCATGTACGAAATAGAAATAAGCACCGTCCTCGATGCCGCGAAACAGATGATGACCCGCCAGCGGGTTGACGTTATTCCAGCCCATATGAGGGAGCGGCAGGTCATGTGCTTTCATCTGCTTAATTGGAGCATCAATGATGCCCAGGGTGTCCGTTGAACCTTCTTCACTGTTTTTAGCCAGTAACTGCATGCCAAGGCAGATGCCTAAAACCGGTTGAGTACAGGCTTTGATTAAAGGAATTAACTCACGCTCATTCAGTATTCTCATGGCCGCAGAGGCAGAGCCCACGCCGGGAAGAAATAGCTTATCGGAACGCAGGACAACGTCAGCATCGCGGCTTACCACCGGGTTGTAACCGAGGCGTTTAACCGCATAAGCCACCGAAGCCAGATTGGCGCAGCCGGTATCTAAGATCACCACTTCCATTACAGTACTCCTTTCGAACTCGGTAGGGTATTTCCCTCTACGCGAATTGCCTGACGCAGGGTACGACCAAATACTTTAAACAGGCTTTCCACGCGGTGGTGGTCATTTTTACCCTTGGTTTTCAGGTGCAAGGTGACCGCCATTGAGTAAGACAGGGAGTGGAAAAAGTGCTCTACCATCTCGGTGCTCATATCGCCAACCCGCTGATGGGTAAATTCGGCTTTATACTCAAGGAAAGGACGACCGGAAATATCCAACGCACAGCGTGCCAGACACTCATCCATCGGTAGGGTAAAGCCAAAACGGCCAATACCGCGCTTATCACCTAAGGCTTTTTTCAACGCTTCACCCAGAGCCAGACCGGTATCTTCAATGGTATGGTGATCGTCAATAAACAGATCGCCTTTTACATTGATGTTCATGCGAAAACCGCCGTGGGTGGCAATCTGGTCCAGCATATGATCAAAGAAACCAATGCCGGTGTGAATTTTGCTATCGCCTTCGCGGTCCAGCCAGACTTCTACATCAATAGACGTTTCTTTGGTGGTACGAATAACGTGGGCATGGCGGTCTGACTGCGTTAGCTGCTCAACGATCTGATTCCAGCCTAAGCTATCGCGCTGATAGCGAATACCCTGAATGCCCATGTTTTTAGCCAGTTGAATATCGGTTTCCCGATCGCCAATCACCCAGGAATTGTCATAATCCATCACTGCTTTGTGCATATAAGCCGCCACCATTTTGGTTTTAGGCTTGCGGCAGTCACATTTGTCTGCCGGCATATGTGGGCAGATCAGGGTTTCTTTAAAACGAATGCCTTGAGAGGTCAGAATTTGCATCATCAGGTTGTGCGGTGGATCGAAATCTTCCTGTGGAAAACTGCTGGTTCCCAGTCCATCCTGATTGGTGATCATCACCAACTGATAACCGGCATCCTGCAATTTCAACAGGGCGGGAATAACCTGTGGCTCTAAGGCCAGCTTATCTAACCGATCGACCTGAAAGTCTTCAGGCGGTTCGGCGATGATAGTACCGTCGCGGTCAATAAACAGATATTTTTGGCTCATGGCGGCTGTTTTCCTTAAAAGTTCTTCAAAGCGTCGGTGACGGCATCGCATTCACGCTGAGTACCGATAGAGATGCGCAGGCATCCTTTCAGTCCCGGCTGTTTATTTTGGTCTCTGAGTATAATTCCTTTATCCCAAAGTGCCTTAAAGGCTTTTTCGGAATCCGTCAGGTTAAACAACAGATAGTTAGTCTCACTGGGATAAACCTGAGTTACGCAGGCGCATTTAGCCAAGGTAAGCTTTAGCTGGTCGCGGCGGGTGTTGAGTTCCGACACGCGCTTACGCATGGTGGAGACACCGGCTTCACTCAGCGCCTGAGCGGCAATGTCCGCCACCGGTGTGGATAATGGGTAAGGGGCGATCACTTTCAGCAGCAGATTGATAATTTCTTCGCTGGCGAGGGTAAAGCCGCAGCGTAAACCTGCCAGCGCAAAAGCCTTAGACAGGGTACGTAGCACCACCAGATTAGGGTATTGACTGAGCCAACTCACCACGCTGGCTTCGGGGCAAAACTCAATATAGGCTTCATCAACCACCACCAGTGCTCGTCCTGCCGTCATTGCCAGCAACTGGCGAATGTCATCCGGATTGATCAGGTTACCGGTTGGGTTGTTCGGGCTGCAAACGTAAACCAACTTTACCCCTTCCAACGCGGCGGCAATGGCGGGTAAGTCCAACTGCCAGTCCGCTTTGCTGGCAACGGTACGGCGTTCAATACCAAGGGTTTCTGCACTTACGCTGTACATGCCGTAAGTGGGTGGGCAGTAGAGCACCGCATCTTTACCCGGTTCGCAAAAGGCACGCATCAGTAACTCGATGCCTTCATCGGCACCGCGGCTAACAATAACCTGTTCGGGTTTTACACCAGCGTAAGCCGCGTAGCGTTGAATGACCTGAACCGGCTGACACTCCGGATAGCGGTTCAGGTTTTGCTCCGTAAGCTGATAGCTGGTCGCTTCAGGATACTCATTGGCATTTAACCAAACATCACCGTTACCGCCAATCCGGCGGGCCGACTGGTAAGGGGTTAACTTTCTTACATTATCACGGGCTAATTGTTCAATACTCATTTACGCCTCCGGATTAAGCTGTTTTAGTTTGGCGACGCGTAAAGAGACGGCCTGTTTGTGGGCGGTCAACTGCTCTGCCTGTGCCAGCGTTTCAATGGTAGGGGCCAGCGCCATAAAACCCTGTTGAGTTAATTGCTGAACGGTCATGCGCTTTTGGAAATCCGCCAGCCCTAAGCTGGAGCTGGTCGCGGTATAGCCGTAGGTTGGCAACACGTGGTTGGTTCCGGATGCGTAATCACCGGCGGACTCCGGTGACCAGTCACCTAAAAATACCGAGCCGGCACTGCTGATTCGCTCAACCAGTGCTTCCGGATCGCGGGTCTGAATAATCAGGTGCTCAGGGCCATACTGGTTACTGATATCAATACATTGATCAAGATCCTGGGTCACAATTAAGTGGCTTTCTGCTAATGCCTGACGGGCAATATCCTGTCGTGATAATGTCATTAATTGTTTTTCAAGCTGCTCAGAAACGGCCTGAGCAATATCCCGGTCCGGCGTCAGTAAAATAACCTGAGAGTCCGGGCCATGCTCCGCCTGTGACAGCAAGTCGGAGGCGATAAAAGCAGGGGTAGAACCACTGTCAGCAATCACCAGAACCTCTGAAGGACCAGCTGGCATATCAATAGCGGCACCACCAATGGCCTGACTCACCTGACGTTTGGCTTCGGTGACATAGGCGTTGCCGGGTCCGAAGATTTTATCCACTTTAGGTACCGTTTCACTGCCAAAGGCCATAGCGGCAATAGCCTGAGCGCCGCCCAGTTGGAGAACGTTTTTAATACCGCACAGTTTTGCAGCATACAGAATTTCATCGGCAACAGGCGGTGGTGAACATAGCACGACCTCTTTACAACCGGCCAGACGAGAAGGGATACCTAACATTAATACCGTTGAAGGGAGCGGTGCCGTGCCTCCCGGAATATACAGGCCGACGGATTTAATCGGGCGAGTCACCTGCTGGCAACGCACTCCCGGCTGAGTTTCGATATCCACTGTTGGCAATACCTGAGCCTTATGGAAGGTCTCAATATTGCGGGCGGCAATGGCCATGGCCTGTTTAATGTCATCGCCCAGACGTTCGGCGGCGGCATTAATTTCCTGTTCGGTGATGCGCAGGCTGGTGGTTTGTACCTTATCAAATTTAGCATTGAGCAGCGTCAGCGCCCGGTCACCGCCGGCTTTTACTTGTTCAATAATTTCGCTGACGGCGGCGCTGATGCGGTCGGATGCATTTACCGCAGGGCGGGAAAGCAGCGCCTGTTGCTGTTGCTTATTGCATTGTTCCCAGAAGGTCAGTTGCATGGTGGTTACTCCATCATTTTTTCGATTGGTAACACCAGAATCGAACTGGCACCGAGTTTTTTCAGGCTTTCCATGGTTTCCCAGAACAGTGTCTCGCTACTGACCATGTGCATGGCTACGCGATTTTTATCACCGGCCAGCGGTAGAATGGTTGGGCGCTCGGCACCAGGCAACAGAGCAACAATCTCTTCCAGACGATCGTTAGGCGCGTGCAGCATGATGTATTTGGACTCTCTGGCCTGAATAACCCCTTGCATACGGGTCAGCAGCTTGTTGATGAGTTCTTGTTTCTCGTCAGATATTTCACCGTCACGCTGAATCAATGTCGCTTTAGAACGGTAGATAACTTCCACTTCGCGCAATCCGTTGGCTTCCAGCGTAGCGCCGGTAGAGACCAGATCGCAAATGGCGTCGGCTAAACCAGCACGAGGGGCAACTTCCACTGAGCCATTTAACAAACAGGATTTAAAGCGAACCTTTTGTTCGTCCAGATAACGTTTTAGCAGGTGAGGATAAGACGTTGCGATACGACTATTTTGCAGGCATTGTGCACCGGTATATTCAGCATCCAGTGGCATAGCAATCGAGAGACGGCAACCGCCAAAATCAAGGCGACGCAGGGTGGTGTAGCGAGGATCTTCTCCCTGTGCCCGACGACTTAACAGCTCTTCTTCCAGTACGTTTTCACCGATGATACCAAGGTCAACCACACCGTCCATGACCAGACCGGGAATATCGTCATCGCGCACACGAAGAATATCAATGGGCATATTTTCTGCGAAAGCAATCAGGCGCTGCTGCTGAAGGTTTATTTTGATACCACAGCTGGCGAACAGTTTCTGGGATTCATCACTTAAACGACCTGATTTCTGCATAGCTATTCGTAAACGGCTTTTATCTAACATGGTGATCCTCTTATCTCTCTAATTTATTCTTCTTAAATCATGGGCATTAAAAAAGCCCTCGGAAGGATTCTTCCAAGGGCTCTCTCTAACATTCTGTCCGCCACTGGAAGATCCGTTGATCGTCTTCCAGCACCAAAGGCCTGAAGACTAATCAGGGTGATGGTGATGATGGTGGTTAAACAGAACGTTATTCATAATATTTTGCGCCTTAAAACAGATAATTTTTTGCTGTCGCTGATAAGTAACCTACCCATTGTTTAACAGAATGGCAACTACTTTTTTAAATAATTATGCAGAATGTAGAATAGTCAGGAAAATCATGAATGAATGATCTACTCTGAACGCCCAATGGTAACCGAATTAAACAGGTAAGGCCGCTGGTTTTAGCTTATATTGTATAGCGTTACTCCAATAAACAGAGTCATATCTACCTACAGGTAAAATGCAGATGAAGAAGGTTTCCATAATTGGTTTAGGCTGGCTTGGAATGCCGCTGGCACTTTCACTGGCAGGACAGGGATATATTGTTGCAGGCAGTAAAACCACGCAGGATGGCGTTGAGGCTGCCCGTCTGTCGGGTGTTGATGCATATCCTTTAATGATGACACCTTCACCAGAATGTGAGGCGGAGGATTGGGAGCAACTGCTGAACTGTGATGTGTTAATTATTACGTTACCGGCCAGCCGCGATCCTGAAAGAGCGGATATTTACCGCCAGTCGGTACAGCTTTTAGTGGATAGCGCGCTGAGTAAGCAAATTACCCGCATTATTTTTATCAGCTCAACCTCTGTGTATGGCCCGGGAGAGGGGGAAGTCACTGAAGAATCGACCCTTAAGCCAGAACGAGTTTCTGGCAATATGCTGGTGAGCATCGAAAACTGGTTACATGATTTGCCTCATCTTCAGGTAGATATTCTGCGTCTGGCGGGGCTGGTCGGGCCGGAGCGCCATCCGGGGCGCTTTCTGTCCGGTAAACAAGCGCTGCCGGAGGGAAATTGTGGTGTCAATCTGGTTCATCAGGAAGATGCTATTGCCGCGATTCAACTGTTGTTGAAGCAGCCACAGGGTGGGCATATCTATAACCTGTGCGCGCCGCTGCATCCCCGTAAGCGGGATTATTATCCGATAATGGCAAAAAAACTGGGTATTGCACCACCACAGTTCACTCCAACGGATCAAACATCACTGGGGAGAATTATTAACGGGCAAAAGATATGCCGTGAATTGGGATTTGAATACCGTTTTAAAGATCCGGTATTAATGCCGTTGCTGTAGTTAAGTACCGATACGTTTCCGACCGCATTCAATGTCTGTATAAACACATTAAATTAGCGGTCGGAATGTTTGTTAATGCTGATTTGTTTCGACTGCCTGAAGTTAATCAACGATGCTCAAATGCCAGCGCTTTCTTCTCTATCAGTCGCATCATCAGGGTGAGTAAACCGTTAACACACAGATAGATGATACCCGCCGCGCCATATACCATCACATCGTAGGTTCGGCCATACATCAGTTGGCTGTAACCCATCACTTCCATCAGCGTAATGGTATAGGCCAGAGAAGTACTCTTGAATACCAGCACCACTTCGTTGGAATAGGAAGAGAGCGCACGTTTAAAAGCATAAGGCAACAGAATACGCAGGGTTTGCCCTTTAGACATACCCAATGCGGCACAAGACTGCCACTGGCCCGATGGGATAGCCCGCACGGCACCGTGGAACAGCAGCGTTGAGTAGGCTGCACTGTTTAAAGCCAGCGCAATCATGGCGCATAACCAGGGTTCTGACAGCAATTGCCACAAAACAGGGAACTGTTTAATAATTTCAAACTGACCCGGACCGTAGTAAATCAGGAATATTTGTACCAGCAATGGCGTGCCGGTGAATAGCGTAATATAGCCCTTAACTACCCAGATAATGACCGGGGTTTTTAACGTCAGAATGACGGTAAACAGAATAGCCAGAAGCAGCGCCACAATCAGAGAAACAATAGTCAGCGTCAGGCTGGTATGTAACCCCTGTAGGACATCCGGAAGATACTGAAACATTATGATGCCTCCCGTTCAAAGCGGGTAGTACGTCGCTCAATCAGGGAGAGAATATGCTGACTGATCAGCGTAATGGCTAAATAGATCAGCGCGGCAATCATAAACCAGGTGAAGGGTTCCTGAGTGCGGATGGCGATGCTCTTGGTTTGTAGCATCAGGTCGTTAACGCTAATCAATGAAACCAGAGCGGTATCTTTTAGCAGAACCAGCCACTGATTACCTAAACCCGGCAGAGCATGACGCCACATTTGCGGCATAATCAAACGAAAGAAAATCGCGCTTTTGCTGATGCCCAAAGCCTGACCCGACTCCCACTGACCACGGGGAACGGCCTTTAATGCACCACGCAGGGTTTGTGAACCATAGGCGGCATATAGCAATGACAGGGCAATAACACCACACAAGAATGGGCTGACATCAAAGTTTTCAATAGGCAATTGAATAGTGACGCCCGGCAGAGTAAAGCCATCTGCCAGCGTCATTAACAGCTGTGATGCACCAAAATAGATAAATAACACCACCAGAATTTCCGGCAAACCGCGCAGGATCATCACAACACCGGTGGCGATATAGCTAAGAAACTTCAGGCGAGATGACTCCCATACGGCAAAAAACATCGCCAATATCAGACCCAACACCAGAGAGCATACTGCCAGGCCGACGGTCATACCGGCGGCACTGGCTAACGGGAGAATTTCATTCATTATTTGTCAGACTACTTCTGGAACCATTTGTTATAGATGGTTTGATAAGTGCCATCTTTTTTGATTTTATCCAGCGCCGCGTTCAATTTGTCGCGCAGGTCGGTATTTTTCTGGTTTACCGCAATGGCAAAACCAGTACCAAAGTAAGCATTATCTGTGACCCTGTCACCAACACTGGCCAAATCATCATTTTTCTTCAGCCATTCAGCAACGACCGCAGTATCACCAAACACCGCGTTAATACGACCACTTTTCAGGTCAAGAATGGCATTCTGATAGCTATCATAGGCAACCGGCGTGATTTCGGTATGTTTTTCCAACAGATATTTCTGGTGGGTAGTACCGTTTTGCATTCCCACTTTCTGTCCTTTCAGCGCGGCTAAATCGGCCACTTTGCCTTTGAGAGCAATAAACTGAGCGGAGTTATCATAGTAGGTATTGGTAAAGGCAACTTGCTCCAGACGCTCTGGCGTAACATCCATAGCGGCAATTGCGGCATCAAAACGACGGAATTTCAGGCCGGGAACCAGACTATCAAAACCCTGATTGGCAAAAGTACATTCAGCCTGAAGCTCTTTACACAGGGCATTAGCCAGATCGATATCAAACCCCTGAATCTGATTCTTTGCATCAACAAATTCAAACGGAGGATAGGATGCTTCGGTAGCAAAACGGATTTTTTCTGCCGCAGCAGCAGAAAGACTAAGGCTTGCAAGCAGAGTGGCAACCAGTAATTTTTTCATATCCAGACTCCAGAGAGACTTAATGGGAGAGATAACCAGTAAACGCTTTGGTTTGCGGGTGAATAAAGGCATCGGCTGTGCCATATTCCACGACATGGCCCTGTTCCATATAGACCACCCGGCTGGCGGTCTTTTTGGCAAACTCCACCTCGTGGGTTACGATAACTTGAGTAATACCGGTATCAGACAATTCACGAATAATGTTGACTACCTGGGCGGTAATTTCAGGGTCCAGGGCAGCGGTTGGTTCATCAAATAACAATATTTGAGGTTCCATCATAAGGGCGCGGGCAATGGCGACACGCTGTTGCTGCCCGCCAGAAAGGTGCAATGGAAAACGGGCACTGAACTCCTGCAAACGCAGGCGAGCCAGTAACTTTTCCGCCCGATCGATAGCCGCTTCTTTAGACAGCCCTAAAACCCGACAAGGTGCTTCAATCAGATTCTGCATTACTGTCAGATGTGGCCACAGATTATATTGCTGAAATACCATACCGACATTACGACGTAATTCGCGAATGGCACCTTCTGATGGGGGTTGACTAAAATCAAAGCGATTACCCGCGATGGAAAGCTGCCCGGAAACCGGCATTTCCAACAGGTTTAATACCCTGATCAGTGAGCTTTTACCGGCGCCACTAGGGCCGAGTAACACTAAGGTTTCTCCGCTTGGGCAGTCCAGTGTGATGTCAAACAGAGCCTGATGGCTACCGTAGAAACAGTTTATCGCTTTTAAATGAATACTCATGCGCCAATACTGAATAGTAATTAATGTGTTAATGGTAACGTTGACCGGATAGGGATGCAATCAAAGCCTTATAAAATTTGCAACAACTTCACAATTAACGATAAAGGTCACGCTCAGTCACTACCCATTCTCCGGTAAATATCGTGCTTTAGTTTAGGCCATGTTTGAGAATGGTACCAAAAGGGATGTTAAATAGAAGGAAAGAGAAACAGACGCAATTGGCTGCCAGAGACAACCAATAGGTGTTGCCCAATAGTTTGAACAACAATATCAACTACAGAATTGCACAATAGACTTCATAGGCAGCCCAACCCAGGGCCGCACCAGCAGGTAAGTCGATAATATAGTGCTGTTTAGTAAACGTGCAGGAAAGGGCGATCAGTACCGGGAACAGGAAGACCCAGGGACCAAGAGTGCTGTATGCCAGTAACGCCGTTAGTGTCGCAACAGAGACGTGCATACTTGGAAAACAGTTGGATGAGTCATCAAATTTTTGTACAAACAACAGAAATTTTTCAGACCAGCTTTTACCGGTGTTCATGCTACGCCAGTGGGACGGAGTGGATACCGGAAACAGCATAAAGAAAGTCATCTGCATAACCAGAAGAACAATATAACTGAATACAATCATGATAAAGTGGCGGGAATCTTCCACAATCCAGTTGATATACAGAATGGCAGGATAATAGAGAAAACTGTAAACCCATGACCAGGAAGGCCAGAACGGAATTTTTTCATCAATGGCAGAGCTAAATTCACGAACTTTAGTAATCGTATGGCGTTGGGTAAAAAAGTAGAACTGATAAACACCAACAATAAGAATACCGCTTAAAATAAGATTGATAACGTAATCGATAGGATTCATGAGTTATTCCCTTAACTGATTCAATATTAGATCTTGTTGTTATATTACTCCGGTTAATAATAGTGGGCGATAGTATATAAATAAAAGCAACTTGTGTATTTCAATGTCAGCATAGTCGACGACTATCGCAATATTATTTATATAACACCATGAAAAAATTATAGATTTACTCCCTGTTAAATTAATCGCTTCTGAAACTAAATGAGCGCTTTCAGGATACGGATAAACAGGTATGATTTTCTGAGTAACGCTTTATTGAAAATTATAATATATTGTTATTTATAATAATTATTTCTTCAGGCTGGCGTTTGGTGTATATCATCGACCTCGACGCATCATGACTTTGTCGTTATGATGGTTTCAATATCTGAATGATGCTTTTGGAGAATGATGATGCAGCGTATAACGATTTCTATTGATGACGACCTGATGGAAGAGATAGATAACATTATAAAGCAAAAGAATTATCAAAATCGTTCAGAGGCGATCCGGGATTTAACCCGTACCGGTATTCAGAACTCCTCATTGGTCGTTGAAGGCAATCCTCCCTGTGTAGCGGCATTGGTTTATGTTTATGACCACAAGTCCCGCGAGTTGTCTAAACGATTAACGCGTACTTTTCATGAGCAACATGATCTGACATTAGCCAGCCTGCACGTTCATCTCGATCAGGGTAGCTGTATGGAAGTCTCAATGCTGAAAGGTGATGCAGAGCGCGTGGGGCAATTGGCCGAACAGGTGATTACGGAGCGGGGGGTAAGGTATGGCAAGCTGGTGATGGTACCGGATAATAGCGGCGGGCATTCCCATCATCACCATCATGATGACGAACATTCTCACCATGATTAATGAAGATTTTGTTTCATGTAAAAAAACAAGGCCCGGGTAATTCCCCGGGCCTGTTGCATATTAAACGGATAAAAATCAGTTAACGTGCTGATTCGTAAATTTTCTGGCTATCCGCTAAGGTGATGTCGCGGTGTTCGCCAAGTTGGGTCATTCCATGCTCTTTTAGCTTCTCGATCAATGCTGGAATCGAACTGCCATCTAACTGATAATCAGACAGGCGCGTTGGTGCTCCCATTTGCTGGAAGAAGTTCTCCGTGGCTTTAATTGCCGCCTCAATGCGCTGATCTTCGGTACCGGTATCAATGTTCCATACGCGCTCTGCGTATTGCAGCAGTTTTTCCCATTTTTGTGCTTTTTTGGCACGCATAATCGCCGGCAGAATAATGGCCAGCGTTTGTGCGTGGTCCAGTCCATGCATTGCGGTCAACTCATGGCCCAGCATATGGGTCGCCCAGTCTTGTGGTACACCGGCACCAATTAAGCCATTCAGAGCCATGGTGGCGCACCACATAATATTTGCCCGCACCGCATAGTTTTCCGGTTCTTTTAACGCTTTTGGACCTTCTTCTATCAGTGTTAACAACAGGCCCTCCGCAAAACGGTCCTGAACTTTGGCATTCACCGGATAGGTCAGGTACTGCTCCATGGTATGGATAAATGCATCGATAACGCCGTTGATAATCTGACGTGGAGGCAAAGTATAGGTGGTGACCGGATCCAGAATAGCAAATTGAGGCATGACAAACGGAGACATAAAGGCTTGCTTATCACCGGTTTCCCGACGGCTGATAACGGCACCCTCATTCATTTCTGAACCGGTAGCCGGTAAGGTCAGCACAGAGCCAATTGGCAGCGCTTTAGTGACTTTTTTTCCGCGGCTGGTGACGATCTCCCAGGTTTCTCCCACATAGTCAGCAGCCGCGGCAATAAATTTGGTGCCATCCAGTACGGAACCACCACCAACGGCGAGCAGGAAATCGATCTTATTGTTGTGCACCATTTCTACGGCTTGCATCAGCGTTTCATAAGTTGGATTTGGTTCAATACCGCCAAATTCAAACAGGGTATATCCCTTCAGCGCATGGTGAACCTGTTCCAGAACACCATTACGTTTAATACTGCCGCCGCCGTAGGTAATCAGTACTCGGGCATCGACAGGGATAACTGTAGGGAGTTGAGCAATCTGACCCTGACCAAATAAGACTTTTGTAGCAAGATGAAGGCTAAAATTATTCATGGTGATAGATCCTGACGGTAGCATAATGGATAAAAAGCAGTAATTTTTCGCTTCAGAAAAGGTTAACAAGATACTCTAACCACATTAACATAAAACCGATGGATAATCGGTCTGTTTAATGTAAATGGGTGATTCATCAATGCGACTAACTTACTGAGTAACCGCGTATTCTGTCATAAGCCGCTTAGCCAATGCGTTAGATACTGCGTGTGCTATGTTACTCGTCGATTTTTTTTGCGTGCAAAATCACGAGCTTGAACGATACTGTTAAACAGTGCTTTGAAAGTAATAAAGCTACGTCTGAAATAACTCGTTGGGAGACATTGAAATGCAAAGATTAAGAATTAAAGAGTGGGCTAGAATTCGCGAGACATCCGTTGAAATTGCCGAGGCTATTTTTGAACTGGCTAATAATGATGAAGTAAAAGCACAGCAAATTTGGGACGAAGGCAGCGATGAGGTGTTACCGCTGGCGTTCAGTAAAACTGATGCCGATCGCCTCTACTGGGGTGAAGAAACCATCGAGCGTAAAAACGTCTGATCGCTTTTCAGATACGGTAATCCTATGCAATAACGTCGTATCCTGCGGCGTTATTGCCGGTTATTTCGCATTGTGGTTTTCGTCGATGATACGATTCATGACAAAAGTTCATATAAAACACATATAAATCAAATAGACTCAGCGCACAGGTTTAATTAACGGATTAGATAACCATGCGCAGGCCGCTTTCATCGCTTCATCCCTGGCTTTACTGGCTACGGGTACAACAGCGACATCTGTTTCGTCAAATCAGCTGACGGTTGGGTTCCCGTCGTTATACCAATCGATTGATGCCATACCGGAATAGTGAATGGCATCAAAGCGGTCGTCAGTGAGCTGAAACCAGCGGCGATGCAAGTGATAAATCGAGGTTTTTTCCAACCGTATTGCCATAAACCAAATCAGTAAAACGGCATAATTGATGACTGTACAGTAGAGTAAAACGTTTTTAAGCAGATAAAAGTCCATTCTCCTCTCCTCTCCGGTACGGTTGATTGAGTAATGGCAACGCCGAATGCCTGTAATAACCATTCGGCGTTGGTAAACTATTTTTTCTTTCTTAACTCAGTAACCGGAAAGCCACCAATTCCCCAGTTATCCATATCAACTTCATCAATAACAACGAGAGTGGTAGCGGGGTTCTTATCCAACACTTTGACTAATAGTTGAGTGACACCTTCAATCAGTTGCTTTTTTTGTTCCGCGGTTGCGCCTTCTTTAGTAATTTTGATATTGACATAAGGCATGACGAAATTCTCCAGGTTAGTTATGCAGAGGTTGGTTAAGGTATTGATATTAAATTATGGGCAGCATCAGCCGTTTTTACCAGCAACGATTTATCGGGAGTTGAGTGTCGACGCAGAAAGGCGTTATTCTTAGTGCCAACCTGTGTTGATATAGCGCATTCAGAATGCGTTAACGAAGGGGATCATGAATGATGATTAGTTTGGCTGAATCAAATATTTTATTATTCAATTGATTTACAATTCATCCCATTGCGGTAAAAATTAGACTGTAGTATTATTTTGACGTGGTATTAAATTGAATGCAGAGTATAAAATAATAAATCGATAATTCTGCATAGTTATAATTTAAGTAATTGTTGGTCGTGACGCAGATTTAGTGGTAATGATTGATCGTCAGATACCATCCGATGATCTTATCGTGCATTTCTTCTGACTTTGAGAAGCAGATAGTCTTGCGGGTCAACCGTTTAAGATGGGTTCGC
>NZ_JAJNAG010000035.1 GCF_021010575.1 Limnobaculum eriocheiris | reverse complement strand
TTTAAGGACGGCGATTATCTGGTGCTCTGTGAATCGGATTTTACGCATGGTGATCTCCTCAGGGGACATAATCAGTATGTCAGAAGATCTCTAAAAGTGAATGGGTCGTTTTGATGGGATACTTACACCTGCACTTTTCATCTTTAGTATAAGTTAGATTTATGATTGCGATATTTAACCCTTGAAATCCGGGGAGTGGTTCAATAGTCTGCATCGTTAAAATATCGGAAGATTAATGCAATTTGCCACTTCAGCCAAACCCCGGCAAATTTTCGTCACAATAGTATAAGGCAAATTTATGATTTCAGTTTTCGGTCACCTGAACCCGGACAGTGATTCAATATGCTGCGCGATTGTTGTTAGCGACTGGCTAAACTTTTGCGGACAATCCGCAACGGCTTATCGATTGGGGGAACTAAATCCAGAAACTGAATTTATCCTGTCACAGGCTCACTGCCCTTCACCACCATTGCTTGAGCACAATATAACCGGAAAACCAGTCTGGCTGGTGGATTTCAGCGATTTAGAACAAGGCCCTGAGAACCTGGACAAAAGTCAGGTGATAGGTTTAATCGATCACCATCGTCTGGGCTCGTTGATGACCACAGAACCGCTGGACGCATGGATAAGGCGAGTCGGCTGTTGCGCTACTCTGGTTTTTGATATTGTTACCCGCACTTCGGGCTATCAATTAAGCGAGTCACATGCCTTATTGTTGCTCGGCGCCATCCTCAGCGATACGGTAGCATTTCAGTCGCCGACCACCACAGAACAGGACCGACAAACCGCCCATAGGTTAAGCCAGATAGCTAATGTCGATCCGGATATTTTCATTATCAAATTGTTGGACGCTAAAACCGATATCAGCGGGCTCAGCATTGAACGATTACTGCAAAAAGATGAGAAAAATTATTTAATTGGCGATTATAAGCTGATTCTTGGTCAAATAGAGGTCAGCGATTTTCATACCATTGAAGACAAAGTACCGGCGCTGTCGCAGGAAATGGAAAAGCGCGCACATACTGAAGGTCTGGATTTCTATGTTTTAATGATCACCTCCTTATTCAGCTCGCAGAGCCGTCTCTATTTTTCCCAAAATAACCCAATAAGTCAGCTACCTGTCACCATTGAAAATATGTTAAGCCGTAAAAAACAGTTAGTTCCCTGGTTAACCCAAAAACTGAATGCAGACAAATAATTAACTATGGTGGCATACCCACCATCTGATTTTCACGTTACACTAAATATTATCTGCCATCGGGAAGGAGCATTAATGAAAAAGTTAACCTTAAAAGATTTAACTGAAAGCCAGTTACAGCAGATCAAAATGAAACAGGCACAATTAAAAAGAGAATTAGGTCGCTCTTTAACCAATAGTGAACTCAATAAAGCCAAAGAAGACGTTATTGCTCAAATAATGAAAGAGTTGGAAAAAGAAGAGAAAAAAGCCAGGGCAGAAAAGAAAAAAGATAAATATGTTCCCAGCGACGAAACCTTCAGCTGGAGCAAAAAGAACCACTCACGGGGTGTTCGGTAACCGTTAATTTGTATTAGTCTCGATCTAATCTGACACAGCACCTTGAAAAGGTGAGAGTTACCGGTTTTGATATGGGTGTCGAATCCTTATTCAAAACACAAAAGGTAACTCTCATGTTGCATACTAACAATCCCATCATTAAACACAAAGCCGGTTTATTAAATTTGGCTGAAGAACTTAAGAATGTTTCCAGAGCCTGTAAAATCATGGGCGTTTCACGAGATACGTTTTATCGGTATCAAGAACTGGTTGAAGATGGCGGTATCGTATTATAATAATGAACGGACTCATCAAGGAAAAGTCTGCTGTGGGCGTACGCCGATAGAAACTCTTCATGATGGAAAACGTGTCTGGGCAGAAAAGAATCTGAGCCAGATGTAATCTGACAGACACCTATAAAAACCGGTAACTGTCAGATCAGGTCTGAGCTAGTACAGTTTATAGGCTCTAATTTTTAACTATATTCAATAAGTTGATTAGGTAAATTGTTTATATTCTCGGAGAAGAAAATGGTTGGAAAAAAAATACTGGTCTCATTGCTAGCCACTTCAGCGATGTTAAGCCCCTTTGCTACTCAGTTTGCTTTTGCTAAGCCTATCCCAGATAAGCTAGCGCAAGACGCTTTCATTTATGCTTATTCTATTGACGAAGCTTACAAATTTTTCTACGAAACTGCCGTTGAAACTGATACACCACTCAATCGTTTTCAAAATATTCGTCATATTGCCGACGACTCATATACTGCCCATGTGACCATAAATAATGACACATTGCATCTAATGGGGTGGTTAGATGTAGCCGCAGAGCCAGTTGTGGTAAGTGTTCCTGATATGGATGAAGGCCGTTATTGGATCCTACATACAATGGACATGGGACATTACACAACGTCAATGATTGGTTCACGTTTGCGAGGGAATAAAGGCGGTAAATTTATGTTTGCTGCTCGTTCATGGACAGGGGATATTCCTGCAAGTGTCGATGAAGTTATTTATGTTGATTCGAATATCATTAAGTTGATGGGTCGAATCATGGCTGTGGGCAAAGAGGATGAAAAAGTTGCCCTAAATTATATGGATGATTGGAACATTAGAACATTATCGGCGTACCTTGGTGTTCCGGGACCTAAAGAAAAAGTCAGAACCTATCCAAAATATGACGAAACGAACTGGTTGCAGAGAGTGAACTACGTTCTGTGTGATGGTGATATGGGTACTGCTGACAAGAAATGGTTAGATCAATACAAATCAATTGGCCTCGAACCTTGTAAAACCGACTTTACCAAAGAGCAATTAGCTGCTGCTAAAGTAGGTAAAGAGTTAGGTATGAAACACCTTCAAGAACTCGCTCCTCAAATGACTAATGCTGGCAAATTACTTGGCACGAGAGAGCAGTTGGGAGATGGTGAACGTGATCTGTTTGCAGAAGGTACCTATTTGGGTCAGTGGGGTTTACCGCCTGATGAATCAGTTTACTTGAAAGCAGAAAAGGGAGAAGACGGTAAGAATATCAATGGTTCGAATGGTAAGAAATACACAATGCATTTCAAGGCTCCTGATGTGAGTCAGTTCTGGTCGTTTACAGTATATGGATCAGATAATCGTCTGATGGCTCACAACGAGATTAATCGTCACAGCCGTGGTGACCGTACACTAAAACCCGATGCCGATGGAATGTATACAATTGAGCTAAGTTCAACAGGAAAAGAAAGCGATACCAATTGGCTGCCAATTCCAGAAAAAGATGCTTACATAATCTTGCGTTTGTATGGACCGAGTAAAGAAATACAGGAAGGTGGATATCCATTCCCTACGCTAAAAGTTAGTAAGTAATTCGCAACCATGTATTGAACTGAACAGTTAATTTATACCAGGCAACGTCGGGCCACGCCCGACGCACACTAAAGCTGAATTCGACCCTGTAAATAATTCTGTGTAACTGCCACACCACAAGAACAATATCAATCTGACTTCATCGTCGGAATAAATTTCGCCAGATTTTTAATATCTTCATCCGTCAGGCGTTTTTTAACCTGGTTACCCGCGCCTTTCACATCGCCATTTCGCCGTTTTGTTAATGCCTCAATAATCTGCTGCTCTTTCAGGCTGGTTAATGGGCGAGCTTTGTTCAGCGCGGTTTTCTCCCCCTTCTTGCCATGGCAGGAGGCGCAGTTCATGTTATAAAACTTTTGTTCAGGTTGCGCTGCCGCTGTCGGGTTTACCCAGCTAAACAACAGCAACATTAACCCCGGATAACCGATTTTCATTAACGGCATCATCCCTTAGCCTTCTGAAAGATTGCCTTTAGTTGAGGCTCATGCATCATCCCTACATACTGCTCCTGTAAGGTTCCCTGAGAATCAATCAAAAATGAGGTTGGGGTACCAATAACCTGATAGCGCTCCTGAGTAATCGCCAGTTGATCGCGTACATTAGGGAATGAAACCTTCATATCCGTTAATAGCGCCTGAATATTAGTATCTTCTTTATCCGTATTAATACCCACCACCACGATATTATCCCGATATTCCTGACTCAATTTCTCCAGCGTTGGCATCTCTGCCAGACAGCCACTGCAGTTAGAAGCCCAGAAATTCAGGTAAATATACTTTCCTTTCCACTGTTCCAGAGAAGTTTTATTACCGGATAGGTCATAGGCCGCCAACGCAGGCGCCTGAGTGCCAATCTTTGCCTTTTCTTCCTTACAGCCTGACAGCAATAATGCTGCACTAATCAGCAGCAACACGCCGGATTTACGCATATTAAATCGCATTTTCCACCTCGCGATTATTCACTTCTTCACTCAAATACTTTCCATGCTGTAGCCTGATAATACGATCGGCAAAGCGCCCCAGCTCAGGGTTATGGGTCACCATAACAATGGTCCGCCCTTGCTTATGTAAATCCGTCAGTAAACCTAACACTAACTGCTCATTCTGCTCATCCAGATTTCCCGTCGGTTCATCAGCAAAAATCACCGGTGGCTCATTAACCAACGCCCGGGCAATACATACCCGCTGTTGTTCACCGCCAGAAAGCTGGCTGGGCAAATGGTCAAATCGATGATCTAACCCCACCTGCTCCAATACCTTACGAGCCGCCTTCTCATCCACCACACTGTGATAATGCTGGGCCAACATCACATTCTCCAACGCCGTAAGAAACGGAATCAGGTGAAACTGCTGAAACACCAAACCAATTTTATCCGAGCGGAAAGCTCTGTGCCCTTCTTCATCCAGTACTGCCGCATCGGTGCCATCGAGCAATACCTGACCTTCACTGGCGGTATCCAGACAGGTTAAAATATTCATCAATGTGGTTTTTCCCGATCCTGACGCGCCCATAATGGCGATAAATTCCCCGCGTTTAATTTGCAGGTTAATATCATCCAGTGCGACAACCTGACCAAATCGCTTATACAGATGGTGGGTTTCAATCACCCATGGTGAGGAGTTCTGACTAACTGATTGTGTCACCGTTATTCTCCCTTTAACACTTTAGCCGGTTCAATCTTCACGGCACGATAAGTCGGTAAAACAGCTGCAATTAAAGCAACCAATAATGAAAGGATAAAAGTTAATGGAATAACCTGAGCACGCAGGTCAATAGAAGCAGAGAACACCGTTTGTCCCAGAATCTGTGCCAGAATATAACCAGTCACTACCCCGGCAATAATGGCAAACAGTGCGATAATCATGGTTTCCGCCATAATCTGACGCACAATATCTCGCCCTTTAGCACCTAAAGCTTTTTGCAGCGCAAACTCTTTTGAACGCTCGCTAACAATCGCCATTAGCGTGGTATTGACGCACAGCGTCGACAATACCAGAATCACCAGAGAGACTAGCCCCATCAAGCCTTTAATCTTATCCAGCACCTGACCTTCACTGGCAGATACTTTACGAATAGGTCGAATTTCCAGGTCCGGATAACGCTGTTGTAACTGTTGAGCAAACGCATCAACCTGACCGGCTTCATTACTCACGCTCAGTAATCCATGACTGATTGCGCCGGGCTGTTTCAACCAGCTTTGGGCTAAAGGCAGGTTGATAATCAGCACGTTATCCGTCGCATCACCGGACTCAACAATACCTCTGATTTGCAAAGATTTTTTCTGGTCGCCATCAACCAGCACCACAGAGTCACCCACTTTTAACTCAAGACGATTGGCCAGCTTATAGCCAATCATAGCTTTACGATCGTCAAAACTAACGCTAATCCAGCTACCGGTGACCTGCCAGTAAGGGACTAGTTGTTTAAGTGACTCAAACCGGACGCCCATGATGACGACTTTTTCCAGTTCGGTACGCGCCATACCATACAGATAAGGACTTTCAGCCCCAATTAGCCCTTTAGGCGCTTGTTCGATAATCTGTTGATAATCATTTAACGGTAAGCTATTTCCATGACCGGGGCCAATATAGAAATTAGCGCCAAAGGTGCGTAATTCCTGGCTCATTTTAGTATTAATATCGAAATAGACCGCAGACATTGCGGTGACAATAGCCGCCCCTACCGCCAGCGCGGCAAAAATCACTACTACCCGCTGCATTCTTAGCTTTAGTGCCCGTAATACCAGGCGCCAGAACATATTTTGAGAATGGTTAACGCCCATACAGTACCTCCACCGGATACAGATAAGCGATACGACGTGCCGGGAACCAGGTACCCGCCAGCGCAATTAGGACTGACAGCACCAGAACGCAAGGCACAACAATCCAGGCAAAACTTAATGGTGCATCAAATAGCATCAGGCCAATTCCTTTTGCCAGCCCCCAACCGGCAATACAACCCAGTAGCCCGCCGATAACGCCGCTCATTGCCGCCTCCAGATAGAACAGCATCATGATTTGCCACTGCCTTGCGCCCAATGCTTTCATTAACCCGATCTCTTTGGTTCGCTCCATAATGTTACTGGTCATCAACGACGCAATACCCATTGCAGATGCCAGTAATGCAGCCAGAGTAACCACCGCCAGCAGCAGTTGAATCTTTTCAATTACTATCCCTTCGGAAGCCGCTACCTGCCAGATAGGGCGTACACCGGAACCTGAAATGGCCTCTTCCAACTGGTGCGCAATGGAAGAAACATAAGCGGTGCAGTACCACAGGTCATACTCTTCCGCATCCAGCGACTCCAGATCGGCCCTGGCTTTTCGCGATAGCTCGTTTTCAGGCACCGTTAATGCAGACACCCGAATGGCCTGAACTTTACCCTGAAGCCCCAGCAATTCCTGAACCTGTGCCAGAGGCAATACCAGTTGTTGCTCTTCATCTCCACCACTGGCCAGAATGCCACTAATGGCCACATCTATTGTCGTTTTCGAGCCTTTTAACGTGACAACGTCACCAATTTTCCAACCGGTTTGCTGTGCCAATTGCTGGCCTAACAGGGCTTGATGTTTTTCACCGGTTTCATCTGGCCACTGGCCTGAAACCTGCCAATAGGTACTGATAATCTTCTGACCGGTGTGATAATTTTCTTCATCCGGTACATCTACTTTTTGCTCAAAGAAAGTACCCAGAACCGGTATCGCTTTCCCCTGCACTTCGACTTCACCACTCAGCAGTGGCGCGAAGCCCATAATATTATTGCGCCAGAAGATATCCTTAATATTAGGAAGCTCTGTCTGATCGAGAAAATCTTGCCCCGCCAGTGGGTTACTCTTCTCACCAAACAGTGAAGGCAATGTTGCCTGCCCTGCCGGTTCAATCAGAATATTGGCGCCATAGGATTTCATCTCCCGCGCCATTTTGTCACCAATATCTATTGATACTGCCAGCAACGCAGAAACCAGCCCCGCGGCCAGAAATATTGTCATCACCGCCAAGAGCTTTTTACGGATATTTCGCGACCATGACTGTCGTAACATAAGCCACAACATAGTTACTGTTCCTCCTTCACAAACTTCTCCGGGTTGTCCCTGAAGGCTTCATAGTTTGCTGCCGTTGAGAAGAAGTAGGTTTTTCCGGCAAAGGTATAGCGATGTTCCGCTTTGGTATTAGTCAGCTTGCTGCCGTCGACCGGATCGGTCACTTCCAGCGTTACAATGGTAGAGAAGTAATTTAGCCCACTCTCCAGCGATTTTTTACTGATGGTCAATTCCGTATCGGTCATATCCCATTCATCAATTGGTACCGGATTACAGCCGCCGGGTTTACCAATCGAAGGAATAAAGATGCGCACATCGCAGGCAACACAGATAACCTGATTACCCTCCATCACATAGCCCTGATCGCCACACAGCAGACAGGCATCAAATACCACCCCTAAGCGTAACTTATCCGGATAGCGGTTTATGACAAAAAAACGAACCGCTTTACCGTCTTCAGCCACCCAGACAAAACGATGCAATTTACCGTCTTTTACCTGTTCAACGGGAATATGCACCAGACCATCACTGGCCAGAGTGACCGGCAGCGCTTCAGAAAGCCTTGGCGGTTGAGAGGCTACTTTGTCCCAATACAGTTGAGCCCCGGCGGTCAGCAACGCCAACAGTAATGTGATAACAAAGATACGGCGGGAATTCTGATAATGGACCACCGCTTTGCGATGTTCGATTGGGCGAGGCTCTGCCCGGGCGATAGAACGCGGCAATACCACTTTAATTAAATAAATAACGCCACTAAACAGCAACACCGCGGCACATACATAGCTGTTAAGACTATTGATATTCGTCACTTTTGCCACATAGCTGAGTAATGATTTGGTTAACTCAACCACCTGTAGCTTCATCAATACCAGCATCAGCTCACCGGACAGTGGTGCTAACAGCAATAATGACAGAATGATCAGTAGCGGCCAGCGTAAATAGCGCAATTGACGCATACAAAATGTCATTAACGTACCGGAAAACGCCACCAGAATGAGTCCGGCCACCACCGCACTGATATTTAGAAGTAAATCAGTGTTGATAACGTTAGTGGCGGTAATCGCGCTAAGGTTTGGCGTTTGCCCCCAACGCAAAGCCGCGACAAACAGCAAAACTAACTGCCAGAAATAACCAACTTTTGACAACGAGACCAGTTGGCTTAACAAAAACAGCAGTATCAGCGTCAGCTGTAATGCGGTGCAAAACAGTACCCATTGTTGCGATGTTGGAAGGTTAATACCGGTTGCCGTTCCGGCAAAAAATCCCAGCAGGGTTAACCAAATTAATGGACGAACATGGGGCGTTTTGCGTAAAGACCAGTTAAGCCCCAACAGCAAAGCGGTTGGTAGAAATGATTGTAATACCGAAACCAGAAAATAACTCATCATCGACATGTACCCCGCTCGCTAACAAAGCCGAAGCGGCAATATATTCAGAATTTATTATTAGTTGTATGAACTATCGCCGTCCCATACAACCAACAACACAGAAATATCAAAACAACCGCCGGGTAAGTAAACTCACTCACCCGACGAGGCTGGGCTTAGTTCAGACCGACATATTTAAAGTCGAAGCTAACATCAAATGGTTTCCACCAACGGCCAACGCCGGTTTCGCTATCGGTGTGACGATGTAAACCTGCTTTTGATGGCGGTTCAATGTGGTAAGTCACTTTATAGTTACCCACGCCCATCATTTTGATATTGGCACCATAGTGAGGGCCATCACCCGCCACCATTGGCATAAAGGTACCTTCCTGCTTTTCACCGGTATCGGTGTTAACCAGGGTATAAGCGATGGTCAGGTATGGCATCCACTCTCCAGCCCCAAAACCATTCTTGTTACCTTCAACAGAATGGATATCCGCTTCCAGATGAATATCCGCCTTAGCTGCCGGTAGCCCCATGCCACGAGGTTCCATGTCGATCGGCTGTAAATAAACGGCTGCGATCTCCATTTCATTCATTTTGACGGGTTCACCGGCTGGATACTCTTTAAAAGCCAGTGCTGCAGGTGCAGTAAACAGACCCGCAATCAACGCACCAGTAACTAATGTTTTATTCATTGCCATCTTTTTTCCATCCTCTTTATTATCAGTATTGGTATTGCCGCTTTCGCTGCGACATTAAGAACAAACGCAAAGCAACGAGCAAAGCTTCCTGTTATGCATTCGCCGCTATCGCAGACGAATTTTTTTTCATCACCCAAAGCGCAACCAAAGCAGCAACAATCAGTACTGCCTGCGGAGCCAGGGTTTCGATATAGGGGTAGATCCCCAGCCAGGAAATTTCAGGCATTCCTGACAACAACGTAGGCTCAAACAGTTTTCCTTCAATCAACTCCAGAACACCTTTGCCTGCGAAAACAAAAGCCATCAGATACATAAAGCTACCGGTAAACATAAAGAATGGTTTCAACGGTAATTTCACTACGGTAAAACGCATGATCAGATAGGCAATCAGTAAAATGACACAGCCAATCACAAAACCGGCCAGAATAGAGAGATGACCGCTGACAGAGGTTGAGTCCCCCATCAGGGCAAAATAGAACAGAACGGTTTCAGCCCCTTCGCGGTATACCGCCAAGAAGCAGGTTAACCAAAGGCCAACCACCGAGCCGGTACTTAACGATTGGGAAAGTTTACCTTCTAAATAGGCTTTCCAGTGGCGAGCTTCCACTTTAGACAATAACCAATAGCTCATGGAGAACAGCATCACTACGGCTATCAGCATGGTTATGCCTTCCAGTAACTCACGGCTGGCACCGGAATTAGAGAACAACCACTGGAACAGCACCGCGGTTATTACGCTGGTAACCAGCGCAACATATACCGACTGACGAATGAGTCGTAGCTTGTCATGATGGTTGTTCTTCACCAGATAGGCCACAATGGCAGCAACGATCAGCAGTGCTTCCAGACCTTCACGTACAATAATCAGCAAACTATAGATCAACAGGCTCCAACTGGTCTGGCCGCCGGTACCCAGCATCTCTACCGCAGAATTTAGATCCTGCTGCAAAGCCTGAGACTGTTGCTGTATCGACTCCATGGGTTGCCCGGCTTTAATCTGGCTCACCATACGAGTGAAATAGCTTTCAATTTTGGTTTTAAAGGCAGAATCACGGGAACCGATCTTATTTTCCATCCCGCTGGCTTCAAACAGGTCGAAGTAAGCATCCTGAATCGCCATCATTGCGCCTTTAGCATCACCGGCACCATACTGTTCCAACGCGGCATTAACCGCCTTATCAATATCCGTAACCACTTTCGGCCAGTCAGCATCAGGCACACTATCTTTAATAGCGCTATTGGTGCTGGCTACAGCCTGTTGGGTATCACGGGTGGTTGGTAACCCGGGAAGAAGATCTTCAAGGTCCTGTAATAAGGTTGTGATACGATAGCTGACTTCATTCATTTGATCCGCTTCGCCACTGATTTTAATCAGCTCGCTAAACTGCCGATTTATCTCACCTGCTTGCTGAGAAGAGCGGTTCTGACGAACAGACATCTCCATCTCTGAATTTTTAAACCCATCATACTGAGCCTTTTGAATCCGAAGACGCGCTTCCGCATAGTTATTTTGTTGATACAACGAGATAGCTTCTGCCAACAGATCATCAATGGTTTTAAAACTTTGTTGCCAGTAAGGGGCTATTTGGTCATTATCATAAGTGCCGTGCTGTTGTTCTGCCGTTAGTTGATGACCATCGGCCAGAACCGGCAATACACTATCCAGCTCCCCTTTTAACCAATTGATTTTCTCATCAACTTCGCTTTGTGGTTTATTCTCACCAATCATCTTTCTGATTTCACCAAAAGCGGCTTCCATCTGGTAGCTTTTTTGGGCGGAGATATTAATACGAATAGGCCCTTCCAGATTTTCAAACACCTCAAAATAGGCCATTTGAACTTCGGTACGAGCATCAGCGATTTGTTGTTGCTGGTAGAGTTGAGAAGTTTTATCCAGGCGTTGGCGAATATCATCCGTCAACTGCTTATAATCGGTATCGGCTACAACCACAGCGCTTAACGCCAGCCATCCTATGCAAAGTAACAAAGCTTTCTGAATAATACGCATAATTATGATAAACATTCTCACAATAATATTTATTCTCATTATACGTAATTAATTAATATAATAAACCTGATCTCTATCAAACTATGACAAAAGTAGAAACAGATATCTCTATATTATGCAACGTTATCGAAAAACGCCTGATACATCAGTATCCGGATAAAAATAGCCTCCCTGACCCGGTATATACTGATTTAATAGCAAAGAGAGAACGTAGCGTTACCTTAACGGTTAGCTAAATTGGTTTAAAACATACCTGTCAATTATACTAGTCATAGAGTTGTTCACCTGACAATCTCAAAAAACAGACAAAAAATGACCACAATGTTAAATAATCATCAATTATTATCGAATTAACCACATCAATTCAGTGTTTATTTTCGATATGGGGTCATATAACAGGTCAAATATCCGTATATTTCTTTTTTTTAACCAAATTTTTAGGTTTGAGATTAAAAAAGCATCAAATCGATATATACACAACAATAAAGTGGTTATTAATCGGATCAGCGTTCAAATTAATTATCATTAGAATCATCGCGTTATTGTTTTTTTGTCGTTATGCTCACAACTCTTGTACCGACTTTTGTTCAAGCCTTACCTATTAGGCGAAAAACTGTTAAAATTGACACATATCAAATAAAGTAGAGTTAAATTTTATGATTCCGGAAAAGCGAACAATTCGGCGCATACAATCAGGCGGATGTGCAATCCACTGTCAGGATTGCTGTATCAGCCCGTTATGCATTCCTTTTACGCTGAATGAGCATGAACTGAATCAGCTCGACAATATTATTGAGCGTAAAAAGCCGATTCAAAAAGGTCAGGCTCTGTTTAAAGCAGGCGACGATCTGAAATCTCTGTATGCCATTCGCTCCGGTACTATAAAAAGCTATACCATCACTGAACAAGGTGATGAGCAAATCACTGGCTTCCATCTGGCAGGTGACTTGGTGGGTTTTGATGCCATTGGTAATCATATGCACCCAAGCTTTGCTCAGGCGCTGGAAACCTCGATGGTTTGCGAAATTCCTTATGAAGTACTGGACGATCTGTCCGGTAAAATGCCAAGCCTGCGTCAACAAATCATGCGTCTGATGAGCGGTGAGATTAAAGGCGATCAGGACATGATTCTGCTGTTGTCGAAGAAAAATGCAGAAGAGCGTCTGGCGGCGTTTATTTATAACTTCTCTCGCCGTTTTGCCCAGCGCGGTTTCTCCCCAAGAGAGTTCCGCCTGACCATGACCCGTGGTGATATTGGTAACTATCTGGGCCTGACGGTTGAAACCATCAGTCGTTTACTGGGGCGTTTTCAGAAAAGCGAAATCCTGAGCGTTAAAGGTAAATATATTACTATTCAGGATATCGACACCCTGGCCGAACTGGCTGGTCAAAATCAAAGCGAATAATCATTGTCGGATCAGGATTTTAACCAAATCTTGATCCGAGTCCCGTTCCTCGTCTGTTCTGTTCCCTTTATATGGTTTATCTTTAACTATACTTTAGGTATTTAACGGGAGGCGCTAAATGGCACATTATCAAAATCTTCTTGTCGCAATCGATCCGGATGAAGAGGATCAAGCCGCTCTACGGCGCGCCGTCTATCTTGTTCGTCGTAATGGCGGGAAAATTAAGGCATTTCTGCCTATTTTCGATTTTTCTTATGAAGTGACCAGCCTGCTCTCTCTGGATGAACGCATGGCGATGCGCCAAAGCGCTATCGACCAGCGGGTAGCCTGGATACGTCAGTTAAGCCACTACTATCTGGAATCCGGCGTTAATATTGAAATTAAAGTTGTCTGGCATAAACGCTATCATGAAGCGGTCATTGAAGAGATTATCGAACACGACCACGACCTGCTGCTTAAAGCGGCCCACCAACACGATATACTGGAATCGGTAATCTTCACCCCGCTGGACTGGCACCTGCTACGTAAAGCACCTTGTGCGGTCTGGATGGTAAAAGATCAGCCGTGGCCGGAGCATGGTAAAGCACTGGTTTCTGTTAACCTTTCCAGTGAAGAAGATTTCCACGATGAGCTAAACCGCAAACTGGTTAGAGAATCACTGGAGCTGGCCGCTTTTGCTGACAGCACCGAAGTTGAGCTGGTCAGTGCATACCCTTCTACATCCATCAATATTGCTATTGAGCTGCCGGAATTTGATCCTACGGTTTATAACAATGCCATTCGCGGCCAGTTCCTGGTGGCCATGAAAGCACTGCGTCAGGAATTCGGTATTCCGGAAGAGTTGACCCACGTAGAAAAAGGCATGCCGGAAGATGTTATCCCGGCAGTGGCTGAACAAATTCATGCCGGTATTGTGGTATTGGGTACCGTCGGCAGAACCGGGCTCTCCGCTGCCTTTATTGGTAATACCGCAGAACGTCTGATCGGTCATCTGAAATGTGACCTTCTGGCGATTAAACCGGATGACACATCAGAGCATGACGATCATGATGATGAAGATTAACAGAGTTTGATTCATGAGAAAGGGCCGCAATTGCGGCCCTTTCTTTTGCTTACGGCAATGAATCTTATCAATGAATCTTATAAAGCGCGTAGGATTTTATCCACACTCTCTTTAGCATCACCAAACAGCATTTGGGTATTTTCTTTGAAGAACAGCGGGTTCTGAACGCCGGCATAGCCGGTATTCATAGAACGTTTAAATACGATAACGTTCTGCGCTTTCCACACTTCCAGTACTGGCATACCCGCGATAGGACTACGAGGATCTTCCATCGCTGCCGGGTTAACCGTGTCGTTTGCACCAATGACTAATACGGTATCGGTATCCGGGAAATCTTCGTTGATTTCATCCATCTCCAGTACGATATCATAAGGTACTTTGGCTTCTGCCAGCAGTACGTTCATATGGCCAGGTAAGCGCCCTGCAACCGGGTGAATACCAAAGCGAACTTTAATACCACGCTCACGTAACCTGGCGGTAATATCAGCAACCGGATATTGCGCCTGTGCCACAGCCATACCGTATCCCGGAGTGATGATAACAGAGCTGGAATTCTTCAGCAGTTCTGCCACTTCTTCCGCCGTCGTTTCACGGTGTTCGCCCACTTCTTCGTCTTCACCGGTAGAGGAACCATCGGTACCAAATCCGCCGGCAATAACGCTGATAAACGAACGGTTCATCGCTTTACACATGATGTAAGACAGAATCGCACCGGAAGAACCAACCAGCGCACCGGTTACGATCAGCAGGTCGTTACTCAACATAAAGCCCGCTGCCGCTGCCGCCCAGCCTGAGTAGGAGTTCAGCATTGAAACCACTACCGGCATATCCGCACCGCCGATAGAAGCCACCAGATGCCAACCAAATGCCAGTGCAATCAGCGTCATTATCAGTAATGCAAACACCTGGAACCCGGTGCTATCACTGTTAACAAACAGAACCATCAGTACAAATGAAACCAATACCGCAGCCAGATTCAGCTTATGGCGATGAGGTAACATCATTGGTTTAGATGAAATAATGCCGCGCAGTTTACCAAACGCCACAACGGAACCGGTAAAGGTAACCGCACCAATGAAGATCCCAAGGAATACTTCAACGTTATGGATGTTTAACACCACTTGCAGTTCGTGTGCCGGTACGCCTTCCATATGTGGGCCAACGATATAGCTGTTAAAACCAACTAATACCGCAGCCAGACCGACGAAGCTGTGCAGAATAGCAACCAGCTCCGGCATTTCGGTCATCTCTACTTTTCTGGCAAGGTAAATACCGATAGCGCCACCGATGATCATCGCCATGATAATCCAGCCTACATTACTTGAATAAGGCCCGAAAATCGTCGCGATTAAAGCAATTGCCATCCCCAGTACGCCAAAGGTATTACCCATTTTTGACGTTTCATGCTTGGATAAACCAGCAAGACTGAAAATAAACAACACCGCGGCAACAATATATGCGGCAGTAACTAATCCTCCAGACATATTTGTTACTCCTTAGTTCTTCCGGAACATTTTCAGCATGCGCTGGGTGACGGTGAATCCACCAAAGATATTAATACTGGCAATCAGTACTGCGATAAATGAGAAGAATGTTACCCATCCACCGTGACCGATCTGCAACAGTGCCCCGACCACAATAATACCGGATATGGCATTGGTTACGGACATTAACGGGGTATGCAGCGCATGGCTTACGTTCCACACCACGTAATAACCGACCACGCACGCCAGTGCGAAAACGGTAAAGTGGGAGAGGAAAGAGGCCGGAGCAACGCTAGCCAACCAACCAAACAGGATGATAGCCAGCGCCAGTAAAGCATATTTTTTCACTGGCGAAGATGGCGCTGCTTCAGCTTTGGCTGCCATTACATCGGCAACTTTTGGTTTCTGCGGCTGTGCTGAAACTTTGATTGGTGGCGCAGGCCAGGTAATTTCACCGGTTTTTACTACCGTAACGCCGCGAATCACATCATCTTCAAAGTTAATATCCAGCTCGCCGTCCTTCTCTTTGCACAGCAGCTTTAACAGGTTAACCAGGTTGGTACCATAAAGCTGAGAAGATTGGGTAGGTAAACGGCTTGGCAGGTCAGTATAACCAATAATTTTCACGCCGTTTGGCGTTTCGGTAATCTGATCCGCTACGGTCAGATCGCAGTTACCACCGTTTTGCGCCGCCAGGTCAACAATCACGCTGCCGGGCTTCATGGACTCAACCATGGCGGTAGTAATCAGTTTTGGTGCCGGTTTACCAGGGATCAATGCGGTAGTAACAATAATGTCCACATCTTTAGCCTGAGCGGCAAACAACTCCATTTCAGCCTTAATAAAGGCTTCGGACATGACTTTCGCGTAACCATCACCACTGCCCGCTTCTTCCTCAAAATCTAACTCAAGGAATTCAGCGCCCATACTCTGAACCTGTTCTTTTACTTCAGGACGGGTATCAAACGCACGGACAATCGCTCCCAGACTGCCTGCGGCGCCGATAGCGGCCAAACCGGCAACCCCTGCCCCTATCACCATCACTTTTGCCGGAGGAACTTTACCAGCGGCAGTAATTTGCCCCGTAAAGAAACGACCAAACTCGTGTGCAGCTTCAACGATCGCACGATAACCGGCGATGTTAGCCATTGAGCTTAGTGCATCCATTGATTGAGCGCGTGAAATGCGAGGTACCGAATCCATTGCCAATACGGTAACTTTTTTGTCGGCCAGTTTCTGCATCAATTCCGGATTTTGCGCAGGCCAGATAAAGCTGACCAACGTTGTGCCTTCGCGAAGTAATTCAATTTCAAACTCTTCTGGCGCATTAACTTTTAAAATAATATCTGACTGCCAGACATCATCTGTTGAGACAATCGTTGCCGCGGCAGCTTCATAAGCTGAGTCCTCAAAGCTGGCAAGCTTACCTGCTCCTTGTTCTATGGCCACAGTGAAGCCTAACTTGATTAACTGCTCAACCGTTTTCGGTGTTGCAGCAACCCGGGCTTCATTGGCCAACCGCTCTCTTGGTACACCAATTCGCATAATATTCCCTTTCATCTGTCGTGGATGATAAGTGTATTGTTAAATCTGACTTAATTTATTTCATTGTTGAGCCGAGAACACTGGATTTGCGTAATAACCACGAAAAGATAATTACCCCGGTTAATTCAGCTGCCTATAACCTACTGAAAATATACTCTGCGATCCACCGTTCTCTCTCTTTATCCGCAAGTTTTTTATCTGGTTGTTATCAAAGTAGTGTAAATAAGCCCGATTTCTGGCACCCTAGCTATAACTTGAAATGATGAAAAATGCTAAAGCATCCCCTGTAATTCCATGACATAATCACTTACCCTTGTCGGTACTGATTTAGACATACGTTAACAAATGTTAATAATTAAGGCGTAAAGGATCCTTTTATGAAGCTGAAGACAACGCTAATTACCGCAGCCCTGCTTTCTGTAATGACTTTTTCTGCGTTTGCTGCTGAAGAACTCACCCCTGAGAAGGCTGACTCATTAGCACCTTTTGACCGAATCACCTTTTCTGGTCGCTACGATAGTATTTATGACGCTAACAAAGCAGCATCAAAGCAAGCGGATAAGCGTGGAGCATCAGCGTTCTTTGTTCGCGATATCAGTGAAATCAACAACGGTAGCAATTCACGTGTTACTGTTGATCTGTACCGTACCGATGCCCAACCAGCCGTTAAAGAAGTGAAGTACAGTGTCTATAACGGCGTTCGTGAATTACCTCGCGACGAGGCCAGCAAATTAGAGCCCTTTGATACCGTTTCTATTCGCGGCAATTTTCCTCTTCAGGACGATATCAACAGTGCTATTGGTAAACTGGCCAGTGAAAAAGGCGCTTACTCTTTCTTCATCGTCAGGCAGATTGATGCAAACCGTGGTGCTAACCAGTACATAACGGCTTTCATTTATAAGAAAGATGCGCCGGAACGTAAAATCCAGACTCAGGAAAACCCAATTCCTGCTGATTCCGAAGCAGGTAAAGCGGCACTGGCTGCTGGTGGTACAGCGGCAGCAGAAGTTGAGATTCCAAACGTCGCCTCTTCCAGCTCTTTCAGTGCCGATGTAGGCCGTTTCTTTGAAACGCAAACCAGCTCTGAAGGTTCCCGTTATACCGTGACGCTTAAAGATGGCACCAAAGTACAAATGCTAAACAACGCCACTGCCATGAAAATGACACCGTTTGATAGCATTACCTTTACGGATAACTTCAGCAACTCAGTCGAAATGTACGAACAAGTTGCTAAACGCGCGGCGGCAAAAGGTGGTAAATACTTCCACGTAACTCGCGAGTGGCAAAAAGGCAGTGGTAACACTACCGTAACGGCAGATATATTCAAATAAATCAGATTATTAAAAAAGCGGAGGGCGATAACTTATCGCCCTTTTTTATTTCTGATATTTTTACCTTATTCATCCTCTTTTTTTCGATGCATTAATCCATTGCAACGTTGGTCATCGCTACGTAGAATCAGCAAAATTTTTTAGCCAATCTGCGCTGGCACATGTGTTGCAGCCAGTCTGGTTAATTTGACCGCTCTTTATCAGGTATCTGACGTTGGAAAAAAAACTCGGCCTTACCACGCTGACTGCGCTGGTATTAAGTTCTATGCTCGGCGCTGGCATATTCAGCCTGCCACAAAATATGGCTGAGGTTGCAAGCCCGGCGGCACTACTGATTGGCTGGGCCATCACCGGTACCGGCATTCTGTTTCTGGCTTTTGCCCTGTTACTGCTTACCCGCATTCGCCCCGATCTGGACGGAGGTATATTTACTTACGCCAAAGAGGGCTTTGGTGAGCTGATTGGCTTTTGTTCTGCCTGGGGTTACTGGATTTGCGCCGTCGTAGCCAACCTCTCCTATCTGGTGATTGTGTTTGCTGCCCTGAGCTTTTTTACTGACTCTCCCGGACATGTCATTTTTGGTGAAGGTAATACCTGGCAGGCAATGCTGGGAGCTTCAGTGCTGCTATGGATAGTTCATGGCTTAATCTTACGTGGTGTACAAACCGCCGCACTGATTAACCTGATAGCCACGCTGGCTAAACTGATCCCTATTGCACTATTTATTATTCTGGCCACGCTGGCTTTCAATATTGACGTTTTCAAACTTGATTTCACTGGTGTAAATCTGGGGCAACCGGTTTGGGAGCAGGTAAAAAGTACAATGTTGATCACCCTGTGGGTGTTTATCGGGATTGAGGGTGCGGTGGTAGTTTCTGGCCGGGCCAAACATAAAGCCGACGTAGGGCGCGCGACCGTTTTAGCCGTTCTGATGGCACTTTGTGTCTACCTGCTGATTACATTGCTATCGTTAGGCGTAGTGCCTCGCGTTGAGCTGGCGGGAATGCGTAATCCATCCATGTCTGGCGTAATGGTTATGCTAATGGGGCCAATTGGCGAAATTGTAATTGCCGCAGGCTTAATTATTTCAGTCTGTGCCGCCTATCTGAGCTGGACGATTATGGCCGCTGAAGTGCCATTCTTAGCCGCCCAGCATGGTGCTTTCCCACATGCCTTTATTCATCAGAATCATAAAGGTGCCCCTTCGGCATCATTATGGTTCACCAATGGCATTATCCAGCTCAGTCTGTTGTTAATCTGGTTAACGGGAAGCAACTACAATACCCTGTTGATCATCGCTTCCGAGATGATTCTGATCCCCTATTTTTTGGTTGGTGCTTTCCTGCTAAAAGAGGCTATTCGCCGTAAGAGCATGAAGCTGGGGCTAACCGCCGCAGGAGCCAGCCTCTACGGTCTGTGGTTAATCTACGCTTCCGGTCTGGAAAATCTGTTTATGTCAGTGGTGTTATATGCACCGGGAATTCTGGTGTTTATCTATGCTCGTTATGCGGCGGTCAACAAGAAAAAACCGCTGAACATTACTGAACGCGCCATAATTGTGCTGCTGTTTGTTTTACTGGCACCGGCGTTGTGGATGACGTTATCGTAGGGATAGAATTCAATAAGGTAAAAAGACAAGATATGTCCGTATCTTTTAACTGTTGTCCCTTGACCTGCTAATTGAGTACTTGAATTCAGCTGACGACAGAGAGAGACCAGCACAACCCGCAAGGATGCGGGTTGAGGCGCAGCGGCGTCGGACAAAATTGCAGGAGCAATTTTGAACAGCACAAAGGGCCGAGCCTCATGGATGAGGCGAGTACTCCGGCTCTGCGCCGGTGCGTTAAGGCCGAACGACGGATCCACCTCACTAACCAAAGCTGAGGTGAAATGATTAGTTACACCGTCATCTTATCGATAGCCTGCTGAATACGTTTATCCGAGATGGGAGATGGCGTACCCAACTGCTGGGCAAAATAACTAACCCTTAACTCTTCTATCATCCAGCGAATTTCAGTCACTTCATCACTGAGTGGCTTATGGGGCGGAAGCTTATTCAATAACTGCTGATAGTTTTTTTGAATATGCTCAACCTTTAGCATTTGGGCGCGATCGCGATGAGGATCGATCGGTAGCTTATCAATTCTGCGCTCAATCGCCTGTAGGTAGCGGAGAATATCCGGCAATCTGTGCCAACCGCTCTCACAAACAAACCCACGATAAATAAGGCGTCCCATCTGTGCTTTAATATCTGACAACGCTAGCGCCACCGACATATCTACCCGCCCTTTAAGACGTTTATTAATGTTATGTGCTGTCGTCAGAATCTGTTCAACCTGTTTGGCAATAGCGACCACACTTTCATTTAGTTCAGCGCGAATAAACTCTTTCAGTGAATTAAAAGAGACCTCATCCCAGGCCAGACCACCGTGTTCGATAACCAGCTTATCCACGCCACAGGCAATACAGTCATCAATTAAGTCCAGCACTTTACCAAATGGATTAAAATAGAGACCCAGTTTGGCTTTATTCGGTAACTTCTCGTGCAAATACTTAACCGGCGACGGAATATTAAGCAGTAACAACCTGCGAGTTCCTTGCCACATCACCTGCTGCTGTTCCTGCTCGGTTTCAAACAGCTGAATCCCGACGCTATCTTTTTCATCGGTTAATGCCGGATAGGCCTTAACTGAATACCCTCCGCGTTTTTGTTCAAAACGTTTAGGTAATGAGCCAAAGGACCAGACATGAAGCCCGGTTTGTTCAATGCCGTCATCAGCAACGGCCGACAGCGTTTGTTGAACTTCACCTTTAAGCTGACGCTTTAATTGAGGTAGCTCTTTACCTTCTGCCAGCATTTTGCTTTTGTCATCAATCACCCGGAAAGTAATTTTAAGATGATCGGGGATCTGATCTAATTGCCATGATTCACGTGACACTGTCACACCAGTCATTAAGCGAAGTTCCCTTTCCAGCGAATCTAACAGACTCATTTCCTGCGGTTTTGCCCTTTGCAGGAAGGCTTCGGCATAGTTCGGTGCAGGAACAAAATTACGGCGTATTGGTTTTGGTAATGACTTAATCAGTGCAATAACCAAATCCCGGCGCAGCCCCGGAATTTGCCAGTCAAACCCCTCTTCCTGCACCTGATTAAGAATGGGTAAGGGAATATGAATCGTAACCCCATCCGCATTCGCTCCGATTTCAAACTGATAGGTAACCCGCAACTTCAGATTACCCTGATACCAGCTATTCGGGTAATCCTGAGCGCTGATTTTGCTGGCACCCTCTTTAATCAGCATCGATTTTTCGAAATTAAGTAATTCCGGCTGCTGACGGGAGGTATTTCTCCACCAGGTATCAAAATGGCGGCTGGAAACCACCTCCTCACCAATACGGCGGTCATAGAAATTAAACAGCGTCTCATCATCCACCAGAATATCGCGGCGGCGTGATTTATTTTCCAGCTCTTCAACTTCAGACATCAAACGCAGATTGGCTTTAAAGAATGGATGACGGGTTTGCCACTCTCCTTCAACTAACGCATGGCGAATAAACAGCTCACGGCTCAAAACCGGGTCAATAGCGCCATACTGAACTTTGCGTTCATTCACAATCGGCAGGCCAAACAGCGTCACTTTCTCGCTGGCAATGACCGCGCCCTGAGCCTTCTCCCAGTGAGGATCGCTGTAAGCATGTTTAATCAGATGCTGCGCCAGCGGTTCGATCCATTCAGGTTCCAGTCGGGCAGCGATTCGCCCCCACAGCCGGGTGGTTTCTACCAGTTCGGCTACCATTACCCATTTCGGTGGCTTTTTAAACAAACCAGAGCCGGGGAAAATAGAGAATCGGGCATTACGGGCACCGGTAAACTCGTGCTTATCCATATCTTTTTGGCCAATATGGGATAACAGACCGGAAAGCAGCGCAGTATGCACTTCCCGGTATTCAGCCGGCGTGCTGTTAACCGGGAATCCCAGCTCTTTTACCACCTGCCGCAGTTGGGTATAAACATCCTGCCATTCGCGTACCCGCAGGTAGTTAAGGAAATCCCCTTTACAGAGCTTACGGAACTGGGATGAAGATAACGCATCCTGCTGCTCTCCCAGATAATTCCACAGATTAACAAAGGCCAGAAAGTCTGAATCTTTATCAATAAATCGACGATGTTTTTCATCCGACGCCTGCTGTTTTTCCAGTGGACGTTCACGGGGATCCTGAATCGATAACGCCGAAGTAATAATCATCACTTCGCGCACGCAGCCATTCTTCTGCCCTTCAATCACCATACGCGCTAAACGCGGATCGATCGGCAGTTGGGCCAGTTGACGACCAACCGGCGTAAGATGCCCTTTGCCCTGATCGTTGTGTTCAATGGCACCCAGCTCTTTCAGTAATCGTACACCATCCTGAATATTGCGCTTATCTGGCGCTTCAACAAACGGGAATGCAGCGATATCACCCAGCCCAATAGCGGTCATCTGCAAAATAACCGAGGCCAGATTAGTACGAAGAATTTCCGGATCGGTAAATTCCGGCCGGGAAAGAAAATCCTGCTCGGAATAGAGACGAATACAGATACCATTTGATACCCGGCCGCACCGCCCTTTACGCTGGTTGGCGGAGGCCTGAGAAACCGGTTCTATTGGCAGGCGCTGAACTTTGGTTCTGGCACTGTAACGGCTAATACGGGCAGTCCCCGGATCGATAACATACTTAATTCCCGGTACGGTCAGCGAGGTTTCTGCTACGTTCGTTGCCAGTACAATACGGCGACCGGTATGGGATTGAAACACTTTATTCTGGTCGTTATTCGACAGACGGGCATACAAGGGTAAAATTTCCGTATGCGCCAGCTCCTGCTTATTTAACGCATCTGCCGTATCACGAATTTCACGTTCACCACTCATAAACACCAGGATATCTCCCGGAGCTTCATGCATCAGTTCATCAACCGCATCCAGAATCGCCTGAGTCTGATCCCGTTCACTGTCATCCGCATCTTCTACGATCGGTCGATAACGAACTTCTACCGGATAGGTCCGGCCCGAAACCTCAATCACCGGTGCATGATTAAAATGACGGGAAAAACGCTGGGGATCGATGGTTGCTGAAGTGATAATAACTTTCAGATCCGGGCGTTTCGGCAATAGCTGGCGCAAATAGCCCAGAATAAAATCAATATTCAGGCTACGTTCGTGGGCTTCATCGATAATGATGGTGTCGTACTGGCTTAATAAGCGGTCCTGCTGTATTTCTGCCAGCAAAATACCATCGGTCATCAGCTTAACCAGCGTATTGTCGCTAATTTTATCGTTAAACCGAACCTTATAACCAACTGCCGCTCCGAGCGTTACGCTTAATTCATCAGCAATACGCCCGGCAACAGTACGGGCCGCCAATCGTCTTGGTTGGGTATGCCCAATAATTCCCTTAATTCCCCGCCCCAGCTCAAGGCAAAGTTTAGGTATCTGTGTGGTTTTACCCGAGCCGGTTTCACCGGCAATAATTACCACCTGATGGTCACGAATAGCCGCCAGCAGTTGATCTTTTTTCTGGCTAACCGGCAAGTTTTCCGGATAGCTAATGGCCGGGCAAGCGGCCTTACGGTTCGCTACCCGCTGCAAACCACTCTGAATGTCTGATTTAATTTCTGCCGCAATTAATGATAATTTTTCATCATTAGTAATTTTACGTGCACCGTCTAAACGGCGACGCAGCCGCTTCTGATCGCGCAACATTAAATGCCGGATTTGACCGGATAATGCGGCTAGTGGGGATTTCACTGTCTTGAATCCTGTGCTGAATAAACTGATATGGACCATTGATGGTTCTGTTACTGATTATATTACCACAAACCTGATTTATAAGCGGATAAGTCGCTTTGTTATGTTGTTCAAAAAATTAGAACAAGATTATCTAATTATTACGCTATCAAATTGAAGCCGGGCCGAATATGATGTATTGCATCACGGGGGCACCCTGTTATTGATCAACATAAACAAGGAATTATCATGAGTAAGGTTTTAGTCATTAAATCAAGCATTCTTTCTGGTTATTCTCAGTCAAATATTTTAGCTGATTTCTTTGTCGAAAAATGGAAACAAGAACACCCGTCTGACATTGTTACCTTACGTGATCTGGCTGCTAATCCTGTTCCTGTATTAGATGGTGAACTGGTTGGTGCCATGCGTCCATCCGATAAGCCAATGACTACCCGTCAACAAGAAGCGCTGGCACTGTCTGATGAACTGATTGCTGAACTGCAAGGTAATGACGTTATTGTTATTGGTGCACCAATGTATAACTTCAATATCTCTACTCAGTTAAAAAACTATTTTGACCTGATTGCTCGCGCTGGCGTAACTTTCCGTTACACCGAAAAAGGTCCTGAAGGTTTGGTAACCGGCAAGAAAGTTTATATTTTAACCAGCCGTGGCGGTATTCATAAAGACTCCCCAACTGACCTGGTAGCCCCTTATCTGAAACTCTTTCTGGGCTTCATTGGTATTACCGATGTTGAGTTTGTCTATCAGGAAGGCGTCGCTTATGGCCCTGAAGTGGCCCAAAAAGCACAAGAAGATGCGAAATCCTTTATTCAGCAATACGTTACTGCCTGATAATTATGCTTCTCTCATTATGCCAAAGCCCCTTAATCAGGGGCTTTGGTCACTGAATCAATGGGCAATATTACTTCTTAAGCCACTGTCCATTAATACCTTTCACGTACTCTCCTGCCTCTGCCCGGTTCACTAATTTTTGCCCGGTCATTTTAGCAACATCATTCAGACTCACGTTATTCTCTGTCGCTACCGATTTATACTGTTCAGTACGTGCCTGATTGATCTTATCCGTTAGTTTCTGTGCTTCCGCCGTTGGTTTAACTGGTGCGATATAACCACTGAGCGTTTCACCAACCAGCCCCTGCTGTTTTGCTTCTTTTAGGGTTAACGCACTGGCAGTCACGCTAAACAGCAGTACCGTGGCAAATAATCCGGTATTGATGAGTTTCATTACCACTCCTTAAAAAATATCGGATTGAGTTTTCAGCATTTTTTCCACGTCTTTATCGACTTTAATATGAATCTCATGCTCAATTTTGACGTTCATATTGATCACAATAGGTTCTGTTGATGGTGCAATCTCAATTCTTGGAACGCAGCCGCTAAGAGCAAAGGCCGTCATCACCGCTAACCATCCAAATTTATTCACTAATTCTGCTCCTTCGGTAATGAGAAGATCTGTTGCAGATTGTCCTGCAAATTATCGCCAAACCGCAGGCTACGCCATAGCTGGAAAATATCTTCTTCATGATGATAATTGAGTTTTACTAAACGTTCAGCATTCTTGGTTGGATTAAACCCCTCAATCTGCGCATCCATGGTCAATAGCCCCAGATTACTCACGTTAACATCTGCTCTGGAACGACGGATCTCCATATAACGCAGCCAATCCATAATGTCACCGGTTGCCATATTGTCATCGCCGATCGCCTGTACCATATCTTGATCCAGACGCAGGGTGAGATCTTTACTGTTTTCTATCCAACCGCCTTTTACCAACCATTCAGGATGATTCAAATACAGCGGCAATTCGCCATCCACCTTACCAGACATGGTAAATTGCTTCGGTTTTAAAATGGTAAATAATTCACTGAGGTCTATTCCTTTAACCGTAAGAATTGCCGGATCTTTCTGCGGTAATCTGAGCTGTTGAATTCCAATATGCCCCTGAAGCATATCCACCCCTACATTGGTTAACCGCAAAGGCTGGCGTTCCGTATGGGGGTAATACCCTTGTAAATCAGCGGTAATATTACTCATATCAAACAGATTATTGAGTTTTTTCACTCTTAGCTTAACCGGAGATTGTGGCCCTAACTGCCATATCTGGTCCTTCAAACGATATGACATGACGAAATCAAGTCCGCTTAGCTCGCCATCTTTTAACCACATTCCGCCATCTTTCACTACCATATGACCACCCGCCTCAATTCCTTGTGTTTCAGAAATTGAGAACGCAGATTGCGCATACAGCGTACCTTTGCGAATTTTAAAACCAAGGTCGGGAGCCAGTAAGGTCTGGAAAACGTCCAGCGACTGTTCAGGCCACCAGCCTTCTCCACGGATTCGTTCACCATCCCAACGGCCACTCAATTTTATTGGACCAATTTTCTTAGTACTGAGATCGCCCTTCCACTGGAAGTTTGCCGGATCCTGTCCAAAGAACTGGATATTCAGGGTAGACGGTGGCAAATAACCGCCACTGCCAAATTCAACTTTTTGCGCCTGTAACTGCCATCCGGCATGATACTGACCTTCAGCACGGTTCCAGCTTAGTGGTTCTGCTAGAATTAATCTGGGTCTATTTACCTTAACTTGTCCATAAACCAAATGATTAAATCCGGTTGATAGCGTTTGCAGATTAATCTGGCTGTCAATCCATTCCCCTTTACCGGACATATCCCATTTGGCTTTCATTGGTGGCATATCGCCATTGCCCCAGAAGTTCCACTCCCAGTGGCCTTGATCGAGCCAGAAATCCCGAGAGCGGCCATCTAAATGCAGTTTATATTTCCCCCAGTAACGGTGGCTGGCATTAATGATGGTTTGCAAACGTCCACTGACGCCTTTGTCCGTGACCGTTATCCCCGCTAAAGGGAATCGGGCTTCCTGTAAATAGATATCCGGAGTTACGGCTCCAGTTACCCGCAATAAAGATCCGGACAATAAATCAAGGGTAGGATTCGCGATAGTTCCCGATAGCTTGCCGGGAATCGTAGTATATAAAGAGAGCTGTTCTTCATTCATCTTGCCGGTAAGCTGAAAGTTTAAGTCGCTATCTTTCAGACTAATTTTCCCCGGCGCAAAAGTTAATACTGCGTTTCCTTTACCGGCGCTGCCTTGAGTAACCACATTCAACCGCGCTTCAATATTGGCTTCATGATAGTCACTGCTCCAGTCTGTAAGCGTCATACTAATGCCGCCGGTAAATAGCTGAGAAGCGTAAGGCCAGCGCCATTGACCCTGACTTACCACCAGACGTTTCCCCTCCAGCGTCCAGGGAACATCCAGTAAGCTCGCTTTCTCACCCTGTGGCGTTACCATCAGGTGACCATCCCGCTGCTGCCAGTTCAGTTTTAGCTGTAAAGGTTTATCCACGTAGGTGGTAACAAACTCGCCATCAATATTCCCCTGTTCCGGTATGGCGTCCAGACTAACGGGAACCTGTATTTCACCATTTAACTGAATGACATCATCACTATCCGGAATATGCAGACTCAGCGACTCCAGCGTCAACATCTGCCGATCGTTTAATAACACTACACCGGAGAGCAAATTCCCCTTAGCGCTAAAACGCTGGCCCTGCTTATTGCTGGTTAGATCAACCCGCCCCGAGTAGGACTGCCATGGTGTAATACTCAGGCGATCGAGGGAGAGAGAAAAAGCAGGCAGCTGTTTTTGAATAGCAGCAACGGACAAGGGTGTATCTTCAACCGTCGGCGTCTCCTGAGTCGTTAACTTTTCCAGACAATGGGTATCGATATCCAGGGAATTGCCGTGCAGCTTCCACTGCCCGTTTTGATAAATCAGCGTCAGTGGACCGGCATCCGCCAGAAAACAGTCCTGCGCCAGAAACTGGATACCGTTTAAAGAAATTCCGCGCTTGATTAACTGTGGGGGATGGGTAAATATCAGCTGTGTACCTGTCGGTAACCACAGGCTGGCAACTTTAGGTAGCCACGTTGAGATCGTTGTCCATAACGTCATTAATGACAATATAACTATGGTCACAACAATCAGAACGTATTTAATAAAGCGACCTATTACCACGCCTAAGCTACCCCGGAACGCGAATCAGGCGGAAAATATAGCATATTAATAATATTGGCTAAACTGATTCTAACGTTGGTTATTAACTATATCGTTAAATTGTTCTGATGCCCGATCTCTGATAAATTAATTTTATAATTCTGGTGGAGATATGTGATGAAAGTTGCTATTTACAGCACAAAACAATACGACAGAAAGTATCTTGAAGTTGCTAATGAACGTTTTAATATCAATCTCGAATTCTTTGATTTCAAACTCAGCTTACAAACCGCCAAAACTGCCGAAGGTTGTGAAGCCGTCTGTATTTTCGTTAATGATGATGGAAGCCGTCCGGTGCTTGAGGAGTTAGCGAAATCAGGTGTCAAAATTATAGCATTACGCTGTGCCGGATTTAACAATGTCGATCTTGATGCGGCTAAAGTGTTGGGGTTACAGGTAGTTCGCGTTCCGGCCTATTCCCCTGAAGCCGTCGCCGAACACGCGATTGGATTAATGATGAGTCTTAATCGCCGTATTCATCGTGCCTACCAAAGAACCCGCGATGCCAACTTCTCCCTCGAGGGATTAATTGGCTTTAATATGCATAATCGTACCGCTGGTATCATTGGTACCGGAAAAATCGGCATTGCCACCATGCGGATTTTAAAAGGATTTGGGATGCGTTTGCTGGCATTTGATCCTTATCCATCACCACAGGCTCTTGATTTAGGTGCTGAATACGTCGATTTGAAAACCCTTTATGCACGTTCAGATGTTATCTCTCTGCATTGCCCATTAACGCCGGAAAACCATCACCTGCTGAATGCCGCCGCCTTTGAACAAATGAAAGATGGTGTGATGATTATTAATACCAGCCGTGGCGGTTTAATTGATTCCCCTGCGGCCATCGAGGCATTGAAAAAGCAAAAAATCGGATCGTTAGGCATGGACGTTTATGAAAACGAAAGAGATCTGTTTTTTGAAGATAAATCAAACGATGTGATTCAGGATGATGTATTCCGTCGCTTATCTTCCTGTCACAACGTACTGTTTACCGGCCATCAGGCATTTTTAACCGAAGAGGCGTTATTAAGCATCTCTGAAACTACACTTCAGAATATTCAGCAGTTAGCGCACCAGCAACCTTGCCCTAATTTACTGTAATAATCGTCTGTTTTATAACCGGTAGTCACAATATTATGTGAACTACCGGTAAATCATTGTAAATCCCTATTTACTCTCATATTTAATATGATAAAACACATTCAATTTTAAACCGATCAAATAGCAACACATTGATTATCTGATCAATTTCCATGTAATAACTTTCCGGGGATTATAATGAAAATAACATTACCTTTTATTATTTCAGCCGTCTTACTTAGCGGCTGCACGTTAACGGATGGTAGTACAGTAAAAGAGAGTGATTTACTGCATCATAACTTTATTCTGACCAGCGTCGACGGCAAGAGTATGGCTGATACCACCAAAGAAAAACGTCCATTAAATATTGAGTTTGACGAGAATATGCATATCAGTGGCGCTATGTGTAACCGTTTTATGGGGCAGGCAACGCTGAAAAACGGCGTATTAACCGCGAAACAGTTGGCTTCTACCCGAATGGCTTGTCTTGATGAACAAGTTAGCCAGTTGGATCAGGTTATTGCTACCACGTTGAACAACGGTGCTAAAGTGACATTGGATCAGGGAGTATTAACCTTACGTTCAGCACAACATACGCTGACTTATAAACTCAGTGACTGGGTTAAATAATATTCGCGCTAACTGCCTGGATTAAATAATAAAAAACCGGAAAAGAGCCTGTCTCGCCTTTCCGGTTTTTCTAAATCAATCGGCAAGATACCGATTTCAACTAATAGATCGCCTGCTTAATAACGTTTACCGTTTGAAAGCTGACAGTTACTCACTACGCTACCATCCAGATTATGAGAAGTGGTTGGCATTCCCCCCATACTATTGCAGTTGGCTAAGGCCATTTCATCCATCGGTGCTGCTCTGGCAGCTTCTTCGGTGATCATTGATTTATGGGGTAATAACCTCACCTGATCGGGCTGACTACTACACCCAGCTAATAAAAGCACGCCAAATGCAGCCAGACAGATTTTTCCCTTCATGTTTACCTCTGTAATTGTATTTTTCAGCCAAGAAAACCACCTGCTGCGATGGTTTGATTAAATTTGACCAGAAATCAACCTGAAATTAATATTCTGATTACCTTATTTCGCATTTTTTGTAATAACTTATACGTTTAATCAAGTTATTATACTGGCGCTAATTAGTTAGCGATCCACTGCTTTTCAGTTAATCTGACTGAGTTCTTTACCAGCGCCATTTGCGCTGGTTTTTTTTATTTGTTTTTGCATAATCGGTGTAAACCGAAAAACTAGCGCGTTCAGGGCACTGGCTCACAATTTCAATAATTATATTTAGCGTATACCGCGTTAATAGTCCAGCACCGAAGCCATATTCTGGAGGTTTCCCCCCAATATTAAAAGAGGGAACTTTCCCGTCCCTGCGTATTAGTAATAATAACTATCATTATTTTCTGTCACAGAATGTAATAACACACAAAACAACAGCTGCCCGGACTATCTAATCTGATATGATGAGTTGCAATTTCGGAAGATAAAAAATCATTAATAACTATCCAATGTGTTTATTGTTACTCAGGTCTTTAGCCTGAGAGAGCCAATGTCAATAAAGGTATTGAGTCTATGATTACTACCGATGGTAACAGTGCGGTTGCCTCCGTGGCGTATCGTTCCAACGAAGTTATCGCCATTTATCCCATCACTCCCAGTTCAACCATGGCCGAACAGGCTAATGATTGGTCTGAATATAGTACGAAAAACGTTTGGGGCGATGTCCCTCGCGTTATGGAAATGCAATCCGAAGCCGGCGCTATCGCCACTGTACATGGTTCGCTGCAAACGGGGGCATTAGCCACCTCCTTCACCTCATCGCAGGGATTATTATTAATGATCCCAACTCTATATAAGCTGGCCGGTGAGCTGACCCCTTTTGTATTGCATGTTGCAGCCCGAACCGTTGCCACCCATGCACTGTCTATTTTTGGCGACCATTCTGACGTTATGGCCGTTCGTCAAACCGGCTGTGCAATGCTATGTGCCAGCTCGGTACAGGAAGCTCAGGACTTTGCCCTGATCTCACAAATGGCGACGTTAAACAGTCGGATTCCGTTTATCCATTTCTTTGATGGATTCCGTACCTCCCATGAAATTAATAAGATTGTTCCCATCAGCGATGACTGTATTCGTCAGCTATTGCCGATGGAGATGATCAGTGCTCATCGCAAACGCGCATTAACACCGGATAATCCGGCGATCAGAGGAACTTCAGCCAACCCGGATACTTATTTTCAGTGTCGGGAAGCGGCCAATCCCTGGTATGACCAAACTTACCAGCATGTAGCCAACGCGATGCTGGCCTTTGAACAGCAAACCGGTCGTCACTATCAACCTTTTGAGTATTATGGTCATCCTCAGGCGGATAGCGTGATAATCCTGATGGGTTCTGCCTGTGGCACCGCCGAAGAGACTATCGATACCCTACTGACCCGCGGCGAAAAAGTCGGCATGCTAAAGGTTCGGCTGTATCGTCCTTTCTCTGCTGAACACTTGCTCAAACAGTTGCCAGAGAGCGTAACCCGAATCGCCGTGCTTGATAGAACCAAAGAGCCCGGCGCTCTGGCTGAACCACTCTATCTTGATATTATGACGGCGCTGGCAGAAGCATTTTCCCGTGGAGAGCGGGATAGGTTACCGCAAGTGATTGGCGGCCGTTATGGCCTCTCTTCTAAAGAATTTGCCCCTGAATGTGTACTGGCAATTTTTAAAGAGTTAACGCTGGACAAACCCCGTCCACGTTTTACCGTTGGTATTTTTGATGATATTACCGGTCTGTCATTACCGCTGAGTGATGATGCTATTCCACAAAAAGCCTCTCTGGAAGCGCTGTTCTTTGGACTTGGTAGCGACGGTACTGTTTCTGCCACTAAAAACAACATCAAAATTATTGGTAATGGTACGTCACTTCATGCCCAGGGTTACTTTGTTTATGACTCCAAAAAGGCCGGTGGTTTAACCGTTTCTCACCTGAGGGTTAGCGATTCCCCAATACATTCTGCTTACCTTATTTCTCAGGCTGACTTTATTGGCTGTCATCAAAATCAGTTTATCGACAAATACCAAATGGTAGAAAAACTGAAGCCTGACGGGACTTTTCTGTTAAATACGCCCTATAACAAAGATGAAATCTGGCAGCGTTTGCCACGGGACGTTCAGGCTTTACTGCATCAACGTAACGCGCGTCTGTTTATTATTAATGCGGCGAAAATTGCCAGAGAATGTCATTTGGCCAGCCGAATTAATACGGTTATGCAAATGGCCTTTTTCCATCTGACCCAAATCATTCCCGGTGATGTTGCACTGCAACAGCTGCGGGATGCCATTGCTAAAAGCTATAGCGCCAAGGGTCAGGATATTGTTGAAAATAACTGGCAGGCACTGGATGCTACTATTAGCGCGCTGGAGGAAATCCCTCTACAGCCCGTTAATCCACAAAGCCCAATGCGTCCACCGGTGGTTGCTGACAACGCACCTGATTTTGTAAAAACCGTAACCGCAGCGATGCTGGCTGGCTTGGGCGATGCGCTGCCGGTATCGGCCTTTCCACCAGATGGAACCTGGCCTTCAGGCACCACCCGCTGGGAAAAACGCAATATTGCAGAAGCGATCCCCATTTGGGAAGCGCCGCTATGTACCCAGTGTAATCACTGTGTTGCAGCCTGCCCTCATTCAGCTATTCGCGCCAAAGTCGTTTCACCAGAAATTTTCGCCGATGCGCCGGACGATCTGCAATCATTAGATGTTAAATCAAAAGACATGCGCGGGCAGAAATATGTTCTGCAAGTGGCACCGGAAGATTGTACCGGTTGTAATCTGTGTGTAGAGGTCTGTCCGGCTAAAGATCGCCAAAATCCAGAGATTAAAGCGATTAATATGAAGTCCCGCCTGGATAATCTTGACGTTGAAAAACGCCACTACGATTACTTCCTGCAACTGCCGGAAATTGATAAGAGTAAGATTGAGCGTATTGATATTCGAACCTCTCAACTGATTACTCCGCTGTTTGAATATTCCGGAGCCTGTTCCGGCTGCGGTGAAACACCTTATATTAAGCTATTAACTCAGTTGTATGGCGATCGACTGCTGATTGCTAATGCTACCGGCTGCTCCTCTATTTATGGCGGTAACCTGCCAAGTACCCCATATACCAAAAACGCAGAGGGTCGCGGTCCGGCATGGGCAAACTCACTGTTTGAAGATAACGCCGAGTTTGGTCTTGGCTTCCGCCTGACGGTCGATCAACATCGCGATCGGGCATTAAGACTGATAAATCAGCTGGCACCACAGTTACCTGATGCGCTTATCACCGAACTGCAAGCTTCTGATATCAGCGTTGAGCAGCGCCGTGAACAGATTGTACAGCTACGAACGCTGCTGGCAGATATCGATTCACCAGAGGCTAAAGAATTATCCGACAGTGCCGATTATCTGGTGGATAAATCCATCTGGCTGATTGGCGGCGATGGCTGGGCGTATGATATTGGATTTGGTGGCCTTGACCATGTGATGAGCTTGACGGAAAACGTCAATATTCTGGTACTGGATACTCAGTGTTACTCCAATACTGGCGGTCAGCAATCCAAAGCAACACCTATCGGTGCCGTCACCAAATTTGCTGAACGTGGTAAGCGTAAGGGACGTAAAGACCTTGGGGTAAGCATCATGATGTATGGTCATGTTTATGTTGCCCAAATCTCTTTAGGGGCTCAGTTAAACCAAACGGTAAAAGCAATTCAGGAAGCGGAAGCCTATCCGGGCCCATCCCTGATTATTGCTTACAGCCCGTGTGAGGAGCATGGTTACGATCTGGCATTTAGTCACGACCAGATGAAACAATTAACCACTGCCGGTTTCTGGCCGCTATATCGTTTCGACCCTCGTCGCATTGAAGAGAATAAGCCAGGCTTAACGCTTGATTCCCGTCCACCTTCTGATGGTCTGGCCTCTGCACTGTTAAAAGAGCAGCGCTTCCGCCGTTTGAATACTATGGAACCAGACGTAGCCTCAGCGTTACACGCTCAGGCTGAAAAAGAGGTTCAGAGCCGTTATAACTTACTTAGTCTGCTGGCAGGAAAAACGGTAGAAAAAGCGGACTCTGAACCAGAGTAAATAAAGAATAATCGGCGGCAATATAAAAAATAAAGCACCCCTCGCGGGTAATGCTTGTCAGTTAAGCTTTTGAAGAGAGCCGCAATGGATAACGTTACGGCCTCTTTCTTACTAAAGCCTGACTAAGTAACATAAAAAGATCCGTAATCTCTGAAGATTACGGATTCTTACACAACGGTTGAATCGCTCAAGTGACCCTTAACCGATCGGCATTACCCGCGAGGGGTGCTTTATTTTTAATTAACCAAATAAAAATTTATTTAAGAATGCCGTCTAATTTTCAATAAAAGGACAAAGTCACCTGACAGGCTAAATACATCGCACTAAATAATAACGATAAGAATTAGCTTATTCCTTCCGCCGTCTTCAAATAGCGCATTACCGTGTTGAGTCCAACTTTCAGTGTTCTGCTGGTCTGTCGTATTCCCGCGCCTTGAGAAGCCATTTCAATAATTTTTTCTTTCATTCCTGGCTGATGAGCTCGATACAAATAAGACAACTGAAATGTTCTTCTGCAACTATTGCAATAGTAACGTGGGTAACCTCCACGCCCTTTACCATGTTTTCTGACCGGTTTTGTCTCATTACAATGGCGACATGCGACTTCAATAGTGACCATTTTCCATCTCCTTTTGGGTCGTGACGCATATTTAGTGTTGTGGTATTCTTCGCCCTTTGGATGATTGATGGCAAAGATTGATGTAGTTTGTCCCCGCTGTTCTGAAACGAGTGATGTGATCCGAAACGGTCATTCCACCT
>NZ_JAJNAG010000034.1 GCF_021010575.1 Limnobaculum eriocheiris | reverse complement strand
TGAAACACGGGAACTCCCCCCGTCGGCACGGGCACCGGCAATGTCCGGCACCACCATTAACTGGCCGCGGGCCCGGTTGAAAATAACGCGGTATAAATGCTTGTTCATTAGTAAAATCCTTTTTACTGTTCTTCTCTATTTTTAATTAGTGACTTACGCCGTTCATAACATATTATTACTGAGTTGATTTTTGTAATAACAGCCTCAGTGTCGCTTCATCTTTGATAACCGGATGTTCCCTGTACCACTTATCTTTTTCCTGCCGTTGGATATTCTTTCCATGCCAGGTTTTGGTCTGATAGTTTTTAGTTTTGTGATAAATCATACGGCCAAAGTGCTCAGGGAAAATGATATCGGAGACAATTCGCCTCATGACCATCGAATGACCAAATGGAGCAATCCAGTCGTGGATCCACAGGCGTTCACCGCTGGTCCAGTCTTCTTCTCTGAACATTAAGAAATCTTCAGTAAAGTAACGACACTCAGCCTGTTCATCCATCCATGCCCACGACAGAAAAAACACCGGCTTATTGCCCTCACTGACCAGAGCAAACTGCTGATTTTTAATTATCGGCAATAGCAAAGTTGGTAGCGTATTTAACGAGGCGGTATTGTGTTGCGGAGAGTGCATCCATAACCAGACCGAGGCTCCCAGCACTTCGGCTTCATTCATTTCACCACACAACATCAATGGGGCAGTAATATGAAAATTTCCATATTTCATTGTTATCGTCCTTAATACGGCCAGTTCAAATTGAACTCCCGACATCACCGGGTCAGTGTTGAAGTCATCGGGTTTTGAGCAGAGAATACCAACAGGTAGTAATGCGATGACTCCCCCAAAATGCGAAAAACTCCCTTTCCGACCAATGGGGATGTAATTGTTTTTAAAAGACATACCCTATCTGTGGTAATTTTATCCGTTATAAGAAATGATGAAGGGTGCCTTAAAAAGGCGCTTATTAGACTTTAGTCACCATCTAATAACAATAGATTATTATTTCATTTTATTTTATAAAACAGAATATTATGTGAGATTGATGTATTGTTTTACTGTCTGCAAATTATACTCTTGCGAGGAAAAAAGGCGCTTCAGTAGAAAAATAAGTGTTGTGCAAAAACTATGGCTATCAATCTGAATAATCGGGGATTATTTGGGGGTGGAATTTGTAAAAATATGTTAAAGCGACCGGATAACTCACAATGAGTCTACAATATTAAGACTCATCAGTTTGTTTTCACATCAGGAAATAGCCCATTGCTTGATCCCCTCCCACAGTTAATGCCTAATAACCTTAAACTACGGTAGCTCTGAGATTCTAATGATTAAAACGCTTCGAAAACTGGCTCTCGTTTTGGGTTTAGCACCGCCACTGGTTTGCGCTTATCCGGCTTACGATCTGTTGATGCCTAACGGCAGTCAGTTGCATCTGGTGGGGAGTATTCATATGGGCACCAAAGCCATGTCCCCGCTCCCTGTAACCTTGATGGAGCGCCTGAAGCAGGCTGATGGAATCATTGTCGAAGTCGATATTTCCAAACCGGTTAATTTTAATAACCGTAACGATTATCCTCATCTCTCAGAGCGGTTGAGTGAGTCAGAGTATCTGGAGCTGACTAAAATTAGCCAACAGCTCAAACTCGATATTAAACATATTGCCACTGAATCAGGCTGGCAGGCGGCGTTGGTATTACAAAACGCCCAGGCACAGCAGTTTGGCCTGCAAGGGGATTATGGTATTGACTATCAAGTGATACAGGCAGCCAATCAGTATGATATCCAGATTATTGAACTGGAAGGTGCTCAAAAACAGCTCGACCTTCTGGAACAGCTTCCCAATAATGGCATGCCTTTATTGCAGGATTCACTCATGCACTGGCAGGATAACGAACAGCTAATGCAAACCATGATTGGCTGGTGGCAAAATCAACATCCCAATAATCAACCTCTGAGTTTACCTTATGGTATGGAGGGCGATCTGTACGATCTGATGGTTGCCAATCGCAATCGCCAGTGGGTACAGCAGCTACTGGCCCTGCCAAAAGGGGAGTATGTGGTGGTGGTCGGTGCTTTACATCTGTTTGGTGAGCATAATTTGCTACAGCTATTAAAAGAAAATACTGGCGTAACCGGTTATGATAATGCTACTCCACTTTAACCATTCGTTGATTTTACTGATAGTTAGCCTGAAAGGTATTTGTTATGACGCCCGCAGTTGATCTGTTAAAAAAACAAAAGGTAAACCACACCCTACATCCTTACGATCATGACCCTAACGAAACCAATTTTGGTGACGAGGCGGTTAACAAACTGGGTCTGGATGCCAAACGCGTATATAAAACCCTGTTAGTCAGCATAAATGGTGATATCAAACAGTTAGCCGTGGCGGTTGTACCGGTATCCGGCATGCTGGATCTGAAAAAGATGGCTAAAGCGCTGTCAGCTAAAAAAGTAGAGATGGCCGATCCTATGCAGGCTCAACGGGTTACCGGTTATCTGATTGGTGGCATCAGCCCATTAGGGCAGAAGAAACGACTATCGACGGTTATCGATGCCGGAGCCGAAGCGTTTCCCACCATATATATCTCTGGAGGGAAACGTGGATTAGATATTGAACTGGCACCGGCGGACCTGTGTCGTCTAACTTCGGCCACCTTTGCCCCTATTGCAGCAGAAGGTCGTTAACTCCCCACAGAAATGGTGATTTAACACGCAATAACGCTTTTAATGCCGATAACCACCACGCTATACTGACTTCACACCCATTTAACTAAGCATAACCGATAAAGTCCGGTTCAGGGTTTTATCGGTTATGCTTTGGGTCAGTGCTATGTTCTAAGGCATCTTCAGCAAAAATAGCGAATACTATGACAAATCAAACCAGTACCGATACATTGCCACCTGCGGTGGATAATTCGCGTAAAACATCATTTCGCATATTAGGCGCAATCAGCGTTTCTCATTTGCTGAATGACATGACCCAATCGCTGATTATTGCCATCTACCCAATGTTACAAGGTGAGTTTTCACTGTCATTTGGTCAGATAGGCTTAATTACCCTGACCTACCAGTTAACCGCTTCATTATTACAGCCGTTAATCGGACTCTATACCGATAAGCACCCTAAACCGTTCTCGCTACCGGTCGGGATGACTTTTACTCTGGTTGGTTTGCTATTGCTGGCTTATGCCTCAAACTTTCATATGGTACTGATAGCCGCTGCGCTGGTAGGTACCGGCTCTTCGGTATTCCACCCTGAATCATCCCGGGTTGCCCGTATGGCTTCCGGCGGGCGCCACGGTATGGCCCAGTCTATCTTTCAGGTTGGTGGCAACTTTGGCGCCTCATTGGGGCCATTACTGGCAGCGGCGTTTATTGCACCTTATGGCAAAGGTACATTAACCTGGTTTACTATCGCGCCTTTACTGGCTATCGTAGTGTTATTACAAATTGGCCGTTGGTATCAGACACAACAACGTAGTAACGGCGGAAAACCATTACGACCGTCAACCGCACAGAAATTACCCAATAGCACCATTGCCTTTTCGCTATTTATTCTACTTTCGCTGATCTTCTCCAAATATTTCTATCTGGCCAGCATTAGCAGTTATTACACCTTTTATCTGATGCATAAGTTCGGTGTTAGCCTGCAAAATGCTCAAATTCATTTATTTTTTTTCTTATTTGCTATTGCTGCCGGAACCATTATTGGCGGGCCTGTTGGTGATAAAATTGGGCGTAAGTATGTAATTTGGGCCTCTATCCTTGGTGCAGCACCCTTTACTCTCATTTTGCCCTATGTTTCTCTCTACTGGACCGGTATTCTGACCGTGATTATTGGTCTGGTTATGGCTTCCGCCTTTTCTGCCATTTTGGTGTATGCCCAGGAGCTAATTCCGGGGAAAATCGGTATGGTTTCCGGTTTATTCTTTGGACTCTCTTTTGGCATGGGAGGGCTGGGAGCTGCGGCACTTGGCTATGTTGCTGACCAAACCAGTATAGAGACGGTATACCATATATGTGCTTTCCTTCCTCTGCTGGGAATTTTAACCGCTCTGCTGCCAAATATTGAGAATAAGGTGTAGTAATCTGGCTACCTACTACGTTTAAAAAAATTTTCTTTTCATGAAAAAACCTTATAGAGCATGATGATAATTGTTCAATATTGTATAAATAGCCCTCTTTAATTGATTCATTAATTAATTGATAATTTTTTTCATAAACAGTAAACATTCCCAAGCAAAAGTACGATAAATACCATAAAATTAAAACGTCCCCTTTTCCCCACAACAAAAAGGAGCGTTAATGGATCATTCTACACCACTCATTACCACCATTGCCGGAGGCCTGGTACTGGCCTTTATTTTCGGCCTTATCGCCAATCGCCTGCGAATTTCCCCTCTGGTAGGGTATCTGATTGCAGGAATTGTCGCGGGTAAACATACTCCAGGATTTGTCGCTGATGAAGCCTTAGCCCATCAGTTAGCCGAAGTTGGCGTTATCCTGCTGATGTTTGGTGTAGGTTTGCACTTCTCCCTTAAAGACCTCCTTTCAGTAAAAAAGATTGCGATTCCCGGCGCTATTGTGCAAATAGCCGTCGCAACGCTACTGGGTATGGGCCTGGCTTATGGATTAGGCTGGGATCTGATGATCGGTATCGTATTTGGACTCTGTCTTTCCACCGCCAGCACCGTGGTGTTACTGCGAGCGCTTGAAGAGAGACAGCTGATTGAAAGTCAGCGGGGAAAAATCGCTATTGGCTGGCTGATTGTAGAAGATTTAGCCATGGTACTGGCATTGGTTCTGTTACCGGCCATCACCGGCATTATGCAACAAGGGCACAGTGACTTTACCAATCTGGCCGTTTCTCTGAGCATAACCCTTGGTAAAGTGATTGCCTTTATTGTGCTGATGATTGTCGTAGGTCGTCGGGTGGTGCCGTGGTTACTGGCAAAAAGTGCCGGTACCGGCTCCAACGAGCTGTTTACCCTTTCGGTTCTGGCTATCGCTATGGGAATCGCCTACGGCTCTGTGCAGCTGTTTGGCGCTTCATTTGCGCTTGGCGCGTTCTTTGCCGGTATGGTGCTTAACGAATCCGAACTGAGCCACCGGGCGGCGCAAAACACCCTGCCGCTACGCGATGCGTTTGCGGTACTGTTCTTTGTCTCCGTTGGTATGCTGTTTGAGCCAATGACGCTGATTGAACAGCCGTTAGCCGTTCTGGGTACATTAGTGATTATCGTACTGGGCAAGTCTATTGCTGCTTTTCTGATTGTACGTATGTTTGGTCACTCAAAACGTACTGCATTAACTATCTCTGCCAGTCTGGCACAAATTGGGGAATTTGCCTTTATTCTGGCAAGTATGGGGGTTGCATTAGGGGTACTGAATAAAGATGGTCAGAGTTTGATTCTGGCCGGTGCCATTCTTTCTATTCTGCTTAACCCACTGGGGTTTAATCTGGTAGGGCAATATTTGGCTAAAACTGAAACCATTGAAGACCAGATTATCGAAGAGGTGGTGGAAGAAGAAGTGGCACAGGTTCCGGTGGATATGTGTAACCACGTAATTCTGGTTGGCTATGGTCGGGTTGGCAATATTCTTTGTGAACGCCTGCACGATCAGGATATTCCATTAGTGGTGGTTGAAAACTCACTGTCGCGGGTAGAAATTCTGCGGGAGCGGGATATCAGTACCGTACTGGGCAATGCCGGTAACCATGAAATTATGATGCTGGCACGACTGGACTGCGCCAACTGTCTGCTGGTGACCACCCCTAACGGTTATGAAGCTGGTGAAATTGTGGCCTATGCCCGCTCCCAGCGTCCTGACCTGTTGATTATCGCCCGTGCCCATTACGATGACGAAGTAGAGTACATTTCAGAGCGTGGCGCAAATCATGTGATTATGGGTGAGCGTGAAATCGCACAAGGTATGATTGATGAGTTATATCAGGACAGAGAAAACAAAAAAGATACCATGATGGAAGGTTGTCCTATTTAACCTGCCGTCATCATTATCAGGCCAGTGACCTGCCGTTTGGCAAGCGCTGGCCTTTATTTTATACCCAATTAACTATAAACCGCGCTCGGTAACCAATGCCTCAAACAGATCGATATGCTCAGTGCTGTCATTTAATGCAGGAATATAGTGATAACTCTCCCCGCCGTTTTCCAGAAAAAAAGCTCTGTTCTGCTGCTCAATTTCTTCAATGGTTTCCAGACAGTCTGATGCAAAGCCCGGGCAAATCACCTGTATAGATTTGACACCCTGAGATGGTAGCGACCGCATGGTTTGGTCGGTATAAGGCTGTAACCAAACCTCACGGCCAAAACGCGACTGATAGGTCATTTTGTACTCTGAAGGCGCCAGCCCTAGGGCAGTGACAACCTCTCTGGTAGTCGCTTCACAACGCAGGGGATAATCATCACCTTCATCCGCATAGCGCTGTGGGATACCGTGATAAGAAAACAGCAGCAAATCGGGTTTGCCATAGCGCTCAAACGATGTCCGAATAGAACGCGCTAATGCTGCGATATAAAGCGGGTGCTCCGCATAATCACGAATAAACGAAATGTCCGGCAGGTCACGACGATTAGCCAGTTCGGCTGAGAGTGCATCCCAGGCAGCCGCTGTGGTTGAACAAGAGTATTGGGGATAGAGTGGCAATACCACTAAGCGCTTAATACTCTGGCTTTGTAACCGGTCGAGCGCCTGCTTAACGGAGGGAGAACCATAGGTCATTGCCAGTTCTACCGGCGTTTGAGGTAAACGAGCGGCCAATGCCCGTTGCTGGCGTTGGCTGTAAACCAGAAGCGGAGAGCCCTCCTCCATCCAGACCTCATGATAGAGTTTTGCCACTCTGGGCGCCCTACGCGGCAGAATCACCCCTTTCAGTATCAAAGACCATACCAAGGGGTTAAGGTCCACAACCCGACGATCCTGTAAAAACTGAGTCAAATAGCGTTTTACCGCGGCAGCGGTGGGTGCATCGGGCGTACCCAAATTAACCAGTAATATGCCAGTTTTAGGCTGATTCAGCGGGGAATTAACGCGATCGGTTATGAATTCTGATGACATAATTTCCTGGGATAACGGTTAGCGGTGATGGGTTAATATTATACTGGCTCACTCTGCGGATTGCTTCCCTATCTTGATTGATTATGGCATCCGTTGCGATAGTCTGAGGTTTAAACCCGCCAGTTATAGCGCATCAGCCACGGCATCCTGTACTCCAGGACCATTATCAAAACTTTCATCCGGAGCGTAATTAACGCAGGCAACAGTACCGTCATCTTCTTCGGCTGATATGCAAGACAACACCTCCGGAAGCGTTTCCATTGACTCAGCTTCGGGATGAATGCTGCATGCGCTGGTTCCAGCTAATTATGCGGCAATTAACAACAGGCGAACATATGGAGTCATTTCATTTATCCTTAAATTATCTGACACACATTCAGTTTAATATACAATAAAGGCGGCCAGAGCCGCCTTTAATTCTTTAAACCTTCAGGGAATTACCCCAAAATTTTCGCCAGTTCATCGCTAACTTCGGTTACTTTGCGAGTACCGTCGATTTTGAAATAGCGAGTGTTACCGCTTTTGGCTTCAGCACTGTAATAGTTAATCAGTGGCTTGGTTAACGCATGGTATTCCACCAGACGTTTACGCACGGTGTCTTCCTGATCGTCTTTACGAATAGTCAGCTCTTCGCCGGTGACATCATCTTTACCTTCAACCTTAGATGGGTTGAATTTAATATGATAAACACGGCCAGAAGCAGCATGTACACGACGACCAACAATGCGTTCAACAATGATTTCATCAGGAACATCAAATTCAAGTACATAATCCACTTGAATATCCGCTTCCTTCATCGCATCTGCCTGTGGAATAGTGCGAGGGAACCCATCAAGCAGGAAGCCATTTTTACAATCTGGCTGAGCGATACGCTCTTTCACCAAAGCGATAACCAGTTCGTCGGTCACTAACTTACCGGCATCCATCAGTTCTTTTGCTTGCTTACCCAATTCAGAACCTGCTTTTACTGCTGCGCGCAGCATATCGCCGGTGGAGATTTGCGGAATACCGTACTTCTCCATGATAAATTGAGCCTGAGTGCCTTTACCGGCGCCGGGAGCGCCAAGCAGAATGATACGCATTGCGTAAATCCCCTAGAATTTTAGCTTTTATATAAAAATTATGAAAAACCAGCGAACCTTATCACCCTACGTCAGGATGCTCAAGAGGCAGATTGAGCAGAGACAAAGACCATAATAAACAAAAACGCATATTAACCCACTGAAATAAATATACTATTTTTGTATTTTCACTGATTTTATTTCCCGTATGGTTATAAAATTAACAGGCCGATATGGACTATCGGCCTGTTTAGCGCGGTTAACTTTCTACTATCATTACTTCAACAGTAGTTGGTTCATACGGCGGATAAAGCTGTTTGGATCGTCCAGACTGCCCTTTTCTGCCAGTAATGCCTGATCTAACAGTAACTCAATCCACTCACCAAAGGTTGCATCATCGGTAACTTCTGATGCGCGTTTAACCAGTGCATGGTCCGGATTCAGCTCAAAGATGTATTTCACTTCTGGTGCTTTCTGACCTGCTGCCGCAAACAGTTTAGCCATTTGGGTCGACATTTCATCGGCATCCGTAGTCACCACCGCTGGCGTATCGGTTAAGCGATGGGTCAGGCGAACTTCTTTCACTCTATCCCCTAACAGGGTTTTGGTGCGGTCAACAAAAGGTTCCAGCGCTTTTTCAGCCTCTTTCTGCTCTTCGGTTTCCGCATCGGCCAGCTTATCCAGTGCTTCATCGGCTTTGCTAACGGACTGGAATGACTTACCGTCAAACTCGGTCAGATAGCTCATCATCCACTCATCAATACGGTCGGATAACAGCAGAACTTCAATACCTTTTTTACGGAACAGCTCCAGATGCGGGCTGTTTTTTGCTGCTGCGTAGCTATCCGCGGTAATGTAGTAAATCTTCTCCTGACCTTCTTGCATACGGCTGATGTAATCAGCCAGTGAAACGGTTTGTGCATCACTGTCATTATGGGTGGAGGCAAAGCGTAACAGGCTGGCAATGGTCTCACGGTTGGAACCGTCTTCTGCCGGACCTTCTTTTAACACTAAACCAAACTGCTGCCAGAACTGCTGGTACTTGTCTGCGTCATTCTTAGCCAGCTTTTCCAGCATTTGCAGAACCCGCTTAGTACAGGCATTGCGCAGGCTTTGAGTAATGCGGTTATCTTGCAGAATCTCACGGGATACGTTCAGCGGTAAATCATTAGAGTCAATCAGACCGCGAACAAAACGCAAGTAGTTCGGCATAAACTGTTCGGCATCATCCATAATGAATACGCGCTGTACGTACAGCTTCAGTCCATGCTTATGGTCGCGGTTCCATAGATCCCAGGGAGCCTGAGAAGGGATATACAGCAGGCTGGTATACTCTTGTTTACCTTCTACCCGATTGTGGCTCCAGGCCAGCGGGTCGCTAAAGTCATGGGAAACGTGCTTATAAAATTCGTTATACTCTTCATCTGTCACTTCCGCTTTATTGCGGGTCCACAGCGCCTGAGCTTTATTAATTTTTTCCCAGCTAACAACCGGTTCTTCACCCTCTTTCTCTGCGGTAACCTGAATTTCTACCGGTAATGCAATGTGGTCGGAGTATTTACTGATAATGGAACGCACGCGCCAGTCATCCAGAAACTCATCTTCCCCTTCACGCAGGTGCAATGTAATTTCAGTACCGCGATCGGCTTTGCTGATATCGGCAATGGTATATTCGCCTTCACCCGCTGATTCCCAGAAAACGCCCTGGTCTTCTGCTGCCCCTGCGGCACGAGTACGAACCGTCACTTTATCCGCAACGATAAAAGCCGAATAAAAACCAACCCCAAACTGACCAATCAGTTGGCTGTCTTTTGCCTGATCGCTACCCATCGACTCCAGAAAGGCTTTTGTTCCTGATTTCGCGATAGTACCCAGATTATCAATGACCTCATCCCGGGTCATACCGATGCCGTTATCACTCAGGGTCAGAATACGCTTCTCTTTATCAACCGACACCCGCACACCAAGTTCGCCGTTACCTTCATATAAATCTGCATTAGAAAGCGCGCGAAAACGTAATTTGTCCGCCGCATCGGAGGCGTTAGATATCAACTCACGCAAAAAGATCTCTTTATTGGAGTAGAGAGAGTGAATCATCAAATGCAGTAACTGCTTAACTTCTGACTGAAATCCTCTGGTTTCCTGACTTTTCATGCTCATTACTTACCTCAATTACTTGATTTTACTCAGGCAGATGTCTACATGCCCTGAACGCTATGGGAATGGTAAACAGATGGGGATTAAGGTGAGGTTTTTCAAGAGAATGATGAAGTGATTGATGAAAAAACATAATAACTGCGGCTAAAGTAATAACAAAGCCGCTTTTATCCCTAATATTTTGACCTTAATCTTTTGACCTTTAGGAGCACTGGAATTCAGCTGACGATTGAGAGAGGCCAGCACGACCAACATGAATGTTGGTCGAGTCACTGCTTCGCCGGACAAAATTGCAGAAGCAATTTTGAACAGCACAAAGTGCTGGCCCAAAAGACCGAGCCTCATGGATGAGGCGAGTACTCCGGCTCTGCGCCGGTGCGTAAAGGCCGAATGAAGGAGGAAGGCCGTCGCCGTCAGGCGGCCTGAATTCGTGTGCGAAGGCGCGGAGGTGCAGGAGGTGCTCGCCTAAGCGCCTCTTGCTCGGCCACCTGCACAAGAGTTAATTCAGGCACAGGACTAGTGATGGACGAAACTATCTCAGAACTAAATCTAAAACTTAATCTGCTGCCGCCCCGCCAGCGAATGCGAAAGTGTCGTGCCATCCACCATCTCTAACTCACCACCCACCGGCACCCCATGGGCAATGCGGCTGGCCATCACCCCATACATACCGCACATCTCGGCGATAAAGTTAGCGGTGGCGTCACCTTCTACCGTTGGGTTAGTGGCCAGAATCACTTCATTAATTTTTTCTGATGCCAGACGTTCTTCCAGACGATCCAACCCAATATCATTTGGGCCAATACCATCCAATGGAGAAAGATGCCCCATCAATACAAAGTATCGACCGGCAAACTGGCCGGTTTGCTCAATGGCATGAATATCTGCCGGGCTTTCCACTACGCAGATTTGACCGCTGTTTTGACGGCGTTGATTACCGCAGATGGTACAAACCTCTTCTTCCGTAAAGGTTCGGCAGTCACGGCAATGACCAATTTCCGACATAGCGCGAGTGAGCGATTGCGCTAAACGCATACCTCCGCTGCGATCGCGCTGCAACAGTTGAAAAGCCATACGCTGTGCAGACTTCGGCCCTACGCCGGGTAAACAGCGTAGGGCTTCCATCAGAGATTCTAACAGTGGGCTGGTTTGCATCAGAACGGCATCTTAAAGCCAGGGGGTAATTGCATACCGCCAGAAACCTGAGCCATCTTCTCTTTTTGTGTCTCTTCAACACGACGGGCTGCGTCGTTAAATGCGGCAGCAATCAGGTCCTCTAACATTTCTTTGTCATCTTCCATCAGGCTTGGATCGATCTCCACGCGACGGCAGTTATGTGCACCGTTGACAGTAACTTTAACCATACCTGCACCAGACTCACCGGTGACTTCCATCTTTGCAATCTCTTCCTGCATCTGCTGCATTTTTTCCTGCATCTGCTGAGCTTGCTTCATTATATTGCCAAGACCGCCTTTACCAAACATGGTTATCTCTCTCTTTGCTATGGGTAAAAAATCAATTATCGCCGTTAACTAAGCTAACAACGATCGTTTATACGGGTCGAATACTGTCTTCATCCAGTTCAGCTTCAAAATAGCGGCACAGCGTTTGTATATGCTGATCTGTCGCTATTGATTCCCGAGCCTGAGTTAACTTTTCTTCATAAATAGCCTGACGCCATTCCAGCGGTGTCTTAACCGACATATCTTCATCTTCAACGATAGTCAGCGTAATCGGATGACCGGACAGTTGGCTGATAGCCTGAGCCAGTACCTGTTGAGCAGAATCCGAATTCAAATGGCGCTGAGAAGGTCGTAAATGCAGACAGACCTCATTCTCAGACAGCTGTTGCTTAAAGGCGTTCAATGCCAGTTGCTGAACCAGTTTTGGCAATGGCATTTGGTTGATTTCTGCCGCCCATGGATCTCTGGTTAATGATTCTTGCGCCAGTTTAGCCGAAAGCTCCGGTGTTTTTTCATGTTCTAACGCAGAGCGCAAGGCTTTTGGCGTAGCTACCGGTTCATTAACCGCTTCAAAATCATTTTGCGCTTTCCAGCGATAGCTCTCTTTTTTAGTCGGAGCCGATGATGGCGCTTTGCTTCGGGCAACAGCACTCTTTTCGGTTGCCGAAGCGAGACGTTCCAGCACCGAAGATCCCGGCTTCACTTTTGATGGTGCCGCCGGTTCACCCTTTTTTGGGTCGGGATTCCCCTGACTTCGCCGCAGTTGGTTTCGGGCCTGTAGCATCCGGGCAGTGGTTTCTGACAAACCTGCCGTTATTTGCTCCTCTTGCGGTGCCGGTGCTGAAGTTGGTACTACAGGCGCAGGCGACTCAGATGGAGCTGACGATGGCATATCATGGGCAGTATAGACAGGTACGCTCTGAGGTTCATGGCGCGCCTCATAGGCTGGCGCAGCCGGTCGGGAAACCGGTGATACCGGCGCACTGGTATTTTGCGCTGCCGCTTCTGGCGCTTTTATTATTGCTTTAGGGTGAAAGGCCAGGGCCCGTAACAGCGTCATTTCAACACCCATCCGCCGATCTGGCGCATAGGCTAATTCTTTACGGCCCACTAACAGGGTCTGATAGTAGAGTTGTAAATCTTGCGGAGCCATTTGCCGCGCTAATTCACGTATCCGCTGTTCATTTTGTTGCAGTGGATCTAAGGCGGAAGGTAATAGCTGTACCATCGCTACCTGATGTAACAGAGCCAGCATATCCACCAGCAAAGTTTCCCAGTCGACGCCTTTAGCCGCAATTTGCGTGACCAGTGACATCAGCTTTTCTCCATCTGCCTGATTGAGTGCTTCAACCAGCGACAGGGAATGTTCATCATCCAACGTACCCAGCATCATGCTGACAGATTCGGTGGCGACCACGCCATCGCCCATAGCTATTGCCTGATCCGTCAGACTAAGGGCATCGCGCATACTGCCTTCCGCCGCACGGGCCAGCAGTTGCAGCGCCCGGGGTTCGGACTGAATGTGTTCAGCCTGAAGAATTTTATCTAACTGCCCCTTTATCTGCTCCACGTCCAGCGCTTTCAAATGAAACTGTAAACAGCGGGAGAGTATGGTAACCGGCAATTTTTGTGGATCGGTTGTAGCCAGCAGGAATTTGACGTGATCCGGCGGCTCTTCCAGCGTTTTCAGCAGTGCGTTAAAGCTGTGGCGGGAGAGCATATGCACTTCATCAATCAGATAGACTTTGAAGCGACCGCGGGCCGGTGCGTACTGGACGTTGTCCAGTAATTCACGTGTGTCTTCAACTTTAGTACGCGAGGCGGCATCAATCTCTAACAGATCGACAAAGCGCCCTTCCTCGATTTCACGGCAGTTACCACATTTACCGCAGGGGGTAGCGGTAATACCGCTTTCGCAATTCAGACCTTTAGCCAACAGACGAGCTATCGAGGTTTTACCTACGCCACGGGTGCCAGAAAAAAGATAAGCATGATGGATTCGTCCTAAAGACAAACCATTCGAAATGGCGGTCAGGACGTGTTCCTGACCGACAACATCTGCAAAGCTTTGTGGGCGCCACTTACGGGCCAGAACTTGATAGCTCATTGGTACCAGAAAAGTCGATTAAAATGAGTGAAACATCTTACCACAGCCGATGATTCGCGACGACGTTTGTTCTGGATTAATGACCGTCAAACGAGATAAGGCTATAACTTTCAACGTCCTGAGCGGCTAAACGTGCCCGACCACTCAGTTCAGGTAATTCAATAACAAAAGCCGCGTCGCTGACTTCGCCACCCAAACGGCGGATAAGTTTTACCGTAGCACTAATAGTGCCGCCGGTTGCCAGTAGATCATCAATCATCAGCACTTTATCATTTGGCTGAATGCTGCTGGTATGAATTTCCAACACGTCAGTACCGTATTCTAAATCATAGGTTTCCTGCAACGTTTCACGAGGCAGTTTGCCCTTTTTACGCACCGGGACAAAACCAACCCCTAGCGCTAAAGCAACCGGAGCACCAAACAGAAATCCCCGCGCTTCGGTACCCACAATCTTGGTGATACCTTTATCTTTGTAATGATCAACCATCATCTGAATGGTTGCGGCAAAAGCAGCCGGGTTTTCCAGTAACGTGGTAATGTCACGGAAAAGGATTCCTGCTTTTGGATAGTCAGGGATAGTCATAATGCTATCTTTGATCAGCGCTAGCTGCTGTTCTGTCGTCGTCATAAATATTTACCCGGTTAACTAACGGTTCTATTCCATAACGCCGTTGTCGGGGTCTATTTTTCCATCAATAAACGCAGGGACAGCGGCGAAAAACGTTCAAATCTATGCAAAGCCCGCAGGAAATGCAACTGGTAGTTGTCACAATAAAGGAATTAATCACTTTTTTGCTGTAGTGGATCAATAACCGGCAGCCTTAACATAAATACCAGTAACACCAGCAAAATCACCAACAATAATACTCTGACCCACAATAAAGAGACCAGCCATAGCGACAGGGCAAAAGTAATAACGATCAATAAAATCGCTTTACTTTTTACTCCCGGCGGCAAACCACGATATATCTGCCAGTAGCGTAAATAAGGGCCAAACCATGAACGATACAATAACCAATAGTGAAAACGTGGTGATGAACGGGCAAAACACCAGGCCGCCAACAGCAAAAAGGGCGTAGTTGGCAATACCGGCAATATAACGCCAAGACAGGCTAACCCCATCGCCAGCCAGCCGAGGCAGAGAAGAAACCATCGATACATAATCCCGCCCGTTATAGAAACCCTGAGGCCAGCCTAATCAAAAATAGTCCTCACCCCAATGTAATGATAGTCATTCTCGCACAATCGGTGTAATCACAGACAATTTCCACATCCAATTTTTATTCAAACGTCCGCTGATATAAGATGTCTTCACGTCTTTCGGCAAAGGCTATCGTCTGACCATTATTGCCACCTTACACCAATCAGGGATGCCTATGAACACCGGCGCGTTATTACAGGCTTTACAGCATCAGGTACAGCAACTGGCACAGGCTATTGCTGATGCCCCAGCCTCCGGCGTCATGCCTCCCCGTTTTGACGATCAACTGTTTAACCAACGCGATTCCCGCCTGAGTCACTACCTGACCGAAGTAGAAAAAAATCTACAACAGCTAAAACAGGAAGTGGATAAAAATCGTCTGGAGCAGGTGGCTTTTCTTGCTGAACGCATCGTGGCGCAAATCACGGCCTTACAGCGAGAACTGGCCACCCTGAATTTGCGGAAAAACAATACTACCGCAGTAAAAACTAACAGCGATATTTACCAAACGCTGGCCCAGCATCAGGACTATGAACGACGCCTGCAAGAGATGCTGAGAGATAAAGAGAGCCAGCTTATTTTGCAAACTACCCTATCGGCTCAACAGCAGATTCAAAAAGAACTGGCGGCGCTGGAAGGCCGTTTAATGCGCTGTCGGCAAGCGCTTAAACGAATTGAAAAGCAGATTGAACGTCGGGAGTCGGGTTTGTAATTCAGTCTTCAGGCAGTAGTTACAATTTGTTACATTCTTATGCATTAAACACACAACTCAAAAATTTATTCACCAATAATGACGGAACACCACCAATTACAGGAGTTATGTGATGAATATAAAGTATCTGTTTTCTGCTCTGGCCCTTTTATCCGGTTCAGCCTTTGCGACATCGATCGCCGTTACCCCAACCCCTTATGTCATAACCAAGAGTGAGCTTTCATCTCCAATTATTCTGGAGGGTTCACAAGAACATAACTACCTGAAGGTTTCACTAACAGGTACCAAACAGGATACGGATAAACGCACGCCCATCAATCTGGCGCTGGTTATTGACCGTTCAACCTCCATGTCCGGTGACCGTATCGAAAAAGCCCGTGAAGCGGCGATACTGGCAATCAATATGCTGAAAGATGATGACATCATCTCGATTATTGCTTATGACGACGATGCTCATGTGGTTATCCCTGCTACCAAAGCCAACAACAAGCAGAAGCTGATTAAAACCATTAATGACAAAATCACTCCACAGGGTTGGACAGCCCTGTTTGCTGGTGTCAGTAAAGGCATTAAGGAAGTTAATAAATTCCATAAAAAAGATCAGGTAAACCGTATTATTCTGCTCTCTGACGGTCAGGCTAACGTAGGGCCAAGCAGCACCAAAGAGCTGGCTGATTTAGGTATTGTTGCCGCTAAACAAGGCATCGCCGTTACCACCATTGGTTTAGGTGCCAGTTATAACGAAGACCTGATGACCGCGCTGGCCAGCTACAGCGACGGTAACCATGCATTCGTTGAGAAATCAGCGGATCTGGAAGCAGCGTTTGTGCGTGAATTTAAAGATGTGATGTCAGTCGTTGCTCAGGAAGTCACCATTACTATCCGTCTGCAAGACGGCGTTAAGCCAGTACGTCTGTTGGGCCGAGAGGGTGATATTAAAGGCAATAACGTTACGGTAAAAATGAATCAGCTGTACTCCAATCAGGAAAAGTATGTGCTGCTGGAAGTTATCCCACCTAAAGGCAAAGAGAATGAGAAAAAGCCATTGGCGGATGTAGTCATCAGCTATGACAACTTACAAACCAGCAAAAAAGATAATCTGGAAAACCGCATTGATATTGCTTACAGCAAATCAGAACAGGCAGTAAAGCAGGCAGTACAGGAAGAGATCGTTGTTGATTCTGCCATTCAAAAAGCCAACATTGAAAATGAGAAAGCCATTAAGTTGCTGGACGAAGGCAAAAAGGATGAAGCTAACTGGATTATTCAGCAAAACGCCTCCACTTTAGGCGCATTATCGGACTCAGTCAGCAGTCCATCGGCTAAGGCTAAAGCCAGCGTCAGTGCCGTTGAGAATAAAAAGCTCTCCGAAGATCTTGATAGCAAGTCCGACGCAGTTTCCCGTAAAAGTATGAAAGAGAACACCTATAAGACACAAAAACAGCAATCTAAAAACTAAGTAACACTTTTTGCACCGGAGATTAGGTAATCTAATCTCCGGTTTATCAATAATATAATTGGGTATGAAATGAAATCTAAAAAGTTTCTTTATCTGTTTATGGTCGTCACTGTCCTGATTGTCGGGCTGATTGGCTATTTTGGATACCGTACCCTATCGCAGGAAAGCACCCTGAACGAGTATCAAACCCAGCAACTGGCAAAAACCCGGGTGGCGCAAACTCAGGATTTCATTTTGCAGCAGTTGGGACAAAAGCAAATTCGTCTGAGTGCCATTCTGGCCTACCTGAAACTGGATCCACTCTCCCTTAATACTTTGATTGCTCAGGACAGCGATATTGAAGCGCTGTTTGTACTGGAGCATAACAAACTGGTGTTTCCGGATGCCTACAATCCGCTGAATCAAAAAGAGTCACGCTTTATTGAGCTGATTACCCCCATTATTCAGGATCCGGCCATTCTTATCGCTAAACAGCATCAGTCTGATGATAAGCGGCCCGATTCCGGCTGGTATGTAATGCAGGATCAGCAACAGCCGGTTCTGATTTACTGGCATCGCCTCAATGAGCGAACTATCGGATTTAAACTGTCCTATGTGAAATTGCTGTCAGATATCGTCTCCAGCATCGATTTCAACTATGAACCGGATAGTCTGATCATTTCGGACAACGGTCAGGTGCTGTATCAGTCACTGACCCGCACTTATGATAAAACCAAACAGCCAACCTATAATCAGGCGCTGCCCTTTCCGCTTCATGCCTGGAAGATTGACTATTACGCCAGCAATAACAGCAACTATTCGCTCTATTATTTCACTATTGGTCTGTTATTCATTGTTATTCTGGCGGTAGGGATTATTGCCCTATCACTGTATCGTGAATTTAACCGGGCTACCCGGCTGGCCAGTCAACAGGTTAGTTTTGTCGGTCAGGTATCCCATGAACTTAAGACCCCGCTCACCAATATCACGCTGTATGCAGAAATGCTTAAAGAGATGGAGCAGGAAGAAGATAGTCAGAATACTCACTATCTTGAGGTGATCATCAGTGAGAGTCGGCGCCTGTCCCGCCTGATTCAAAACGTGTTGACGTTTACCAAATCGCCAAAAATCAATTTGCAGCCGGTGGATATCAACCAGTTACTGGCACAGATTCATACTATTTTTACCCCGGTATTTGAGGCAAAAGGCATTCATCTGGCACTAACGGTGGAGGGACACCTGACTACCCACAGCGATATCGACCGTATCACTCAAATCATCAGCAATCTGCTTAGCAATGCGGAAAAATATGCTGCCGAAGGCAAAAAGGTCCGACTCAGTGCCAGCCAGGATGATAAGAGTATTTATATCCGCGTGCGTGACTACGGCAAAGGCTTGTCGGATAAAGAGCTGAAACATATCTTCCAGCCGTTCTATCGGGTGAAATCAGAGATTACCGAAGGCGTGACCGGAACCGGTATTGGTCTGACGATCGCACTTCAGCTAGCTCAAAGCCTGTCCGGTACCCTGATGGCCGAAAACCGCGATAGCGGACTGGAATTTACCTTATGTATTCCGCGTACCTAAAAAGAAACGGGCATATAAAATGGATCAATCATTATGAAAATTTTAATTGCTGAAGATGATGTTCATATTCGCAATGGATTGAGCGATATGCTCTCCCGCGAAGGCTACAGCATTATTACCGCAGAAAACGGTAAAGTCGCCTTAACTCAGTATCAGCAACAACAACCGGACTTTATTATTCTGGATATTATGATGCCGGAGCTGGATGGCTACTCGGTATGTAAAGAGATAAGAAAGCACGATGAACATACCCCGGTGGTTTTTCTTTCCGCTAAGGGAGAGGAGATTGATAAGGTATTAGGTCTTGAACTGGGCGCCGATGACTATATTAATAAGCCATTTGGTATTCATGAAGTCCGAGCCAGAATTAAAACCATCGCCCGTCGCTGCCTGAAAGCCAGGCAAAACTCGCCGAATCAGAGTTTTCAATTTGGCGATCTGCTGGTATCTCCAACGGAGCTGTGCGCCAAACGCGGGCAGCAGGTCATTGAGCTATCGTTACGAGAAATCAAAATTCTGATGTGCCTGATACAGCACAAAAACCAGGTTGTCACTCGCGATATGCTGTTTGACTGCGCCTGGGGATATGACCATTTGCCTAATAGCCGCACGCTGGATCAGCATATCTCCAAACTGCGTAAGCTGATTGAACTCGATCCTATTGCTCCGGTACTGATTAAAACCATCCATGGTGCTGGCTATCGCTATCAGGAATAACCGACCGTAGAAAAAGCCGCTACAATAGTGGCATTGCTAACTCATACCCGAGGCGTTTACCAATGTCGCTGGAACAAGCTCCTGAAGAGGTTAAACTGGCTGTCGATCTGATTTATCTGCTGGAGAGCAATCAGATCGATGCCAAAACCGTACTGGCTGCACTAAAAATTGTTGAACAGGATTTTCTACGTAAATTACAGCAAGAGTCAGAGAAGGACTGAGGTTACCTGTATTATTTATACTGCTGACGTGCCGTAAATACGCCTGCACTAAACAGGGTATAGGTTAACATAACTAACAATGGCAACCATTGGGGTTCTTTCAGGTAAGAGGCTATCCAATGGAAGGGAAAGCAGACCAGTAATGCAAAATCGTAGGGGTGATAGCCGAGAATCGGTTCACCCCCTGCTGATAACACTAGCATGCAAACCACATGCGCATAGAGAATAAAAAGCAAAAAAGGAATATAGCGCCATAGCTGCTGTCGGGGTAAACGCGCATAGCGACCGTAGGCATGCCCCATAGCCAATAGTCCCAGACAAAAAACCGCCAGACAAAACCAGCGTGTTATCTGAAGCAATCCTGACCTGCTGAGGGTAATCCCCTCACTCAATACCAAATCGCGACTAAACCAGGCACTGGAATCCATTAACAACAGGCAGAGATAAGCCAGTATCTGGCTTAACGGCGGCAAAATGCCCGCCAGCATCAACAGTAAGACCATCAATACCGTTGGTGATGAGCGAAAAGCAGAACGGGGATGGGTCATTGACTGGACCCAATCAGATAAATGGCATCACTCATCAGAAAGTCAACACTTTGTCCGCAGCCAACGTCCACTGGGCCAGCTCAACTAAGGTACCAATTTCCACACCCTCAATCAGCGGTAACGAGCTAATACCACGACCATCCGTACAGGTTTTGCATAATTTCACTTCAACATTTTGGGCCGTCAGGATCTCCAGCATTTGCTGAAGGTTATAGCCTTCATGAGGCTTATGCCCGCGAATACCGGCACTTACCGCATCTGACATCAGGAATAGTTTTAATTCACAATCCGGTGACTGTTCGCGAATCGCGATAGACAGGCGTAAAGCATTAAATAGAATTTCGCTGCCATAGGGTGCGCCATTAGCAATAACCAAAATACGTTGCATCTGTTATTTCCTGTGATGGGATAATCTCGCTCTGAGGCTAAAAACATGCGTTTCTTAACGAGGGGCTATATTTCATTATATCAATAAAAGCATCAACTAACCGCGGAGCTTCTTGTTCTAACGAGTAAGATTCCGGCATAAAAAGCCAGTTTTCAATCAAACCACAAATATATGCCCGTAGCGTGATAGCTGCAAGGTTGATATCCAATTGCGCGCCCAGTTGCTTATACTGAACACACAGCAATAAATCTTTCTCAATTCTTTCATGATTTTCAAGGTATAAAGATTGATGAATTTGTTGTAATGAGAGCAATTCTCCGACAAACTTACACTTATGAAATAATATACCCAGTAAAGTTTTTCGGCGAAAGTCGTTAACCGTCGCCTGAAGAACAAAAATTAGCGTTTGGCGTAACGCTAAAAGCGGTTCAGAGGGAAATTCATTTCTGTATCGCAGCACTACGTCATCAATGCTAGACTCTACTTGAGTCCACATTGCATTGAATATATCGACCTTATTTTTGAAATGCCAGTAAATAGCTCCCCGCGTCACTCCTGCCGCCTGAGCTATATCATTCAGTGATATACTGGACACTCCCCGTCGGGCAAATTCTTGCATGGCGGCATCAAAAATATGCTGACGGGTTTCCAGGGATTGTTGCTTAGTTTTGCGGCCCATAATTTTTATGCTTTATGTGCGGTGTGCCGTGTAATTACTTACATACACATATGAATGTTTGTATTATAGCACGCTAAATTTATTGAAAATAACCGTAGGGTTACCTGAGTTTAACTATTAACGGTAACTGATATTGAAATATTGAGTTGAGGTTGATCTATGAGTAGAAACAGAGGGGTTATGCCTCTGGCAGCAGTGCTAATGCTTTCAAGTAGTTTAGTACTCGTAGGGTGCGATAATAAATCCAATGCAGGTGCCCAACACGCAGCTCCAGAAGTTGAATTTGTAAAGGTAAAAACACAACCAATCAATATCACTACTGAGCTTCCGGGCCGCACATCTGCTTTCCGTATTGCAGAAGTTCGTCCTCAGGTAAGCGGAATTATACTTAAACGTCAATTTACTGAAGGTAGCATGATCAAAGAGAGTGACTCTCTTTATCAAATCGATCCGGCAACCTATCAGGCGGCTTATAACAGCGCCGTTGCCGATCTGGCTAAAGCCGAAGCTAACGCAACTCTGATGAATTTAACGGTAAAACGTTATAAGCCACTGTTGAAAAACAACTTCGTCAGCCGTCAGGATTACGATACTGCCGTAGCGAATGCCCGTCAGGGTGAAGCCGGTGTTCAGGCGGCCAAAGCCGCCGTAGAAACGGCCCGTATTAAGCTTGAATACACCAAGGTAATGTCCCCTATCAGCGGATTGATTGGTAAATCCAACGTTACTGAAGGTGCTCTGGTGAATGCGAATCAGACTACTGCGCTGGCAACCGTACAGCAGCTTGATCCTATCTATGTTGATGTCACTCAATCCAGTAATGATTTCTTGCGTATGAAGCAGGAACTGGCTGATGGCTCACTGAAGAAGGAAAGCAAAGCCACGGTAAGTCTGGTTTTTGATAACGGCAGCGTCTATCAGGAAAAAGGAACCTTAGAGTTTGAAGACGTCACCGTAGATGAAACCACCGGCTCTATTACCATGCGCGCCGTTTTCCCGAATCCGAACAATCAGCTACTTCCGGGTATGTTTGTTCGTGCTCGTATTGATGAAGGGGTAAAACCTAATGCGATGCTGGTTCCTCAACCGGGGATCACGCGTAACCAACGTGGTGAAGCAACGACACTGGTCATCAATAAAGAAGAAAAAGTTGAATCACGCACCATTACTACCGGTCAGGCTATTGGTAGTGACTGGCTGGTTACTCAAGGCCTTGAACCTGGCGATCGTGTGATTGTAACGGGCCTACAAAAGATCAAACCGGGCGCGTCTGTTAATGCTAAAGAGTATGCAGAAAAATCGAAAGATGCCGCATCAAACGCACCAGCAGCGAAATCATAAACGAGATTGAGTGTAGCAGATGGCTAAATTTTTTATTGATCGCCCTATCTTTGCTTGGGTAATCGCCATAATTATTATGTTGGCGGGGACTCTGGCATTAGTCCAATTACCGGTATCGCAATATCCCTCTATTGCACCACCGGCGGTTTCTATCTCCGCCTCTTACCCGGGTGCAGATGCGAAAACCGTACAGGACTCTGTCACTCAGGTTATCGAGCAGAACATGAACGGTATCGATAACCTGATGTATATGTCATCCACCAGTGATTCGGCCGGTAACGCCTCTATCACCCTAACATTTGACTCTAAAGCAGATCCAGATATTGCTCAGGTACAGGTACAGAACAAACTGCAACTGGCAACCCCCTTACTACCGCAAGAAGTACAGCAAATGGGGATCAGCGTTAAAAAGGCTACCAGTAGCTTCTTAATGGTTGCCGGTTTTATCTCTGAAGATGGTTCAATGAGCCAGGAAGATATTGCAGACTACGTCGGTTCTAACGTCAAAGATCCTATCAGCCGTACTGGCGGTGTTGGAGACATCCAGCTGTTTGGTTCGCAATACGCCATGCGCGTTTGGTTAGACCCCAATAAGCTGAATAACTACTCGTTAACCCCTATTGACGTTAATAATGCGATTAAAGTTCAGAACAACCAGATTGCCGCAGGCCAGTTAGGTGGTACACCACCGGTAAAAGGCCAGCAGCTGAACTCATCGATTATTGTGCAGACGCGTTTACAAACCCCGGAACAGTTCGGTCAGATTCTGTTAAAGATTAATACCGATGGTTCACAGGTTCGTCTGAAGGATGTGGCAACAATTGAGTTAGGCGGTGAAAGTTATAACGTCGTTGCACGTTTCGATGGCAAGCCAGCTTCCGGTCTGGGTATTAAACTGGCTACCGGTGCTAACGCTCTGGATACCGCCGCTGCGGTTAAAGCCGAGTTAAGTGCATTGGAAAAATACTTTCCTTCTGGCCTGAAAATCGTTTACCCATACGATACGACGCCTTTCGTTAAAATCTCTATAAACGAAGTAATTAAAACGCTGGTAGAAGCTATTCTGCTGGTATTTATCGTCATGTATCTGTTCCTGCAAAACCTGCGCGCCACGCTGATCCCTACCATGGCGGTACCGGTGGTGTTATTAGGAACCTTTGCGGTGTTATCCGCCTTTGGCTACTCAATAAACACCCTGACGATGTTCGCCATGGTGCTCGCCATCGGCCTGTTGGTTGATGACGCCATCGTGGTAGTAGAAAACGTTGAACGGATCATGGTGGAAGAAGGTCTGCCACCAAAAGAAGCCACGCGGAAATCCATGGGGCAGATTCAGGGTGCGTTAGTCGGTATTGCTTTGGTACTGTCGGCAGTATTCGTACCAATGGCCTTCTTCGGTGGCTCTACTGGTGCGATTTACCGTCAATTCTCTATTACTATTGTTTCGGCGATGGTGCTGTCAGTATTGGTCGCGCTGATTCTGACACCTGCGCTGTGTGCCACTATTCTGAAGCCGGTAGCCAAAGGTAGTCATGGCGCTACTACCGGGTTCTTCGGTTGGTTCAACAATCTGTTTGAGAAGAACACCCATCACTATACCAATAGTGTCTCTAACATTCTGGGTAGTACCGGTCGCTATATTCTGATCTATCTGGTTCTGGTTGTTGGCATGGCATTGCTGTTTATTCGCCTCCCTTCTTCATTCTTACCGGAAGAAGATCAGGGTGTATTCCTGGCGGCCGTTCAAATGCCTCAGGGTGCAACTCAGGAAAGAACTCAAAAAGTTCTGGACGAGGTGAGCGACTATTTTATTACCAAAGAAAAAGACAACGTTGTTTCAGTCTTTACCGTTGGTGGTTTCGGCTTCAGCGGGCAGGGCCAAAATACCGGTCTGGCATTTATTAAACTGAAAGAATGGGATGATCGCCCAGGCGCAGACAATAAAGTGTCCGCCATTGTAAGTCGGGCCTCCAAAGCATTCTCTAAGATTAAAGACGGTATGGTATTTGCCTTTAACCTTCCGGCTATCGTCGAATTGGGTACCGCGTCTGGCTTTGACTTCCAGTTAATTGACCAGGCTGGTTTAGGCCATGAAAAATTAACTGAAGCACGTAACCAGCTGTTAGGCATGATAGCTAAACATCCGGATATGTTAGTTGGTGTTCGTCCAAACGGACTGGAAGATACACCTCAGTTTAAGCTGACTATCGATCAGGAAAAAGCGCAGGCATTAGGCGTATCTATTAGCGATATCAACCAGACGCTATCAACCGCCTTGGGTGGCTCTTACGTAAACGACTTTATCGACCGTGGTCGTGTGAAGAAAGTTTATGTTCAGGCTTCAGCACCATTCCGTATGGTGCCAAAGGATATTGATAACTGGTTTGTGCGTGGTACAAATGGTCAGATGGTTCCACTTTCTGCCTTCTCCAGCGCACAATGGCAATATGGTTCCCCTCGTCTGGAGCGTTATAACGGTTTACCTTCAATGGAAATTTTGGGTGAAGCAGCGCCGGGCAAGAGTAGTGGTGATGCCATGAAACTGATGGAAGATCTGGCGTCTCAGTTACCGGTAGGTATTGGTTATGACTGGACCGGCATGTCCTATCAGGAACGTTTGTCAGGTAATCAGGCCCCATCACTGTATGCCATTTCACTGATTGTGGTATTCCTGTGTCTGGCTGCGCTGTATGAGAGCTGGTCAATTCCATTCTCAGTTATGCTGGTTGTTCCACTTGGGGTTGTTGGTGCACTGGTAGCTACTACCCTGCGCGGTATGGAAAACGATGTTTACTTTATTGTAGGCTTGTTAACCACCGTGGGGCTCTCGGCGAAAAACGCCATACTGATTGTAGAGTTCGCCAAAGACCTGATGGACAAAGAAAATAAGGGCCTTATTGAAGCAACGCTGGATGCGGTACGTATGCGTTTACGTCCAATTCTGATGACCTCCCTGGCCTTTATGCTTGGTGTACTGCCGCTGGCTATCAGTACCGGCGCAGGCTCCGGCTCCCAAAACGCGGTAGGTACCGGGGTTCTGGGCGGTATGGTCAGTGCGACTATATTGGCTATCTTCTTCGTACCTGTGTTCTTTGTGGTGGTGCGTCGCCGCTTTAGTAAGCGCGGTGAAGATATTGAGCATTCCCATGCAGTTGAACATAAATCCTAAGTTAAGATTAAATTAACTTCTCCTCAGGGGCCGCAATTGCGGCCCCTGTTTTTTTACATATAACCAATAAGGGATTAATATCGTAGCAATGCATAAAGTAGATTTCCGGAGGCATCATGAAAAATTTCTCCGAGCTTTCAGAAAAGGAAATTCTGGCTCTCGCCATCTCGTTAGAAGAAGAAGACAACAAGATATATAACGAATTTGCAGAAGGATTACGGGAAACTTATCCTGATTCAGCAAAAATTTTTGATCTGATGTCCCGGGAAGAAGATCGGCATCGTCATCGGCTGATTAAGCTGTATCAGGAGAAGTTTGGTAATCACATCCCATTAATTCGCCGGCAAGACGTTAAAGGTTTTGTTGAACGCAAACCTATCTGGCTTAGTCGTCCTCTCAGTATCGATAAAGTTCGAAAACAGTCGGAAGTGATGGAGATAGAAACCCAGAATTTCTACTATCAGGCCGCCCGCAGAACAACCGATGCCGCAGTGCGTCAGCTGTTAGGTGACCTTGCCGCAGAAGAGCACCGCCACCAGCGACGGGCAGAACAGTTGGAAAAGCAGTTTATTAATCCGCAAGTGCAGGAGAAAGAGAATAAGTCTGCTCATCGCCTGTTTGTACTTCAGATTGTTCAACCCTCTCTGGCTGGTTTAATGGATGGCTCCGTTTCTACCTTAGCTCCGGTCTTTGCGGCAGCGCTGGCCACGAAAGACAGCTGGCAAGCCTTTCTGGTGGGCCTGGCTGCCTCCGTTGGTGCCGGTATCTCTATGGCATTTGCCGAAGCAGTTTCAGACAATGGTTCATTAACCGGACGGGGAAACCCGTGGTTACGGGGTGCCTCCTGTGGAGTCATGACAACCTTGGGTGGGTTGGGGCATACCCTCCCCTTTCTTATCAGCGATTTCTGGACAGCAATGGCCGTTTCCGGCGTGGTGGTTATATTTGAACTGGCAGCCATATCCTGGATCCGTAACCGCTACATGGATACGCCATTTCTTCAGGCTGCGTTTCAGGTGGTAGTAGGAGGATTGCTGGTTTTCGCCACCGGTCTGATTATCGGTAGTTCGTAACACGATCATTTTTCAGATTAACCATAACATGGATTTATCCTGTAACCGGCAATAACAATCCCGGCTACCGGTAAAGTATTATCGAAAAACCACAATTATGCTTTTATCTGGTGGTAATTCAGTAACATTAATACGGTAAAGACAAATTGATTGGCCTTTAAACTGTGCTAAAATGGGGGCTACTAATTACCATGACATTGAGGTTGTGAGTTTTATATGGAACCTTAATGATGAAAATTAGAAATTTCTTTATTCTTATTATCTTATTCATTATTACCTCACTGAGTATCCTTTCGGTCTCTACCATTAGTAGTGATTTATCCGACCTCCGCGGTAACATCAAAGAACAAAATAAAATTAAATATCTCCAGTTGTTACTGATCGCCGGTGAACGTATTTTCGATGAGCATCAGGTCTCAAAGATGGCCAATTTTTATCTGCTTGCCGGACCAATAAACTATCATCCCGTTGATAGTGCAATAAATAATCTGATCGCCTTTACGGGACAGGAGCCTAAAACAGATGAATTTCCGTATGACAAATATACCGCTTTAGAAGTTAAACGATTATCAGAAGAGATTCGAAAAGATAAACGCTTTTCCAGCGCTTACTCATTTAACCGGCTGGAATCGATTATTGAATATCAGATTATTCAGATTCAAAACCATTCCGCCGAATTTATGATTGCTATTGAAGGCGTCAGATTAACCACTCAGTTATATAGTTTTTTTACTGAACTTATCGATCAGCTCATTGATATTGACATCTCCCACAACATGGATGAATCATCGGCGATTAAGGCTATCAAGCTGTTGGGGGCCATTGATGAAACAGAAAACCGGCTAATTTCAATACAAAAGAATTACCTTAAGCACAGCAATCAAAGTGAAGAAATTGATACTTTAGTTAACGAAATTTTCAGTCACGACACCATTAAAATAAAGCATCTCATTTACAATAATTTTGATAGCAGTATTATCAATGATGTTGGATTACAACGGGTTAATCACTCTTACTTTCAGGCAAAATACCATCTTTCAAGCTTAAACCAAATGCTATTGAGTGAAGCTACCGATATTTCAGCTAGCCAAATTTACCTGTCCAGAATCAAAATCTATAGCATGGTGTGTTTTCTGGCGATCTTCTTTCTGTTCGCCATCCTGCCTATTTCAGTCATGATCTATAAACTTAGTGGCGCATTTACCCTGGTTCAGAAAGCCGTTACCCAGCTCTCCAATAATGATCTGAATATTAACTTTAATGAAAACCAAAGCCGTTTCAGTTTCGAACTGGAATCCATTATTCAGTCGCTGATTAAACTGAAAAAAATTCAGATAGAGAAATACCGTCTGGAGAACCGTAATAAGGAACTAATTCGTAAGCTTCAACTAAGTGCCACCACCGATTATCTGACCGGTATATCTAACCGACGTGCATTTCTGGATGCTATTCGTTATTTACCGGCGGACCAGCAGTACGGAGCATCACTGGCGCTGATAGATATTGATAACTTTAAACATATTAACGACCGCTTCGGCCATAGTTGTGGTGATGAAGTATTAATCAAATTCTCCCGCCTGCTGAAAACCTTTTTCAGAAAAGAAGATCTGTTTTGCCGTTATGGTGGAGAGGAGTTTGCTATCCTGCTGTATGATTGTGATAACCAGCAGGCACAAAAAACCCTCGACAGGCTATGTAAGAAAGCTCGCTATCTCTCTGTTATTTCAACGGAATCTGAGAAAGAAAAAATCTACTTTACTATCAGCATTGACTCGACAGAGCTCTCTGACCGTTCCAGCATTAATCATGCCATTAATCGTGCAGATAAAGCGCTGTATCATGCCAAAACAACCGGAAAAGATCGGGTTATTACCTACACCCCACAAATTGAAATATCCACAGAGTAATTATTGCTTAACGGGTATATCCAGAATAAACAATCATTAAGCGTTGATAAGGGTAAAACTGCAAGCTGCTGAATCCCTGAATAACCTGACACCGGAAAAATACCGGCGGATGACTAAAAAACCAGAAATCTTAAAAAGTACGTGGTACTAAAACGGGTGTGCTTACATTATCACTAAATTTTTTTAGCCGAAGGATTACTTCACGTTTAGAACGGGTTCTTAAAGAACGCCTAAATTCTCTACGTTTACCGCAAGGTAAAATATTTACTTTTCTGTAGTACCAGATTCCATGACGGGAAAGCATAAGAGACATAATTCTGCCCTATGGTGATACACAAAAATTGTATCACTTGAGCAATTATGGTGAAGATTTCTTGAATTTTTCTTAAGAAATTAAGGGGTTCCCTAAAATTGGGTGGGGGCCCTGCCAGCTACATCCCGGCACACACGACGCTTGCTGCGGCTGCTTCCTTCCGGACCTGACCGAGTTCACAAGTTAGCGTTGCGGGAGAACCAACAGAGCCCCCATTGATGGCTTCATTCTCATAAAGCGCAGGCATTATCAGGGATGGGCCGTTCAATTGCAAGGCTCCTGACACTAAGCGATGTTTTCTTACTCAACTCACCAATTTATGGCAGAATTAGCAGCCTGTACTTCAGCCAGTAAATCTGTCACATCAACCCAAGAAGGAACCCTGCGGATGGAAAACGATGAACCATCGCTCCCCACCCGAATTTACACCGTTGTTGCTTCAATTCCCCCGGGAAAAGTAACGACCTATGGCGCTGTTGCACGTTTAGCCGGAGCGGCTGGCGCTGCGCGTCATGTAGGGATCATCTTAAGTCGTTTACCGGAAGGAAGTACGCTGCCCTGGTTTCGGGTGGTCAATTCTCAGGGCAAGATATCATTAACCGGGCCGGATTATATTCGCCAGAAACAGGCGCTGCTGGCTGATGGCGTTCTTTTTACTCGTTCAGACAGAATCAATTTTAAGATCTATGGTTGGCTGACACCGCCATAATGCTAAAAAAAGCTTCAGTATTGAGTAGTGCCAGCCGTCAACAGACAGAGCAATTAATGCTGAACGCGATCCAGAATCAGATCCGCATGGGCAGGCTGTCCATTGGTAAGAACCTCATTCATTGAGGTGGTGGTATATAACAATTTGCCATCAACTGAGATGGTGGCAGACAGGGAAACCCGCTGTACCCCGGCTAACTGCTGATTGTTATACGGCAGGTTAAACATAAAAGGAACCTGCTTACCTTCGGACGGAATAGTCACCGTCGACAAGATTTTTGCAGGTGCATCAGCTCGCGATACATCCGCCAGCGTAACGGTAATTGTCGCTTTCTCAGGTAAAGCCATTCTGTCACGGTAGATCACACTACCGCTAACGGTGGTCGCACTATTAATAGCGTTATCCTTCTCATTTTGTGTAGCAGTACTGCTACAGCCAACCAATGCTACGGTCAAAGCCGCACTACTCAATATTTTTAAAAAACTCATGTTTACCTCCTGAATATTGCCAATATCAAATATAATTTTAACTCAAAATCATCAAAAAAATCAGTTTAATTATCTAACTATTTTAATAAACACCAGCCAAACACTGGAGTTAATGATTAATTTCACCATTATAATCTGAGTTTATGTTTCGCTGATTAAATCTCCCTTTTCAAGGCATTCCCAACTAAAATAGATCCATCAGACCATCATATTATTTATACAAATCAAGGCCACATGGCCATCAGACAGGACTTCCCCGCAATGAGCGATGTTTTACAAAATCTGTTAACGCTACTTCATCTGGAAAAAATTGATGCGCATCGGTTTCGCGGACAGAGCCAGAATCTTGGATTAAAGCAACTATTTGGTGGGCAGGTTGTTGGTCAGGCACTTTCTGCCGCTAAACAAACCGTATTACCAGAGCGTAAAGTGCACTCCTGTCACAGCTACTTTTTACGCCCCGGTGATAGCCATCAGCCTGTTGACTATGAAGTGGAAGTTATTCGCGATGGCAATAGCTTTAGTACCCGAAGAGTCAGCGCCATACAGAACGACCATACGATCTTCTATATGACCGCCTCATACCAAAGCTATGAAGAGGGCTTTGACCATCAGGCTGCTATAATGCCCGATGTTCCGCCACCGGAATCGCTGGTTTCAGAAACCGATATCGCCAGAAAGTTTGCTCATCTGCTGTCCGAGCCGATGAAAAGCGTTTTCTGTAATGAAATGCCTATCGAAATGCGACCGGTTAAATATCACAATCTGCTAAAAGCAGAGATCGATAAACCGATTCGTCACGTTTGGCTACGGGCTAATGGCACCATGCCAGACGATCCGGGAATCCATAAATATCTGTTGGGCTATGCCTCTGACTTTAACTTTCTGCCCACCGCGCTTCAGCCTCATGGCGTAGCTTTACTGCAACCCGGTATGCAGGTGGCTACCATTGACCATTCTATCTGGTTCCACCGTACTTTCCGTATGGATGAATGGCTACTGTACTCGGTAGAAAGCCCTTCCGCATCAGGCACCAGGGGTTTTGTACGCGGTCAATTTTTTACCCGCAGTGGCCTGTTGGTTGCATCTACCAGTCAGGAAGGTGTAATGCGCTTTCATAACAGTTAATTTCAGTTATTTATTCTGATAAGTCACTGGAAAATAACGGTCTGAATTCAGGTCGTTATTTTTTGATTAATTTACCAGCAAAAAATTTTACAATGCCGATTGCTTAAATTATAAACTAATGCACTACCATCCAGCCTCTCAGGGCGATTTAAGTGCTAATTGTGTGATCCAACACATATCCTCCTGTAATAACTGCCCCTAGAATACGCGCGGTTTTTAATATTCTACTTTTTACTCATATGAGGGTTATAAATGTCGGTTAAAGACATCTCAGTATCGATACCTGATACGGACACGGGTATTCAAACATCTAAATGGCAAAAACAAGATACAACGTGGATGTTGGGTTTATACGGCACTGCAATCGGCGCAGGGGTTCTTTTCCTGCCTATCAACGCGGGTCTGGGTGGTATATGGCCTTTGATGATCATGTTGATTATCGCCTTTCCAATGACCTATTTCTCTCATCGTGCTTTAACTCGTTTTGTTCTGTCTGGTTCATCTCGGGGTGGTGACATTACCGAAGTGGTAGAAGAACATTTTGGCAAATTTGCCGGGGCATTAATTACTCTGCTCTATTTCTTTGCTATCTACCCTATTTTATTGATTTACAGCGTAGGTATCACCAACACCACTATCAGTTTTATTGAAGTTCAGATGGGTATGACTGCGCCACCTCGCTGGTTACTGTCGATCGTGCTGATCCTTGGCCTGATGACCATCGTTCACTTTGGTCGTGATATGGTGGTTAAAGCTATGAGTATTCTGGTTTACCCATTTGTTACCGTTCTGATGTTGCTGGCGCTGTATCTGATCCCTCAGTGGAGCGGCGCAATTTTTGAACAGGCTAACACCAGTTTTGATGCAGGTAGCATGAAAACGCTGCTGTTAACCCTGTGGCTAATTATCCCTACCATGGTGTTTTCATTTAACCATTCACCAATCATCTCCTCATTTGCCGTTAGCCAAAAAGAGACTTATGGCAAAAACGCCGATGAGAAAAGCGGTCGTATCTTAAGATATGCACACTTGATGATGGTCATTACCGTTATGTTCTTCGTGTTCAGCTGCGTATTAAGCCTGTCACCGGCCAATCTGGCGGAGGCCAAAGCACAGAATATTTCTATTCTGTCTTACCTGGCTAACCACTTCCATACTCCGCTTATTGAATATGTAGCACCAGTTATTGCCTTTGTGGCTATTACCAAATCATTCCTTGGACACTATCTTGGCGCAAGCGAAGGTATGCAGGGGCTGATGATCAAATCCCTGCGCTCTAAGGGCCAGCCGGTACAAATCAAAAAGCTGGAACGCATTACCGCCGTGTTTATGATTATTACCTGCTGGATCATTGCTACGCTGAACCCAAGTATTCTGGGTATTATTGAAACCTTAGGTGGCCCGGTTATCGCCATGATTCTATTTATTATGCCGATGTATGCTATCAGTAAGGTTCCGGCAATGCAGAAATACCGCGGTCATATGAGTAATATTTTTGTGGTACTGATGGGACTGGTAGCCATTTCAGCAATTCTGTATTCGCTGTTTGCGTAATGGATTTTGTTGTTTGATGCGTTAAACCAGCATCAATGGGTATTCCGATCGTAAAATATCAAGTGCTTATATTCGCTTTATGCCCGACCGGAAGCCCCTCCCCAACAATTAGTCTTATAGAAAAAGACGGCCCTGGCCGTCTTTTTCTGTTTAATAACAAGATGATTATTGGTTATATGCACTCTCACCATGTGAGTTGACATCCAGACCTTCGCGTTCCATTTCTTCCGGTACCCGCAGTCCAAGGAAGATATCTGCTATTTTATAGGCCACAAAGGCAACAATACCTGACCATAGCAGACAAACTACGACACTTATCCCCTGAACACCCACTTGCTTCAGCATGGTCACGCCTTCAGCATAGCCGGTTCCGCCCAGAGCCGCCGAGGTCAGGATGCCGGTACCGATACAACCGACAATACCGCATACGCCATGCACCCCGAAAACATCGCAGGTATCGTCAACTTTTAGCCATGATTTCAAGACCACTACACCCCATAGCCCTGCAACACCAGCGATAATGCCCAAAATCAGTGCACCACCAATGCCGACAGAACCCGCAGCAGGCGTAATGGCAACCAGACCGGCAATACAACCGGAGCAGGCACCCAGTAAAGAAGGCTTACCGCGAACCATCCATTCTACCGCCAGCCATCCCAATACTGCGCCCGCGGTGGCTGTTACGGTGTTAACAAAGGCCAGTGCCGCAATTTCGTTGGCGCTGCTGGCAGAACCGGAGTTAAAACCAAACCAGCCGACATACAGAATTGCAGTACCGATAAATACCATTGGCAAATTATGAGGTTTAAACGCTTCACGGCCAAAGCCACTGCGTTTTCCTAACATATAGGCACCCACTAAAGCCGCAATCGCTGCGTTAATATGAACCACGGTGCCGCCGGCAAAATCGATCGCACCCATTTTAAACAGGTAACCGCCCCCCCATACCATATGAGCCATTGGTAAATAGGCCAGCGTAAACCAGATGAAAACAAAAAGAATTACCGCAGAAAACCGAACCCGCTCCGCGAATCCTCCAACGATTAATCCTACGGTAATACAGGCAAACGATCCCTGAAAAGCAACATGAATTAACTTGTAAAACGTACCTGTCACATCAGTTAAGTGAACATCTTTCAGCAGTAATCCGTTAAAGTTACCAAAGAAATCGTTGCCTTCACCAAAAGCCAGGGTATAGCCATAAATAACCCAAAGCACACTCACTAAAGAAAAGGTCGCTATCACTTGAGTCATCAAAGAGAGCACATTTTTAGAGCGTAGTAATCCGCCATAAAACAGCGCAATACCGGGAATGCTCATAAACAAAACCAGCGCAGTACTTATCATCATAAAGCCGTTATCAGCTTTATCGGCAACGCTTTCGGCAGCCATAGCAAAACCAGGAAACATGACCGGCAGACTCATCGCTATTCCGGATAAAAATCTTTTCATCTCTATTCATCCTTCTCACATGTTGAGTATTTATGACTTACAGAGCGTCTTCGTCTGTTTCGCCGGTGCGTATACGTACTACCCGCTGTAATTCAGTAACAAAAATCTTTCCATCACCAATCTTGCCGGTATAAGCAGACTGAGTTATTGCTGCAATTGCCCCCTCAACCTGATCGTCAGACATCGCGATATCAATTTTCACCTTCGGCAAAAAATTAACGCTGTATTCAGCACCGCGATATAATTCCGCGTGTCCTTTCTGACGGCCAAACCCCTTAACTTCAGTAACCGTCAATCCCTGAATGCCTATTGAAGATAAGGCTTCGCGCACATCTTCCAGCTTGAAGGGTTTAATCACTACGGTGACAAGTTTCATATGCCTCTCCTCGATTAAGGGTTAACGATTAATCATGGTTAACTGATAAATGGTCCACGATTAAACAAGAGCAAATTGCATGCCAAAATAAAAATATGTCTCTGCTTTTTTCCTTAATTAAAAAACACAGCCATCTTAAAACCTGTGGTGAAATACATTAATAAACATATCCAACACATGGTTTTTTCAGAAGAAAATAACAAAGTTTATAGCGATATCTTCACCATGAAAGAAGGGTAAATAAAAGCGGTGAATTAAATAAATAGAGAGGATAAATAATAAGATTAAATGAATTCAGTCAAAGATAATAACGCTGGCCGGTCTATTCCACCGCACTAAAACAGTGCGTAATAAAGCATAATTTGATGCAATATAATCTCGCTTTATTATCCATTGCACAAAATGAATCTATTTCTGAAGGCATAAAAAATCCCGCCGTAGCGCTGAGGGATCCCCACAAAATCAGCGCTAATAAACCAACACCATACTCTGGTAGGTTTTGGCGAGATGATTAAGAACAGTACTGAGTACTGTTCGTCTTAAAATTAGCGGAGAGTGTCGCAAGAC
>NZ_JAJNAG010000033.1 GCF_021010575.1 Limnobaculum eriocheiris | reverse complement strand
AAACTTCTGACATACTTGGTAAACAGGCATAGAGGTGATCTCATTGAATTGATAGCACAATCAGTAGATCACAAAACTCTATGCCTGTCTTTTTTTACCTGCTCATTACTGGGGATTCCTCAGCGCATCAGCGAGTTTTTTTTTATCTGTCATTCAGCATCGTCTGGCAACTACAGCCCCAGTGCATATTTCAATGCCCATTGTTTGAGCTTACCGGAACGTTCTGCCGCCATTAACGCCAGATTGCGAACCAAACGCAGCGGCGGTAACTGATTACTGAAAGCCTTATAGAATAAATCCATACCGGACTGCATCAGTAAGTTATCCGGGTAGCGCCAGCGCTGGTAACGGCTTAAAACCGCATCAGAACCATACGCTTCCCCTGTCTTACGCGCTTCCAGCAATACCTGTAATAAGCAATCCACATCACGATAGCCTAAATTAACCCCCTGCCCCGCCAGAGGATTAATGGTATGGGCTGAATCCCCTACCAGTACCGTACCCGATTGATAATAACGTTGAGCATGGCGGCGAATTAACGGAAATGATCCTGCGGCTTTCACTTTTACCGTCCCCAGACGCTGTGGGAATTCGCGCAGAACCTCTTTCTCCAGCTCTGTCATAGAGAGCGATTGCAACTGGCGAATACGTGATGGGGAGTCATACCACACCAGAGAGGCGTATTGTCCAAACAGCGGTAAAAAAGCACGCGGGCCTGAAGGGTAAAATTGCTGCCAGGTTACATCTTGCTGAGGCTGCTGAGTCTCAACGGTTATCAGCATACAGGACTGACGATATTGCCAGCCGGTTAATCCGATACCGGCAAACTTTCTTACCGCAGAGTCTGCGCCGTCTGCCCCAATGACTAATGGCGCACTCAGGCATTCGCCATTATCCAATCTCACCAGTTTCATTGTTGCATCAGATTCTGATGGCATAACCGAAACTAAGCGAGCAGGACAATGTAATGCTAATGAAGGCCAATGCTCAAACTGTTGCCATAAACCCAGTTGAATGAGTCGGTTCTCTACCATATAGCCCAGCTCAGGCAATGATAGCGAAACGGCATCAAAGACCACTTTAGACTCGTTCCACTCCCAGGTTTCCAGCTTGCGGTAAGGGGTAATCCGCATGGATGCAATATTATCCCATGCACCTAATCGCTTTAGCAGATTAACTGAAGTACAACCAATGGCTGAAACCCGTACATCGGGTTCACTGTCGGGAGAAAAAGCCGCCGGGCTGTCATGTTCGACTAGCGCCACCGACCAGCCGGCTTGAACTAAACCAAGGGCAGTCGCTGCGCCAACCATTCCACCGCCGACAACAATGGCATCATACTGTTTTATTGTTTTTTTCATCTTGTTATCACACCGCGCTAATCCTTACTGCCACAGAGTGTACCGGATTTTTACAATTCCTTCAGCGTTGAAGCGATCCTTAAGCTGGTCACGGGAACAACAAACTATTACAATACGCGCCCTGCATAGGGTTTAACCTGTACTGAGTAGCGAGTCTATGACCAAGAAACTGTATATAAAAACCTGGGGCTGTCAGATGAACGAATACGATTCATCTAAAATGGCCGATTTACTGGGAAGCACCCATGGCTATCAGCTGACCGAAGATGCTGAAGAGGCGGATGTTCTATTGCTGAACACCTGCTCTATTCGTGAAAAAGCGCAGGAAAAGGTATTCCATCAGCTTGGTCGCTGGAAATCATTTAAAGACACCAGGCCCGACATTATTATTGGCGTCGGTGGGTGTGTGGCATCTCAGGAAGGGGATCACATCCGTCAACGCGCACCTTTTGTCGATGTAATTTTTGGGCCGCAAACCCTGCATCGTCTGCCGGAAATGATCAATAAAGCCAGCGGTACCCGCAGTCCGGTGGTTGATATCAGCTTTCCGGAAATCGAGAAATTCGATCGTTTACCAGAGCCTAAAGCCGAAGGCCCTACCGCTTTCGTTTCCATTATGGAAGGCTGCAACAAATATTGTACTTACTGCGTGGTGCCTTATACCCGCGGTGAAGAAGTGAGCCGCCCGAGCGATGATGTGTTATTCGAAATCGCACAGTTGGCCGCACAAGGCGTGCGGGAAGTAAATCTGCTGGGCCAAAACGTTAATGCCTACCGGGGCCCCGCTTTTGACGGCGGTATCTGTACCTTTGCAGACCTGCTACGTTTAGTGGCCAGTATCGATGGTATTGACCGTATTCGCTTTACAACCAGCCATCCCATTGAGTTCACTGACGATATCATTGAAGTGTACAAAGATACCCCTGAGCTGGTTAGCTTCCTGCATCTTCCGGTACAAAGCGGTTCTGACCGCGTTTTAAATATGATGGGCAGAACCCATACCGCGCTGGAATATAAAGCCATTATTCGCAAACTGCGTGCGGCGCGTCCGGACCTGCAAATCAGCTCTGACTTTATCGTTGGCTTCCCGGGTGAAACCCTGCAAGACTTCGAACAAACCATGAAGCTGATTGCCGATGTTGATTTCGATATGAGCTATAGCTTTATCTTCTCCGCCCGTCCGGGAACACCGGCGGCCGATATGGTAGATGATGTCTCGGAAGATGAAAAAAAGCAGCGTCTGTACATTCTACAGGAACGAATCAATCAGCAGGCCATGCAGTACAGCCGTCGTATGCAAGGCAGTATTCAACGAATCTTAGTAGAAGGCACATCACGTAAAAGCGTTATGGAGCTGTCCGGCCGTACCGAGAATAACCGGGTGGTTAACTTTGAAGGCACTCCGGATATGATTGGTAAATTTGTTGACGTAGAAATTGTCGATGTTTATACCAACTCCCTGCGCGGTAAGCTGGTAAGAACCGAAGATCAGATGAACCTACGCGTTCAGGCATCACCAGAAGAGGTGATTGCCCGTACCCGTAAAGAAGATGACTTAGGCGTAGGTGTTTATCAGCCTCAATAAGGTCGCTTTTCGTATTAAAGCATCATGGTAAGCAGCAGCGACTGATTGCCATGATGTTTTAAAATAGCTTATCTCTTTACCATATTTAGCGTTAATCAGACACAGGGAAAGTCAAACATGGGCATGATCATTCTACCAACCATCGGCTTACTGTGTATTTTGCTGCTGGTTTTGGGGGTCTTGCTGTTTTATATCAATAAACGCTCATCTCCCGTTCTGGTCATTCTGTTTATTCTGGCTGCCGTAGCCGCCTGCTCAGTTGCCTGGTTCCTCTATCAGTGTATTACGGCAACCGGCGGTGGCCACTGACTCATTCCGTTTCTCCATAAACGTGATTTTATCGAATTTATTTCAATAGTTGCGAATTTGAGATCCCACATGAATAATGATGTAAGTTATCTATAATTAAAGATAAATAGCGCTGTATAAAAAGCATTCTTATTCATTAATCACATCGCGAGATTAAGAGGTACTACTTGAAGATTGATACTCTGGAAGTTTCACTGGAACCCGTAGACAACGAGCGCCTGAAGAGCTTATGCGGTCCATTTGATGACAATATCAAACAGTTGGAACGGCGCCTTGGTATTGAAATCAACCGTCGCGATAATCGATTTACTCTGGTTGGCAAAGCTTCCTGTGTTGAGGTGGCTAAAGATATTCTTCTTACGCTTTATGTGGATACCGCGCCAATACGCGGAATCATTCCTGATATTGAACCCGACCAAATACATTTAGCCATTAAAGAGTCCGGCGTTTTAGAACAAATTGCCGATTCAGTACCTGAGTATGGCAAAGCGGTGATCATCAAAACCAAGCGGGGAATGATTAAACCCCGCACGCCAAACCAGGCTCAGTATATTGCCAATATTCTCGACCATGACATTACCTTTGGTATTGGTCCTGCCGGTACGGGTAAAACCTATCTGGCGGTTGCCGCAGCGGTTGATGCGCTGGAACGTCAGGAGATCCGCAGAATATTGCTCACCCGGCCGGCCGTTGAGGCCGGAGAAAAGCTGGGGTTCCTGCCCGGTGACTTAAGCCAGAAAGTTGACCCTTACCTGCGTCCATTATATGACGCACTGTTTGAAATGCTGGGTTTTGAACGGGTCGAAAAACTGATGGAGCGTAACGTTATCGAGGTGGCTCCTCTGGCCTATATGCGTGGCCGTACATTAAACGATGCGTTTATTATTCTGGATGAAAGCCAGAACACCTCCATTGAACAAATGAAGATGTTCCTGACCCGCATTGGATTTAACTCTAAGGCAGTGATCACCGGTGATGTCACACAAATCGACCTGCCGCGAAATCAAAAGTCCGGTTTGCGTCACGCGATTGAGGTATTATCCAACGTTGATGAAATCAGCTTTAACTTCTTTCATAGTGAAGACGTGGTCAGACACCCGGTGGTCGCCCGTATCGTTATCGCCTATGAAGAATGGGAAGCCGAAGACCAGAAACGTAAAGATGCGCTGGCCGAGCAACGCAAACGCGAATATCAGCAAATCTCTGAGCCCGACGCGCAATAATCGAAGGCAGATATGGACCATGTTATTTTAGATTTACAGATAGCCTGCGAGAATACTCAGGGATTACCTGATGAGCAAGAGATTCAACGCTGGCTGGATGCGGCGGTACTTCCTTTCCAGTTGGAGGCAGAAGTTACTGTCCGTCTGGTGGATATTGAAGAGAGCCACCAGCTTAATCATACCTATAGGGGAATGGATAAGCCGACCAATGTGCTATCATTTCCTTTTGAGGCCCCACCCGGTATGGAAATGCCGCTGTTGGGGGATTTGGTCATCTGTCGCCAGGTCGTAGAGAAGGAAGCGGATGAACAAAATAAGATTTTACTCGCACATTGGGCTCATATGGTTGTTCATGGTAGCCTCCATCTGTTAGGGTATGATCACATCATTGATGATGATGCGGAAGAAATGGAGTCTTTAGAAACTGAGATTATGCAAGAGTTAGGTTATCCTGACCCTTACGCCTCGGAAAAAGACGCAGTCTAACTAACTAATAAAGAATGCATGAGCGACGATCATTCACAAAGTAACGATAGCCCGGGACCCAAAAAGGGCTTTTTTTCACTGATTCTTGGCCAGTTTTTTCATGGCGAGCCTAAAAACCGCGGCGACTTAGTCGAACTTATCCGCGATTCAGAACAAAACGAACTTATCGATCCTGATACCCGCGATATGCTGGAAGGTGTCATGGATATCGCTGAACAACGCGTTCGCGATATTATGATCCCCCGTTCCCAGATGATTACCCTAAAACGTAATCAGCCGCTGGAAGAGTGTCTGGATGTGATTATTGAATCAGCCCACTCACGCTTTCCGGTCATCAGCGAAGACAAAGACCATATTGAAGGCATTTTAATGGCAAAAGATTTATTGCCATTTATGAGTAAAGATTCTCAGCCTTTCACTATCGATCAGGTTCTTCGCCCGGCGGTAGTGGTACCCGAAAGTAAGCGCGTTGACCGCATGCTGAAAGAGTTTCGCTCACAACGTTATCATATGGCGATTGTGGTTGATGAATTTGGCGGCGTTTCCGGTTTGGTAACCATTGAAGACATTCTTGAATTGATTGTTGGTGAGATCGAGGATGAATATGACGATGTAGAAGACCGGGATGTACGTCAGTTAAGCCGACATACGTTTACCGTCAGAGCCTTAACGCCAATAGAAGAGTTTAATGAAGTCTTCTCTACCAACTTCAGTGATGAAGAGGTTGATACTATTGGTGGTCTGGTTATGCAAGCCTTTGGTCATCTGCCGTCACGGGGAGAGATCATTTCTATTGAGGGTTACCAGTTTAAGGTTGCTATGGCGGATAGCCGGCGCATTATTCAGGTACACGTCACGATTCCTAATGAATCGCCACAACCACAGTTAGAAGATTAAATATTACATGACTGTAGCCCATATCTTTGATCCCCAGCGGATTAGATTGCCGCTGGCATTAATTTTAGGTGCCTGTGGCACCCTTTCACTCTCCCCTTTTGACCTGTGGCCAATGGCGCTGGTTTCACTGTGTGGCTTACTTGCCCTGACGTTGAACCTTACGCCTAAACAAGCCATGGCAGTTGGTTTTTGGTGGGGGTTAGGCCTGTTTTTATCCGGTATTCACTGGGTTTATGTCAGCATCGACCAGTTTGGCGGTCTGCCGATGCCCATCAGTATTGGTCTGGTATTACTGCTGGCGGCGTATCTGTCCCTTTACCCGATGCTGTTTGGTTGGTTACTGGCCCGCTTTTGGCCGAATACCACCGTCTGGCGTCTGGCGCTGGCGGCCCCTGCTCTCTGGCAGGTTACTGAATTTCTACGCGGCTGGGTCTTTACCGGATTTCCCTGGGTGCAGTTTGGCTACAGTCAGGTAGATGGGCCGTTAAAAGGTATTGCACCACTGCTGGGCGTTGATGCTATCAATATGCTGATGGTTGCTATCAGCGGTCTGTTAGTCTTTGCCATTTGCCAACGCCATATTCTGCCCGGCGTTATTGCCGTGCTCTGTATTCTGCTACCCTGGCCGCTTAAGCAGGTACAATGGTTTACCGAACAGCCAGAGCGTACCGTTGATATAGCTTTAGTACAGGGGAATATTGCCCAGTCGTTAAAATGGAGCCCTGACCATCTGCTGCCTACGCTGGAAGCTTATGTCAATGAGTCCAGACCTTATATTGGCAAATCGCGAATTATTATCTGGCCTGAAGCGGCAATTCCGGATATCGAAACCAGACAGGCCTCATTCTTATCCATGCTGGATAGAAATTTCCGTGAAAACAATTCAGCCCTGATTACCGGTATTATTGATTACCGCACCACGCCACAACGTTCTGATTACTACAATACGCTGATTGTCTTGGGCAACCAGCAGCCTTATCAGTATGGCGGCGCTAACCGATATAATAAGCACCATTTAGTTATCTTTGGTGAATATGTCCCTTTTGAGTCGATTCTGCGCCCGCTGGCGGCTTTCTTTGATTTACCAATGTCATCCATTAGCGAAGGCAGTTATCTGCAAGCACCCATTGATGTTGCCGGATATAAAATCACCAGCGTTATTTGCTATGAAGTGATCATTGGTCAGCAGGTAAGGGATAACTTTAAGCCGGATACCGACTTCCTGTTAACCATTTCTAACGATGCCTGGTTTGGTGATTCCATTGGTCCATTGCAGCACTTCCAAATGGCACGCATGAGAGCCTTAGAGTTGGGTCGCCCAATGCTACGCGGCACCAACAATGGCGTAACGGCGGCGATTAATGCCAGCGGTGATGTAATTGCCCAAATTCCACAGTTTAAGCGTCAGGTACTGGAAGTGAAGGTTGCACCAACAACCGGTATGACACCTTATGCCCGTTGGGGATCGTTACCGGTCTGGTTAATTACCCTATTACTGGCCGGTGGCGCCTGGTTGTTATCCCGTCGTTTAAAATAAAAACTCAGTGGGCTACAGATTAGTTATTGCTGTAGCCTGCTCTTTTCAGGTGATTTTTACTGGCCCCTACCTATTTTAAACAAAAAATTAACATATCTCAGACTTGGCACGTACCTTGCTACATATCTATTGAAGCCGGATAAAGGGTGAAAATAATCCTGAAATTTCTGGTTGTTAAAGATGGCACGCACCAATAAGGTGCATATTTGCACTAAAAGTAAGCATATCTGTGAATTCGCTCACTAATGGTGCAAATTATTGGTAAACAAGGTGTTAATTGTTTTACACAAACACAGCATTAAACTACATTTTAATTACATCATTGGCGGTCTTCGGATTGACTGATGGGCTACAAAAAACGGTTACAACATCATACTGATAACAATGAAGGAGTAAGTCATGCAATTACGCAAGTTAGCACTACCGCTAGTTTTAATGGGTCTGACAAGTACGGCGCTCCACGCAGAGGATTTGGACGGTACGCTGAAGAAGATCAAGGACTCGGGTGTTATTACCGTTGGTCACCGGGAATCTTCTGTTCCTTTCTCTTATTATGATAATCAGCAGAATGTTGTCGGTTATTCACAAGACTACTCAAATCTGATTGTTGAAGCAGTTAAGAAGAAACTGGACTTACCAAACCTTCAGGTCAAATTAATTCCTATTACTTCTCAAAACCGCATTCCATTGCTGCAGAACGGTACTTTTGATTTTGAATGTGGTTCAACTACCAACAACGTAGAGCGTCAGAAGCAAGTTGACTTCTCTAACACCCTGTTTGTGGTCGGTACTCGCCTTCTGACCACAAAAGATTCTGGCATCAAAGAGTTTACCGATCTGAAAGATAAAAACGTGGCGGTAACCTCAGGCACTACCTCTGAAACTATTCTGAACAAACTGAACGACACTGATAAATTGAATATGAAAATTATCAGCGCTAAAGACCATGGTGATGCATTCCGTACCGTGGAAAGCGGTCGTGCGGTTGCCTTTATGATGGACGATGCCTTACTGGCGGGCGAAAGAGCAAAATCGAAGAAACCCGATCAGTGGGAAATTGTTGCCAAGCCACAATCTTTTGAAGCATATGGCTGTATGCTGCGTAAAGGCGATGCTCAGTTTAAAAAGCTGATGGATGAAACCATTGCTCAAGCGCAAACTTCTGGCGCAGCAGAGAAATCTTATGACAAATGGTTCAAGCAGCCTATTCCACCGAAGAATCTGAACATGAACTTCGAACTGTCAGAAGATATGAAAAAACTGTTTAAAGCACCGAACGATAAAGCCCTGAACTAACAGAGTTACATCGCAGTTATCGGCTCTAGGTTGGCACCCTTTACGCTCACGTTGGCGTAAAGGGATGCCGATAAAAAGAAATAATAAGGGCTAAGTTATGTTTGGAAACTGGAACTGGGGAATATTCTTAGAACAAGCCCCGTTTGGAAATACTACCTATCTGGATTGGCTATGGGCTGGTTTTCAGGTCACGGTAGCTCTGTCCATATGCTCATGGATTCTGGCGTTTATTCTGGGATCGCTGTTTGGTATTTTACGCACTGTTCCTAACCGTGTCCTTTCCGGATTGGGAACTTTATACGTTGCACTCTTTCGCAACGTGCCATTAATTGTACAATTTTTCATCTGGTATCTGTTGGTGCCTGAGTTATTACCGGCATCTATTGGTGACTGGTTTAAAGGTGAAGTGGACCCAAATATCCAATTCTTTGTGGTCTCTGTCTGCTGTCTGGGTTTCTTTACCGGTGCCCGGGTGTGTGAACAGGTCAGAACCGCAATCCAATCACTTCCTCGTGGACAAAGAGGTGCCGCACTGGCATTAGGGCTAACCCTACCTCAGGCATATCGCCATGTGCTGTTACCTAACGCTTATCGCATTATTATTCCACCCTTGACCTCTGAAATGCTTAACATGGTGAAAAACTCTGCCGTAGCATCAACCATTGGTCTGATTGAACTTTCTGCGCAGGCAAACAAGCTGTTGGAATATTCCGGCTACGCTTATGAATCCTTCCTCGCCGTCACCATCGCTTACGTACTGATTAACATCATTGTTATGCGACTGATGAAGCTGGTTGAGAAGAAAACCCGTCTGCCTGGCACCTTTGGAGGATAATGATGCTTGAATTTGACTGGAGTACCATTATTCCAAGCATGCCTTATCTGTTAGAGGGTATGTGGGTTACGCTGAAAATTGCTATCAGCGCAATTGTATTTGGTATCGCATGGGGAACCGCATTAGCGATTTTCCGTCTGGCACCACCGCCGTTCCGTTGGATTAGTTGGATTGCTGCGGCTTATGTTAATACCTTCCGCTCGGTACCGCTGGTCATGGTGCTGATGTGGTTCTATCTGATTGTGCCTCAGATACTACAAAAGTTTCTGGGTCTGTCACCGCAAACGGATATTCGTTTTATCTCCGCAGTGATCGCCTTCTCTCTGTTTGAAGCGGCTTATTATTCAGAAATTATTCGTGCCGGTTTACAGAGCGTTGCCAGAGGGCAAAACTCCGCCGCGCTGGCTTTAGGTATGACCCCCTGGCAATCCATGCGTTTGATTATTCTGCCTCAGGCATTTAAAGCTATGACGCCACTGCTGCTGACTCAGGGCATCATCCTGTTTCAGGATACGGCACTGGTGTACGTTATCGGTCTGGCGGACTTCTTCCGTAGCGCGACTAACGTCGGTAAGACTTCAGGTACCGAAATTGAGATGGTTTTATTTGCTGGTTTCGTCTACTTTATTGTCTGTTTATCCGCCTCCTTACTTGTAACTTATTTGAAAAAAAGGACGACAGTTTGATGATTTCCTTAAAACATGTTTCTAAATGGTATGACCGTTTTCAGGTGTTGTCAGATTGCACAACCGAAGTGAACAAAGGTGAAGTGGTCGTAGTCTGCGGCCCTTCCGGTTCCGGTAAATCTACCCTGATTAAAACGGTTAACGGTCTGGAACCAATTCAGCAGGGAACCATTCTGGTTGATGGCATTGCGGTTAACGATCCTAAAACCAATCTGGCCCAGTTACGTGCCAGGGTTGGTATGGTGTTTCAGCACTTTGAGTTGTTTCCACATCTGTCGATTATTGAGAACCTGACTCTGGCACAAATTAAAGTGCTCAACCGCAGCAAAGATGAAGCGCAGAAAAAGGGGTTAGCATTACTGGATCGTGTTGGTTTAACCAGCCATGCCAATAAGTTTCCAAGCCAGCTTTCCGGCGGACAGCAACAGCGTGTAGCCATTGCCCGTGCGCTGTGTATGGACCCTATTGCTATGCTATTTGATGAGCCAACCTCTGCACTCGATCCGGAAATGATTAACGAAGTTCTGGATGTCATGGTTGAACTGGCCTACGAAGGAATGACCATGATGGTGGTTACCCATGAAATGGGCTTTGCCAAAAAAGTAGCGCACCGCATTCTGTTTATGGATGAAGGTAAAATTATCGAAGACACCAAAAAGGATGACTTCTTTAATAATCCTCAATCCGATCGCGCCAAAGACTTTCTGGCAAAAATCCTGCACTAAGATTGATATTCAATACCCAAAGGCTCTGTTATACAGAGCCTTTGTATAATCATCCCACTTTGATACACTCCCTTACCGTTATTATACCAAAGCGCCCATTAATGACTGTGAATCTTTATGCAAACTGAGCTTTCAATCCTGTATCGCGCCATAAAGCAATTTTTGCTTTACTCTCTGGCTGCGGCGATATCTACCGGAATGATGTTTCTTGACATTAAACTGATAGGTAATCAATTGGATGAACTCTCATTCGTTGAGATTTCTCAGGAAACAATGCTGTTTATCAGCATCATATTGTTTTTAAGTCTGGCATGGAAAAAAGCCGATATCAGGTACTCAAGCATATTAATTGCTGGCTTTTTTATCTGTATGTTCATCCGCGAATTCGATAGTTTTCTGGATATGATTGATCATGGCTTCTGGATCTATCCGTCATTACTGGTTGCTGCTATTTGTCTGCTTTATACTGCTTTGAATATGAAGAGCGCGCTGGTGCAATTGGCTAATTTCACCACCTCACCCAACTATGGTTTTATGATCTCTGGCCTGGTGTGTATTCTGGTTTTTTCCCGACTGTTTGGGATGAAATACCTATGGTACAACCTGCATCCGGACCAGTCTCGATTCTTAATGTATAACATCAAAGCTGCCGTTGAAGAAGGAGCAGAGCTATTTGGCTACTCGCTCTGTCTGATTGCCAGCCTGTTTTACTATCGGGAGAATCAATCATCGCAGATAAAATCACCTTCAGAGTCCGATAACTGAAGGTCACTTCCTGTTTTACGATAAATATTTAACATAAAAATCATTTACCATGCTTTTGAGTATTGTTGAGGCCGACGCTTATCGGCTATCCTATGGGGATCTATTTCCCAATTGCAGATAAATGCTACTGCTAGTCATTTAGCAAATTAAAACAGAAGGACGATGCGTCGCCATGCAAGAGCAATACCGCCCGGAAGATATTGAATCTCACGTACAAAACCACTGGCAAGAAAACAAAACCTTTCAGGTCACTGAAGACCCAACGAAAGAAAAATATTACTGCCTCTCCATGTTGCCTTACCCTTCGGGGCGACTACATATGGGTCACGTGCGTAATTACACTATCGGCGACGTAATTTCTCGTTACCAGCGTATGCAGGGCAAAAATGTGCTACAACCAATCGGCTGGGATGCATTTGGCCTGCCTGCTGAAGGTGCAGCGGTTAAAAACAACACCGCTCCGGCACCCTGGACCTACGAAAATATTGCCTACATGAAAAACCAGTTAAAACTGTTAGGTTTTGGCTATGACTGGAGTCGTGAACTGGCGACCTGCGATCCTGACTACTATCGCTGGGAGCAGTGGTTTTTCACCAAGTTGTATGAAAAAGGCCTGGTTTACAAAAAAACCTCGGCGGTAAACTGGTGTCCAAACGACCAAACCGTACTGGCTAATGAACAGGTTATCGATGGCTGCTGCTGGCGTTGTGATACGCCAATTGAGCGTAAAGAGATCCCTCAGTGGTTTATTAAAATTACCGCCTATGCCGATCAGCTGTTAGACGACCTGGATACCCTTGAAAGCTGGCCAGAGCAAGTCAAAACCATGCAGCGTAACTGGATTGGTCGCTCTGAAGGGGTGGAAATCAAATTTGCTGTTGATGGTTCTGATGACAGCCTGTCTGTCTATACCACTCGTCCGGATACGTTTATGGGTGTGACCTATGTGGCTATCGCCGCCGGTCATCCACTGGCTGCACGCGCAGCACAAAGCAACCCTGCTCTGAACGCATTTATTGATGAATGCCGGAATACCAAAGTGGCCGAAGCTGAAATGGCTACTATGGAGAAAAAAGGGGTTGCTACCGGTTTCTATGTTATTCACCCTTTAACCGGTGAAAAACTGGCTGTCTGGATCGCTAACTTTGTCCTGATGGATTACGGTACCGGTGCCGTTATGGCGGTTCCGGGCCATGACGAGCGCGACTGGGAATTTGCCACCAAATATAGCCTACCGATTAAACCGGTTATTTTAACCGCTGAAGGTACAGCGCCAGACTTAAGCCATCAAGCCAGCACAGAAAAAGGCGTATTGTTTAACTCCGGCGAGTTTGACGGCCTGGATTATGATGCCAGTTTCAATGCTATTGCAGATAAGCTGGTATCCATGAGCGTGGGTGAGCGTAAAATCAATTATCGCTTACGTGACTGGGGCGTTTCCCGTCAACGTTATTGGGGGGCACCAATTCCAATGATGACACTGGAAGATGGCACCGTGGTGCCAACGCCAGAAGATCAGCTACCGGTTATCCTGCCGGAAGATGTCACCATGAATGGTATCACCAGCCCAATTAAAGCCGATCCTGAATGGGCGAAAGCTACCTATAAGGGCCAGCCAGCGCTGCGTGAAACCGACACTTTTGACACCTTTATGGAGTCTTCCTGGTATTACGCTCGTTATACTTGCCCTCAATATGATAAAGGCATGTTGGATCCAGCGGCAGCCAACTACTGGCTACCGGTCGATCAATATGTTGGTGGTATTGAACATGCCATCATGCACCTGATGTATTTCCGTTTCTTCCACAAGCTGCTGCGTGATGCCGGTATGGTTACATCTGATGAGCCAGCGAAACGCCTGCTGTGTCAGGGAATGGTATTAGCCGATGCCTTCTACTACACCGCTGGTACCGGTGAGCGCATCTGGATTGCTCCAGGCGAAGTTACCGTAGAGCGTGATGATAAACAGCGCATCATTAAAGCCTTCGATAAAGAGGGTCGTGAGCTGGTCTACAGCGGCATGGCTAAAATGTCGAAGTCTAAAAACAACGGCATAGATCCACAGGATATCGTGGAAAAATACGGTGCAGATACTGTGCGCCTGTTTATGATGTTTGCCTCCCCGGCTGAAATGACCCTGGAATGGCAAGAGTCCGGCGTTGAAGGCGCTAACCGCTTCCTGAAACGTTTGTGGCGTCTGGCTTATGACCATCTGTCAAAAGGTGCTGTTGCAGTGCTGAATGTTGCAGCTCTGAACGATGAGCAAAAAGCACTGCGTCGTGACCTGCATAAAACCATCGCTAAAGTGAATGATGATATTGGTCGCCGTCAGATTTTTAACACTGCCATTGCTGCCGTCATGGAGTTGATGAATAAATTAACCCGCGCGCCGCAAGAAAGTGAGCAAGATCGTGCGCTAATGCAGGAAGCATTACAGGCCGTTATTCGCCTGCTTTATCCGTTCACCCCACACATCTGTTTCAGCCTGTGGCAATCTCTGGGTGGTCAGGGTGATATCGATTCATCACCATGGCCAGTTGCCGATGAAGCCGCGATGATTGAAGACGAGAAGTTGGTGGTCGTTCAGGTTAATGGTAAAGTCCGGAGCAAAATCACCGTAGCCGCTGATATTACCGAAGAACAGGTTAAGGCGATTGCGATGGCCGATCCTCAAATTGCTAAATATCTGGATGGCGTCACTATTCGTAAGGTGATTTATGTTCCAGGAAAACTTTTAAATCTGGTTGTAGGTTAAGCCAAGGAGTATATGTGCGACATCCTATTGTAACAATCATGGTTGCTATGGCAGTGCTGGTCACTGCCGGATGCGGGTTTAACTTACGCGGTACCACTAATGTACCGCATGATTTAAATACTCTGATTCTGGATACTCCGGATCCTTATGGCCCAATGACCCGGGCTGTACGTAGCCAACTGCGCCAGAGTGGTGTAACTATCGTTGATAGTTCGACTGTCGATGAAAAAACACTAAAATCTACACCATCACTTCGCCTTGGCGGAGCCAGTTCATTCAGGGATACCGTCTCAATATTCCAGAATGGTACTACGGCTGAATATCAAATGGTGATGCAAAGTAGCGCTCAGGTCATGCTTCCGGGGAAAGGCATTTATAATATTAATGCTAAAGTATTCCGTTCATTTTTTGATAACCCATTAACCGCTCTGGCAAAAGATGCTGAAGAAGACATGCTTTATCAGGAAATGAGAGAGCAGCTGGCGCAACAACTGGTACGTAAACTGATTACCGTTCAAACCACTGAACAACCAGAAAATGAATCAGACGAGCAGCCAGCTACTCCAGCTCACGGTGCCGTTACGGTTCAATGATTCGACTCTATCCTGAGCAACTCAACGCGCAGCTCCATGAAGAGCTGCGCAGTTGTTATCAACTGTATGGCAATGAACCTCTATTGCTGGAAGAGAGTCAGGATGCGACTCGTCGGGCTGCATTAGCCCAGGGTTTTAATGAGAATTTTAGCTACGACCTGGGGCCGCAAACCGATTGGGAATCTATCTTTACTGAATTCCAGTCTCTTAGCCTTTTCTCCAGCCGAAAAATATTTACCCTTCAATTTCCTGATAATGGCGCTAATGCAGCCATTGGCGAGCAGTTAACACAATTAGCAACCTTGCTGAACCCTGATATTTTACTCATCCTGCGTGGGCCTAAGCTAACTAAAGCTCAGGAAAACGGCGTCTGGTTTAAAGCATTGGGAGAACACAGTGTTTATGTCAGTTGCTTAACACCAGAGCAGGCGCATCTGCCCCGTTGGGTTGCTCAACGCGCTAAAACCTTTAAGTTAACGATTGATGAAGCCGCAATACAACTCTTGTGTTACTGCTATGAAGGCAATCTGCTGGCGCTTTCTCAGGCACTTGAACGTCTTTCGCTACTTTATCCTGACGGTAAACTTACTCTGCCACGGGTTGAACAGGCGGTTAACGATGCTGCTCACTTTACCCCCTACCACTGGATTGATGCCATTCTGGCGGGAAAAGCTAAAAGAGCCTTTCATATCCTTCATCAGTTGCGTCTGGAAGAGACCGAGTCACTGATTTTGATCCGTACACTGCAACGGGAATTATTGCAGCTTCTGAATTTACAAAGAAAAATGCAACAAACCCCGCTCAGAACACTATTCGATCAACAAAAGATATGGCAAAATCGGCGCCCTTTGTTAACGCAAGCTTTACAGCGACTCACAGCAGTCCAACTGAATCAGGCTGTCGCCCTGCTCACCCAGCTTGAGTTAATTGTAAAACAGGACTTCGGCCAGTCTATTTGGGATGGTCTGGAAAGTCTTATGATGCTGCTGTGCGGCAAACCCTTATCTGAGGCGCGTTTAGATGTCTGACAGGATAGAAAGCGGTGAGGCCATCCATGCCTTATTTGGTGGTACCTTTGATCCCATTCATTACGGACATTTAAAACCCGTTGAGGCCCTGGCTCAGGAAGTTGGTCTTAATCGTATTACCCTGCTACCTAACCATGTACCACCCCATCGGCCACAGCCAGAGGCCAATACTCAACAACGATTAACCATGGTTAAACTGGCCGTTGCAGGTAATCCCCTCTTTTCGGTGGATGAACGTGAACTGCATCGTCTGGCACCCTCTTATACGATTGATACGCTGGAAGAAATTCGTAGTGAACAGGGAACAAAAATCCCACTGGCCTTTATCATTGGTCAGGACTCTCTGCTAACGCTTCACTACTGGCATCGCTGGCAGTCGCTATTAGATTACTGTCATCTTTTAGTCTGTGCCCGCCCCGGCTATACAGATAAACTGGATACACCAGAACTGGAGCGCTGGCTGCAACAACATCGTACTACGCATATTGACGATCTAAAGCAACAGGCCAATGGTCTTATCTATCTTGCCCATACGCCACTCCTGGATATTTCTGCTACTGATATTCGCCAGCGTAAACATAATGGCATTAGCCTCGATGACCTGCTGCCACCGGCAGTACAACAGTATATAGAACAACAGGGCTTATACCGCTGAGGCTGGAATCATGCTATTATCCGCCATCGGTTAAAAACACAAAAATTCATTAAGTCCATTTTATTATATCGCGGTGGCTGGCACCGATGTTGCCGCGCCCGTTATCGGGTAAGATGTTACTTATAATTTGAAGAGATTTTTATCAGGAGGGGAACCTTTGCAAGGTAGTGAGCTCCAATCATTTGTTATTGATAAAATAGAAGATCTGAAAGGCCAGGATATCGTCAGTATTGATGTCAGTAAATCATCCAGCATTACTGACTGTATGATTATTTGTACTGGTACCTCCAGCAAACATGTTCTGTCAATTGCCGATCACGTTGTTCAATCTGCTCGTCAGGCGGGTATGCTGCCTCTGGGTATTGAAGGGCAAAATGCCGGTGACTGGGTGGTAGTCGATCTGGACGACGTCATGGTTCATGTATTGCAGGAAGATAGCCGCCAACTCTATGAACTTGAGAAGCTCTGGAGTTAACGGGTGAAACTGCAGCTTATCGCAGTAGGGACAAAAATGCCCGACTGGGTACAGACAGGATTTAATGACTATATCCGTCGTTTCCCCAAAGATATGCCTTTTGAATTAACAGAAATTCCCGCGGGAAAACGCGGTAAAAATGCGGATATTAAACGCATTCTGGAAAAAGAAGGTGAACTCATGTTGTCAGCCGTGGGTAAAGGTAATCGAATTGTCACTTTAGACATTCCCGGTAGGCCTTGGGAAACACCACAATTGGCACAACAGTTAGAGTTATGGAAGCAGGATGGGCGTGACGTGAGTTTACTGATTGGTGGGCCGGAAGGTTTAGCCCCTGCCTGTAAAAGTGCTGCCGAGCAAAGCTGGTCTTTATCGCCATTAACCTTACCACATCCGCTGGTAAGAGTGCTGGTTGCTGAAAGCCTCTATCGCGCGTGGAGTATCACAACAAATCATCCTTATCACCGTGAATAGCAAATTGAATGAAATAGTTTTTGGATGAAAAAAGAACCTAACGCCTTCCGTGACCACACGGCAGAATCTGCTTTATTTATACGCCGGGCATTGGTTGCTCTTGTTGGCGTTATTATTCTTATTGCCGTTCTTATTGCTAACCTCTATAACATCCAGATTAAACGTTTTGAAGACTACCAAACCCGTTCTAACGACAACCGCATTAAACTGGTCCCTATCGCCCCTACCCGCGGATTAATCTATGACCGCAATGGTGTGGTATTAGCAGAAAATCGAACAATCTATCAGCTTGAGTTGGTACCAGAAAAAATCAGCAATTTGAAGGGTGCGATGGAAGAGCTACGTTCAATTGTTGATTTAGATGACGATGATATTGCCAACTTCGAAAAAGAGCGTAAGAACTCACGTCGCTTTACACCCATTGCGCTAAAAACCAAACTCACAGAGTTACAAATTGCCCACTTTGCCGTTAATCAATATCGCTTTCCTGGCATTGAGATAAAAGGATATCAACGTCGTTTTTATCCTTATGGTTCAGCCCTGACCCACGTTGTTGGCTACGTTTCAAAAATAAACACCCAGGATTTAGAACGTCTGGCCGCCAGCGATCAGCTACAGGATTACTCAGCCACACATGACATTGGTAAACAGGGCATTGAAAAGTATTACGAAGAAGTACTGCACGGTAAGCCTGGCTATGAAGAAGTTGAAGTTAACAGCCGTGGGCGAGTTATTCGTCAGCTAAATGAACAACCACCTCAGGCAGGGAAGGACATCTATCTAACCATCGACTTAAGCCTGCAAAAATATATTGAAGAATTATTGGGTACCCGTCGTGCAGCAGTGGTTGTCAGCGATCCACGGGACGGTGGAATATTAGCCATGGTTTCCAGCCCCAGCTATGACCCCAATATGTTTGTTGATGGCATTGCCTATAGTGATTATCAAAAATTATTGAACGATCCGGACAGACCGCTTATCAACCGTACCACTCAGGGCACCTACCCTCCCGCGTCGACGGTGAAGCCTTATATTGCGGTTGCTGCCCTATCGGAAGGGGTTATTACCAAGAAAACCTCCATTTACGATCCCGGCTGGTGGCAACTGCCTAACACAGATAAACGTTATCGTGACTGGAAGCGCTCGGGCCATGGTCATCTGGATGTTACCCGCGCACTGGAAGAGTCTGCCGATACCTATTTCTATCAGGTCGCCTATGATATGGGAATTGACCGTTTATCCAGCTGGATGAGAAAATTCGGCTACGGTGAATATAGCGGGATTGATATTGCTGAAGAGTACCCTGGCGTTATGCCAACTCGCGAATGGAAAATGAAACGCCATAAAAAACAATGGTATCAGGGTGACACTATTCCTGTTGGGATCGGTCAGGGTTACTGGACCGCTACTCCGCTTCAAATGTCTAAATCACTGGTGACGCTAATTAATGATGGTTTAGTGAAAACCCCTCATTTACTCAGTGGCACAAAAATTAACGGCAAACTGGTCCCTTATCAGCAGAAAGAGAATATCCACATTGGGGATATAAAGTCTGGTTTCTGGGAAATTGCCAAAGATGGTATGTATGGTGTGGTTTCTCGTCCTAACGGTACGGCTCGTCGCATATTTGCCGGTACGCCCTATAAGGCGGCAGGCAAATCAGGAACCGCTCAGGTTTTCGGCCTGAAAAAAAATGAAGTCTATAATGCTAAAAAGATTTCAGAACACCTGCGCGACCACGCACTGTTTGTTGGTTTTGCCCCTTATGATAGTCCAAGAGTTGCTGTTTCAATGATCCTTGAAAACGGCGGCGGTGGCGGTGGTAATGCGGGGCCAATTGTACGCCGTATTCTTGACCACATATTGCTGAACGATCAGAACACAGCAATGCCTGAACTTAATGCATCACCCAGTGATGGTGACTGACAGTGACTGATAAATAACCGATGAGCGATAACAAAAAACCAACCATATGGACCAAAATCCATATTGAGCCCATTATGATTTTCTTTCTGCTGGCTCTGCTTGCCTATAGCTTTTTTGTCTTATGGAGCGCCAGTGGGCAAGATCCGGATATGATGGAACGTAAAATTACCCAAACTATTCTTGGGTTTGCAGTGATGTTGGTCATGGCTCAGATACCACCCAGAGTGTATGAAAACTGGGCTCCATACCTGTATATCTTTTGCGTGATACTGCTTATTCTGGTGGACGTTTTCGGTCAAATCAGTAAAGGGGCGCAGCGCTGGTTAGATTTGGGCGTGGTGCGTTTTCAGCCTTCAGAAATTGCTAAAATAGCGGTTCCGCTTATGGTTGCCCGCTATATAAACCGTGATTCTTGTCCCCCGTCTTTGAAAAACACCGGTATTGCTCTGGTGATCATTTTCTTTCCAACTATGCTGGTTGCCGCGCAACCCGACCTGGGAACGGCAATACTGGTTGCAGCATCCGGCTTATTTATCCTGTTTTTGGCAGGTATGAGCTGGCGGCTGATATTTGTTGCCGCATTGGGTATCGCCGCCTTTATTCCGGTGCTTTGGTTCTTCCTGATGCACGATTATCAGCGAGGGCGGGTAATGATGCTACTCGATCCGGAAAGTGACCCTCTGGGTGCTGGCTATCATATTATTCAATCAAAGATTGCCATTGGTTCCGGCGGCTTATGGGGCAAAGGCTGGCTGCATGGCACCCAGTCTCAGTTAGAGTTTCTGCCTGAACGCCACACCGACTTTATCTTCGCCGTTCTGGCTGAAGAGCTAGGGCTGATTGGTGTACTGGTGCTATTAGCGCTCTATTTATGCGTCATTATTCGTGGATTTATGCTGGCCGCTCATGCTCAAACCAGTTTTGGTCGGGTGCTGATTGGCGGAATAGTGATGATTCTTTGTGTGTATGTTTTTGTCAATATCGGTATGGTTAGTGGAATTTTGCCGGTAGTTGGCGTACCGTTACCGTTCATCAGTTATGGCGGTTCCGCACTGATTGTGCTGATGGCCGGGATGGGTATTATCATGTCGGTACATACCCACAGAAAACTACTTTCAAAAAACGTTTAAGGACAATGTTGATGCGTAAACAGTGGCTATGGATTTGTGCAATGGGTTTCATGCTGGCAGCTTGTGAATCAACACCCCCTCCGCCCAAAACACCGACATTGCCGCCGTTGCCTCATTCCGGGCCTGCTACAGAAATTAGCGGCGTTGAACCTCGTTATGAACCTTATAATATTGGCACCATGAAAGATTATAAGGTAAGAGGAAAAAGCTACCGTATCATTACTCAGCCAGAAAACTTTAGCGAAGAGGGGCTGGCAAGTTGGTATGGTCAGGAGTTACATGGCAACAAAACAGCTATCGGTGAAACCTTTGACGCATATGAATTAAGTGCAGCTCACCCTACTCTGCCTCTTCCCAGTTATGTACGAGTCACTAATTTGAGTAATGGCCGTCAGTTAGTGGTTCGCGTTAATGATCGTGGGCCTTTTACCAAAGGTCGAATAATCGATCTGTCTAAAGCCGCGGCTGACCGTCTGAATATTACGGGTCAAACCAAAGTAAGACTGGATGTGATTATGGTTTCGCCAAATGGTCAACTATCAGGCCCTGGCACTATTGGTTCAGCCGTTGCCAAACGTTCCTATGAACTGCAGGATCGCCCGTTAATTGGTAATCAGGTGGTTTCACCCCAACAAAGCCTGAGCGCCCAACAGGAAGTCTCCGTGAACATTCCTGTCCAGCCTGACAATCGGGTGACGATACCAACCCCTACAGATAATAACCATAGCTTGTTACTCAGTGCCCCATCACAAGATGAAAGAGTCAATATTCCGGCTGCATCAAATTCAACCGCCACTGTACCCGCTAACCCTGACCGCGATAACGCCCAAATGGTCAGCGCAACCTCAACCGGCTTTCTGGTTCAGGTCAGTGCAGTGAATAACCGCCAGCGGGCTGTTGAAGTACAAAAAAGATTAAGTAATCAGCTGAATGTACCTGGAATGGTGTCCGTTGCCGGAGCCTACTATCGTATCCAGCTAGGCCCTTTCAGTACCAGAGAGCAGGCTCAAGAATTGCAACAACGTTTAGCAAGCCAGGGACAGCCAAATAGTATTATTCTGGTGGCATCACGCTAATCAGCGGGTTGTCACCTCATCGTCTCACAGACATGGACAAATTCAACGGCACCGGATACCCATAAAACAACGCGCGTTGGGTGCCCCTTGGCTGACCACCTGTTATACTGTGGCCGTTATTAACTTTCTACGGATATTGTTGTCCCGCTTATGAAACAGACGCTATCTACAAAAACATTTCGCCATACTCTGCTCAAAAGTCTGACTTTGGGTGCCTTAATCGCTCTGGGTACGACTTCTGTCGTTAAAGCTGATGATGTAAATCTTACCACTATCATCCCGGCTGTCCCGCAAATTGATGCTGAAGCCTATATTTTGATGGACTATAACTCAGGTAAGGTACTGGCAGAAATGAATGCCGATACCCGCAGAGATCCTGCCAGCCTGACTAAAATGATGACCAGTTATGTTATCGGCCAAAGCATTAAAGCTGGAAAAATCAGCCTGAATGATAATGTCACCATCAGTAAAGAAGCCTGGGCTACCGGAAATCCGGTCTTTAAAGGTTCTTCCCTGATGTTTTTACAACCAGGCACTCAGGTTAAAGTTTCTGAACTTAATCGCGGCATCGTTATTCAATCAGGAAACGATGCTTGTGTCGCCATGGCCGAGCACGTTGCCGGTAGTCAGGGTGCTTTCGTTAATATCATGAACAACTATGTAAAGGCGCTGGGATTGCAAAATACCCACTTTGGCACCGTACATGGTTTAGATGCTGCCGGTCAGTTTAGCTCGGCCCGCGATATGGCCATTATCGGTCAGGCCCTGATTCGTGATGTACCGGAAGAATACGCGGTATATAAAGAGAAAGAGTTTTACTTTAATAATATTAAACAGCCAAACCGCAATGGCCTACTGTGGGATACCAGCCTGAATGTTGACGGTATAAAAACCGGTCATACCGCAGCAGCCGGTTATAACCTGGTTGCCTCTGCAACCGAAGGTAACATGCGTTTAATCTCCGTTGTTATGGGCGGTCGTACTTTTAAAGGCCGTGAAACTGAAAGTAAAAAACTGCTGACATGGGGCTTCCGCTTCTTCGAAACCGTTACTCCACTGCAAGTAGGTAAAGAGTTTGCTTCAGAACCAGTGTGGTTTGGTGATACCGATCGCGTTCAGTTAGGGGTGGATAAAAATGCATCGCTAACCATTCCTCGCGGACGTCTTAACGACCTGAAAGCCAGCTATACCCTGACTAACAGTGAAATCAATGCTCCGCTGGCGAAAGGACAGGCTGTTGGTACTATTAACTTCCAGTTGGATGGCAAGACGATTGAACAGCGTCCATTAGTGGTATTAAACGAAGTGCAGGAAGGCGGTTTCTTTGGTCGCATGGTTGACCATATTAAGTTGCTGTTCCATCGCTGGTTTGGCTAATCGCCTTGAAAAACGAATTTCAGGCCCCATTTAATAAATAAGTCTGATGAAATATAGCTCCCGCCACCGCGGGAGCTATAATTTTTACAGGCCATACTCTTTTTAAATTTTTGTTGGAGCAACCATGAAAACGAAGCTGAATGAACTGCTTGAGTTCCCATGTTCTTTTACTTATAAAGTGATGGGCCTGGCACAACCGGAGCTGGTCGAGCAGGTAGTGGAAGTGGTACAACGCCATGCCCCTGGCGACTATAACCCTCAGGTTAAGCCCAGTAGCAAGGGAAACTACCACTCCGTCTCTATCACCATTACCGCAACTCATATTGAGCAAGTAGAAACGCTATATGAAGAGCTGGGTGATATCGAGATTGTGCGTATGGTGCTGTAATTAGCCAACAAAAATACGTGATTGATAAAACGGACAGGTTTTCCCTGTCCGTTTTTTATTGTCATTCTTAAACCACCTCCTCTGGAGGTGGTGATTGTTCTTGTAGGGCTTTGCCCGAATAAATACTAAGTCGATTATTTTTCTTATTTCATCATATTGATGTGAGTCACGGACTTGGTTTTATGCAGACTGAAAATACAGGAATAGTAATGAGATGGTGTTTATACAGCAGTTAGCCCCCTTTTAGGGGGCCGTGTCAAAGCCACCTGCTATGCAGGTGGATTATTACTGTCCTGAATAGCCATTATGTAACCCGCTGTGACAAATGCTCCCCGCTTCAGATTAACTCCTTTATTCCTCTTTTAATTATCCTGTCACATCTGTTTCAGCAGTCGGTGGCAGAACTGAAGCGCTGACACTATTCTTGAAATAAGGAAAACCATCGACCATTTTACTTCAGACGATTGATAGCGAGGATATATGATGGAAGTCCAGCCTTATCTGTTTTTCGACGGTAATTGTGAAGAGGCACTACAGTTCTATCAACGTAGTATCGGCGCCAGAATCATCACACTCATGCGCTACAGTGAGTCTCCCGATGCGCTGCTCACTCCTGTTCCCGACGAATGGAAAGATAAAATCATGCATGCTAACGTCAGCGTGGGTCATTCGCAATTTATGGCGTCTGACGGTCAGTGTGACCGTATGCATCCTGACTTTAACGGGTTTAGCCTCTCCCTGAAAGCGGACAGCAAAACAGATGCTGAACGCTTGTTTAAGTCACTCTCTTCCGGAGGAAAAGTTAACTTACCTTTTCAGCGGACTTTCTGGTCCAGTGGGTTTGGAATGCTCACCGATCGATATGGCGTAGGCTGGATGATAATGAGCGAAATTGGCACCTGACGGGTGCCATATCAACATCAATAATAGTTAGCCTATTATTAATACCATTCTCCCCTATTGCTTTAAAAGAGCGAATCTTCCGATTTCGTCTGGTGGTCTCCCTAATCGGTGGGTATAATGTTGTTACCATTTTTGCAACGTTATGATGACCTCCTTGCAACAAGACACCATTATCTTACGTCAACTTGGGGTACAACCTTATCTGTCCGTATCTCAGGCGATGCATACTTTTACCGACCGCAGAGCGAGTACCACATCGGATGAGCTGTGGTTAGTTCAGCATCCTCGCGTATTTACTCAGGGTCAGGCAGGTAAAGCAGAGCACGTTCTGGCTGCCGGTGATATTCCGGTTATTCAGAGCGATCGCGGAGGTCAGGTGACCTATCACGGTCCGGGCCAGCAAGTGATGTATGTCATGCTCGATCTTAAGCGAAAAAAGATGGGCGTCAGAGAGCTGGTGACGGCCCTTGAACAGACGGTTATCCGAACTCTGGCTCATTTTGATATTCAGGCGAAAGCCCGTCCGGATGCTCCCGGTGTTTATGTCGATCATGATAAGATCTGTTCCCTGGGATTACGTATCCGTCGGGGCTGTTCTCTGCATGGATTAGCCTTAAATATCGATATGGACCTTGAACCATTCACCCGCATTAATCCCTGTGGCTATGCCGGTATGCACATGACGCAGGTAAAACAGTTAGCTGAATCAGTCCGCTTTGAACATGTACATCCTGTTCTGATACGGGAATTTACGCAATTACTCGGTTATCATCATCCCGAGCCAGGCTATTGGAATATTAACGACTATGAGTAAACCAATTCAGATGGAACGCGGTATCAAATATCGTGATGCCGACAAAATGGCACTAATTCCGGTAAAGTCGGTAGAGACCGAGCGTCAGGAGATGTTACGCAAACCTGAATGGATGAAAATTAAATTACCCGCAGATTCAAGCCGTATTCAGGGTATCAAAGCCGCAATGCGCAAGAATGGATTGCATTCCGTTTGTGAAGAGGCTTCCTGCCCCAATCTGGCGGAATGCTTTAACCACGGTACGGCAACCTTTATGATTCTCGGGGCGATTTGTACTCGCCGCTGCCCTTTCTGCGATGTCGCCCATGGCCGCCCAATGGCTCCTGATGCAAATGAACCACAAAAGCTGGCGCAAACCATTCAGGATATGGGGCTTCGCTATGTGGTTATCACTTCCGTTGACCGTGACGATCTGCGGGATGGCGGAGCGCAGCACTTTGCTGACTGTATCAGTGCAATTCGCGATAAAAATCCAACCATTAAAATTGAAACGCTGGTGCCTGATTTTCGCGGCCGGATGGATCGCGCATTAGATATACTCACTGCAACTCCACCGGATGTGTTTAACCACAATCTGGAGAATATCCCTCGTCTTTACCGTCAGGTTCGTCCGGGGGCCGACTATGGCTGGTCGCTAAAGCTGCTGGAGCGTTTTAAGCAAACGCACCCTGATATTCCAACCAAATCAGGATTGATGGTAGGGCTGGGAGAAACTAATCAGGAAATTATTGAAGTTATGCGTGATTTACGCGCTCATGGCGTCACCATGTTAACCCTGGGACAATATTTGCAACCGAGTCGCCATCACCTGGCTGTTCAACGTTATGTAAGCCCTGCCGAATTTGATGAGATGAAAGCTGAAGCAATGGCAATGGGCTTCACCCATGCCGCCTGTGGACCTTTTGTTCGTTCTTCATACCATGCTGACCTACAGGCAAAAGGTGAAGAAGTAAAATAATTGAACCTGGCAGTGCTAAACTGCCGGATCGTTTTCATAAAAAAGCGTGCTGTTTATTGCACGCTTTTTCATTTATTAAACCCGGAAAGCAGACTAATCAGATAATTACTTTTTATTCTCTACCTGTGGAGCAGCTTCATTGGTTGCATCTGTTGATGGCGTATCATTATCCATCGCTTTTTTAAAGCCTTTGATTGCTGCGCCCAAATCACTACCTAAGGTACGTAACTTATTAGTACCAAATAACAGAACGATGAGTGCACCGATGATCAATAACTTAGTAATGCTTATACCAGCCATATAAACCTTCTTGCTTTATCTGCTGTCGATTTCTTCGACATAATTAACCCTACTTTCTTTGTACGATAAATATCAGGCAAGCACAATTTTGAAATGTAACAGATTAAAACAATCCGTACTTATCAACTTACTGATATCTACTGAAAACCCGAAAACAGAACCATCAGGATAACCACTCCCCACTGGGCTAATACCAAAAACCCGGCCCGGTACAACAATTGACGTGCGCCTGACCAGCGGGAATCCAGGCTACGGTTATTCTCCCCTTTCTTTCCCCAACACACATTGATCGCCGTATCAAAAACCTCTGTTTCCCCGGAAAAACGATAAAAAATATTAAACAGATGTGTGTCCATCCACAGGCGCCAGCAATAGTAATGGCAGGCAAGTCCAAGCATTAAAGAAATCGCCAACATCACGGCCGAATAGTCAGCAAAAAATAACATCAGCAATGTAAATAACATAGCAAACGCAGAAAGTGCCGCAAAATAACGCCAGCTATTCAGCGTAGCAATCAACACTTTTCCGGCCATTGGATGCTCAATTATCATTTGTTACCTTTCCGGTTATAAAACTAAATAGCGTTTAACCCAGCGATTCAAAGCATCCAGATGAGACTCCCTGAAGATAATTTTCGGACGAGCCTGACGAATCACCGCTTCTGCTTCTGCAATGCTGCTGACTTTCTGTTGCTGTAACAGCCAGGCTGCCACCACAATCGCACTACGGGATAATCCCAATGCACAATGCACTAACACTTGCCCGTGAGGATATAACTCATTGAGCGCCTGTACGGAACGCTGTAATTCTTCTTCGCTTGGTGCCAGTAAATCAAGCTGCGGACAGGCAATATAGGCAACCGCAGGGATGTAAGGACTTCTTTGCCACTCTGAAGTCATATCCAGTACGGCATTCACCGCGACAGTATGACGGGGATAACTGCCTAACAGGACCCCCTCAGTAATCTGATTATTTCGGTCATATTTAACACTAAAATAGCGAAATGAGCACCAGGCTCCAATTTGATAAGGCATTAACAGTAAACGCGCCGAAGGTGACATCTTACCCGCCGTGTTCTTTTGGAAAATTGCGCTTCCCAAACCGCTATAACCTAATGCCACCATCAGCAAAGCAACCGCTGGCCATAGTAACAACCAAAAACCACTTCCCGGCCAACAGGCCAGAACCGTTAAAATTAACGCGGCAGAATAGTAATAACCCGCCAGCCTGCGGGCAAAAGGGTCCTGACTTGGTTTCCAGCGCCAGTGAGAGGTCACGGGTAGAGCATAACTAATAATAACGCCGACAAATAATCCGGTGATCACATCAATAAAGTGATGCTGCCAGGTGGTCAAAACCGAGATACCAATGAGGGCAAACCAACCGTGTAATAACCAACGCCACTTTGAAGAGGTATGGGGATAAAAACGCAGCCAGAGCAGCCAAAGTAAAATAATATGCAGCGACGGAGCCTGATTAAAGGGAAGATCAAACATCTCCAGTTGCTGAAACAACCAACCGAACATTCCGTCACTGACTGGCCTGACAAAGCTAAATCTTAATGGAAACAGCAAAAAACCAACACTAGCCGCAACGGAGGCAACGGCCAGCCGCAGGCCATGTACCATCAGTTCACGACGGGAAGTACAAATAAACAGTGAAATACCATACAACAGATCGATGCTCCAGTAAGGAACAATGGTCTAGGGCAGAAAAGGAATTGATGACTCCCAGCTAAACGCCAGTACACCAACATCATCCCGGGTTGCGGTAAATTGATTAACCTGGCCGTAGGTTAAAAAGAAGAAAGGTGCCAGAAACAGCAGCCAGATACCGGCTCGCAACCAAAGCTGCCGGCGAGAATCAGGATTTAACGTTAGTTCATTCATTCGACGCACTCTGTCCATGATACGCCGTCACCCGGCACTATCGTTTGCATTATTAACGCTTTTATTGCGTTATTTAGCCGTTATCATAACCAATCATACTGATTTAGAAAGTGCTTTAGATATGTTTCTGGCATTCCTTTGTCAGGAAATATTTCACCCGGCGACCATTCAAATGGTCGAATGTTTTTTCATTAACATTCTGAACGCAAAGGCTATATAAATTACTTTGAGAAAAAGCATATTACTTAAACTCAGTAAATTAAACTTTATCACACGATTTGGTATCAACAGAAAGGAAGGGAATACAGAATTAATTCATGCCCTCAACGGAAAATGAAACAACACTTATCACAATGTAAATATAGGAAGAAATCAATAAAATAGGCCCTTAAATAAGGGCCCTGAAAGAATATAGAATTTAAATACAATTTATGACTCTATACGATCTTAAACCACGGTTTCAGGCCTTATTGAGACCTCTGTTAAAACGTCTTTTTCGTGCAGGTATAACGGCTAATCAAGTTACGCTAGCGGCCTTGATAGCATCCGTTGCTATCGGACTGTTGCTTTTCTTTTATCCTCATCCGGCGCTGTTTCTGATTCTGCCAATATTCTTGTTTATCCGTATGGCGCTAAATGCCATTGATGGTTTACTGGCACGGGAATATAACCAAAAATCAAAGCTGGGCGCATTGCTTAATGAAACCGGTGATGTGATATCTGATGCTGCACTCTATTTGCCATTTGCCCTGTTACCAGGAGCAACCCCATGGCTGGTTTTACTGGCGGTATTACTCTCTATTCTGACCGAGTTTTGTGGAGTACTGGCTCAAACGATTGGTGCTTCCCGGCGCTATGATGGACCAATGGGAAAAAGTGACAGAGCGTTGATTTTTGGTGCCTATGCGCTGGCTATTTTTATTTGGCCAGTGTGCATGGAATGGAGCTGGATACTTTTTTCTCTGGTATCTGTTTTATTGGTATGGACCTGCCTGAATCGCTGCTGCAGAGCACTGGCAGAGGTTAACTCATAGCCGGAGAGCCATAATATGAGCCCAATCTTGATTCGTGCGCTAATCATCATGTTTGCTTTGTTGATTGTCGCCAGCATTACTATTCGCGTTATGGCCCTGCGTTCACCGGAACGTGACTGGACAGAATTGCGTCAGAGAATTAACACCTGGTGGTGGATTGTTATCGTTTTTGCTCTGGCTATCTCTACGCCTCGAGCCATTTCACTGACTATTTTTGCCATTATCAGCTTTCTGGCGTTAAAAGAGTATCTGACGCTAATACCAACCCGACGTACTGACCATATGCCTTTGTTATGGGCCTATATTGCAATTCCTATTCAGTATTATTGGATCGGTATTGAATGGTACAGCATGTTCCTGGTGTTTATTCCGGTGTATGTTTTCCTGTTCCTGCCAATGCGTATGGTGCTGATTGGTAATAATAAGGATTTCCTCCATTCCGCATCGATGCTGCATTGGGGGGTTATGACGACGGTATTCGCCATTAGTCATGTAGCCTATTTAACCGTATTACCTGGTAAGCCAGAAACCGGGCCTTTGTTGGTGATTTTCCTGGTAGTTTTAACCGAGTGTAATGATATTGCCCAGTATTTATGGGGTAAATCATTTGGTCGTATTAAAGTGATCCCAAAAGTCAGCCCGAATAAAACCCTGGAGGGCTTAGTGGGAGGCGTGATAACCACCATGTTCCTGGCCTGGCTATTGGGCGGAGTTTTAACGCCATTAAGCGGTTGGGAATCAGTCCTGGTGGGGCTATTAATTGGCGTAACTGGCTTTATTGGTGATGTGGTTATGTCTGCCGTTAAGCGTGATATTGGGGTAAAAGATTCAGGTAAATTATTACCGGGACACGGCGGTATTTTGGATCGCCTGGATTCGCTGATTTATACCGCGCCGCTGTTTTTCCACGTTTTATACTATTTACACTATTAATTCGCGATGGAGGTCTGAATGAACCGACTATTGCGTTTACTGTTTGTGGTGTTAATTGCCTATCCGGTGGTGCTGGCATGGTTGGGGGTTTCTGTTGCCAATCGTAAACGCCTGCCAATAAAAGGGCCTGGGATTATCATTGCTAACCATAATAGTCATCTGGATTTGCTAACATTATTAACCCTGTTTCCGCTATCAAAGGTGCATTTGGTGCACCCGGCAGCCGCGGCTGATTACTTTCTGAAAAACCGTTGGATGGCCTGGTTTGCTACCCGGGTAGTTGGCATTATTCCTGTCGTGCGGGGCGGCGATCCCAAACAGAGCGACCCTCTGGCAGGATGTGTTCAGGCTTTGCAGGAAGGAAAAATATTAGTTTTGTTTCCTGAAGGTACCCGCGGGGAGCCTGAACGTTTATCTGAATTCAAATCAGGGCTCTGGTATTTGTGTCAGCAATTTCCGGAAGTACCGGTGACCCCGGTATTTATGCATGGTCTGGGACGAGCCATGGGAAAAGGGCAGTGGATACCGGTGCCTTTCTTTATTGATGTCTATATTGATGAGCCTGTTTACTGTCATTCAGACAAAGCGGTCTTTATATCGGATTTAAAACAGCGATTTGAATCGCTGCAAAATAATGCACAAGGGAGAGAGTCATGAGTTTAGCGCAACCTCGTACTGCAACAGAGAATTGGTTTAAAACCTCCGATGGAACGGAATTATTCTATCGTTGCTGGCCTCAGCATGAGGGAGCGGCCGATAAAGTGATTGTGCTTTTCCATCGTGGACATGAACATTCCGGTCGTTTACAGCATATTGTCGATGAACTGAATATGCCAAATGTACCTATGTATGCATGGGATGCCCGTGGTCATGGTAAGACATCCGGAGAGAGAGGCTATAGCCCAAGCATAGGAACTTCAGTGCGGGATGTGGATGAGTTTGTTCGCTATGTTTCTGCGGACAGCGGCGTGGCGATGGAAAACGTTATCGTGATAGCTCAGAGCGTTGGTGCTGTGCTGGCTGCCACCTGGGCCCATGATTATGCGCCAAAAATCCGAGGGTTGATTCTGGCTTCTCCGGCATTTAAGGTCAAACTCTATGTTCCGTTTGCCCGTGCGGGTCTGGGGTTAATGAGGAGTTTCCGCGGTTTGTTCTATGTGAACTCCTATGTTAAAGGAAAATACCTGACGCACGACCAGGAACGAGTCGACTCTTTTAATCAGGACCCGCTGATTACCCGGGCTATTGCGGTAAATATTTTGCTGGAGCTGTATAGCACTTCGGAACGTATTGTGGCGGATGCCTCGGCAATCACTATTCCTACCCAGTTGCTGATTTCCGGTGATGATTATGTGGTACACCATAAGCCTCAACATCAGTTTTATCAGCGGTTGAATACATCGGTTAAAGAGAAGCATATTCTGAGTGGTTTTTATCACGATACTTTGGGTGAGAAAGATCGCCATCTGGCATTTGATAAAATTCGGGCGTTTATCGATAAACTATTTACTATGGCACCACAACGTCATGATTACAGCGAAGAAGATCGCTGGAGCGCCAACGCGGACAAGTATCGCGAACTCATGGCTCCGCTGCCGCATTATTCGATAAAACGTTATTATTATCGCGGTCTGACTTCAGCGATGTCCACTTTAGGCAAAGCATCAAAAGGCGTAAGTCTTGGTTTTGAAACCGGTTTTGATTCAGGCAGTACGCTGGATTATGTTTATCGTAATCATCCTGAAGGCAGCAATAGCTTTGGGCGTTTTATTGATAAACAATATCTGAACAGCATTGGCTGGCGAGGCATTCGTCAGCGTAAGATAAATATTGAAACCTTGATTCGCCAGGCCATTGGCGATCTTAAACAGCGTAATATGCCAGTACGTATTGTTGATATAGCCGCAGGCCACGGCCGCTATGTGCTGGATGCGATAGGAGATGCGCAGGATATTGAGTCTATTCTTCTACGGGATTACAGCGAGCTGAATGTGGAGCAGGGCAAGAAGATGATTGCTGAACGTCACCTGACAGAAAAGGCTGAATTCTTAGTTGGTAATGCTTTCGATCGTCAAAGTCTGGCGGAGCTGACACCAAACCCAACGTTGGGCATTGTTTCCGGATTATATGAGTTATTCCCCGAGAACAAAGATGTTCAGGCTTCGTTGATGGGGCTGGCGGATACCATTCCTGAAGGTGGGCTGTTGGTCTATACCGGCCAACCATGGCACCCGCAGCTTGAAATGATTGCCCGCTCCCTGACCAGTCATCAGAGTGGAAAACCTTGGGTAATGCGCTGTCGTACACAGGGAGAGATGGACAGTATGGTTGAGCGTGCCGGGTTTGAGAAAAAAATTCAGTTGATTGATGTGATGACTGGGGAATTTTCAGCGTTTCAATTGCGGTACGGGTTACACATAAATCCCTGTGACAGTAAAAAACAACACCTCACTATATGTTGCTTCACGCTACAGCACCCCCAGATGGTAATCAACCAAAATTATCCAGAGCTCCTGCCGTGACACGATTTAATTTGTAACATCTCTGCATCAGGCCGATTATCGCTACCCTAAATCACTTCACATTCACTTCATTAAAGCCAGTTATGCTGGCATCCTTGTTTTCAAACCACCTATAATCATATGACCCAAACCCGACTTCCTATTTTGCTAACGACTCTGGCTCTCGTCATCGTCTCAGTGCTGTTTATCTTTCTGCCAAAGAGCTACGGTTATCAGCCACAGGCCGGAGACATTCTGTTTCACACCTCTCGCTCATCTCAAAGCCAGGCAATTCAGTTGGCAACTCACTCTCCTTACAGTCATATGGGAATGATTTTGTTCAAAAATAACAGGCCTTATGTCTATGAAGCATCTAAACGTGTGCAATACACTCCGTTAAATGAATGGATTAAACGCGGAGTCAAAGGTAAGTATGTGGCTAAAAGGCTAAAACAACCCCTGACTGCCGGGCAACAGCAGCAGATACAAAAGACTGCACAGTTATATGCCAATGCCCCCTATGACCTGGGTTTTTCCTGGTCAGATGACAGGCAATATTGTTCGGAACTGGTGTGGAAAATCTATTTCAATGCCCTCGGTATGAAGATTGGCAATCTGCAAAAGTTACGGGAATTTGACCTCACATCAACCCCGGTAAAAAAGAAACTGGCAGAACGATATGGTTCATCCATTCCGCTGGATGAGACCGTTATATCCCCTGAAGCAATATTTGATTCACCGCTTTTAACCGTGGTGGGAAAGAAATAACGGGGTAACTAAAATAATAGGCATTGCTATTTATTATTGGGCGGTCTATGATGCCGCCGTTTTTATTCAACCCACAATTCACTGGCAAAGGAGGTATATCATGCAACAAATTCAATTAAATACCCTTTGCAGGCGTATCCAGAGCTAACCCTACCCGTTACACTCCCTGGCTTCGGCCTGCCAATTTGATTTTATCTTTTCTCCAATATATGGATTGGTATATGGGCAATTTTATTCGTCCTTTATCTGAACGCGTCTCTTATATCGCGTCGGATGACACCTGGATCGAAAGCAACGCGATCCAACAATTAAACACAACGGCCTCATTACCGGATATGGCTCAGGTAGTGGGTATGCCGGACCTGCATCCCGGCAGAGGTTATCCGGTTGGTGCAGCATTTTTTTCCGTCAACCGTTTTTATCCGGCATTGGTCGGTAATGATATTGGCTGTGGTATGGGCCTGTGGCAAACCACCATACCAAGCAAACGCCCTAATCTGGATAAGCTGGAAAAAAATCTATCCCGCATGGGAGATTTTGCCAGCTCAGAATGGTTACAACAGCACCTCTCAGATGAGATGTCAGCATCACCTTTTTCTGATGCTTTGGGATCTGTGGGGGGTGGTAATCACTTTGCAGAGTTACAACAGGTCGATCAGGTTTATCAGCCTGATATCGTTAATCAGTCAGGATTAAATCCACAACAGCTGCTGCTATTAGTTCATAGCGGATCCCGTGGATTAGGTCAGGCAATTTTACGTCGTCATGTAGAACGCTTTAACCATAGCGGCTTAATAGCGGGTACTTCTGAAGCAGATGAATACCTGAGTGAGCATCATCAGGCGTTAAGATTTGCCGAACTAAATCGTCGCCTTATCGCTCAACGGTTGCTGGAACACATAAAAACAACGGGTGAATTCCTGCTGGATATTAACCACAATCTGGTTGAAGCCGCGCAGATTGGCGGCACTGATGGTTGGCTACACCGTAAAGGTGCCAGCCCTGCTAATCGCGGTCCGGTGATTATACCGGGTTCTCGGGGCGACTATAGCTATCTGGTCATGCCAATTGTATCGGATGTCAGCCTGCATTCATTGGCTCATGGTGCCGGTCGAAAATGGATGAGAACAGAGTGTAAAGGTCGTTTGTCTGAGCGTTTCTCTCCGGTTCAGTTAAGCCGTACCGAATTGGGAAGTCGGGTTATTTGTCAGGATCGCCAACTCATTTATGAAGAAGCACCACAGGCTTATAAATCGGTTGAAAGCGTTATTGATAGCATGGTTGGAGCCGGACTGATCAACATTCTGGCTCGACTGAAACCGATTTTGACCTATAAAACCAGTGGAGGGAAAAGCGAATGATACTCTTGCAGATCTCCTCTGCTCAGGGGCCAGATGAATGTTGTCTGGCCGTTGGCAAAGCGCTAAAGCAACTGATAAAAGAAGCTAACGCCATTAATGTGCAGGTTGAATGTCTGGAAACTGAACCCGCCAGACAGCCTGATGGCTACCGTTCAGTGCTGATTTCCCTCAGCGGCAGCGCCGCAGATCGGTTGGCGGATAACTGGTGTGGTTCGGTATTATGGATATGTAATAGTCCCTACCGGCCTAACCATGGCCGCAAGAATTGGTTTATTGGTATTGCCCGATTTGAGCAAAATAATCCAGAGTTAGAAAGCGAAATTCAGTTTGAATCATTGCGTTCATCAGGCCCCGGCGGACAACACGTTAATAAAACCGATTCCGCTATCAGGGCAACGCATATTGCCAGTGGAATAACCGTCAAAGTACAGTCGGAAAGAAATCAGCATGCCAATAAGCGCCTGGCGATTTTATTGATTGCACACCGTTTGGAACAGTTGCGTCAACAAGCCGACGCTGAACTAAAGGCGGAACGACGCATGTTCCATCATCAGATAGAACGGGGAAATCCCCTACGCGTATTTAAAGGAATAAATTTCAAATCGATATAATTTATCGATAAAAAACCTGAAAGTTAAAATAGAAGGAAACAGGACTAATTAAATTATTAATAAATTAACTTAGATAATACCACGCCGTAATCATCTAATTACGGCGTGAGTATTTTAGATTAACAGCCCAATTGAGACAGAGTAGGTTTGAATGCATCCATAGCAGCTTTACAGCTGTTTTTCAGAGCTTCTTTATCACTCATTTTTTTCCAGGATTCAGTTGCAGCATCCATCTGAGTTTTAAACTGATCGGCCATAGCCTTGTTGTCTTTACCCAGTTTGTTTACACAAGTAGTAATGGTACTAACATACTCATTACACTCAGCTGGTAAACCATTATCCGCAGCCTTAGCTGGCTCTTTTTCACCACAACCACTTAAAGCCAGTAAAGAAAAAGCAACAACAGAAGAAAGAAGAACGCGGGAAGGTTTCATTTATTCATTTCCTTGAAATTTAATTATAAAAATAACAACGACTTGGAACAATATCGTAATTGTCCTTTATAAATTATACCATCAAAAAATATCTATGAGTAGTTTTTAGCGGTTTGAAAAAAAATAAAACGCAACACAAAAACTCTCTATTTTTGCATTATTAACATTATCTGATAAAACAAAATGTTACCATGACTTAAAATGTAAAAACTATTTACACAGTTTCTGGGTCGTGACGCATATTTAGTGTTGTGGTATTCTTCGCCCTTTGGATGATTGATGGCAAAGATTGATGTAGTTTGTCCCCGCTGTTCTGAAACGAGTGATGTGATCCGAAACGGTCATTCCACCTC